>JAYTVB010000030.1:0-61343 GCA_043744235.1 Cyclobacteriaceae bacterium | reverse complement strand
ATTTGGCTTTTAGCGGAGCACGCGTCGCAAACGATTACGGTATCCGTGATGCGATGCACCGGGACAGCAAGTGCCTTTCATGGGTCAAATGATCATGGGGAGTACACTCATTGCTGCTCGCAGAATCCGCAAACGATTTTAAACATCAAAAATCAACTTTCCTTACAGCAGTCGGCCAAGCCTGAATCCCGCCCGTACATTTGCATTGTACTAAAACAAAAACAAAACATGTACACTATGAAAACAAAATCATTTTTAACGGCCCTTGTCATGTTGGCGAGTACGGTGTTGTTTGCACAGGGACCAGGATCACGCATGGCAGTCATCAGTCAGAAGCAATCCGGCTCTTTCAAAGTCATCTATGAAGGTGAGCAGGCAGGCAATGTAACCATGACAATCCGGGATGCCGAAGGCAATATGGTTTTCAAGGAGACTACCAGAAATCTGGCAGGTTTCATACGCCCTGTTAATTTCAAGGGCATGATCCAGGGCGAATACGCCATAGAGGTTGCTGATGCCAGGGGTCTGCAAGTTCAGAAGGTTTCCTATAACCAGGAAGCAGCCATCGGGAAGGTGACCTACAAAGATGAAACAGCCATCAGGGCGGTGCACGTTTCCAGAATTTCCGGTAAGGATAAATACCTGTTGGCCGTGGCGAGCCAGGGACCTGAGAAAATCAACGTGAGGATTTTTGACGGCCTTAACCAACTCGTTCATGATGAGAATATGTCGGTGAAGGGAGATTTCGGCCTTGTCTACAACCTGAAGAATGTAAGTGGCATGCCGACATTCGAGGTGACCGACAAAGCCGGCCATATAAGGACCATTAAATACCAATAGGCCCGAATTCTTTGATTGTCAATGAAGGTGGAAGCCCTGGCCGAAGCGCCGGGGTTTCTTTTTTGTTCCAGGCCCGATTTGTCAAATCCAAAAACATCCTCCAACTTTAAGGAAATCCCATTCCTATGAAGGAGGCTTTACAGTCATTGGTATTGTTTTTGATCGTCATGACGATGTTCATCAGCTGCACGAAAACGACTGATCCGGTGAAGGCGCTTTGCTTCCCGACAACCATCTCCAGCGGAACAACAGGCGTTTCCTCCACTACAACCTATTTGTACAATGACAAGAACCAGGTGACGTCAAAGACCGTCACTTCAACAACGGGCACCAATACGTCTGTGGTTGAAAGAACATTCATGTACGACAGCAATGACAACATTGTGACCGCTTCTGAGAGCAGCACGACAGGTGGCAATGCCATCATTAACTACACGTACGACATTGCACACAACCTGACCGAGGAAAATCTGCTGGAAGACGGTATTCCTGTTTACAAGAATGTTTACCATTATAATGCAACGCTGCAGCTGACCGGGGTGGAGTACATCCGGTACATTGGGGCAGGTTCAAGCACCACAACAGCGGCGTATGAATATGCCACACCTGTAGCGCGAAACCCCACTAAAACTACTTCCGGCACGGGCAATATCTGGAGGTATGAGTACGACACGAAACCCAACCCACTGAAAGTATTGTTTGTTTCGATCCAGCCGGACAACAACATAACCAGGGTGACTTACGCACCGACTGGCGGAACGGCTACCCAAACGGCGTATACGTATCAATATACTTCCAATGGTTATCCTGCTTCAAGGACGGGAACAGACGGTGAATCCACTGAATACTCCTATTCCTGCAAGTAGCTGGAAGAGACCTACATGTTCCGGCGGTATTGACCGCCCACTTCAAAAAGGGCTTTTGTAATTTGTCCCAAGGAGCAAACCTTGCACGCTTCCATCAGCGCCTCAAAGATATTCTTGTTCAGCACGGAAACTTCCTGGATCTTCTCCAGCTGTCCTGCTGACTGATCCTTCTGGAGCTCCTTCAATGATCGCAGCATTCTGATCTGGTATTCCTTTTCTTCAGTCGTGGCCCGGATTACTTCCTGGGGCAGGATGGTGGGTGAGCCTTTTGAACTAAGGAAAGTGTTGACACCGATGATCGGGTAATCCCCGGTGTGTTTCAGGGTCTCGTAATACAAGCTCTCCTCCTGAATCTTGCCACGCTGGTACATGGTCTCCATGGCGCCAAGCACACCACCACGTTCCGTGATCCGGTCAAATTCTGCAAGCACCGCATCTTCCACCAGTTCGGTGAGTTCTTCGATGATGAATGAGCCCTGCAACGGATTCTCATTTTTGGCCAGGCCAAGCTCTTTATTAATAATGAGCTGGATGGCCATCGCACGGCGGACGGATTCCTCGGTAGGCGTGGTGATCGCCTCGTCGTAGGCGTTCGTGTGTAATGAATTACAGTTGTCGTATATCGCGTACAGCGCCTGCAGGGTGGTACGGATGTCGTTGAAATCAATTTCCTGCGCATGAAGCGAACGCCCCGAAGTCTGGATGTGGTACTTCATCATCTGGCTCCGGGCATTGGCGCCATACTTGTTCTTCATGGCCTTGGCCCACAGCCTTCTCGCGACGCGGCCAATGACCGAATATTCGGGATCAATGCCGTTGCTGAAGAAGAAGGAAAGGTTGGGAGCGAAGTCGTTGATGTCCATCCCCCGGCTCAGGTAGTACTCCACGTAGGTGAAACCGTTGGCCAGCGTGAAGGCCAGTTGTGAAATTGGGTTGGCGCCTGCTTCCGCGATATGGTAACCGGATATGGATACGGAATAAAAATTACGAACACCGTGGTCAATAAAATACTGCTGCACGTCGCCCATCAGGCGCAGGGCAAACTCCGTGGAGAATATGCATGTATTTTGAGCCTGGTCTTCTTTCAGGATATCAGCCTGCACCGTACCCCTTACCTGCGAGAGGGTCTCGGCTTTGATCTTTTCATAGACATCCTTCGGCAGGACCTGGTCGCCGGTGACACCCAGTAACATCAGTCCCAGCCCGTCATTTCCTTTCGGCAATGGGCCCTGGTAGGCGGGGCGTTCGATCCCTTTCGCCTCACAGATCTTATTGATTTTGGCTTTTACCTCCTTTTCAAGGCCGTTCGAAATGATGTACTTCTCGCACTGCTGGTCGATGGCCGCGTTCATGAAGTACCCCAGCAGCATGGGCGCGGGGCCATTGATGGTCATCGACACGGATGTCCTGGGATCGGCCAGGTTGAAGCCGCTGTACAGTTTCTTCGCGTCGTCGAGGCAGCAGATGCTCACGCCAGAGTTCCCGATCTTTCCATAGATGTCAGGGCGGTAGTCGGGGTCGTTGCCATAGAGGGTCACTGAGTCAAAGGCTGTTGAAAGCCTTTTCGCAGGGAGGCCCAGGCTCACGTAATGAAAGCGGCGGTTGGTACGTTCAGGCCCGCCTTCGCCGGCAAACATCCGGGTGGGATCTTCGCCCTCCCGCTTGAAGGGATAAATGCCAGCGGTGTAAGGAAATTCTCCCGGAACGTTTTCCTGCAGGTTCCACCTCAACAAGTCGCCCCAAGCCTCGAATTTGGGAAGCGATACCTTCGGTATTTGCAAATGGGAAAGTGATTCCAAATGTGTATCAATGCCGATCTCTTTGTCGCGTACCTTGAACCTGAACACGGGACCTTTGTACTTCTTCACTTTTTCGGGCCATTGTTCGATCAGGTTCCAGTTTTTCGGGTCGAGCTCCAGTTTCAGTTTCTTCGATTCTTCCTCCAGTCCCTTTTCAAGTGGGGAAGGCCTGACGTGGTCCTTCACTTTCTGAACAGCATACAGTCTTTGAGCGATCTCACTTTGTGATTCAACCCACTGGTCGTAGGAGCGGTTGTTTTCGGAAATTTCGCTGAGGTACCGGGAGCGTGCCGGGGGGATGACAAAAATCTTCTCCGACATCTCACGCGTAATTTTGAATGTGGAGGTCAGGTCCGCTCCGGCTTTCACCACAATCTTGTCAATAATCTGCTTGTACAGCTGGTTTGTCCCCGGGTCGTTGAATTGGGAAGCAATGGTGCCGAACACCGGCATTTCCTCCACGTTCTCTTCCCACAACCCATGGTTGCGCTGGTATTGTTTCTTCACATCGCGCAGGGCATCGAGTGCGCCGCGTTTGTCGAACTTGTTGAGTGCGATAACATCCGCAAAGTCCAGCATATCAATTTTTTCCAGTTGTGTGGCGGCACCGTATTCGGGTGTCATCACATACAATGACACATCGCTGTGGTCAATAATCTCCGTGTCGCTTTGTCCGATACCGGATGTTTCAAGGATGATGAGGTCGTATTTCGCGGCCTTGAGAATCTGGATCGCCTCCTTTACATAGGCAGACAGGGCCAGGTTGGATTGCCGGGTGGCCAGCGAGCGCATGAACACCCGCGGGTGGTTAATGGCGTTCATCCTGATCCTGTCGCCGAGAAGCGCGCCACCGGTCTTCCGTTTGGACGGATCTACTGAAATGAGGCCGATGGTTTTGTCCTTGAAATCCATCAGGAACCGCCTGACGATTTCATCCACCATGGATGACTTGCCGGCGCCGCCGGTACCGGTGATACCCAGGACAGGAATTTTGGATTGTGCTGCCAGTTTGTGAACATGTTCAAGGACTTTCTGATGGCGGTCGTGATAGTTTTCGGCCGCGGAGATCAGGCGTGCGATGGCCACCGGATTCCTGGATGGCAGCAGTTCCACTTCATTGGACAGTGTGTCACCCAGCGGAAAATCACTTTGTTTGACCAGGTCGTTGATCATACCCTGCAGCCCCATCGCGCGCCCGTCGTCGGGTGAATAGATGCGGGTAATGCCGTAGGACATCAGGTCTTTGATCTCTTCGGGCAGAATCACGCCGCCGCCGCCAGCAAAAATCTTGATGTGCCCTGCGCCCTTTTCCTGGAGCAGGTCGTACATGTATTTAAAGTATTCGTTGTGACCGCCCTGGTAGCTTGTCATGGCGATGGCCTGCGCGTCTTCCTGGATCGCGGTGTTCACCACTTCTTCAACGCTGCGGTCGTGACCAAGATGGATCACTTCACACCCGGTCGACTGGATGATGCGGCGCATGATGTTGATGGCGGCGTCGTGGCCGTCAAACAAACTCGCTGCAGTAACGATGCGGACTTTGTTTACCGGTGTGTAAGGCTTCGGTGCCTGGTGTCCACCCAGGTTTTTCTTTTCTGATTTCTCGGTAGTGGGGGCTTCCTGACTCATGAAAATATTGCGGGAAAGGCTTTATGAACCTTCAGCCATCAAAAGTAAGAAGAACGAAAAGATTAAGCTAACGGGTGGTAGCGTCAGACACCTTCCCGGGTGTCAGACGCCTATAATTTACACCAGGTTCAATATCTTCTTTTGTAAGTCCCAAAATTCCTTTCCGTAGCTGACGAATACCTCTGCACCTTTGGGGATTGTGCGGGTAGCATGGATAAAACACTGGTCGCCATAGATCAGGTATTCGGCGTTGTTTCTCAGGCCACTTACGCGGGAGAGCCCGGCGGCGTCATTGGCGAAGCGGCCGAGTGCCTTTTTATATGGAAGTGCATCGATGGCCGTGGTGCGATCGAGGCGGAGGAGGTAGCCGTTGTATCCGTCTTCCTTCTTTGCTTCCTTCCAGGGTCGGTGCCGTCCCTTGTACTCAACGATCCGGTCACCCTTGCGGATGACCACTCGTGTGAACAGACCTGCGCCTGCATAAGGAAGCCTCGATTTCTTGACGAAAAGGTGTTTCTTGGGAATAATCATTGCCGGAATTCAGGTATATTCAGGATTCGAAATTGTCATAAATATCAGTCAACCATATGAATATCTCACGCAGAAGCATTCTAAAAAGTCTTGGCCTGAGTACGGTGGCACTCACAACCCTCCCCGTATTTGGAAAAACGTCGCCGGTTTCCAATTCAACGCCGCCCCTTCCTTCGGCTGACGATCCTCAGTACTGGAAGAAGATACGTGACCAGTTTCCGTTGTCGAAGGACAAGGTATTTTTCAACCCTGGCACGGTGGGAGCCATGCCCAATGTGGTGGTGGACAAAATGGTAGCACACCTGCGTTACAATGCGGAGAATGTGGCCGATTGGGCTTATAAAAATGATAACGCGGAAGAGTTTATCAGCGGCTATAACAATCTCCTGGGTATCCGCACCAAGGTTGCCGCACTGATCAATGGGACGGCTGCGGAAATTGCGATGACGGACAATGTCACCAATGGCATGAGCTACATTGCGAATGGCATTACCCTGCAGCCCGGCGATGAGATTCTCACCACCGACCAGGAACACGGTGGGGGTAAAGGAGGGTGGCTGGTAAAGGAAAAGCGGTATGGCATCGTATTTAAAATGGTCGCCATCCCAAAGCCTGCCCACAGCCCGAAGGAAGTCTATGATATCATTGTCAATGCAATCACCCCGCGTACAAAGGTGTTGATGCTGTCGCACATGATCACGGGCAGCGGCGCTATTCTCCCGGTAAAAGAATTGTGCGTTGAGGCGGGCAAGCGTGGAATATTTACCGTATTGGATGGAGCACAGACCATTGGTCAGATCAAAGTCGATGTGAAAGACATTGGATGCGATGTCTACCTGGGCTGCTTCCACAAATGGATGGGCGCACCTCCCGGTACGGGCTTCATGTATGTCAAGGCCGACAGGATGAAAGACATATGGACCACGGTGGCCAGCGGCCGTTGGGATACCCATGACGATGAAGGATTTCGGTTCACGCAGCGAGGTACGGGCAATTTCCCGGTACTGAAGGGCCTGGAGGCATCCATTGATTTTCATAATGAAATTGGCCCTGACAAGGTCTACGCGCGAATCAAGTTTCTTGGGGAGCGTCTGCGCGCAGGCTTGAAAAAAATGCCTAAAGTGAAAATATTTTCACCGTCGGATGAATCCATGTGCGCTGGTATCACGGTCTATAATATCGAAGGCCTCACCGGGACGATTATTCAGGATACCTACTGGGCGAAAGCCAAAATGCGGCCGCGGTCACAGGGCGACCAGTGGGGCGTGAGGCATTGCACTCATATTTTCAATAGTCCCGAGGAGATTGACAAAGCACTGGCGATTGTGACGGAGATGGCCGGGTGATTCTTGAGAATCCCTGGCGCTATTGCGGATCAATGATCATTGGAGCAAGTGTGGCGGTGAGACTCAGAGAAAATTTCGAAAAGCTGTCGGAGTACAGCCATCAGAAAGCATGAAGTCAGCCGGGATCCCAGAACCACCTGTAAAAGCCAAGCCTTCGGTGGACATGGATGTACTGGCGTTGGTCCATCCTGAATTGATGAACGACTCCTACGTCTATGTTAATTGTCACTTCAATAACCGGTGGCAGGACATGCTGGTCCGGATATGGAGGACTACCTTTCTCATTGATCGGGGTTCTTTAGCACGTTCTCAGCTGATCCATGCGGAGAATATCAGTTACGCCACGCAATGGACCCTGATCCCGGACAACCAGCCATTCAGTTTTCTGCTCATCTTCGCCGGGCTCCCTAAATCATGCCAGCGGTTTGATATGCTCGAAGAAATAGCTGAAGCCGGTGGATTCTTTATTAAGGATATTCTCAGGAATGAGCGTGATGTGTATCATGTCGATATTGTTTAGAAACAATGTTGAGGTAGGCAAGAATAACTCAGAACCCAAAATGACCGAATCATGGCATCCTGGATGAGTGAATGGAAATCAAGCACACCTGGTGAGAAGCTGGAGCTTCAAGGGCGGTACGCTTCGTTTTTGAAGGATCAGGGTGAGTTGTATGAAGACAAGCAGATTCCTTTCGTTGCAGAAGATTTGGAGTTCCTTAGTAAGAAGAGGAAATGGTTCATGATCATTTGGCTTTCTGTCCTTTCCATTGTTGTGATCTTCGCCATCATTACTTTAATTTATCATGATTATTTCGGCAAGGATGCTTTTCCCAACCTGATGTGGCTGGTGGTTGCGATTGCCGGTTCAGGTTATTTCTTCATTGCGCACCTTAACAAGTCGTTAAAGATTAAGGAGAAGAGGGTAATCAAAGGAGTGATAACCGAGAAGAGGATGATCGACAAGAAGGGATGTTTCCTGGAATTAAGCCTCAAGGCGGAATTGTTCCAGGTATGGCCGGAAGACTATGGGAAGCTAACACTTGGTGATATTATTGCCATTGAAATCCTGTCTGATGACATCTACGTCAAGAGGAAAGTCACATTGGTTGGCAAGCTTTGATAATGTGGCCATGAACCCTCTTTGACGATCCCATTTGTCCAGGGCAGATGGATGAAAATTGCAGAATCTATTTTTTGCGCAGTATTTAATGATTGATTTCATAGTTCAAATGATCCAATTTGTATAGATTAGAATGATCAACTGACGCTCCTCGCCATGCTCTCAGATCTATTCATCAACCTGACCCTCGCCCTGATCTTTGGGGCCACCATTGGCCTTGAGCGGGAGAGCAGCAAGCCGGGTGACTCCAATGTCGGCAGTGTGGGCGGCATCCGTACGTTTGCGCTCATTTCACTGATGGGTGGACTGGCGGGAATCTTGTTTATGCACAACTACGGCCCCTTGGCTGTCTGCCTGGTGGCTGGTTTTTTGATCCTTCTGATTGCGTACTACATCGGAGAATCCAACAACACCAAGCATTACGGAATAACCAGCGAGCTATCGGCCATTGCGACTTTTTTTATTGGAAGTATGGTTGTGCTTGAAGTGATCCCCCTGCAGATCACCGTTGCCGTTTTTGTCATGCTGGTATTTCTTATGTCACTGAAAGCCAGGACTACCCAGTTGATGGCCGGAATATCCAAACATGAAGTACAGGCATTTATCAGTTATGCCATCATCGCCCTGGTGGCGTTGCCGGTGCTGCCTGATCACTCCTACCAATTGAAGGAACTGCCCGTGCTGCACGACATCATGAAGGGGTTCAATGTTGACCTTGGAAAGTTTGACAATCTTGACCTGATCAACCCGAGGAAGATATGGCTGGTGGTGGTGCTGATCACCGGCATTGATGTCTTTGGCTATGTCCTTGGCAGGATTGTTGGTAACAAAAATGGTTTTGCCGTAGCCAGTTTTATGGCTGGATTTGTTTCCTCGACCTCCACAACGCAATCATTGGCGCAGCGGAGCAGGAAGGCCAAATATGTCAATCACCTGGTGGGGGCTGCGGTTTTGGCAAACCTGGCCAGCTTTCTTCAGATTTTCCTGCTGGTAGGACCATTGAACCCCCAATGGATGGTATCCATCGCACCGGCCATTGTTTTGATGGTCCTGGCAGCCGGCGTCATTTCATTCATTTTCTTCAAGAAGGAGGAACCGAAGGAAGAAGCGGAGGAGGAGGGCAAGGACTCAACCAGCATTTTCTCTTTGCTACCCGCGCTGAAGTTTGCCGGGATACTGATTGTCATCAAGATTGTCACAAAGATTTGTTTGATCGTATTCGGCCAGTCCGGGTTTGTGTTCAGTTCCATCGTCGCATCGTTCGCGGGTATTGATGCCATCATCGTGAACCTGGCGGATATGGCTGGTCATTCCATTACCTTTGAGTTTGCGTTGCTTACCTTTCTGGCGATCAATGCCACAAACCTCCTCAGCAAATCAGTGTATTCCTACATGCAGGGCAGCAGGCAATTTGCCTTGAAATTCTTCCTGTCCATGATGGGTGTTGTTCTGGTGGGTTCCGTCTGGCTGCTCTTCGTTTAGATCCTTTTTTCCTAAATGTTTTTACCTGCATGACATCAGCCATCATTATAACGTTTTGTACGCTCATCCTGATTGCATATGCCTTTGACCTCACCGCTTCGAGAACAAGGATCCCTTCAGTCATCCTGCTGCTGCTCCTCGGATGGGGCGTAAAGCAGTTGACCGTATTTCTCGGTATTCATCTTCCTGAAACAGCGACAGTTTTGCCGGTGATCGGGACAGTCGGACTTATCCTGATTGTGCTGGAAGGGTCCATGGGGTTGGAACTGAATCCCTCCAAATTGGGAATGATCAGGAGATCTTTCCTGGGCGCGTTGTTGAGCATGCTTGCGCTGGGATTTTTGATCAGTTACCTGTTCTATTATTTTGGAGAATTTTCTTTCAAGGACAGCCTCACCAGTGTTCTTCCGCTTTGTGTGGTCAGCAGTGCCATCGCCATACCCAGTGTGCGGAATCTTGCTGCGGCGAGCAGGGAGTTTGTGATCTATGAAAGCAGCTTTTCTGATATTCTCGGTGTCCTCGTTTTTAACTTTGTGGCATTCAACGAGGTTATTGATGGCTGGGCTTTCGGGAACTTCGGACTGGAGTTGGGCATTATCGCCATTGTATCATTTATAGCGACCATCGGGCTTTCCATTCTGCTGAACAGGATTGAGCACGAAGTCAAGTTTGTTCCAATCATTTTGCTGGTGATCCTGATCTACGCCGTTTCAAAGTATTTTCACTTGCCAGGCCTGATTTTCATCATGTTGTTTGGACTGTTTATAGGAAACGTATCGATCATGAGGCGGTTCAGGTGGATTGAGAGGCTGCGCCCGGAGGAACTGGGCAAGCAGGTTTTGAAATTCAGGGAACTTGCGAATGAAGGCGCATTTCTCGTTCGCGCATTGTTCTTTTTGCTTTTCGGGTATTCCATTGAAACCTCGGATGTAATTAATCTGGATTCCCTGCAATGGGCTGTTGTGATCGTCTTCTTCATATACAGTTTCCGGGCAATACAGCTCAGGCTGTCCGGCTTGCCGCGGAGCCCCCTGATGTTTGTGGCACCGCGTGGACTGATCACCATCCTGCTTTTCATGTCTATAGATCCTTCCCACATCATTCCGCTGGTCAACAAGTCGTTAATTATTCAGGTCATACTGCTTACGGCAGTGGTGATGATGATTGGAATGGTTACGGCAAAGGCGGAGCTTCCAGGCGAGCCTGTTTCAAAATAGAGTCTGGTCTGAGTCTATGTGGGCGGAGGCAGTCCTGGGTTATTTTTTACCCTCTAGACTAAAATCAGCCCCTATCCGTCCTTATCTTGCGGGCCTTTCTGCCTGTCTAGTTACCTATTCCCCTCATGAGCAAATCGAAAGTTACCCTCGCGCAAGTATTTAAGACCATTATCTGGCCCAGGAAGAATATCCTGTTGGTTGGCCTTGTCCTTATTATCATCAGCCGTCTTGCAGGATTGGTCCTGCCCGGCGCCACCAAATTTCTCATGGACGATGTCATTGCCAAGGGGGACATGGAGATGCTCAAGCTGGTATTGGCGGGTGTGGCCTTATCGATTGCCATCCAGGCCGGAACATCGTATATACTAACCCAGATTCTAAGTGTTGAGGCCCAGCGATTGATCTCCATCCTCCGGTCAAAGGTGCAGCGGCAGGTGCTGCGCCTCCCGATCCGGTTCTTCGACAACAACAAGTCCGGGGCACTGGTGAGCCGGATTATGAACGATGTGGAAGGGGTCCGGAATCTTGTTGGGACAGGCCTTGTCCAACTGGTGGGCGGTGTGCTCACCTCGGTGATATGCCTGGTGCTGCTGATCAAGATCAGCCCGCTCATGACCATGTACGTGCTCGTGCCGGTCATCATTTTCGGACTAATCTCACTCAAGGCATTTTCAAAAATCCGTCCGATCTTCCGCGAGCGCGGAAAGATCACTGCCGATGTCACAGGCAGGCTTACAGAAACACTGAACGGTGTGCGCGTGATCAAGGGCTTTAACGCGGAAGCGCAGGAAATAAAAACATTTGAACACGGCGTTGAAAGACTATTTCTCAATATCAAAGCAAGTCTGACCTCCACCAGCCTCATAACCAGTTCAGCTACGTTCCTCCTGGGACTGGCCTCCACGGGTATCATGGGAGTAGGTGGTTATATGATCATCAACGGTGAACTGACGTTCGGAGAGTTTCTGGCGTTCACGCTTTACCTCGGCTTCATGATTGCGCCGATCGTGCAAATGAGCAACATCGGCAGCCAGCTGACGGAAGCGTTCGCGGGCCTTGACCGCACGGAGGAACTGATGAACATGACGCCGGAAGACGACGGTACCGTACGGACGGTGAAGATCGAAGCAATTAAGGGCGACATTGAATTCAGGGATGTGTCGTTTGCATACGAAGAGGGCAAAGAGGTAGTGAAGAATATTACCTTCAGTGCTCCATCGGGATCGGTTACCGCACTGGTCGGCACGTCCGGTTCGGGAAAGACCACCATCGCGGGACTGGCGGCATCATTCCTGAATCCGCAGGGCGGCATTATCACTGTAGATGGGACTGACTTGTCCAAGGTTTCTCTGGACAACTACCGTGGGCAGTTGGGCGTGGTGCTGCAGGATGATTTCCTTTTTGAGGGTACGATCCGTGAGAATATCCTTTTCCCAAGACCGAATGCGACAGAAGAGCAGGTGCAGTCGGCAGTTCATGCGGCCCACGTGCATGAGTTTACGGACAGGTTCCAGGATGGATTAAATACGGTGATCGGGGAGCGGGGCGTAAAACTGTCAGGCGGTCAGCGGCAGCGCATCGCCATCGCGAGGGCGGTGCTGGCGAACCCGAGGATACTGATATTGGACGAGGCCACTTCAAACCTGGATACGGAGAGCGAGGCTTTCATCCAGGAGAGTTTGAGAAGCCTGATGAAGGGCAGGACAACGTTTGTCATCGCGCACAGGTTGAGCACGATACGGCAGGCGGATCAGATCCTGGTAGTGGAGAACGGGAATATTGTGGAAAGAGGAAGGCATGATGAGCTCATAGAGAAGAAGGGGAGATACTTTGAACTGTATACTTACCAGGCAAGAATCTAAGAATTATTTTTGTAGACACGCCATACAGTTGACTAAGATGTTTCTCTGTGTAACTCCGTGTGCATGGCTCCGTGTCCTCTGTGTTAAAGGATCCTGCTCTCATCAAGAAAAGATTTACCAAATAGAATTACCCTTTTAAATCAATGATGTTTTTCCGGATGGGTTTTGCGTTCCAATGGTCGTGAATGACCAGGGCGGCGCCCAATGACGAAGCCTGCGCAACGGAGGCGCCAGAAATTTTGAGTTTGGGAAGTGCTGCTCCGAGGCATCGCATGAATAACTGGTTTTTGCTGAACCCACCATCGACGAACAGGTTATTGGTTCCCGGTCTGAGGACCAATGACGTTGAGGCTGTTTGGAATGCGACAAGCTCAAAAATGAGCTGATGGTAAGCCTCATCGAAAGATTTAAAGGTAAATAAATCATACGCAAAGAAATCACCCCGGATCAATTGACCGGGGTGGAAATCTTGCGTTGTGGACTTGCTTTTCATGAACGTGGCATCATCAAACGGAATCGACCAGTGATATTCGACTTGTTGATGGAAATGTTCCGCCATTCTTTCAACCTGTTCCTGGTGCGCATGCCCCGCAAAAAGCCGGGAGGCCTTCACTGGCCTGCCCTGGTAATCCAGGTAGCACAAGCAGTCCTTGCTTAGTTCATCCTCCGTGAGCGGATCGGCATTGAAAGGGTTCAGGGAAATATTCCATGTGCCCGTCGAGAGTAAAACCCAATCCTCTCCAAACTGCTTGAGGTAGGGGATGAGTGCGGCGGATGAATCGTGCAGGCCGATGCCGATGGCAATGGGCTGTTTTTTGAAAGCGACATGCATGACGGAATCGCAGGGTAGAATGGGCGCTAGTTTTTCAAATAGCCCTTCTTCATGAACCCAGCGGTGGTAATTATTTTGTTGAAAATCCCAGAGGCCGGTGTGGCAGCCGATGCTTGTGATATCACTTGTCAACTTATGGGTCTGGAGGAAACTGAGGTACTGAGGCAGGTGGAGCGACGTTCTGATCCTGTTAAACAGCTCGGGCTGCTCATGGATCAGCCGGTACAACTGCAGGCCGGAATTCAAGCTTCCCAGCACCGGTGATGCTGTCCGCTTTGAAAATTCCACCTTGCCGCCGTAGGCCTCATAAAAGGCCTTGCTTAGATTTTCCGGGTAGGGCTTGAGGTAATTGTAAAGCGGCGCAATCACCTTTCCGCTTCTGTCCAGGTGAACAAAACTGGCACCATGGGCGGAGAAATTGACGGCCTTGAGCAGGAAGTTCGGGTGTGTGGCCGCTGCTGAGATTGAATCGTTGACCCACTGCGAGATGGCCGCGAGGTCTTCGCAGGGAAACCCTTCTTCGTCAGCGACCTCAGCAATGTCCGTAGACTTTTCGAATCGGAGGGCATAGTCCTCATCGAAAAGAATCAGTTTCTTGTTGGTCTTCCCAACGTCCAGGATGGCGATGACCGGGTCCCGTGCCATTTACAATCCGGTAGCTTTTGAATTGGCTCCTCTTTCTTTGGTCAATTGCTTCCTGACGGCCTGCTGCCGATACAACTGGACAGGATCCAAGGCCCCGCCGATTTTTAATCTGGATTCCGCCACCAGCGGGCGCACATCCGTACGGTAGGCTTGCTGCAGGATTTCCTGAGCCAGTGCAACATCGTTGGAGTCTTGTGCGGCGGTGAGCGCCTTGCGGTCAATCATCAGTGCCTGGGCGTAAGCGATCTTGATGGCTTCAACGGACTGTAGGAGATCTTCGAGCGGGTCCTTTACATTGTGAGAGGCGTCAATCATCCAGCCCAGGTCCCTGGCATGGTTCATCTTGTTGGCGTCCATGCCATCAATGAGTTCGTTGAAGATCAGGAAGAGCTGGTAAGGATTAATGCTGCCAACCGTGAGGTCGTCGTCACCATATTTGGAGTCATTGAAATGAAAGCCTGCCAATTTTTTTTCCATAAGCAGGAGAGAGACAATCTGTTCGATGTTGGCGTGCGGCAGATGATGACCGAGATCCACCAGCGTCATCGCCTGAGGGCCGAGTTTGCTGGCATACAGGTACGATTGGCCCCAGTCGCCGACTGTCATTGAATAGAAATTCGGTTCAAATGCTTTATACTCAATGTACATCTTCCAACCATCAGGAAGGGCCGCATAGATCTCTTTCAGACTCTCGAGCGTTCGCTGGAAGGCTTTTCTGAAATTCAGCTGCCCGGGAAAAGTAGACCCATCCGCAAGCCAGACCGTCAGTGCTTTTGATCCAAGCGCTTCGCCTTGTTTGATCACTTCAATGTTGTGGGCGATGGCCTGCTTCCGCACGGCTTTGTCGACGTGTTGCAGTGAACCGAATTTGTAACTGTGCTTTTGTCCGGGCTGGTCCTGGAAAGTATTGGAATTGACGGCGTCGAAGATCAGTCCATGATCTGCTGCCAGTTTCTTCACTTTCTTAATGTTGGTTGGGATATCCCACGGGATGTGAAGGGAGATGGTGCCGCTGGACCGGTTGATGGCGTGGAGCAGCCCGACATCTTCAATTTTTTCTTCCAATGTACGTGGCTCGCCGCCAATGGAGAACCTCCCGAAGCGCGTGCCACCGGCGCCTAGCGCCCAGCTGGGGATGGCGATCTGGAATGCCTGGAGCTTCGAGAGGATGGTACTTACATTTGTAACGGAGGACGAGACTGCTTTCAACTGTTGTTGGTGACGGGTTGCCAGCTTCTGGTTGTGGCGGTCAATATCGATGTCTTGTATCTTCATATCAGATTAAGGTAAATAGAACACTTCTTTGAGTGGAGTGCTTACCGGTGAATGGTCCGGGTTGGTTTCCATGATGTCTTTCATGTATGTCCACCATTTTCGCATAACGGGATGGTCAAGCAGGTTATTGAACTCAATTGGCTTGTCGATGTTCATGATGCCAAAGAGGGTGTAGGTTTCCTCATCCAGAAAAATTGAGTATTCGCTGATGCCGGTCTCCTTTAGCAACTGCTTCAGCTCCGGCCAGAGGGCATCATGGCGGCGCTTGTATTCACCGGCCTGGCCTGGAATTAGTTTCATTTTGAAGCCGAGTCTCATACTTCTCACCCCCGTGCCCTCGCCCGGGAAGTAAAGGGAGGATTAATGCTAAGATTGTTTCCCAACGTTGTGATCATGAATTATGCCAAGAAGTCTATCTGACAAATGCCGTGGTGACACCGCCATCCACATTCAATACATTCCCGGTTGACTTGTTCAGCAACCCGCCGACGAGGGCAAAGCAGGCATTGGCAACATCTTCAGGGAGAATGATTTCATTCAACAGGGTGCGCTTGGCGTAGAAAGCCGGCAATTCGTCGATCTTCACACCGTATGCCTTTGCGCGTCCTTCGGCCCAGGCGCCCTCCCAGATTTTGCTGCCGGAAATAACCGCATCCGGATTTACCACGTTGACGCGGATATGATCTGCGCCCAACTCAGCGGCATTCAGTCTGCTCAGGTGCAGCTGCGCGGCCTTCGCCGAACCGTAGCCTGCATTGTTAGGCCCGGAGACAAGTGCGTTCTTGCTGACAATGTTAAGTACGTCGCCACCCAGGCATTGTTTGCGCATGACTTCCACACCGGCCTGTGTCACCAGAAATTGCCCTTTTACGAGGATGTCATACAGGTAGTCCCAGTCTTTCTCGGTGTGTTCTTCGATCGGCTTGGAAATTGAAATGCCGGCACAATTCACAATAATGTCCATGCCGCCAAAAGCAAGGCACGTGGCATCAAAGGCCTCTTTGATCTGGTTGCCCTTCATGACATCCAGCAAAACGGAGGCATGCGAATCCTTTCCGTATTGTTTGACAAATTCTTCTGTCGCTTTGGTCAGCCGTTCAGCATCGTTGTCATTGATCATCACACATGCCCCCTCATCAATAAATTTCTTTGCGATGGCCTTGCCGATACCGCCGGCGCTGCCCGTAATCAAAGTAATTTTTCCTGAAAGGGCTTTGGGCTTTGGCATCCGCTGCAGCTTGGCTTCTTCCAGGAGCCAGTACTCTATATTAAAGGCCTCCTGCCTGGGCAGGGACGTGTAGGTGGATATCGCCTCAGCGCCTTTCATGACATTGATGGCATTTATATAGAATTCCGCAGCCACCCTCGCTGTCTGCTTGTCTTTTGCAAAAGTGAACATGCCTATACCGGGATAGAGGATCACTACAGGATTAGGGTCACGCATCGCGGGACTGTTGAGGTGCCTGCATTTATCGTAATAGTCCTTGTACAATTTCTGGTAGGCTTCAAACTGCGGTGCCAGTCTTTCCCGGGTCACTTTTGCCTCCGCGACAGGTTCCTCTGGCTTGAGGTCAAGGACCAGCGGACTGATCTTCGTACGAAGGAAATGATCAGGACAACTGGTACCCATGGAAGCGAGTCGAGCGAGGTCTTTCGAATTGATGAATTCCATGACGCGGTCGTCATCCGTAAAGTGTCCAACCATGCGTGCGTGGCTGGAGCATAGGCCCCGCAGAACAGGGGCAAGGGCCGAGGCTTTTTTTGATCGAAGTTCTTTTTCCAAAGACTGAATATGAACGCCTCCAAATGCCGGACCCTTCTTACCTGAATTCTGCTGTATGTACTCCGCACACTTTTCAACTACTTCCAGTGTGTTGATGTAGCTTTCATAAGCTGTACTTCCCCAGGTGAATAACCCGTGTGATCCCAGCATAATGCCCTTGATTCCGGGGTTTTCATCCAGGCATTTCTTCAGTTTTAGTCCGAGGTCAAAACCGGGTCTCTGCCATTCCACCCAGCCGATGGTTCCTCTGAACAAGTCGTGCGTAATCTTTTTCCCATCTTTGGCCGCCGCAATGGCAATGGCCGCATCGGGATGAAGATGATCGATATGTTTGAACGGCAGGAAGGCATGCAGCGGCGTGTCGATGGAAGGAGCCTTTGATGCCAGGTCATAGATGCAGTGATTGAAAAGTTCAACCATCTCATCTTCGTGTTCCAGCCCCCGGTATACAGTTTTCAGGTTGTTCAGCCGTTCAACGTACAAAGCCGCCAATCCATTTTTCTTCATGGTGCCCAGGTCGCCACCGGAGCCCTTAACCCACATCACTTCGGTATTACCTCCAGTCAAAGGGTCTTTGGCTACTAGTTTGCATGATGTGTTGCCGCCACCGTAGTTTGTCAGGCGCAGGTCGGCGCCCAGCAGGTTGGACCGGTACACGAGAAGGGCTACCTCATCGCCAGCCATCGAAGCAGCCCTGGCTTCATCCCATAAATAACTGACGTGCTTGAATGATCGGGTCGTGACGGACATATATTAAAGTTAGAAAAATTCGTGATCTATTTGATTGAATTGCCGTAGCCTACCACCAGCACCGAAAGGATGATGGTAATGATGGCCACGGTGATGGTGGCCTGGGTCTTTTTCGATACGCCCTTCCATTCCCGCAAGGAAATGCCCCAGCCGTTGGCCACCAGGATGATGAAGGCCATGTGCAGGATCCAGGAGCTGGCGCCATTGCCCAACTTGCTTTCGCCCATACCGTAGAAGAAGAATTGGAGGAACCACGTAGTGCCCGCCGCGGCGGAGAACAGGTAGTTCCTGAGCAGCGGTGTTTTTGGGTTCATGTAGTCACCAAAAGAATGATTTTTCCTGTTCAGGAACACGCACCAGAGGAAATTGGTAAGCAGTCCTCCCCACAGCAAAACCACGTAGGTAACATTGTTCTGAAAGAGAGGATTCAATCCCAAAGAAACAGCGGTCTCGGCCATCGGTTTCCCGGCCTCAATGCCGAAGTTGAAGCATGAGCTTAGAATGCCGGAAGTGATTGCCACAAACAGTCCTTTCGTGAGACTGAACTCCGCGACACTCTTCTTTTTGTCGGCGTCCGACAATTCCTTTTCCTTTAGCAGACCTGCCCTTCCGCAAACATAGATCCCAAGTAAACACAGGATCACGCCAAGCAGGACGATCCTGCCCCAGGAAGTGGTGAACAATTCTGTGATGGTAGTCTTCCCCTCCGTGGGCGAGAAGTTGTAGTAGACCGACGGGACCAATGCGCCAAAGGCTGAACAAAATCCCAGGACAACTGAATTTCCAAGGGACATGCCAAGGTAGCGAACGCCCAGCCCATACGTTAGTCCTCCGATGCCCCACAGTACTCCAAAAATGAACGTATAACGCAGCGTGTCGGATGAGGCTGCACGGATGATCTCTGAAAATCCCGGCAACGTAAGCCATGCGGCGATGGGCGGGACAATCAGCCAGGAAAACAACCCGCCAATGATCCAATAACTTTCCCATGACCAGCCCCTGACCCTTTTGAAGGGCATGTAGAAACTTCCGGACGCAAAGCCTCCGGTGAAATGGAAAATAATGCCGAGAACTACCTGCATGCCTACCGGGTCGCTGTAAAGCGGTAGGTTCCTGATCCAATATTCAGCACGGTGTAACCATTTTCAGTCCCTGCAGATTTAATCTCTTTCAATGTCCCGACTGACTTTCCACCTTCCATGATGTCAGAGCCTGGCACATAGACGGTAGCTGTCGTATTGGCTGGAATCTCAACATCCAGGTTCAATTTTCCATTTTCAATTTTCCAATGCGAGCTCACTTTGCCATAGACAGTCTGATAGTCAGCATTTGCGTACGTGAGTTTACCACCGATGTGAGGCATGATCCGAATGTGCTGGTATCCCGGCGCCTCCGTATAGGTATCGATGCCTGCAACCGTACGGTACATCCAGTCGCCGATGGCGCCGTAGGCATAGTGGTTGAAGGAATTCATATTGGGCGTTTGAAAGCTGCCATCAGGTTTGATGCCGTCCCACCGTTCCCATATGGTGGTGGCGCCCATTTTCACGGGATAGAGCCATGAGGGATAAGTTTCCTGGGTAAGCAGGGTGAAGGCCACATCGGTGTAACCGAATCGAGAGAGTACATCGCAGAGGTACACCGTTCCGATGAAACCGGTGGTAAGGTGATTGTCATACGACTTGACGTTCTGTGCCAGTTTATCAGCCGCCTGCTGGCGAATGTTTTCCGGCAGCATGTCAAAATTCAAGGCCAGCACATAGGCTGTTTGGGTGCTGGATACAAGGCGTCCGCCGGGCGTTACATATTCTTTCATGAATGCATCCCTGATATTCTTCAGCAGCGCGGAATATTTGGATACATCATCTTTCTTGCCCAGCACGTTGGCAGCATTGATTACATTCTGTGTTGAGTGTGCGAAGAAGCACTGGGCAATCAGGTACTTGTCGGTGACCGCTGATCTTCCGTCGTTGTCATCCTCCGGCCTGTAGAATAGCCAATCGCCAAAGTGGAAGCCTTTGTTCCAGAGATAATTCGTGCTGTTCTTTTCCATATAACTCACCCAGGCTTTCATACTTTCGAACTGGTCTTCCAAAACCCGCTTGTCGCCATAGGCGAGGTACATGTTCCATGGAATGATGGTGGCCGCGTCGGCCCAGCCGGTAGAGCCGTTGTCATTAGGCCCCAAAACATTGGGGACTACAAACGGAACACTGCCGTTGACCTGGTCGGCCGCAACATCCTTCAGCCATTTGCTGAAGAAGTTGTGGACGTCCATGTTGAAAGTCGCGGTCCGTGAAAAGGCCTGTGCATCTCCCGTCCAGCCCAGGCGCTCGTCACGCTGCGGGCAGTCGGTAGGCACGTCCAGGAAGTTTCCTTTCTGTCCCCAGATAATGTTATGCTGAAGCTGGTTGAGCAAGGAATTTGAACAGGAGAATGAACCTGTTTGCCGCATATCCGAGTGCAGCACGATTGCCGAGAAATTTTCCAGTTTCACCTCGCCGGGGTATCCTTCTATTTTGATGAACTGGAAACCCTGAAAGGTGAAATGAGGTTCGAATACCTCTTCGATGCCGCCTTTCAGGATGTAGACGTTCTTTTGTTTGGCAGGACGAAGATTTTCGGTGTAGAAATTCCCTGCCTTATCGAGAACCTCCGCGTGGTACAGGGTGATTTGATCACCGGCCTTGCCTTTCACTTTCACCTGTACCCAGCCAACGAGGTTCTGTCCAAAGTCGATGACCGTTTCTCCCTTGGGAGTGATGATCAGTTTTTGTGCTTTAATGGTTTCGTGTTTCCTGATGGGCTCATTGTAGGTTGCAATCAGCGTGGACTTGTCGGCATCCACCACTTTAACCGTCGACCAGTCTTTATCCGAATAGGAGGCGCTGGTCCAGCCGGATTTTTCCTTGCGGGCATCAATGGTTTCACCATTATAGATATCCGACATCACAATGCTGCCGGTAGAACATTTCCAGGATTCATCCGACAGGACCGACTCTTTGGTTCCGTCTGTGTACGTGATGTCCATTTGAAACAACACGGCCAGGTCCTTGCCATAGAAATTCTTCTGGCCCGCAAAGCCAATGAATCCACGGTACCACCCGTTGCCAAGGACAACCCCGACGGTGTTATTTCCTTCGGCAAGCAACGGTGTCACATCGTACTGCTGGTACTCAAGACGCTTGTTGTAGCTTGTCCAGCCGGGAGTGAGGTAGGCATCGCCCACGCGCTTGCCGTTGATGCTGGCTTCATACAATCCATGGGCAGTAATGTAGGCCGTGGCTGACTTTATTTTTTTCAAAGGTTTGAATGCTTTGCGGAAGATGGGACTCGGCTGACTGGCTTCCTCCGCGAATCCTACCTGGATCCACTTCGCTGTCCAGTCTGATGCATTCAACTTACCCATTTGCCATGTGCCTGGTCCGGCTGAAGCGGATGCGCCGCTGTTGTCCCACACACGGACTTTCCACGTGTATTTTCTTCCTGATTCCAGGGAAGGACCGTTGTATCCAACAAAAGTAGACTGGACTGAGTTGACTTTTCCCGAGCTCCAGGTCTTTGAGCCTTCCGGTGTAACCTGAATTTCATAGGCGGCCTGGATGACACTTCGCTTATCTGAAGCCAGCTGCCAGCTGAATCGCGGTTGGAGCTTGTCGATGCCTATTGGATTGGAAAGGTTTTCCACCAGCAGGTTCTGGACTTTGAGCTGCCCGAGGGTCGGTAAAACCAGCAGTTGGCATGCAAGGACAATGTAAACGAATCGTTTCATGGGTCAGTGGTTATTTTGGGTGAATAAATATCGACATGAATTGGAAAAAACAATGACCGCAGAAGGAATAGTTGTGGATCGGATATACTCTGCCGGACAGTGACTGAGGGCTTGTTTTCTAAGGATTTGCTTGATAGTATAGCGGCCTGTTATTAAAAATTGAATCCCTCTTGAAGCGTTACTTCCTCGCTGCCAACCTTTTCTTCATTTGCTTTATTGGCGTGAACGGTCAAGACCTTTCCACGGTCAGGATTGGGGCCGACGATAAGGGTAAAACCCTGGACAAGGTGCTTGAGTCGGTGGAGAGGAAATCCGCGCTCCGGTTCTATTACCTCCCTCATTGGATTGACAAGGTCGTGGTGGAGCAGGATTACTCTTCTCAGCCTCTGCGCGACGCACTGGCCGACATCCTGCAGGGCACCGAAATAAGTTTCGACGTCTTTTATGGCTATGCGATTATCCTGGCAAAGGACCCAGACCACGACCTTGAGCGCCAGCTGGTGCTGACCCGGGCACGCAGGGAGCAAAAAAGCGTCCTGGAGGTAGTGGTTGGTGATGCCGCCAACAAGGCCAGGGGAGATGTTAAGTTGACTGGCACCATCACAAGCGGCAAGACCAGTGAACCTCTCATTGGTGCCAGCGTGCTGATCAGCGACCTCAACACCGGCGTTGCCACCGATGCCACGGGACACTATTCCTTTGTTGTACCGGTCGGGGATCATGTCATTATCATGAGAAACCTGAACTTCGACGAAACAATCATCAACGCGAAGGTATACGGACCGGGTATGCTGGACGTTACCCTGGAGGAGTCAGCACGGGTACTGGACGAAGTGGTGGTGATCGACAAGCAAATCAATAACACAGTTGAAAACAGGATTGGGGTCACCAGCCTGAAGATGAGCGAGATCAAGAAGCTCCCGACCTTCCTCGGCGAGGTGGACATCATCCGGCAGATTCAGACATTGCCGGGCGTGACATCGGTGGGAGAGGTTTCATCCGGATTCAATGTGCGTGGAGGCGGTGCGGACCAGAACCTCGTGCTTTACGATAAGGTGCAAATCTTTAATGCGTCACACGTGTTTGGATTCTTTTCCTCCTTCAATTCAGAGGCGGTGCGCGACGCGCAGTTTTATAAGGCCGGGATCCCTGTCGAATTTGGCGGTAGAATATCTTCCGTGCTGAGCTTGACATCCAAAGAAGGTGATTTTGAAAAGTGGAAGGCCACCGGGGGGCTTGGCTCCATCGCCAGCAACCTCACTGTTGAGGGGCCGTTGAAGAAGAACCGTTCTTCCATCATCGCTTCTGTTCGATCTTCCTATTCCGACTGGATGCTGAACCTGTTTACAACCAACGTCAAGAATTTTCAAAACAGTTCTGTCAAGTTTTACGACGTTTCCCTGAAAATAACCCAGAAGATCGGCGAGGCGGGAAAGATTTCATTTTCCGGGTATGTAAGTAATGACAACTTCACCCTGCCTACCGACACATCCTTTCAGTGGAGAAATATCCTTGGATCCGTGCATTATGACCAGGCCATTGGAAAGAAGTTCCTGTTTAACGCCATCATTGGTTATGGACAGTATAACTATGAGGTTAAAGACAATGACCTGAAGAATGCCTACTCATTGAAGTATGATATTCAATACCCTTCGCTCACGGCGGATCTCACCTGGCAGTCGGGCAGGCACAAGCTTGTCGGCGGCTTCATGAGTACGTATTACAGGGTCCAGCCTCCTACCTTGATGCCAACAAGCCCCGAGTCGTCTATAAACCCATTCTACCGTGAAAGGGAACAGTACTGGGAAAATTCAATCTTCGTCAGCGATGGCATGGACGTGACTTCCAGGCTTCATGTGGATGCGGGGCTTCGCCTGTCGATGTTTACTGCGCTCGGCCCGGCATCCGTATATACCTATAATACCTATCCGCCCACCGCCGGAGCTGTGACTGACACCACCCGGTACACATCAGGTGAAGTCATCAAAAAATACATGGGGCCCGAGCCACGGTTATCCGTGCGCTACAACCTGACGCCTACCTTGTCGGTGAAAGCTGCAGTTGACCAAATGTACCAGTACCTGCACCTGATTTCAAATTCAGTATCCGTTTCACCCATTGATGTGTGGCAGCCCAGCAACAGCTTCTTCAACCCGCAGCGGAGCCAGCAGTACTCCATCGGGGTTTTTCAGACGATCAAGAGCACCTTTGAGGCCTCGGTTGAAGTCTATCAGAAACAGATTCAGAACCTGCTGGACTTCAAGGATGGTTCTGAACTGATCCTGAACTCCAACCTGGAGACAGCGCTCCTGACGGGAAAGGGCCATGGCTATGGAATTGAACTTTCCTTTAACAAAATCCAGGGACGGTTCACCTGGAATTTCAATTATACCTATTCGCGAACCTTCCGGGAAGTTCCAGGCATCAACGGTGGGGAATCCTATCCATCCAATTTTGATCAGCCGAATATTGTCAACCTCAACTGGAAATACGGCTTGTCGAAACGCATCTTCTTCACTGGCAGTTTCAGCTACCGTACCGGCAGGCCAGTGACGGTTCCGTATTCCTACACCTCCATCGACAATGTCCAGATTGTCAATTTCTCAGACCGGAATAGTTACCGCATCCCGGACTATCACCGGCTGGACCTTGCCCTGGTACTGGAAGGGAATCACAAGAAGAAGAAATTATGGGATGGCACCTGGGTGTTGTCGTTCTACAATGTGTACGGCCGTAGGAATGTTTACACGGTCTTTTACCAGAAGAACGAGAATGGTGTACTGCAGCCATACCAGATGTCTCTTATTGGGACGGTTGTTCCTTCTTTGTCATATCGGTTTAAAATTTAGGGAATGAATCGAAGTAAGTTTTCATCACTGATTTGCATTGTGTTGGCTTCCTGCATAGATCCCTTCAGCATCCCCGTTTCAGAAACACGGGAACAATTGGTGGTGGAAGGGATGATCACGGACCAGCCCGGTCCCTATACCGTGAAGTTATTCAAGACTAAACCCATCAATGACCAGATTGGAAATTCGCTCGACGTTTCAGGAGCGACTGTTATTATTGAAGCGAGCGACGGAACCAGCGAGAAGCTGAAGGAAATGGCGCCGGGGAACTATGCCACCAGCGCTACGGGAATCCAGGGCGTGGTTGGCAAGACCTATGTTCTGAAGATAGCCACGGCTGAACAGGCCATGTATGAGTCCGAGCCGGAGAAACTGGTGGCGGTAGGTGACATTCGAACGGTCTACGGTGAATTTGATTTGCAGGAGATACCGGAGAACAAGTATTACACATCGACCAAGAATGGATTTCAAATATCGGTAGATGCAGACGTCCTGCCTGAGCAGGAGGGCAGGGTCCGCTGGAGGACGACCCGGACATTTGAAATCAAAACATATCCTGCCCAACGGCAGAAATATGTTGCCCTGCGAAGCGGAGCCGTTGTCCTTCAGCCTGACCCGCCCGAATGCAGCGGATGGATCTATACATCCAGAAGTGGTCTGCAGGACATCAAGGGAAAATGCGATTGCTGCGAGTGCTGGATTACGGAATACAGCAGCACTCCGATTCTGTCGAATGAGAATTTCGTCAAGGACAATGCGCTGGTGAAATTTCCAATTGATTTCATTCCGGCAAGCAGAAGGATTTTTAACCAGAAATGCTACCTCCAGGTGGAGCAAATGAGCATTTCCGAAAATGTCTACAGCTTTTGGGATAAGATCGCGAAGCAGAAGAAAACAGCGAGTGACCTTTTCCAGACACCGCTCCCAAATACCCGGGGCAACATCAAGGCCATATCAGCCAATGCCATACCGGCGTTGGGCATTTTCTCAGCCTCGTCCATTAAGGTGAAGACCCTGACCATTGACCGCAGCGAGGTCCCTTATTTTCTTCCAGGTATGGATACGGTCAAGGATTCGTGCCTCGGTATCTATAAGGTGTCTACCATCAAAAAACCTCCCTTTTGGTAAGCCGCATGTCGAAACTGATCATTTTGCTGGCTGTGTATTGCTCCTTCATGGTTTCGCAGGCTCAGAATTTTCCGGAAACACTGAAGAAGCAGGCGGGGAATTACAGGAAGGCAAATCCTTACTCGGTCAAGCTCTTTTTCAGCCAGCCGATGTATGCGCCGGGTGATACTGCTTTCTATTCGGCATCATTGCTGAATTCGATTCAATCAAAGCCGGAGGCCGGCCGCAGGCTGCTGGACATGGCTGTTTGGGATGACAAGGGAGAAGCAGTGCTTCGCTCACGGATTCTGCTGCTCAATGGATTTGGCAAGAGCCAATTGGTGATTCCTTCGAAGTTCAAGCCGGGCCGTTATGCATTGACTGCCTCTATGTACCAAAGCGGTGTCGTGTCATTCCAACAGGAATTTCTGATAGTAGGCAACATGGAGCTAAAAAGCACAGAGTTTAAGAATTTCGAGGCATTTGTGGAAGGCGGCCATTTGATTGAGGGCATTCCCAACTATGTTATGGTTCGGGCAAATCACAAGGCTTCAATTCGCCTGAAGGCCGCCGGCAAGGTGGTCAGGGAAGTCATGACTGATTCTTTTGGCTGGGCTGAATTCAGGATTATACCGGCAAAGGAATCCTATGTAGTAGAGTTTGAAGGGAAGGATCTATCCTTGCCGGCCACCGAAACAGGAGGCTATGCGTTGCACTATCGCGATGAGCGCGACCCGTCATTCGAAGTACGACAGGTGCGGGGATCAAGTGACACCTACCTGGTTTTGACGTCACGCAATGAAATTGCCTCCATTATTCAATTGAGTTCCAGTGATACGCTTAGCCGGGTTTCGTTGCCGGAAATGACGAGAGGCATTGGCCAGGCGGTGATTCTTGACTCAGATTACCACGTGCTTGCCAGCCGCTGGTTCATGACTGGAAAGGCATCCTGGCCTGAGGTGACCCTTGATAAGGATACATTCCTTACCCGGCAGCAAGTTGACTTCAAACTTTCGCCGGGTCAGAATGCCGCCCAAGTCTCTGTCAGGGTGTTGAAGAAGGACTTATTCTCAGCCGAAAATGACCTTTCACCGGCTGGCCCATCGATAAACGGGGCATTGCTCGCAAGGTCTGACGATGCATTTCCCTGGTCCGGGCTTCCTGGTGTGAAGGAAGGAAACCAGGCTCCCTCGGACCGGTATCTCACCATCTCGGGACGTTCCATCTTCACCGACACAGGCAAGCCCGTTCCAGACTCCACGATGCTGGTCTTGTTTCTTCAAAACAAATTGTTCGGCTATGAGGCCATGCTTTACGATGGCCAGTTCAAGGTGCCGCTGGTTTTTGATGTGGAAGGAGATGAATCGGTATTTTATTTTGCTACCCACCGTAAGCGGGACCTTGACAACATCACCCTCAAACTGGATTCCGCCCTGCAGATTAGAGGAGTGAGGGCAAATGCCTTTAAGCCGGGGGAGAAGGTTGACCCGTACGGACTCTACAACACCAAGAAGAAAGTGATAGACCGGTCCTTTCGGTATTTTTCAGCAACCACCACCAACGAAGATCATGATCCCAACGCAAGGTTCATCGAGGAATTGGGAGGCGTTGACGTTACCGTAGAGACTAAGAGCTATGTGGCATTCTCCAGCATGTCAGAAGTTATGCGGGAAATCCTTCCTGGTGTGGAACACCGTACAATCAAGGGACGAGAAGTGGTTCGCCTCTACACCACGCACAAGCGCCCGACTAATTTTACGGGCCCCCTGTACGTCATTGATGGCGTGTTAACCAAGAACCCCAGGAATTTCCTGGACATCAAGCCGACAGATGTTCTGTATATCAAGATTGTCAAGGACTACAGCAAACTCAGGCACCTGGGCTTGCTCGCAGACAATGGTGTGATACTGGTAAGGACAAAATCGGGAGAACCTTCCTTTGTCCAGCAGGATGTATTTGCCATTCAGGGTATTCCAGTGACGGCGACTTCCAAATTGTACGCCGGCACCAGCATCAGCAATTCAAGAATACCCGATCTTCGGCCTTGCCTGTACTTTAATCCTTCTGTGACGATGGCCAGCGACAATCCGATGACCCTGTCATTCTTCACTTCGGATGACGTAGGGGATTATGTTATACAGGTATCGGGCACTAACATCTACGGTGAGCCGTATCATGCGGAACAAATCATCCATGTCGTACTGAACAAATAATAACCCGTATTTTCGGAGGAATGATTGAAGGATACCCCATTGGCGAGGTAATCCCGGAGATAAGAAAGAAGCTCTCTTCCGGCA
Organism: Cyclobacteriaceae bacterium; assembly: GCA_043744235.1. Classification (GTDB taxonomy): domain Bacteria; phylum Bacteroidota; class Bacteroidia; order Cytophagales; family Cyclobacteriaceae; genus ELB16-189. The sequence continues at coordinate 33,341 of JAYTVB010000030.1, read as the reverse complement.
GGATTATGATACTGCAGGCACCTCCCGGTGCCGGTAAGTCCACCATTTTACCGCTGGAAGTGTTTGAGGAGAGCTGGCTCGGTGGAAAGAAAATCATTATGCTGGAGCCTCGACGGCTGGCGGCGAAGTCAGTGGCGGAAAGAATGTCCTCCCTGCGAAATGAAAAGGCAGGAGAAACGGTAGGCTATCGCGTGCGCTTCGACACGGCAGTAAGTTCTTCCACCCGGATCGAAGTGGTGACCGAGGGAATCCTCACCCGGATGATGCAATCGGACAATAGCCTGGAAGAGGCGGGTTTGCTGATCTTCGACGAGTTTCACGAGCGAAGCCTCAATGCAGATTTGGCGCTGGCCCTCAGCTTGCAGGTACAGCAGGTACTGCGTCCTGATTTAAGAATATTGATTATGTCGGCCACATTGGACAGCGATGAACTTTCCCTCGCCCTTGGCGGTGCTGAGATCGTCCGCTGTGAAGGCAGAAAGTACCCTGTAGAGGTCCGCTATGATGCCATGGATTCTGATGCCCATATCGCCAACCGCATGGCGGTAGCAGTGCAGAAAGCGCTGCGTGATTGCCGCGGCGATATCCTCGCCTTCCTGCCGGGTGCAGGTGAAATTCGCACGACGGAGCGGCTGCTTGAAGAAGCCAACACCGGTGCATGGGTATGCCCGCTCTACGGTGATCTGACTTTCCGACAACAGCAGGATGCCATCCTTCCTGACAAGAACAACCGCAGAAAAATAGTACTGTCCACCTCCATTGCGGAGACGTCACTCACCATTGAAGGAATCGGTGTCGTCATTGATGGAGGCCTGTCGAGGGTACCGCGATTTGACCCGCGTAGCGGACTGACCAGGCTCGAGACCATTCGTGTTACCAAGGACGCAGCCGACCAGCGAGCGGGCAGGGCTGGTCGTGTGGGCCCGGGTGTCTGTTACCGGTTGTGGTCGGAAGCCACGCAAAGAAATTTGTTGCCCCGGCGCAAGCCGGAAATTCTGGAGGCTGACCTCGCCTCCCTGCTGCTGGAGGTCTCCCAATGGGGCGTGAATGATGTGAAGGACTTGACATGGGTGACATCTCCGCCTCCCGGTTCAATTGCACAGGCAATGGACTTGCTGAAGCAGCTGGACGCATTGGATGAGCAGGGCATCACCCGGTGGGGCAGGGAGATGCTTAGTCTTCCCACCCATCCCAGGATATCGCATATGCTGCTGAAAGCCATCGGCAGGAAAGAGCAGGCGCTTGCCGCGGATGTTGCTGCGGTGATGGAAGAACGCGACCCGTTATCAAAGGACGCTGGCGCTGATCTCTCGCTGCGGGTAGAGGCCATTCGCAAATCAAGACAAGGCGAAAAGGTTTATGCAGAGAAAAATGTAGTGGAGCGAATCAACAAGCTCGCCGCCAATTGGCGAAGACTTCTAAGGACCGAGGAGGATAATACTCATCCATCGGCATACGCAGCCGGCAAGCTGCTCATGGAGGCTTACCCTGAAAGAATTGCGCGGCAGTCAGGAAAGCAAAGCGACTATTATACGCTTTCCAACGGGCGCGTTGCGAAGCTCCCGCCCGGTGACCCACTCATGCATGAGGCATGGTTATGTGTGGCGCAGCTCGATGCCGGTCAGCGTGAGGGAAGGATTTTCCTGGCCGCTCCCCTTGATGAACATGACTTACGGCCACATGCTGTCGAATCTCAGGTGGTCGTGTGGGATGACGACCGAGGAATGGTCACCGCTGCAGTGGAAAGAAGAGTAGGCGGCCTGCTTCTGGAAAGCAAGGTGGTGCACAGGATCGACGAAGAAAAAAAGAACGCCGTTTTGCTGGAAACGCTCCGGCAAAAGGGATTAACCATGTTGGGCTGGGATGATGCTGCCAAGGCCCTCCAGGCCCGGATATTGAACATTCAACAATGGCGTCGGGAAGAGACCTGGCCGGATGTGAGTGATGAACACTTGCTCAAAACGGTGGATGTTTGGCTGACCCCATACCTCACGGGAATCTACAAGCAGAGCGAACTCGAAAAACTCAGTGGTCACGCCATGCTGCTTGGGATGTTGGGATGGGAACTGCAGAACAAACTTGATTCGCTCGCGCCGCATCACATGACCGTTCCCAGCGGTTCGATGATTGCGATTCAGTATTTCCCTGACGGCCGTCCTCCGGTGATGGAAGTAAGGCTGCAGGAAATGTTCGGCTTGCAGGACACACCAGCAGTGAATGGCGGGCGCACAAAAGTCCTTATTCACCTGCTATCCCCTGGCTATAAGCCTGTGCAGGTAACACAGGACCTGAAAAGTTTCTGGCACACGACCTATCACGATGTCAGGAAGGAACTTCGCATGCGGTATCCTAAACACTCATGGCCGGAGGATCCCTGGACGGCTGTGGCGGTGAGGGGAGTTAAGAAGAAACCTCGCGCCTGACTACCCCTATGAATGAAATGGCGTGACGAAATCTTGTGGTCTTTTTGTTTGTGATGCAAGTAGTGCTTTATTTCTGGAAGGTAAATGGCAGGGCTGAAGGCCCCGGTGTGCTGGTTATGGATCAACGATTGCCAATTTATCCAGATAATCCGAAATGTATCGATCAACCTTCTTTCTCTTATACTGCATGATAAATCTGGGATGCGCCAAAGGGATGATTTCCGAGAACCACCTCTGCTCCGAATTAAGTTTTTTCAGGAACCCATAATTCTTCCCCTCTCCGATGCAAAAACACTTGTCGCGGTTGAAGCCCATGTTGATCAGCCCGTCGATGGAGCGGATGATGAAGGGCCGCAAGGCCTTCTCCAGTTTTGGATCATCGTAGTAATTAATGTTTTTCCCCTTGATTGTAAATCCGAGCGGTGAAACAGCGGAAATGAAATAATGACGGTAAAAAACCTCAGGCCCGCCAAAGTGGCGGATCATGGTGTAAATGAAATCAGAAGAAAGCTCAGGCTTCTTGATAATGTTGTTTGCTATCCCGCATTCTTTTTCAAGTTTGATGGGATCGGTGAATGATATGCCGGTGATGCCCGACCCAAACCGTCCGGGGTTGATGCCCAGCAGGAGGGACCGAGGCTCCTTGTCGTGATAGTATTTCTTATAAAACTTTTCACAGAGACCTGAGGCGTATGGATCCAGGTAGGGATTCATGACCTCAACCCCCTTCGGCAGCCTGGCTTCGATGTGGAGACCTTTCAGGAAATCCAGGATGTCTATATCCATCATTTTTTTGCAGATCCGGTTACTCTTTGTGCAGCTGTTGGCTCACGATTTACCACCACTACCCACCTCAAACGCACTCTTATAAAATTCCTCCTTTTGCACAAAGTCAATCAACTCGAGGTAGAAGGGATGTGCTCCCAGCGTTGCGCTGTCACCGATCATGATGAGTTTCTTCCGTGCCCGTGTCATTGCCACGTTGGTCCGGCGGATGTCGCCGAGAAATCCCACTTCCCCTTTGTCATTGCTGCGTACAAAGCTGATGACAATGGCATCGCGTTCTTGTCCCTGTAATGCATCGACCGTGTTGATGGTCACTAGTTTGTGGAGCGGCTCCAGCAGTGGCGATGCTTCCGCCAGTTTGTGAAGGTAATCCACCTGGGCCCGGTATGGGGTGATGATGCCCATGGTGATGTTCTGTTCAATCCAGGGTTCAAGGCCGATTGTCTCAACGAGTTTTTCCGTGAGTTGGATCAGCAGCTGCGCTTCTTCCTCGTTGAACCGGCTGAGGGTCTCAGGGTCCTGGGCTTCAGTGAAGCCACACCCTGCCGTGTCAATGAACTCCACCGGGGACTCATGGGGACTCAGTAATCCGGCTTTCACAGAGTCGTGGGCGACCAATTCGTCATGGTAGAAGTAATGAGATGAAAACTTCATGATCTTTTCATGCATCCTGTACTGAACGGTGAGCATCGTGGCATTCTCCGGCCGCCGTTGAATGCCCTTTTCAAATAGGGTCACAGCCAGTCCGCCTTTGGCTGCTTCGTTGGATTTGATGGTAGGGGGGAGCTGGCAGTGGTCACCGGCGAGGATCACGCGTTCGCTCCGAAGGATGGGAATCCAGCAGGCGGGCTCCAGGGCCTGGGCTGCCTCATCGATGAACACGGTTTTGAATTTCTTTCCACGCAGTACGTGGTGCGATGACCCGACCAATGTAGAGCAAATCACTTCTGCATGGCTGAGCAGGTCATTGATGATGTAGAACTCAAGAACATCAGCGTCGGCCTTCATGGCTTTGGCTTCTTCCTTGAGCATCCTTCGCTCTTCCCGGTCACGATGGCCAAACGTGCGCTTGAACTTGTTGGCTTGAGCCCTCAGGTTTTCGAGCTGCTTGCGCAGGGATCGCAATTCACTGTAGTTGGGATGTGCGGCGATACGGGCATCCAGGGTCTTGCTCAACGTTTGTTCCGTAACGCGTGCCGGATGCCCGATGCGCACAACATTCAATCCCAATTCGCTAAGTTTCTCAACCAGCAAGTCAATGGCTGCATTGCTGGGGGTGCACACGAGGACCTGGTTTTCTATTTTGGTGGTGGCAAGAATGGCCTGTGCAAGGGTGGTGGTCTTGCCAGTGCCAGGAGGACCGTGAATGAAGCCTACGTCAGGCGTGGAGAGGATTTTCTGAAGGGCGTTGGTTTGGCTGTCATTCAGAATCCCTGACAATGGAGCCAAAGCAATGTTGGATTCTACCCTGTTTTGTGACTCTTTATTGACAGCAGCCAGTGACGAGGAACCAGTGGAGCCCAAAAGTATATTCTTCAGTTCCGCTACCCTGTTATCCTCCGCCTTGATCACTGCTTTCAGCGCATGTTCCATTTCCTTGTAGGTCATCTCGTCAAACATGACGTCTACGCCCAGCATGCCGTCGTCGATCCACGCGGGCAGGTCGTCGCCGTTCAGGGTAATGACCAGAATATTGTCACTCACGTAGTTGACCACGCCATTGGTATGTTCCCTTTCTGGTTTGCCCGATGCGTTGCAGAAGAGACTCACCAGTTTGCCGCTTTGGAAGCTGTGGGGTTGATCCAGGTGGTTGGTGCGCTCCAGTTCCACAATGATCCGTTCGCCGGTGCCGATATAATCCCGCCTAAGCCTCACCGGATACCACGTCACACCTTCCTTGGTTCGTTGGCTGAGGGACCGCAGAAGCACTTTTTGGCGGTATTGTTCCAGGTCAGCCTGCCGCTCCAGCTGGATCAGTTTCATGGTTTGGAGCAGGTCTTCGTTAACGGTTGCTGGCATGGGCGAAAGGTAATAATTAGGGGTCACGGATGGTTGCAATAATTACCTACACCACACGATTATTTTCTCGGATTCTCCATAAATTGTATGACAACCGAATTAAACTTCTATGAAAAAGCACATAATCTCCATACTGTTTATTTTCCTCTTTTTCCTGGCGCCCATCGCACGTGCCGATGAGGGCATGTGGCTGCTGTACATGCTGGGCGACAAGGTGTACAATGACATGGTAAAGAAAGGTTTGAAACTGACCAAGGCTCAGCTCTACAACCTGAACAGTCCGTCCATCAAGGACGCGATCGTCATCTTTGGCGGGGGCTGCACCGGTGAGATTGTCAGTTCCAAAGGACTGATCTTTACGAACCACCATTGCGGTTATGATGCCATTGCCAGCGCAAGCACGGTTGAGCATAATTATCTGCAGGATGGCTTCTGGTCAAAAAGCATGAGCGAAGAAATTCCGGCAAAAGGATTGTCCGTCCAGTTCCTCGTTCGCATAGACGATGTTACCGATCAGGTCACCGCTGCTTTGGCCGGTTTGTCCGGTGCGGAGCGGGTGACCAAACTGGCAGCCATCAGCATGGAGGTTGCCAGGAAGGCCACCGAGGGGAAAGGCTATGAAGGCCGTGTAATGTCTTTCTTCAAGGGCAACCAGTTTCTCCTGTTTCAATATGAACGATTCAAAGACATCCGTTTGGTGGGTGCCCCCGCAGAAAGTATCGGCAAGTTTGGCGGTGACACCGACAACTGGGAATGGCCTCGCCACACCGGCGACTTCTCCGTATTCAGGGTGTACATGAGTCCCGATGGCAAGCCGGCTGACTACTCCACCGCCAATGTGCCGCTCAAACCCAAACATTATCTTCCTGTTTCCATCAAGGGGTACAAGGACGGCGATTATGCCATGATTTATGGTTACCCGGGTGGCACCAACCGCTACGAGTATTCTGGCGGAGTAAAATTAAAAACTGACATCGAGAATCCATCCATCGTCAACCTGCGCGATGAGCGCCTCAAGCTGATGTTCAATGAAATGAAGAAGGATCCAGCCGTTCGGTTACAGCTTGCGTCTGATTATGCGAGTATTGCGAACTACTGGAAATTCTTTGACGGCGAATCCAGGCAGCTTCTGAAATTCGATATCTACAATCAAAAGAAGATGGCAGAAGACAAGTTCGCCCAATGGGCAGCGGGCAAAATGGAGTACGACAATTTGTTCGTTAATTATGAAAACGCCTACAAGGATTGGAGGCCTTATGCCAAACATCGGGTATACCTCAATGAGGGAATTATGGGATCACGGCTCACAGGCTTCGCGGCTCAACTGCAGGGCGTGGAACGCGCGATAACAAAGAAAGGGGCTACAGCTGAGGAAATTGCAAAAGCCCTGGAGGGGCCAAAGAACAACCGGAAGGATTTCCTGGAGGATGAAAACAGGGTTTCTGACCAGCACATCCTGGCTACGACCTGCCGGATGTTTTATTCCGACATTGACCCCGCCCAACATCCCCAGGGCTTCTATGATAACCTGAAGTCAAAGTATGGGGATCTCAACACCAACTCAACCTATGACAGGTTTGCTGAGGATATTTTCAGCAAGACCATGATCCTCGATGACAACAAATGGAGTGCTTTTCTCGCCAGGCCGGATTCCATGACGCTTCGGAATGACCCAGCCTTCCAGTATGCAGTCACGTTTGCGAGAAATTACTCAAGCAAGTTTGCTCCAAGGTATACGGCTTTCATGGCCCTGTACGGAGACTTGGGCCGGCAGTATATGAAGGGTGTGCTCGAAATCAATAAGGGAAAGGATTTATACCCGGATGCCAATTTCACCATGCGCCTCAGCTATGGCAATGTCAAATCGTATAAGCCCCGTGATGCGGTCTTCTATGATTATGTCTGTACACTGTCGGGCGTGGTGGACAAGTATAAGCCTGGTGATTATGAGTTTAACCTGCCGTCGAACCTCCTGGAGACCTACAGGAAGAAGGACTTCGGCCAGTATAAGGATGCCGCCAAGAATGACATCGTTGTCACATTCATCACCACCAACGACATCACGGGCGGCAACAGCGGATCTCCGGTGATCAATGCGAAAGGCGAATTAATTGGCCTGGCCTTCGACGGCAACTATGAGGCGTTAAGCCACAAGCTGGCCTTCGACAAGGACCTGAACCGCACCATTTGCGTGGATGTCAGGTATGTGCTCTGGTGCATCGACAAGCTGGGCGGCGCACAGAACATTATTTCTGAGCTCACCCTCAAGTAGCGGGACGGCACTTAAAAGATCGCAATGGGATTGACCGGTGACCCAGTGGCCCCTTCAAGACGGAGGGGTGCAATGGAAATAAAGAACTCCCACCGCTTCTCTTCCTGACAGATCCTGGCAAGGTCATTGAGTGATGGATTGTCCAGCAATGGCATGCCGAGGTGGGGGAGTCCGATCGCGTGGGTGGGTAGCCAGTAGCGCTTGAACTTCGCCGGAGCGACGTCGCGACAACTGATCATCGCCACCGCTCTGGCATGCATCCACAACATGCACTCAGCGGCGAGTCCTGCCACCTTGGGCTGATCACCTGTCTTTTCAGAACCCGTGCGCACCAGCAGGATATCACCTGCCTGTACCCTGCCACCCAGTTTTTTTTCTGCCTCCTCCAGGTCGGACGGGTGTATGGCTTCACCTGGTTCCATGGGCCGGCCTTTGACATATTCCATGTCCAGTAAGACGCCGCGCCCGGATATTCCACCGGCAAGATTTTCAATGCCGAGCTTCACTGCACCTGCCGATGTCACCACGCTCCTTGGATAACCATTGTAGAGTGTCAGGCTGTCGGCGAAAAAATGGCAAAGACCGTCTACGTGTGTCACTTTGTATCCGTGGTAGTTCATGGCAATGAAGTCCATGCTGCCCTTGTTGAAAATATTCATCTCATGGGCACCGCGGGAAATACTGTCGCGCACGATGTTGGTTGATTGCGACAATGAAACCGTAACGCCTTTTCGAATGAGTCGCGCCGCTGCAGAACGGATCGCCGGTGTGATCAAATTCAGGGTACCGAGCTCCTCATCTTTGCCCCAGCGGCCCCAGTTCGACAATTGAGGGAGGACACGGTCGATGTCTTCGTCGGTCTCAATGGCCGGATACACAATGGGGGAGGATGGTTCTTGCCTGCAGCCCGACAATAACAGCAGGTAAAGGAATAAGGGAAGGGATTTCATTTGGACGCTTGGGTTGGAATGGGATGATCTTGAAGAAACTCGCTGGAGGGCCAACGGTAGCCTTTTGAAATCAGCTTATTTGGGTCTTTTGGGCCTATTTTAATTGTTGAAGGCCTTAAATAACTGCAATTTGTCATTCAGGATTTACCTCAAATTAGCTACTTTTACTAACGACCATCAGGTTTTAAACTTTTATGATATGAAAAAAATACTTGTTCCAACTGACTTTTCCAAGACCGCAGCCATGGCCACTGAAGTGGCTTTTGAAATAGCGAAAAAAGCCGGGGCCAGCATCATACTCCTCCATGTTATTGAGGAAGCTACGGGCACCTCTTCTTTCAGTGTGGAGGGCCAGGTGGCATATTCCAGCTCACAGGACAAATTCTTCACCATCAAATTGATTGAAAAGGCCAAGAAGGAGATGGAGAAAATTGTTAAAGATCCGCGGTTTACCGATGTAAAAGTGGAAGGCGAACTGAGGATTGGAAATGCCTTTCATGGCATGCGTACCATCATCACCGATCACAAAGTGGATCTCGTGGTCATGGGAACACAAGGCAAAACGGATTTGGCTGAAATGCTGATCGGTTCCAATACCGAGAAAGTAATTCGCAATTCGCGTTGCCCGGTGCTGACCATTCTGAAGAAGCCGGCAAAAGTGGATTTCAAGAATATCGTGTATGCCACCGCCATGTCCAAGGATGAAGAGGTATTCTCCCGCATGGTGAAACGCACCCAGCAGATTTTCAATTCAACCGTGCACCTCGTGCGCATCAATACCCCGGGCGACTTCCAGCGCGACCACGTCGTGAAAGACTACATGGACAAGTTCGCCAAAAGCCTCGGACTGAAGAATTACACACTTAATATCTTCAATGACCTCACCATCGAGGAGGGTATCATCCGGTTTGCCGACCAGATTGACGCGGACATGATTGCCATGGCCACCCACGGACGTTCTGGCTTTGCCCAGGTCATCGCCGGCAGCGTGGCTGAAGAAGTAGCCAGCCATGCCAAGCGCCCCGTGCTAACCTTCGTGGTAAAACATTAATTCGGGTTTTCACAACCGCTGAGAAGCGAGGGCGCAAGGAATGCTTAAATAGCTTTGGGCCTTCGCGCCTCTGTGTTTTCATGAGGTCGCTTTTAGTCTGATTACAATCGCTTCATGAATGTTGTAATGCTGGAAAGTTGAAGGACTACTACCAAATACTTCGGATAGGCAGACAGGCAACAGGAAGCGAAGTCAGGCGGGCTTACCGAAGGCTCGCCATTCTTTTTCACCCTGACAAGAACCCCTCGCCGGAGTCGTTGACCCTGTTCCAGGAAATCAACGAGGCACATGCAGTCTTATCTGATCCAGAAAGACGCGAACAATATGACCAGCTCCTGATGCGTGGATTTGTTTCCGCACCGGTGGAGCAGCCGCAAGCCTGGCACCGCGATCCTGCTTATCGCAGGAAACAGCAGGCGGGCTACAGACCTCCACCACCCGGACCGTCAGACCGCCTGCTGATGATGATACACCTGTTGAGGTACCTGCGCATCATTTCATGGTCTGGCATCGCCTGGTGTGCTCTTCTGTTGTTCGACTATGCGATGCCTTTCCGTGTCAGCGATGAGCAGGTCTTGCCAGAGAGCAGTCGCGTACCTTCCTGGCAGTTGCACCATGTTCCCAATGTGGTTGTCACCAACAAGGGTAATCAGTTTCCTGTTCCCTATGATGGCGCAGGTTTCTTTCCCGTTGGGTCGCATGCCCAGGTAGTGACATCAAGGCTCCTGCATGTCATCGTGCGGGTGGAGGCTCAGGATAAACGCTATACCATCGACAGCCTGGCGAGCATTTACCAGAATTTTCTGCTGGCACCGGTGATCCTGCTGGCGCTGTCTATCCTTGGACTGCTGCTGAAGAATGGCATTGAATTCAGGTTCAACATTGAGGTATCCATTTGTATTGTCATGGCATTCAATCTGATCTTTCTTTTATTTTCAATTATATGAAGAAGAATGACTGGAAAAAGCGGGAAGGCGTGGTCTACTCCACGGATTCAAATTTTTCATTTCAGCAGGGTAGGTCGGAAGAATCAGCCACCCTTCCGCCTGCGCAGCAGAATCTCAAGATCTTCCTCGACCGCAGCGGCAGGGCAGGCAAGCAGGTGACCATCGTAGCTGGTTTTGTGGGCATGGCCGATGATCTTGAGGCCCTGGGTAAAGTGCTGAAAACAAAATGCGGGGTAGGTGGCTCTACCAAAGATGGTGAGATCCTCATCCAGGGCGATGTTCGGGAGAAACTGCTGCAGGTACTGACCGCGGGCGGGTACAAAGCGAAGAAGGCCGGGGGATAAACTTAACCAGAGGCCAATCAGCCTGCAGATGGTCGACCCACTTAAGGGAATACTGAACTCAGCCTGGGCGCCTTGGTGTTTTTGCGGTTAAGCGAAGATTTAGAACTTACTGGCCGACATCGGTACGATCATTTTCAAAGATGCCGGCTGCATCGCAACCTCAAAGACCTTCTCCGGCGGACAGGCCTCTCCATCCACATGAAATGGGACGGGCTCACGGCACTCCGCCCTGAATTGTTTAGCTTTCCTGATGTCCACCCATTTGGAACGGTGAATTTTTCCCATGAACATTTTGATGGTCACATCCAGCGCGTCGGAAAGCGGTGCCTTCCTGATGAAGCAGACTTCCATCTCGCCGTCTTGCACCGATGCCAGGGGAGCAACCTTGGCATTGTTTCCAAATTGTGAAGAATTCGCAACCGCGATAATAAAGGAAGGCTGATTCCAGGATTCGTTTCCTATGGTGACGCGGGCCTCAAATTCCGGGAAGCGCATGAATTCCTTCAGCACCAGGCGGGCATATCCCAAAAGGCCGCGCTTGCCGTCCTTTCCAAATTGTGCTGCCACATGCGCATCGAATCCAATACCGGATACATTGACGGAGAGCCTGCTGTTAATGAGCAGTGTGTCCATGGCAATTACCTGGTGTTGTCCAAGGAGAAGCAGTGCGTCGCTTACCTTGAGGGGGATTTGCAGGTGACGTGCCAGTCCGTTGCCGGAGCCCCTCGGGATAATCCCCATGGCAGTCGATGTGTGCAGCACTCCCTGGGCCACTTCATTGACAGTGCCGTCACCGCCCATGGCGAATACGCGCGTGAATCCGTCTTCCACGGCCTGTCGGGCAAGTTCTGTCGCATGCCCTTTGTGGTTGGTGTACGCGATTGTTCCTTCCAGTTTAAGCTGGCTGCAGGCGGCGATAATCTGTCCTTCCACGGAAGATTGATACTCCGTGCCCGCGTATTTGTTGATAATGAAGAAAACCCCGTTTTTCACCATACACTTTCACATCAAAGATAGAATTCGCGTATATTTCTCACAGCGATTTATTTATGGCTATGGCAGACCGCCCTCAATTCAAACCAAGGAAAATCAAGTTCAAAGCCTGGGACACAGAATCCCGGCTCCTCATGCGGCTGAACAGCATTGACTGCAACAAAGGCGAACTGATCAAGAAAAATCATATCCTCCTGCAATTTACCGGAATCACCGACAAGAATGGCGATGAGATCTACGAGATGGATATCCTCCTGATTTCTGATCAGAAATTTGTCGTGTATTGGAATGAGGAGAAAAATGGCTGGTTCTATTATTCGCTGAAAAGCCCCGACAATCACCAGGCATTCCTGGCATCACAGGCTGAAAAGATGATGCGGCTGGGCAGCCTCTTTGAATTGGATCAGCCTACTTGACGAGTTTCTGGCGAATGTACTCGACGGCCTGGCTGATGGTCTGCATTTTTTCGGCGTCGTCATCCGGTATCTTGATATCGAAGGTCTGCTCAAATTCCATCACCAGTTCGGCATAATCCAGGGAGTCAATGCCCAGGTCCTTGACGAAGCTGGCATCAGGTGTGATTTCTGATTCAGGAATTCCAAGTTTATCAGTTAGAATCGAGGTTATTTTCTGTTGAATGTCTGCCATGGCCGCAAAGGTAGGAAGCGGGGGGGGATATTCAAATTTTTGGATGTATTAGGGGTGGTTGTGCGCCGGGTGCTTGTAATCGGTAACCGGTAACCGGTAATCGGTGGTCGGTCCGATCACCGGTTACCGATCACCGATTACTGATCACCTCTTACCGAGCTAGAATCTCAACAAAAACTCCGTTCCCTCGTCGAGTTTTGAATTGACCGTAATCCTTCCTTCATGCACGCGCATGATCTGCCGGGAGAGGCTGAGGCCGATGCCGGATCCGGTTTTTTTGGTGGAAAAAAATGGGATGAAGATTTTCTCCAGCGCTTCGGGGTCAATGCCGGGTCCGTTGTCGCGGATGCTGATGATGGGTCGGCCCTTTTCGCTTGTGAAAGCAGAAAGTTCGATCTTCTTGTCGGGCTGATCGTCAAATGCCTGGATGGCATTCTTGATGAGGTTGATCAGTACCTGCTCGATCATGTTCTTGTCAGCGAGTGCGGTGAGCTGCGGCGGATCGGTGCGCACCGCAATGGTGATCGCCTGGTCACTGAGCTCTTTCTTGTGAAGCAACGCCATCTCTTCGAGCAGGGGGTTCAGCGCAATTTCCGAAAGCCGGGGCTGCGGCACCTGGGTGAGGTTCCGGAATTCTTTTACGAACCGGATAAGGCCCGCGCTGCGCCTGCTGATGGTTTGCAGGGACAAGTGCATGTCCTCGAGCTCATCTTTTTTTACCGCGGGCGTTTCCTGCTGCAGCTGACGGTGAAGCTCTTCCTCCACGGTACCCGCCAAGGACGAGATGGGCGTTACGGAATTCATGATCTCATGGGTGAGCACGCGCACCAGGTTCTGCCACGCCTCCATTTCCTTCTCTTCCAGTTCGCTTTGGATGTTGCTCATGGAAATCAGCTTGATCTCCTCGCCCCGCAGCGTGAGCTCAATGGCGAATACGGACAGCTGCACGGTGTCGTCACCGATCTTCAGGTGGATCAGTTCTCTGCCGCCTGTTTTTAGTTTCTGGAATGCCTCCACCAGGGTTGGACTCGCTGAGTTGAGTTCGGTGATGTTCTGAATTTGGTTGACACGAAGGAGCCGCCGGGCAGCGCTGTTGATGATTTGCACGGCACCGTCTTTCCTGAAGGTGAGCAATCCGATACCCACGTGCTGCACGATGTTCCTGAAGAACTGGTAGTCGGAATCGCGTTCACGGCGTGCCATGCGTGAAGACTGGTAGGCCTCGTTCATCTTCGCGCACTGATGGAAGGCGGCCGGGTCACTGGAATTTGACTTGAACGCCTGGCTGGTCTCATCAAAGTATATGGAGGAAGGATCGATGGGTTTCGCATCCGAGTCACCGAGGACGTGCCCGAATCGGATCAGTTGGAACGCGACGGCAGCGCCCAGTGATACAATGAGAAAAGCCGAAGAGCTTTTTGCCAACAGGTACCCAAAGAGAAACAACGTCACTGAGAAAATCAGCAGACGTGTCATCAGGGGGGAGCGCCAGTTGGGGGACATGGTGGGGTAATCGGAGGTCAGGTAATCGGTGTTCGGTGGTCGGGTTAGTGTTGTATTGGGGAGGGCTTCTTTTGGCAAAATGCGGTGGCCTTGGACATCATAGAATTGAGCATCCTGCCGATGGAGAAGCATCTTGTCAAAAGTTCAGTTGACTGTTGTTCAGAAATGTAGGCACAATCCCGGGCGGTTTCGATCCAATGTTGTGTTTCGAGTTGTTCGGCATCTGAATCGGTTAGTTTGTTCACAAAGTGCCTCTCATACTTTCGCTTTCCCCAGGCCTCCGCGATTTGAGCACCTATCGATCTTGAGGACCTCCTTACCTGATCAGTAAGTGAATACATCTCCTCTTTCGGAAACCTTTTTGATAATTCAAAAATCGACCTGGATAGTTCCCTTGATATTTTATATACTTCCAAATCCCGGTAGCTCTTCACGTACTCCATATTCACATGCCGTAATTGCATGTACAAATTACATTGACTTAAGAACATATTCATAAATGCCATTCTCCGGAATACCTGACTCACTTACCGATCACCGATTACCCGATTACCCTCCTACGCGAGGCGCTTCGGCGGGCGAGACCGATCACCGATTACTGATCACCGTTTACCACTCCCTAAAGCCCATACTTCTCCATCCTCCTATACAGCGACGCCCTCGTCAATCCCAGCTCATCCGCTGCTTTCGAAATATTTCCGTTGTGCAGCTGCAATGCCTTCTCCACCGCTGCCTTCTCCACCTGGTCGAGGTTGAGGGTGTCGATGGAGGTATCTTCTGATTTGCGGCTGAAAAGGAAATCACTTTCCTGCAGGGTAGGGGAGTCGGCCATGATCACCGCGCGCTCAATGGCGTGCTGCAGTTCACGCACGTTGCCAGGCCAGGCGTACTTTTTTAGTTTGGTAATCGCCTCTGCTGAAATGGACAATACTTCCTTGTGGTATTTCTTGGAATAGTAGTCCAGGAAATGATTCGCAAGCATGGGAATGTCATCGACGCGGTCGCTCAGGCACGGGATGTGCACTTCCACGGTGTTGATCCGGTAAAGCAAATCCTGCCTGAACCTGCCTTCTTTCACCATCTGTTCAATGGGCATGTTGGTGGCGCAGACGAGACGGA
The DNA here is from genome assembly GCA_043744235.1 of Cyclobacteriaceae bacterium. Lineage (GTDB taxonomy): Bacteria > Bacteroidota > Bacteroidia > Cytophagales > Cyclobacteriaceae > ELB16-189. The sequence goes on along the minus strand of JAYTVB010000030.1, from coordinate 18,286 downwards.
TATTCACCTCTATGGCGATGTTTGATCCCACCCGCGTCACCTTGCGTGATTGCAGGGCACTCAACAGTTTGCTCTGAAGGCTCAGGCTGAGGTTGCCGATTTCATCAAGGAAAAGTGTGCCGTCGTTGGCTAGCTCGAAGCGGCCGGGTCGATCTTCGCGCGCGTCGGTGAAGGCGCCCTTTTTGTGGCCGAACAGTTCACTTTCAAAAAGTGTTTCTGTGATCGCGCCCATGTCGACGGCCACGAAGGAGTTATCCTTGCGCAGTGATTTCTGGTGGATGGCGCGCGCGATCAGCTCCTTGCCGGTTCCGTTTTCGCCGAGGATGAGCACGTTGGCATCCGTCTTGGCTACGCGGTCGACGAGGGTATACACCTCCTGCATGGCACTGCTGTTGCCGATGATGTCCCGGAAGGGTTGGCTGATTTGTTCCTCGAGCATCTGCTTGGCCTTCCGCAGCTTGTCTACCTCGTTGTATGATTTCTTCAGTTTGATCGCCGTTGAAATGGTGGCGATTAGTTTTTCATTTTGCCAGGGCTTGAGGATGAAGTCCGTAGCACCGTCTTTCAATGCGCGTACCGCCATCTCCACGTCGCCGAAGGCGGTGATCATGATGACGACAGCCTGCGGATCTTTTTCCCTGATTTTACTGAGCCATTCAAAGCCTTCCTTGCCGCTGGTGGTATCCTTGCTGAAGTTCATGTCCAGCAGGATGACATCATAGGTGTCGTTGTTCAGCAGGAAGGGAATTTTGTTGGGATTCTTTTCGATGATGACCTGGTAGTTGTACTTCTTGAGCAGCATTTTGGCTGCAAGAAGCACATCTTCGTCGTCGTCGATCATCAGGATTTTGCCGTCGTTCACAGGAAACAGGTTTAGTAGGACACTTACTTACATGGAAAAACTGTGCCATTCCGCACAGTGCCCGCCCTGACCCGTTGGGGCGGTTTTATTGGGCAGAAGTGGGCTATAGCGTACAAATATGTTCAAAAATGAACAGTATTAGCATATAGGTTGTTCGGATTACCTAATTAATTGACAGTTGTCATGACCATTTTCCACTAATTTTCGTTCTTTTGTGCAGCGTCTGGAACGAGTCGTCTAATGCGTCTCAAGGAGGGGTTATATGCCCTATCACCAGTCGCTTTTTTTTTGCCCAAGAAATTCGAGATCGCTTCCATGCATTTGTGCTACTTGGATGAATCTGGCACTCCAGAGATACCTGGAACAACATCTCATTACGTGCTTGCGGGATTATCCATTCCAATTGAGAAATGGAAGCACTGTGAAACCAGTATCAACCTGGTTAAGGAGAATTTTGGTTTGGCAAATCAGGAAATTCATACTGGTTGGATATTGAGGTCATTCCCGGATCAGGGTCCTATTAAGAATTTTGAGGAACTGAGTTACCCGGCTCGCCGAACCGAAGTAATGAAGGTCAGGACCGGGACCTTGCTAGCTCTTCAGAAAAATCCATCCAAACGCGATAAGTATAAGCAGTTAGAAAAGACTTATAGAAAGACTGAGCCCTATATTCACCTCACCCGTCAGGAGCGTGACCAGTTCATCACGGAGATCGCGCAAGTAATTTCTAAGTGGACATTTGCCAGATTGTTTGCCGAATGTATTGATAAAGTCCACTGCAGCGGTCGGACAACTACCAAATCAATTGATGAGCAAGCTTTTGAGCAAATCGTTTCAAGATTTCAATCATTTCTTGGTGCGACCGGATCAATTGAGTCTCCCAATCTGGGCATTATGATTCATGATAATAACCAAACTGTTGCGAAGAAGCATACTGATCTTATGAAATCATTTCACAAATCAGGAACATTGTGGAGAAGGATAACCAACATTATAGAAACGCCATTGTTTGTTGATTCATCATTGACAAGTATGATCCAGATTGCGGACCTGTGTTCCTATGCTTTGCGAAGATATTGTGAGAATGGTGAAAAAGACTTGTTTGAGCTTATCTTCAAGCGGGCTGATATGCGAAACGGAATTGTGGTCGGAGTAAGGCATTTTACTGACCTAAAGTGCGGCTGTAAGATTTGTGTCAATCACAGGGCTTCAACCGGGAGCTTGTTTCCAACTGGAAAGGAGGCTCTATAATTGGGCACTCTATGACAAAAACCCGGAGATAAGCTGTGCCACGAATCCCACCACAAGGAGCCCTACACCGCACCGGATCATTTTCCATTCCTTGCGCTCTAAAGCTTTGCCACGGTACAGGTATTCTGCACCCTTGCTCATCTCATCCAAGCCCCTGCTGAATTGGGGCTTCCTTGTGTGCATGGGCGTGTTATAGAACATCAAGAGTGCTCCGGCGATGTCAAACAGCAAACCCACGGTATTTATTACTTTGTAACACTCCATTTTGGTCAGGCATTTGGTTCGACGCCTCATAATGCAAAGCCGGTGCCACTCTGACAGGTGGACAAAGTTTGTAGGGTTTTTAGTTGAAAATGGCCTATTTTGGTAGAGTCTTTTCGTAGCCCTAAATCCCATGTTCGAGCAAACCTTCAAAAACATAGACGACATCCTCCACAAGGACGCCGGGTGCTCCAGCGAACTGGATTACGTGGAGCAGACCTCCTGGGTGCTGTTCCTCAAGTACCTCGACGACCTCGAAAAAGACCGCAGGGCTAAGGCGGAGCTCACTGGGAAGACCTACGAGGACTTGATCCAGAAGCAATTTCGCTGGGATGTATGGGCGGCTCCAAAAACGAAGGACGGCAAGATAGACCACCACAAGGCGGCTACCGGCGATGACCTGAAGGACTTCGTGGACGGCAAGCTGTTTCCGTATTTGAAAAAGTTCAAGACTGATGCCGAGTCTGCGAATACCCTCGAATACAAGATCGGGGAAATCTTCTCCGAGCTGAAGAACAAAATCCAGAGCGGCTATAACCTCCGGGAGGTGATCAACCGGATAGACGAACTGCGCTTCCGTACCCATGCCGAGAAGCATGAGATGAGCCACCTCTATGAGGGTAAGATTCAAAACATGGGCAATGCCGGACGCAACGGTGGCGAGTACTACACACCACGCCCGCTCATCCGGACGATCATCAGGGTGGTGGACCCGCAGTTGGGGAATACCATTTATGACGGTGCCTGCGGCTCCGCCGGGTTCCTGGTCGAGGCGTTTGACTACTTGCGGGAGAAGAATAAGAATCGCTCCACCTCACAAGAAAGGATTTTGCAGTCGAAGACTTTCTACGCCAAAGAGAAGAAGTCGCTGGCCTATATCATCGGCATCATGAACATGATCCTGCACGGTATTGAGGCGCCCAACATCATCCATACCAATACCCTCTCTGAAAACCTTGCCGACATCCAGGAGAAGGACCGCTTTGACGTGGTGCTGGCCAACCCTCCCTTTGGCGGCAAGGAGCGGGCGGAGGTGCAGCAGAACTTCCCGATCAAATCCAGCGAGACCGCCTACTTGTTCTTGCAGCATTTCATCAAGAGCCTCAAGGCCGGAGGCAGGGCAGGCATCGTGATCAAGAACACGTTCCTCTCCAATACCGACAATGCCTCCGTCAGTTTGCGCAAGCTGCTGCTGGAGAGCTGCAACCTCCATACCATCCTTGATCTGCCGGGCGGAACGTTCACCGGCGCCGGGGTAAAGACCGTGGTGCTCTTCTTTGATAAGGGCAGCCCCACTCGGAAGATATGGTACTACCAGCTTAACCTTGACCGCAACCTGGGCAAGACCAATTCCCTGAATGAGGGTGACCTGGCTGAGTTTGTAAAATTACAGAAGACCAAAGGTGAGGGTGAGAATAGCTGGATAGTCAAGTTGAATGACGTAGATGAAAAGACAGTAGACTTGTCAGCAAAGAATCCCAACAAAAGGGACGTTACTGCGCTCCGCACGCCAGAGGAGATATTGCAAGAGATCAAAACGCTTGACGAAGAGAGTATTTCTGCTTTGAGATCAATTTCTGATTTGATATGAAAGCCAAAGTCTGGGATACGGCCAAAATAGGTGATGTCTGTACTGTAATTGCTGGTCAATCGCCGGAAGGTAAGTACTACAATGAGAGAGGTAATGGTCTCCCTTTCTATCAAGGGAAAAAGGAGTTTACTGAAAAGTACCTCGGTGAACCCACGACTTGGACTACTGAAACAACAAAAGTTGCTATTAAAGGTGATGTGTTAATGTCAGTGCGGGCACCGGTCGGCCCCGTTAATTTCTCTACCCAGAAGATATGTATAGGTCGTGGACTTGCTGCGATTAGGGCGAGCGATGAGATAGATAGGGAGTTCTTATTTAGCTTTCTTGTAAAGCATGAAAGCCAATTGGTGGGCAATGCTGGCGCTGTATTCAATTCAATTAATAAAACACAAATTGAAGAGATTGAACTGCCCCTTCCCCCCCTCCCCGAACAACACCGCATCGTCTCCATCTTAGACCAAGCCTTTGCCGCCATCGACAAGGCCAAAGCCAATGCCGAACAAAACCTCAAAAACGCCAGAGAACTTTTTGAGAGTTATCTGCAAGGGGTGTTTGAGAAGAGGGGTGAGGGATGGGAGGAGAAGACAATTCAGGAAGTATGTGAAGAAATATTTGCCGGTGGTGATGCTCCTGACAACTTCTCCAAAGAAAAAGATAAGAAGAATACAATACCAATTTTTGCAAATGCAGTTAAGGATAAGGGGCTGTATGGCTATACAAACAGTGCAAGGGTTATTCAACCATCAATTTCAATTTCGGCCAGGGGTAGTGGCACTGGACATACAGAAATAAGGTATGAGCATTATTTGCCAATAGTTAGGCTTATCGTATTAATTCCTAATTTATCATTAGTCACATTAGAGTTTCTAAAGCACTCGATTGATAATTTGGAAATTTTGAGAAGCGGGAGTGCAATTCCGCAACTCACAGTTCCAATGATTAGAGAATATAGAATACCATTTCCGCCAATTAAGGAGCAACATATAATTGTTCAAAAGCTCGATTCCTTGAGTGTTCAAGCCATGAAATTGGAAAAGGTCTATTACCAGAAACTCAATGACCTTGAGGAACTAAAAAGGTCAATTCTGCAAAAGGCATTCAGTGGCGAATTGAAAACTTCAAAGGCAGTCCTCGCATGAGCCAGATTGAGATATATCAGACAACGGACAAACAGACTCAGGTGGAGGTGAAGTTTGAGGGGGATACAGTATGGCTGACGCAGCAGCAAATGGTTTTGTTATTTCAGAGAGACCAATCAGTGATTTCCAGGCATTTGCGTAATGTATTTGCCGAAGGTGAGTTGGAGGAAATAAGCAATATGCAAAAAATGCATATTGCTAATTCGGATAAACCTGCTGCCTTTTATAGCCTCGATGCCATCATATCAGTTGGCTACCGGGTAAATTCCAAGCGGGGCACCCAATTCCGTCAATGGGCCACTCAAAGGCTTAAAGACCATCTGGTAAAAGGCTACACCATCAATCAAAAACGCCTCGATCAACTACAGCAAACTGTCCGTCTCATTCAGGAGGGCAGCCAAACGGAAAGCATTTCCCTGCCTGAAGCAAAAGGGTTATTGGAGATTATCACCAACTACACTCAAAGCTTTGTTCTTTTAAATCAGTTCGACAGCAATACCCTGTCGACAGGAAAACTTAACGAGGACATCACCTATGAACTACAGTATGATGAAGCCATGGCTGCTATTGTTGAGCTGAAAGGCAGACTCATAAAGGCGAAAGAAGCATCTGATCTTTTCGGCAATCAGAAAGACGATAGCTTTGCCGGTGTTCTTGGAAATGTAGTCCAGTCTTTCGGCGGCGAGTACGTTTACAAAAGCATAGAAGCGCAGGCTGCGCACCTGCTTTACTTCATCATAAAGAATCATCCGTTCAGTGATGGCAATAAACGGATCGGAGCATTCCTCTTCATTTGGTTCCTGGAGAAAAACAGACACCGTTTCAAGAAGAGCGGGGAGTTAAAGATCAACGACAATGGCCTCGTGGCCCTCGCCTTGCTGGTAGCGCAGAGCAATCCTTCTGATAAGGAGCTCATGATTTCCCTGATCACCAACCTGATCAAAAACAGATAACATGAACGAAGCCGAAACCAGAGCGGAACTGATTGACCCCAAGTTGCGGGAAGATGGCTGGGATCAGAAATTGAATCCGGAGGTTAAGATTCATCGTGAGTATATCATTTCCATTGGTAAACTCAGATCATCTGGCGGCAGGGATAAAGAACTCAAAGTTGATTATGTGTTGAAATACCACAACCGGATGTTGGCGGTGGTGGAAGCAAAAAGTGATGAGCGAAGTGCAGCGGAAGGGGTAGGTCAGGCAAAGGACTACGCCACAAAACTTAAGCTGGATGACGCTTACGCCACCAACGGCCTTGAGATATACCATATTGACATGGACTCGGCCAAGGAAGGGCCTGTTACTAAATACAAAGGTCCGGATGAATTGTGGCACAAGAACTTCCCAAAGCAGAATGAGTGGCAGGACAATTTCAACGCCGTCGCCTATGAAGACAAAGGCGGTGCCATGGGCGGCAGGTTCTATCAGGAAATTGCCATCGATAAAGTCATGGACGCCATTGCCCAGCGCAGGAACCGCATACTCCTGACCTTGGCTACCGGCACCGGCAAAACCTTCATTGCCTTTCAGATTGCGTGGAAGCTGTTTCAGAGTAGATGGAACCTGAGATATGAAGCAACCCGGAGGCCCAGAATCTTGTTCCTGGCCGACCGGAACATTCTTGCCGATCAGGCTTACAACGCCTTCTCCTCTTTTCCGGAGGATGCTATGGTGAGGATAAAGCCCAGAGACATCCGGAAGAAGGGCAAAGTGCCCACCAACGGCAGCGTCTTCTTCACCATCTTCCAGACCTTCATGAGTGGGCCGAATGAGACACCCTACTTTGGCGAATACCCGAAGGACTATTTTGACTTCATTATAATTGACGAGTGTCACCGGGGTGGTGCGAATGATGAGAGCAACTGGCGGGCCATCATGGAATATTTTTCTCCAGCGGTTCAGATCGGTCTGACGGCCACACCAAAGCGAAAGGAGAATGCGGATACCTACAAATACTTCGGCGATCCCGTCTATATCTATTCCCTCAAGGAAGGCATCAACGACGGCTACCTGACTCCCTTTAAAGTAAAGCAGTTCAGGACATCCCTCGACCAGTACCAGTACCAGTCCGATGACCAGTTGATCGAGGGAGAGATCGAGGAGGGCAAGGTCTATACCGAAACAGATTTTAACCGGATCATTGAAATCAAAGAGCGGGAGGAGAAGCGGGTCATGCTGTTCATGGACCTTATCAATCAGAATGAGAAGACCATCGTCTTCTGCGCCACGCAGGAGCACGCAGCAGCTGTGAGGGATTTGATCAATCAGTACAAGAAAAGCACCGAACCTAACTACTGCGTGCGGGTCACCGCCAATGACGGTGATCTGGGCGAACAGTACCTGCGTGAGTTCCAGGACAACGAGAAGACCATACCGACCATCCTCACCACGTCACAGAAGCTCTCCACCGGCGTAGATGCCCGCAACATCCGGAACATCGTCCTGATGCGGCCGGTGAACAACATTGTCGAGTTCAAGCAGATTGTGGGCCGGGGCACGAGGTTGTTTGACGAAAAGTACTTCTTCACCATCTACGACTTCGTGAACGCCAGCGCCCGGTTCAACGATCCGGAGTGGGATGGCGAGCCCGTTGAGCCTGTGGATTACGATCCAACGCCCCACGACGACGATCCCGATCCGCCGAAGGTCGAAGATGAAGGAGATGAAGACGGCAAGGGTGGAGAAGGCAAGCGAAAGCGAATCCGCATACGACTACGAGACGGCAAGGAACGAGAGATCACACACTCAGTCTCCTCCACTTTCTGGAGTCCGGATGGCAAGCCGATCTCCGCACAGGAATTTCTCAATAACCTGTACGGCAAGCTGCCTGACCTGTTCAAGAGTGAAGACGAACTAAGAGCGATCTGGTCCAACCCCCTCACCCGCAAGACCCTATTGGAGCAGCTTGACGATGCAGGCTTTGGGTTGGATGAACTGATGATCTTGCAGAAGATGATTGATGCCGAGAAAAGCGATCTCTTTGATGTGCTTGAGTTCATTGCCTATTCCCGCCAGCCGATCACCCGTGAGCTGCGTGTAGCCACCGCCCAAAAGAAGATCTTCGCTTTGTTGGACACCAACCAGAAGGAGTTCCTTGATTTCGTGTTGTCCCGGTATATCGAAACAGGGGTGGAGGAATTGGATCAGGAGAAGCTGCCCAGTCTGTTGGAGTTAAAGTACCAGGCTGTAAGTGATGCCTCTGACAAGCTGGGCGGGATTCCGGAGATTAGGAAGTTGTTTATTGAGTTTCAGAGGCATTTGTATCAGGAGAGGGTGGCGTAAAAATATCGACTATGAAGAAGCAAGAAAAGGTCACAGGTATTTTGTCGGGGGTTTCTGGAGAGTATTTTGTTGCGGCTGAACTCTCACGACGGGGCTACATTTCTTCTGTTACTCTGAAAAATACAAAGGGAATTGACATCCTTGTTTGTAATGAGGATGCTACCAAAACCCTTGGGATTCAAGTCAAAACAAATCAAATCAATAAGCGAGAGTGGGTGTTGAACAAGAAGGCTGAGCAAATTAATGATAGGTCGTTATTCTATGTGTTTGTAAATATTTATGATTTAATGTCGCTACCAGAATTTTATATTGTACCAAGTCACGTTGTCTCGGAATATGTAAAACGTGAACATAAGAAATGGTTGAACACGCCCGGCAAAAAGGGTCAGTCGCATAATGACAGTACGATGAGAAAATTCAAGGATCTAAAGCAGGAATACTTGGGAAGGTGGGACCTGTTGGAATTTTGAACTTGGAAGAAGATGTACCGAGGATTAAACGTTACTCTGAAATGGTCAAATGCCAACTATTACCAGTTGGGTATTTCCAATTTCAAAAAGGATAAGGTCGTTGCAAAGCAGAAACTGGAGGAGCTACTGAATTACGACATTTTAAAGGGTGCAGAAATTCAGCAGAATTGGTTTCCACAGATCGCTGCGGACGTATTTATTTCTCATTCGCATGCGGATGAAGACTTGGCTATAACCTTGGCAGGATGGCTCAAGGAGGTTTTCAATATTACAGCATTCGTGGACTCCTGTATATGGAGCCACTCAATTGACCTTCTCAAGGCAATTGATAACGAATACTGTTTGATGGAGAGCGGGTATTATAGCTACGAGCTGAGAAATAAATCTACAAGCCATGTTCACATGATGCTCGCAACTGCGTTGTCAATGATGCTGGATAAATGTGAGTGTTTATTCTTTTTGAACACACCGTCCTCTATTTCATCATCGGCCGTTGTAAATAGGACCGAGTCACCGTGGATTTATTATGAAATTGCAACAAGTCAGGTCATTAGAAAAAGGCGTCGGGATGAATTGGGAGCGAAGTACTTTTCAAAAGCCGAGGCTCTTAGGGAATCGTTCAGCATCGAATATGACTTAGACCTCAACCATATGGTCGATTTGACAGTCGAAGACCTAAAACGATGGCAGTCTCACCACGGTCAGAGTACTTCACCGGCCCTCGCCCTTGATGGACTTTACAAACAGAACCCTTTGCCAAAATCAACCTTACCGTAGCTAATCAACCATTTTGTAAATCTTGTAGTCTGCGATTCTCTCATTGATAGCGACTGTGGGGTCAATCCAGCCGTCAATGTTCCTAACAAAATCATCCCATTTAACCCACTTTATGTAAGAAGGTTCAGGATCATCATGGACGGCATTCCCGTTACACTGGTGAAAATGCTTGACTTTGAGATTGAACATATTTTCGCTTATAATTTTGAATAATGTTTCCGTTTGGACTATTACAGCGTTGCAAGTTGGCTCTGGCCTTAGGAAATACTCATGGCTACCGTTCTTGTCCGGAAGAACAATCGCAAGCATTGCATTTGTTTGGCTTGTCCGGCCCTCCCGGGTGTGCTCCTTTAGTGAATATGAGACTTCCCATGGGATCCATTGGTCGCTTTCGAGCTTGGCTGGATCCTTCATTCTTGGTGATATCATAATAATTGTTACGCTGCTTGAGAAGATTTTATCTCTAAGTATGGATGCTATCGTCGAGTCTTTGAAGGCGGAAAGGTCCTGTCCGTCCAGTTCCCCTTTGTTGATGTGATCTTCTTTTTTCAGAAGCCCCTGTAATTTATCAACGTAATCGCGAACTGTGGTGTTTTGAATCCCAGGCATGGCCCGGACTGTGCCGTCACCGTACTTGTAAGTGATGAAAATGCTTTTGCCCATCCGAACCTAATTGTTAATACACGGATTCACCGTGAAGGCAACAATCGTTATTGTGAAAAGAATTGTGGCATATAGCGGCCAAATCGTCTTTGAGATTACAGCGTCAGCCCATTGAGTAAAGCCTTTGTCGAAACTCTTTGTAGAGAGGGAGAAATCTGTAGGCACCGAATGTGTTCTTACTGCATCGTACACCTTCCTGAAAAGCCGCTCTTGGTAGAGGTAATATCCGTCAAGCCCCCAGAACACCGCTGTCGGAAAATACGCAACGAGTATGAACTGAATACGAGAGTCCTTGGCTCCAAGGGCAATCAATGCAGCGACAATTGTTATGGTCCAACCCTTAATAAGAAATGAGTTTTGCCCCATTCGGTTGATTACTCCTTGGACAAATTCGAGATGCTTTTCCATGTTATTTTGATTGGGTGATTTGAACACTAACGGAATTTACGACATCAATTTTACAATCAGCATTCCGGGACGGTTGCCGACGATATGGGCGATGTTACCCACCCACACGGGTGATCGTTGATTGTGGGTCAACTTTGGGGGCAATTCGGGGCCATTTTGGGGGTTTTCCCGTGGGCAAAACGGATCAAAATTGCAACCCACGTTACAACGAATTCACGTAATGTATTGATAATCAATATAAAACCCGAATATGTTCAAAAATGAAAAGTAAATGATATGAAAGGGCCGAATAATGAATTTTCACCGGCATTGCAGGAGTTACTTTACTGAGTACCAACTACCTGAACACCGATAACCCTCCTACGCGAGACGCTTCGGCGGGCGAGACCTGATTACCCTCCTGCACGGCGCTTCAGCGGGCGCGACCGATTACCTGATCACCGATTACCCGATTACCTCCTACGCAAGGCGCTTCGACGGGCGAGACCTGATTACCTGATCATCGATTACCCGATTACCCTCCTACGCGAGGCACTTCGGCGGGCGCGACCGATTACCTGATCACCGATTACCTGATTACCCTCCAACGCGAGGCACTTCAGCGGGTGAGACCTACCACTTACCTCTTACCTTCTTCGATCTCTCTTCGATGTCCCTTCGAGGCTTCTTCGATGTCTCTTCGATGTCGCTTCGAGCGTTCTTGCTACTGCTTATGAAATTTATGCGGAACTGAGCCAAAAAGAGGGTTTTAGGTCTATGGAAGTCGCTTTTTAGCCCAATTTAAGCCTGAAAGGCGATGGTGTCCGGAAACAGTACAAGTGAGCCAATGAAGGGAAAGTAAGGGAAATGAAGGGAAAGTAGGGGAAAGGTAGGGAACTGCGTCAGCCAGTCCTTTCATATTTGAACCAAGCATCGCAGACGAAGTGAATCTGCTACCGCCGCAGCCCAAAGGTGCACCTCATGAACTGAGAATTTTCTGTGGGTGAAGGCAGAGTAGCAGCATGACACGGCGTGTGTCGGTGTGAAACTTAAACAAAATGTTTTTATGAGTACAACAATTAGTCCAACCGAACTCGGTGGTATGCTGGGTGAGCGGGTCACGGTGCGCAAGGTGAACAACAGGGTTGTCGTTGTCAACCGCCCCAAACGGAAGCTGGGACCTCCGTCTGACAAGCAGGAAGTTGTCCAGCAAAAGTTCCTGCAAGCGGCATCGTATGCCAAGGGGCAGACTGCCGATGCAGTATCCAGGGCGGAGTACGCCACGGGCATCACCGCGAAGAAGCCGTCGGCCTTTGTTGTGGCGGTGTCTGACTACCTCAATGCGCCCAGGGTGAATCTGATCAAAACCCGCGACTACGACGGAACCGTGGGGAGCGTGATTGTCATCGATGCCACCGATGACTTCAAGGTGATACGCGTAAAGGTGATTATCCTCGGCAGAAACGGCAAGATGCTGGAAGAGGGTGATGCCGTTCAGGATGCGAAGAAGTCGCACATCTGGAAGTACACCGCTACGGTGGCGAATCTCTCCGTCGCCGGGAGCAAGATCTCTGCCACGGCGTTTGATACGCCGGAAAATGAGACGACGCTCGAAGTAGTGTTGTAGTACTTTTTGGATTTAATGAGCAGCCATCAGGTCTTCGGACTTGATGGCTTCTTTCTGTTCATCCGCCTGGGCGTGACGGCAAGTCATGTCAATGTAATGAAATGTGATGGTCAGCCATGATATTATATTTCGTAACTTAGTTGAAAGAAACAACAATGACCCGGTTCATCATTCTTCTTGCTTTTTCGGCCGCTGCGTACTTGGATATCCAGGCTCAGGGCAAAAAGCAGGAATACTATGAACTCAGAATATATCATGTCAGGGACCATGGGCAGGAGGCATCTGTGGAAGTTTTCCTGAAAGACGCCCTGCTGCCTACGCTGCACCGCGCAGGCATAAGTAACATTGGCGTCTTCAAGCCTGTTGAATCCGACAGTAGTTACGGGAAGCTGATTTACCTGTTGGTGCCTTACAAGTCAGTGGATATGTTTGTCAATATCCCCGACCTGATTGCTGTAGACAGGAAGTTCAATGAGGATGGTGTTGTATACCATGATGCCCTGTACGCCAATCCGCCGTATGACCGCATGGAGAAAATCATTCTTCGGAATTTTAAGGGAGCGCCAAAACTCACAACACCCGCACTGACCGGGCCGCGAGCGGAGCGGGTCTATGAATTGCGCAGTTACGAAAGCCCCACGGAGAAGATTTACCAGAACAAAGTGAAGATGTTTGTAGAGGGTGATGAGGTCGGTCTCTTCCGTCGCCTGGGATTCAATGCCGTGTTTTATGCTGATGTCTTGGCGGGAAGCCATATGCCCAACCTGATGTACATGACCACATTTGAAAGCAAGGCCTCACGCGATGAGCACTGGAAGGCTTTTGTTGATGACCCCCAATGGAAAACGCTTTCGTCCATGCCGGAATACCAGAATAATGTCTCCAAGCACGTGATCTGGTTTTTGAGACCAACTGCCTATTCGGATTATTAGCACCCACCTACCAATTACCCAATTACCTGATTACCCGACTACCTGATTACCCGATTACCTGATTACCCGATTACCACTTACCACTTACCACTCACCGACCCTCCTCAGGCAACGCAATATCCCTCTTCATCATCCCCTCACGGTTGGCCATTTCCCACGCGGTGTAGAATACCAGTTGTGCCCTTTTGGTCAGCAGTTTAAAATTGATTTTGTCTATGGTATCAGTCGGCTGGTGATAGTCGGCCTTGAGCATGCCATCGTAGTAAAATAGAATAGGCACTCCGATTTTGGCGAAGTTGTAATGGTCGCTGCGGAAGTAGATTCGGGTTGGGTCTTTGGGGTCGTTGAATTTATAGTCCAGGACCAGCTTCGTGTATTTGTTATTGACGCCCTCACTCAGCGGCTTTGACTCGCTGCTCAGTTTGTCGTCGCCTACCACGTACACATAATTCAGGGTGTCGGCTTTCTTCCGGTCGGTGTCAATCCTGCCGATCATGTCGATGTTCAGGTTGGCGGTAATCTTCTCGGGGTTGACGGTAGGATGGGTGCTGTAATACTGGGATCCCCACAATCCCTTTTCCTCCCCGCTGACGGTCATGAAAATAATGCTGCGGCGCGGTCCCTTGCCTTCGGCTTTGGCCTTGGCAAAGGCTTCCGCCATTTCCAGCACACTGACTGTTCCCGAACCATCGTCGTCTGCACCATAGTAAATAGCATCATTGCGTTTCCCGAGGTGGTCATAGTGAGCAGTGATAATCAGGTACTCATCCTTCTTGTCGGTGCCTTCGAGCATGCCAATGACGTTGGAGCTTGATAACCTCATGATCTTTTTGTCCAGTTGGACCTCCACTTCAGCTTTCAAAGGGGAGGGCTCCATGTTTTCAGTCTTCAGCTTTTCTTTCATCGCATTCCAGTTTGAGCCGGCAATGAGTTCCGCCATCTTGTCGCTGATGAAGTAGGTTGGAGGGTACTGGGTATCCTTGAACAGGCTGAGGTACATGCCCGAACCCATGGCTGGACGGAAGTTAGCGCTGACGATGAACACAGCGGCAGCGCCTTTTTCGCGTGCATTCATGATCTTGGCGAATGTGCCCGTCGTTGAGAACCGGCCCCTGCCGCCGCGCAGTCCGGAAGGCCCGCCTTCAACAATCAGTATGGCCTTTCCGGCTACGCTGGTTTTTCCGAAGCTGTTGTAAACGGAATCAATGATGCCATACCCTGCGTAAACTACTTCCGAGAAGTAGATTTTGCTTTCGGTACTGAACTGCGGACTCACCTGGAAATCCTGGTTGGAGGTCAATGTCTTTCCATTCACCACCATGCGCGCCAGGGTAGCAGAATCCTTGTATACCGGGTAGTATTGCTGATAGCTGCCTTCGATGCCAGGCAGCAGGCCGAGTTCCCTGAAGTGATTTTCAATATAGGCGGCTGCTTTGCGCTGCCCTGGTGTTGCTGTTTCGCGACCTTCCATTTCTTTGGACGCCACGACGGTCAGGTGTTTCTTAAGATCGCTCTCGGTGATGGTGGCGGCGTAAGGCTTGGGGCTTACCGGTTTTTTCTGAGCGCCCGAGAGGAGAGACAGCAACATCAATAGGGTCAGGAATGAAAACTTCATGGTGATTGGGTTAATGGGCTTAAACTATGGCAAAAGGCCCAGATGACAAAATGGATATTGATGGACGGGGCATAATGAACCGGAGGATACAGGCAGGCTTCACAATCTTACCGGGCTTCCGACAGCGGTAGAAATATGAAAGAAGGATTTTCTGCTAATGTTTATATACTATGGCTTGAATTCCAGAATCGACACTCCCTTTTTACCCACCGCGTATAACGTATCATCCGTTACCAGTGCGAAACGGCAAACGACAGGCAAAGGCAGGGTTCGTGTTTCATTGGAATAAAGATCGGTCAGTATCAAAGCATCGCCTTTGGTGAAGTACATCTCCTCCCCAAGGAAGCCGAAACTGTCGATGCCTTTTTCACCCAGGGTCCGGATGTACTTGCCCACGGAGTTAAACAGCAGCACGCCTGTAGCTTTGTCGAGGATGAAGAGGTAGTTCTGGTATTCGCGCATGTACAGGTAATCGTTGGCTTTCTTCTTCGGCTCAGGGTTCAGCGAGCTTTCAAAGGCAATAGCCGTTCCATTCATATTGGTCTTCTTGAGGCTGAAATCACTGGAATCCAGCATCCACAACTCGTGCATCGAGGGACACACCAGCCACGGCGCGATGGCGAAGGCGGGATCAAGCTTGTGCCGGGTCGCATCGGACAAGTCGGCGTTGAGGTGCCCGAACACATTTTCTTTTTGTAGGTAATAGAATGACTGGGCCCCGTCCATCGGGTCCAGGAGCGAAGGTGGCGTGCCGAAACCATGCGTCCCGACGGGCTGGCCCTGGTTGTTGAACTTCTGGACTTCACCGGTGACCAGTATCAAAAACAAATCCCCCGGGCGGTCTACCCCGGCCCACACAATGTCTGACCGTGTTTCAATTCTGATTTTTTTTGGTTGTGCCTGCGCAGTCATTAAGATCAACAACAACCACAGCAGGAAGGCAGTCCTTTTCATTTCATAAGGCGCTTAAGTTCCATGTTCTTTCCATCGTAGACGCCGTATGCCGCATGATGAACCCATTCACCAATGTTGATGTAGCGGCTCGTTCCGCTCACGGGCAGGTCCAGGGAAAGGTGGCGGTGACCGAAAATATAGAAATCATGATGGGTCAGGTGCTCCTGCCCGGTACACCAGATGAACAGGTACTCTTTCTCCTTGCCTGTAAATTTCTCTTCCACCTTCATGTTGGCTATCCGGCTGCTCCGGCTCCAGTAATGAGCAATGCTCATACCAAGATTGGGATGGATACGGGCAAACAGCCATTGGCAGATGCTGCTGCTGAAAAATTTCTTTAAGAGCTTGTAGGAACGGTCGCCCGGACCGAGCCCGTCGCCATGGCCAATGAGGAGCTTGTGGGTGCCGGTGTTTAAGACAATCGGCTCGCGGTAGATGGGGATTCCCAGTTCCTTCGGGAAGTAATCAAACATCCACATGTCGTGGTTGCCGGTGAACAGGTAGATCGGGATGCCGGCATCGCGCAGTTCGGCTAACTTGCCCAGAAGGCGAATGAAGCCTTTGGGGATGGCATGGCGGTATTCAAACCAGAAGTCGAAAATATCCCCCAGGAGATAAATGGAATGCGCGTCGTGTCGGATGGACTCCAGCCATGCCACAACCTTTTTTTCACGTGCCAGGCTGGACTCGTGGTTAGGTGCCCCCAGGTGAAAGTCGGAGGCGAAGTAGATCTTCTGGTTGTAAGGGAGAGAGATGTGCTCTTGTTTCATTTCTTAACCTTCATTTCTTAACCGCAGAGGGCGCGAAGGCAAATGTACGCAGAGAACGCGGAGTTATTAGCTAAAGGGCGCTGAGGGAATTTACGCAGAGGGAGCGGAGTTTCTTAACCGCAGAGGGCGCGAAGGTAAATTTACGCAGAGGACGCGGAGTTATTAGCTATAGGGGAATGATTTAAATAGGGGGGAGTTTTTTTTCCAGACGAGCCCCGCTGTTAAAATGTATTTCCTCCTGTTTTAACCGCAGGAGAGGGGAGAGATGTGCTCTTGTTTTATTTCTTAACCTTTTATTTTTTAACCGCAGAGGGCGCTGAGGGAATTTACGCAGAGGACGCGGAGTTATTGTCTATAGGGGAATGCTATAAATAGGGGGGAGTTCTGTTTTAACCGCTGGAGAGGGGAGAGAGATGGGCTCTTGTATCATTTCTTAACCGCAGAGGGCGCGAAGACAAATTTACGCTGAGGACGCGGAGTTATTGGCGATAGAGGAATGATTTAAATAGGGGGGAGTTCTGTTTTAACCGCTGGAGAGGGGAGAGATGTGCTCTTGTTTAATTTCTTAACCTTTCATTTCTTAACCGCAGAGGGCGCGAAGGCAAATGTACGCAGAGAACGCGGAGTTATTGGCTAAAGGGCGCGGAGAGAATTTAGGCAGAGGGAGCGGAGTTTCTTAACCGCAGAAGGCGCGAAGGTAAATTTACCCAGAGGACCGAGTTTTCTTAACCGCAGAGGACACGGAGGGAATTTACGCAGAGGGCGCGAAGTTATTAACTGCAGGCCTCCGTGACCTCCGCGTAAATTCCTCTGCGCCCTCCGCGGTTAATCGATTCCCAGCGGTTAAGCACAAAAAAATCAGGCACCTTATCCAAATGCCCGATCTCATTGCAGTTCTAAAAAGTCAGGTTTTCCGGGCCGAGAAACACGCTGAGCATGTTCGTCAAGCGCCAAGTGTAATAAACCTCCGCGTCCTCTGCGTAAATTCCTCTGCGCCCTCCGCGGTTAAGCGATCCCCAGCGGTTAAACAAAAGCACCTTATCCAGATGCCAAATCTCAATTGCAGTAGTTAAGAGTCAGAAGTCGGCGAGTCAAAAATTATTCACTACCCTTTTGATGCCTTTTTTGAGTAAGACAACATTGAAATTTATCAATAGACCCAATCTGCAATCTGAAAGTTTTAAATATGTCAGAATCTGAGCCAAATGAACATCATTAAGAGCATCAACAGCTTTAGTCTCAATGACTAGTTTTTTCTCAACCAGAAGATCAATCCGGTACCCACAGTCCAAATAGACCTCGTCATAAATAAGAGGAAGCCCCTTTTGCTTCTCGACTTTCAGGCCAGCTTTGATTAGTTCATAGTAAAGACACTCCTCATAGGCTGATTCCAGTAACCCGGGACCAAGTCTTCTATGGATTTTAATGGCCGCACCGATGACTAGTTCAGATACTTCGTTTTCTGACATGCTTCCCATGAGTGTAATCAAATATCAACAATGGAAAGGTACTTTGAATGGGGTCCTGAATTTAGTCAGGTTTTCCGGGCCGAGAAACACGCTGAGAGTCCTCGCCAGGCGTGACGAGAATAATAAACCTCTGCGTCCTTTGCGTAAATTCCTCCGCGACCTCCGCGGTTAAGCGATCCCCAGCGGTTAAACAAAAGCACCTTATCCAGATGCCAAATCTCAATTGCAGTAGTTAA
>JAYTVB010000029.1:0-16920 GCA_043744235.1 Cyclobacteriaceae bacterium | reverse complement strand
GCCGGGACAGGTCGATTCCGAGTTCCTCGGCGGCGCGGTACACGTCGTCCTCGGTGTCGCGCATCTCGATGGTCATGCCGTCGCCGGAGAGCACCTCGACGTTGAGGCACAGCGACTGCATCTCCTTGATGAGCACCTTGAAGGACTCCGGGATACCGGGCTCCGGGATGTTCTCGCCCTTGACGATGGCCTCGTAGACCTTCACGCGGCCGAGCACGTCGTCGGACTTGATCGTGAGCAGCTCCTGCAGGGCGTAGGCCGCGCCGTACGCCTCGAGCGCCCACACCTCCATCTCGCCGAATCGCTGACCACCGAACTGGGCCTTACCGCCCAAAGGCTGCTGCGTAATAAGTGAATAGGGTCCGATGGAACGGGCGTGCATCTTGTCGTCAACCAGGTGACCCAGTTTGAGCATGTACGCCATACCGACCGTTACCTTCTGATCAAAGATCTTTCCGGTCAGGCCATCATAAAGGTGGGTCCTGCCGAATTCAGGCAAACCTGCTTCCTTCAACTCTGCCGAAACATCCTCAAGGCTTGCGCCGTCAAAGATTGGCGTTGCATATTTTCTTCCAAGTTTCTTGCCAGCCCACGCCAGCACGGTCTCGTAAATCTGACCCAGGTTCATACGCGAAGGCACGCCAAGCGGGTTCAAACAGATGTCGACCGGTGTACCATCTTCGAGGAATGGCATGTCTTCATCACGAACAATTTTCGCGACCACACCTTTGTTCCCGTGACGACCGGCCATCTTATCACCCACTTTCAGTTTGCGCTTCTTGGCGACGTAAACTTTCGCCAGCTGCACGATGCCCGCGGGCAATTCATCACCAACCTCAAGCGTAAAGCGTTCGCGCTTGAATTCGCCGGCAATCACATTGCGCTTGATGAGGTAATTCTTAACAATCTCAGCAATGAGTTCGTTGGTATGATCATCGGTTGTCCATGATTCCAGGCTAACATCGGCGATCAGGTTCACTTCCTCAGGAACGTTGTAATTGCTTTCGTCACGGTAGATGTTCTTGTCAGGGAAGAGGTTGTTTTCAATCACCTTGCTGGTGAATTTCACTCCCTTGCTGATCAATTCATCACCGAATTTATGCTTCACACTCTGGCTGGTTTTGCCAGTCAGGATGTTGGTCAGCTTTTTGATCATTTCACCACGAAGCTCTGCCAGCGACTTGCTGTAGCGGCTCCTCAGTGCATCCAATTCCTTTTTGGACTTTGAACGTACATCCTTGTCGCGCTTGGGGCGGGAGAAGAGTTTGGTTTCAATGACCACACCTTTCAATGAGGGGGGCGCCTTCATGGAAGCATCCTTCACATCGCCGGCCTTGTCGCCGAAGATGGCGCGTAGGAGTTTTTCTTCCGGCGTGGGATCGGTTTCACCTTTGGGGGTGATCTTTCCAATCAGGATATCGCCTTCACGAACCTCCGCACCGATTCGGATAATTCCGTTCTCATCGAGGTGCTTAACAGCTTCCTCGCTAACGTTAGGAATCTCAGAAGTCAATTCTTCTTCACCGCGCTTGGTGTCGCGAACCTCGAGTTCAAATTCCTCAACGTGGATGGAGGTATAAATATCCTCCTGCACCACGCGCTCGCTGATAACAATCGCATCTTCAAAGTTGTATCCCTGCCACGGCATGTAAGCCACGAGCAAGTTGCGTCCGAGCGCGAGTTCACCATTTTCAGTGGCATAGCCCTGGCACAGTGGCTCGCCTTTCTCCACTTTCTGACCCTTCTTCACAAGAGGCGTCAGGTTGATGCAGGTGTCCTGATTGGTTCTCCTGAACTTGATCAGGGAATATGATTTGTATTCATCGTCGAAGCGAACGAGTTGCTGCTCATCCGAAACGTCGTACTTGATAACAATCTTCTTGGCGTCTACATAATCCACAACGCCATTCGCCTCGGCCAGGATGAGGGAGCGTGAATCGAGGGCAATGCGGCCCTCAAGACCAGTACCCACAATAGGTGCTTCGGGTCTCATGAGCGGAACGGCCTGACGCTGCATGTTCGAACCCATCAGGGCGCGGTTGGCGTCATCGTGCTCAAGGAAAGGAATCAGGGAAGCGGCAATTGACACGATTTGGTTCGGTGCCACATCCATGTACTTCACGTTGGCTGGCTCCACGACCGGGAAGTCTCCCTCGAAGCGGGCCTTTACTTTCTCTGCGACAAATTCTCCGTTTGGTTTCAAACGGGCATTTGCCTGGGCGATGTTGAATGTATCCTCTTCCTCGGCCGTCAGGAAAATGATGTCCCTGGTCTTCACCCTGCCATTGTCCACTTTGCGGTAAGGGGTTTCAATGAAGCCCATTTTGTTCACTTTCGCATGAACACAAAGGGAGGAGATCAACCCGATGTTCGGGCCTTCAGGAGTCTCAATGGTACACAGTCGGCCGTAGTGCGTATAGTGCACATCACGAACCTCAAATCCTGCACGTTCACGTGAAAGACCACCGGGCCCGAGTGCCGACATCCTGCGTTTGTGTGTGATTTCGGCCAGCGGGTTTGTCTGGTCCATGAACTGCGAGAGCTGGTTGGTACCAAAGAACGAGTTGATGACGGAAGACAAAGTCCTGGCGTTGATCAGATCAACGGGCTTGAAATCTTCATTGTCACGAACATTCATTCTTTCCTTGATCGTGCGGGCCATGCGGGCGAGTCCGACACCAAACTGGGTGTATAACTGCTCCCCAACGGTGCGCACACGCCGGTTGCTCAAGTGGTCAATGTCGTCAACAAGTGCCTTGGAGTTCACCAGTCCGATGAGGTACTTCACGATAAGGATGATATCCTGCGTGGTCAGTACGCGCTGATCGGCACTGAGCTCAAGACCCAGTTTCTTGTTAATGCGGTAGCGGCCTACTTCTCCGAGGTCATAGCGCTTTTCGCTAAAGAAGAGGCTTTGGATGATGTCCCTTGCAGTCTGTTCATCGGGAGCCTCAGTATTGCGAAGCTGGCGGTAGATTTGTTCAACGGCCTCTTTTTCAGAGTTTGAGTTGTCCTTCGCCAGGGTATTGAATATAATGTGATAATCGGTGACGTTGACGTCATCGCGGTGGAGGATAATGGATTTCACACCGCTTTCGATGATGACATCCACATCTTCTGCAGTGAGTACGTGATCGCGCTCGAGCAGCACTTCATTGCGGTCGATGGACACCACTTCACCGGTATCTTCGTCCACAAAATCTTCCGTCCAGGTTTTCAGTACACGAGCCGCGAGTTTGCGGTCGACCACCTTCTTGAGGGTGGGTTTGGTGGCCTCTACCTCTTCAGACAGCCCGAACAAGTCAAGGATGTCTTTATCTGTACCGTAGCCGATGGCCCGGAGAAGGGTAGTGACCGGGAATTTCTTCTTACGGTCGATGTAGGCATACATCACCGAGTTTACGTCTGTGGCAAATTCGATCCAGGATCCCTTGAATGGGATAATGCGGGCCGAGTACAGCTTTGTTCCGTTGGTGTGTTTACTCATGGCAAAGAACACGCCGGGGGAACGGTGAAGCTGCGACACGATTACGCGTTCAGCGCCGTTGATGACGAAAGAGCCTTTCTCCGTCATGTAGGGGATATTACCCAGGAATACTTCCTGCTCGATTGTCTCGAAGTCCTCGTTGTCCTCATCGTTGCACGTGAGGCGCAGTTTCGCCTTGAGCGGAACGGAGAAGGTCAGACCGCGGTCGATGCACTCATCCACATCGTACTTGGGCGGATCAATGGTGTAGTCGACGAATTCCAGCACGAAATTTTCCCGTGAATCGGAGATCGGAAAATTCTCTGCAAAAACTTTGAAGAGGCCTTCGTTCTGCCGTTTTTCGGCAGGTGTCTCAATCTGGAGAAAGTCCTTGAAAGATTGAAGTTGAAGATCGAGGAAATCAGGATATTCAATGATCTTTTCAATGTTTGAAAAGTCGATCCTGTTATTGATAGTCTTCTTTGCCAAGGTGCGTTTTATTTAGAGGATTCCTGGACTAGAACATAAAAGGGGTACAAATAGGATAACCCCACCCCCGACAAGTCGGGGTTGGGGCTATTTTTTAAGGTTTAGACGGTACCCAGCGCCTTCAAGAAGTTATTTCAACTCCACTTCGGCACCAGCCTCAGTAAGTTGCTTCTTGAGATTTTCTGCTTCGTCTTTCGGTAAGCCTTCCTTGATGGTTTTGGGAGCTCCGTCAACCATGTCCTTTGCTTCTTTCAAGCCAAGGCCGGTGAGTTCTTTTACGAGCTTCACGATTTGGAGTTTGTTTGCTCCGGGGGCTTTCAATACTACGTCAAAATTAGTCTTCTCTGCAGCAGCCGCTCCAGCGCCACCACCGGCAGCCGGGCCTGCGATCACCGCAGCCGCAGCAGCGGGTTCGATACCATAAGTTTCTTTCAGGTAAGAAGCCAGTTCAGATACTTCCTTAACGGAGAGTTCTACCAGTTGATCGCCAATTGCTTTGATGTCAGCCATGTTTGTAAGTGTTTAGATTTTCTGTTCAATAATTAATTTATTTTGCTCTTTGCTCCAGGGTCTTAACCAGGCCTGCCACAGTTTGCTTGCTGCTCAACAGGGCAGACAATACATTCTGTGCGGGTGATTGCAACGCTGAAATAATCTCCCCGATCATCTCATTCTTAGATTTGAGATCATTGAGGACATTGAGGTTCTCCTCCCCGATAAACAGGGCGGATTCGATGGAAGCTGCTTTGAAAGCGGGCTTCCCTTCATTTTTCTTGCGGTATTCCTTGATTGCCCTGGCCGGCGCATTGCCTGATTCTTTGGAGAAGATCACACCAGAAAAACCATGTAACACCTTAAAAATACTTTCGTAATTACCGGTTGTCTGGCGCTCGAGGGCTTTGCGTATGAGTGTATTCTTATACACCCTGTATTCTACGCCCTTGTGAAAGCAGATCCTGCGGAAAGCATTGATCTGCCCTACTGAGAAACCAGAAGCATCGGTAATATAGAAATGATTGTGCTGGGAGAACTTTTCTGCCAACTCGTCAATAATCTCTCCTTTTTCTTCGCGGGTCATCGTCGTTTGTTTTTATACTCCCACAATGGAACTTTTGTCAATCATTATACCGGGGCTCATGGTTGTCGAAAGGCTAATGCTTTGGATATAAGTCCCTTTCGAAGAGGCCGGCTTTAACTTCGCTACCATGTGGATCAGTTCAGCGGCATTGTCTTTTATCTTATCCGCGCTGAAGGAAGCCTTACCAACGGAGGCGTGAATGATTCCTTGTTTGTCAATTTTGAAGTCAACTTTTCCGGCCTTCACATCCTTCACTGCCTTGCCAACTTCCAGTGTGACCGTGCCTGACTTCGGGTTGGGCATCAATCCACGGGGACCCAGCACCTTACCCAGTTTACCTACTTTCGCCATAACGGTGGGCGTACAGATGATCACATCGATATCCGTCCAGCCACCTTCAATCTTGGTTACAAATTCATCCAGGCCAACGTACTCAGCACCGGCGTCTTTTGCCTCCTGCACTTTGTCAGGGGTGCAAAACACCAACACGCGAACCACCTTGCCCAAACCATGAGGAAGGGACACAACACCCCGTACCATCTGGTCCGACTTCTTCGGATCGACACCCAATCGAATATCCACATCGACCGAAGCATCAAACTTGGTAAACGTGATCTCCTTGAGCATCTTGGCTGCATCATCCAAAGCGTATTCCTTTTCGGCGTTATACTTCGCCAAGACAGCCTTCCGGTTTTTTGTAATTCTTGCCATGATTATTTATTATTTATCCCACGGAGCGGCACCGCTGACGGTGACACCCATACTGCGGGCTGTACCTGCAATCATTTTCATTGCCGACTCAACCTTGAATGCGTTGAGGTCAGGCATTTTTGTCTCTGCAATTTTCTTCACCTGGTCCCAGGAGATTGATCCAACTTTTGCGCGGTTGGGTTCCTTTGAACCTTTTTGAATCTTAATGGCCTCCATGATCAATACAGCGGCCGGAGGTGTTTTGATTACAAAATCAAAAGACTTGTCGTTGTAAATCGTGATCAATACCGGCAATACCTGGCCGGGTTTATCCTGTGAACGGGCATTGAACTGCTTGCAGAAGTCCATGATGTTCAAGCCCTTCGAACCCAGTGCCGGACCGATAGGAGGTGCCGGGTTCGCTGACCCCCCTTTCACCTGCAGTTTTAAATAGCCAATTATTTCCTTTGCCATAATGCTTCTTCTTAATCTAACTTTTCAACTTGCATGTAGCTCAACTCGACTGGTGTGTTGCGCCCGAAAATTTTCACCATCACATTCAACTTCTTTTTGTCCTCAAATATCTCCTCCACAGCGCCGGTGAATCCGCTGAACGGACCATCCATTACCTTCACTGATTCGCCCCTGATAAAGGGTCTTTCCAGCTTCTCACCCACCTCATCCACCTCATCCACCTTACCCAGGATGCGGTTCACTTCCGACTGTCTCAGCGGCACCGGGTCTTTGGCCGTGCCAGTCCCGTGGTTGCCGAGGAACCCGATCACTCCCGGGATATTGACCACCGTGTGGTGGGCTTCCGGGTGCGATAAGTCAGCCGATATCAGCACATAGCCCGGGAAAAAGTTCTTTTCGCGCATCTTCTTCTTCCCATTGCGCATTTCATATACCTTTTCAGACGGAATCAATACCTGGGGCACTGATTCGGTGAGCTTGGAGCGGTCAATTTCAGTTTCCAGGTAAGACTTTACTTTCTTTTCCTGGCCGCTGATGACGCGTAATACATACCACTTTAGTTCACCCATTTCCTTACTGACTTAAAATTCCTTGTAGAACCAGGCCAACGCGTTTTTGAAACCCAGGTCTATCACGCCAATTACCAATGCAAAAATCAATGAGGCGACCAGCACCAGGATGGCGCTGCTCTGAAGTTCATTGAATTTCGGCCAAGAGACCTTATTTCGAACCTCCTCAATGGAGTCCAGCAGGTAATCTTTTATCTTTTTCATGTTCCTATATCCTTCTTGACCCAATCGGATTGGGGTTTTTTCGCTGTTTTTGCACGGGTGGAGAGACTCGAACTCCCAGCCAACGGTTTTGGAGACCGCTACTCTACCAATTGAGCTACACCCGTTTGGCCAATTTTATTATCAGCTGAGAGCCCCTTTAAACCCCTTCCGTACCCTAAATCCAAAAGGACTGCAAAGGTAGAAGAAAAGGGTTCAAAACAAAAGCGTTTCCCGGAAAATTCCAGGAAACGCTCCTTATTGATAATCAATCACTTAGTTCAGTTAAGCGCTATTGCTTATTGATTAGCGATTAGTCCATAATCTCAGTTACCTGGCCAGAGCCCACGGTGCGTCCACCCTCACGGATAGCGAAACGAAGGCCTTTTTCCATGGCAATTTTGTTGATCAGTTCCACGTCAATGGATACGTTGTCGCCAGGCATAACCATTTCAACGCCCGCAGGGAGCATGATTTCGCCGGTTACATCGGTTGTACGGAAGTAGAACTGGGGACGGTATTTGTTGAAGAACGGCGTGTGACGGCCACCTTCTTCTTTGCTGAGGACGTACACCTCTGCCTTGAATTTGGCGTGAGGGGTAACGGTACCCGGCTTGCAAATAACCATACCACGGCAAATGTCCGTTTTCTCAATACCACGGAGGAGAAGACCAACGTTATCACCTGCTTCACCCCTATCGAGGATTTTGCGGAACATTTCCACACCTGTGATGGTGGAAGTCAGGTTTTCAGCGCCCATACCCAGGATTTGAACGGGGTCGCCAGTTTTGATAATGCCACGCTCAATACGGCCGGTAGCAACCGTACCACGACCCGTGATGGAGAATACATCCTCCACAGGCATGAGGAAATCCTTGTCAATCGCACGAATCGGCAGGGGAATATGATCATCCACCGCTGTCATCAGTTCGTCGATCTTTTCAACCCACTTGGCTTCGCCATTGAGGGCACCGAGGGCAGAGCCCCTGATGATCGGCATGGTGTCGCCAGGGTAGTTATAAGAGCTGAGCAGTTCGCGAACTTCCATCTCAACGAGGTCAAGCAATTCAGGATCGTCAACCAGGTCAACCTTGTTCATGAACACCACCAGTGCAGGTACGCCTACCTGGCGAGCCAACAGGATGTGCTCACGGGTTTGCGGCATAGGACCATCCGTAGCAGCAACCACCAGGATGGCGCCATCCATCTGGGCAGCACCGGTAACCATGTTCTTCACATAGTCAGCGTGTCCAGGGCAGTCCACGTGCGCATAGTGACGCTTTACTGTCTGATACTCCACGTGTGAAGTATTGATAGTAATACCGCGCTCTTTTTCTTCAGGGGCGTTATCAATTGAAGAGAAGTCCCTAATAGATGCCAAACCTTTCTTTGCAAGCACCATCGTGATTGCGGCGGTTAAGGTAGTCTTACCGTGGTCAACGTGGCCAATAGTACCGACGTTAACGTGAGGTTTCGAACGATCAAATGTTTCCTTTGCCATATTTGAAAATCCCAGGTTTAAATGTTTAAAAGTGTATAAATTGATTAAATAAGTTACAATTCAATGTTTTTCCGCCTGAAAAACATACACCCCAAACATGTTAAGCCTATCGAATAAGGGTTATTCGCCTGCCTTCCGGTAGGCAGGTTGCCACGTGGCAGGAGATCTTCGACACCTTATTGATGGTCGCTACCCATCGGTGTTCAAGAGATTTCACTATACTATCATTTCAAAATTCCATTTCCTGGCCGTTGCCAGGAATCATTCAGTTTAACACTTCAGCCCAGACTCGCGGACCATCCGTGGGTAAGAGCCGTTGAACAGGATTGAACTGTCGACCTCTTCCTTACCAAGGAAGTGCTCTACCACTGAGCTACAACGGCATGTCAGCTACTGGCTCCTGGCCGGAATACTTACGGCCAATGGCAGACAGCTCAACGCTGAGCGGGAAACGAGGTTCGAACTCGCGACCTATAGCTTGGAAGGCTATCGCTCTACCAACTGAGCTACTCCCGCTTTTATCCACCTTCGGCGGACGCAGTGGGGGGAACAGGATTCGAACCTGTGAAGACATAAGTCAACAGATTTACAGTCTGTCCTCGTTGGCCGCTTGAGTATCCCCCCGATATTCTTCACACGATAATCCTCAGCCAACAAGCTCAGTGTGAAACTGTATGGTAATTTCCAAGAACACCCTGATTTGGCAACTTCTTACCTTAGCCCTTCCTTCTACCTTTTCCAAAAACAGGAGTGCAAAATTAATGGCTTTTTCGTGATTGACAAGCCATTAAAAGAATTTACCCAACCCGCAACGGAGCCTGGGAACGGGTTTTTTTACATAAAGACGATTTGGGTAACGACCCCTTCACCAAACTCCTTTTTGAAGAGTTCCATCATGTGGCCCTTGTGGTAGCCCAGGTCTTGCTTCATGGAAGGCGACTGCAATTCAACAAAAAGCACGGTATTTCTCACATAAATCCGCTTTGTCCTTTTGGCGATGGCCTTGCCGACAATCCGCTCCCAGGACGCCACGACATTGGCCTCGTCAAATTTGGGCTTCAAATGCTGCGATTTCAGAAGGTCCTGGATGGCCTGGCTGATGTGGATGGCGCTATCGTTTTTTTCAGGCTTCACTTAACTGCGGTGTAATGCCAATCCCGATTAGATTTTTCCCAAGGTACCACCTTCCACCACAAAGTTCTGTGATTTTACCCCGGCCTTTCGCAGGGCATCTAAACTCCGGGAAGGACTGGCATCGGTAATGAATACCTGACCAAATGTGTCCGATTGAACCAGTTTCATCAGCTGAACGGTGCGCAATTCGTCAAGTTTGTCAAAAATATCGTCCAGGAGGATTATTGGCCTTGAATTCTTCCGTGCAGCCAGGTAATCAAACTCGGCCAATTTGAGGGCGATCAGAAATGACTTCTGCTGGCCCTGTGATCCGAACCGTTTCAGTTCATATCCGTTGAGGGTGAACTCAAAATCATCCCGGTGGATGCCTATGGTGGTACGCCCCAGCGCCAGGTCCTGGCTGGTTTTCAGCTTCAATTCCTTCCTGAAGTCCAATGTTGCCAAATCTGAAACGTACCGAATGCCGGATGCTTCCAGAAGATCGGCAGCCAGAAAATTGTAGCGCTCAGCGACCAGCGGCAGGTACCCTGCCACAAAAGCGGACCGCTTATGATGCAGCACCATCCCGGATGAGACAAGTTTTTCGTCATAGGTGTCCAGGAGGTCTCGATCAATGGGACCATGATCGGCTGACATCCTCAACAGGCTGTTGCGCTGCTTCAGGTGCGCCTGGTAGACAATCAGCTGCTCCAGGTATTCCTTGTCGACCTGAGAAAGCAGCGAATCAAAGAACCTGCGCCTTACTTCTCCCCCGTCCCAAATCAATTCGATGTCATTCGGCGCCACCATGACCAGGGGATATTTCCCGATATGGTCCGAAAATTTTCCATACTCTTTTCCATTCTCAATGATGATCTTTTTCTGTCCCGCCGAATAGGAACAGATAATTTCAAAGAGCTTGTCCTGTTGTCTGAAGTGACCGCTTATCATGAACCGGTTCTGGCCATGACGTATGTTGGAAGCGTCATGGGTATGCAGTGACCCTTTGGTGAGCGACAGGTAGTGGATGGCTTCCAACAGGTTGGTCTTGCCGCTGCCGTTTTTGCCCAGGAAACAATGGATCTGACCTTCCAGGCTGACGACGGCTTCCGCGTAGTTTTTGAAATCAACCAAATGGAGTTTTTCAAGTCGCATGGAGCACCTTGCCGGTTTCAGCCTGGGGTTAGTTGGGAATTGATGAATTCAGGGCTATTTTCGCAGTCCGATTCAAAAGTAACTGATATGCCGACGTCAACCCAAGCCAAGCCGAAGGGCGCAAAAGATAAAACCGAGTTTTCGAAGGAGACCTACCTGCGGTGGTACGAAATGATGTACCTCATGCGGAAATTCGAAGACAAGGCTGGTCAATTGTATGGAATGCAGAAAATCAGGGGTTTCTGCCATTTGTACATCGGACAAGAGGCGTGCGCAGCAGGAGCAATTACCGCGCTGACCAAGGATGACAGCTGGATCACTGCCTACCGCGACCACGCTCATCCTCTCGGACTAGGGACTGATCCGCGTGCGGTCATGGCAGAACTTTATGGAAAAGAGACAGGCATCACCAAAGGCAAAGGCGGTTCGATGCATATTTTTGATAAGTCCAAGAATTTCTTTGGCGGTCATGGCATTGTGGGCGGACAGATTCCGCTTGGTGCCGGAATCGCTTTCGCGGAAAAATACAACAAGACCAAGAACCTCTGCATTTGCTACATGGGCGACGGTGCCGTGCGCCAGGGCGCTTTCCACGAAGCCCTCAACCTCGCCATGCTTTGGAAGCTTCCGGTGATTTTCGTTATTGAAAACAATGGATACGCGATGGGCACCTCCGTCAGGAGAACGTCCAATGTGACCGAATTGTATACGCTGGGAGATGCCTATGATATCCCGTCTGAACCTGTTGACGCCATGAGCGTGGAGGCAGTTCACATCTCTGTGGCCAAGGCGGCAGAGCGGGCACGCAGTGGCGAAGGCCCAACATTGCTTGAGTTCCGGACCTACCGATACAAGGGCCACTCGATGTCGGATCCACAGAAGTACCGTTCCAAAGAAGAGGTTGATGAATACAAGCAGCGTGACCCGGTCGAGGTGGTGAAGACGACGATCCTGGAAAAGAAACTGGCTACCGCGCAGGAATTGGAGGCGATTGAAACCAAGGTGCATGCCCAGGTAGAAGAAAGCGTCAAGTTTGCTGAGGAGTCGAAGTTCCCTGACCCCAAAGAGGCGCTCACTGATATTTACGTGCAGGCGGATTATCCTTTCATAAACGACTAGTCACGATGTCTGGGATTCCTCCGGTTTGTTAAATGAACCCGAATATTTAGTTTTGCACCCCTTCCGGACTGACAGGAAGGGTTTATTTCTGAACAATCATGGCAAAAAACGAAGAAAAGAAAGCTGAGTTGCTTGAGAACCCTGAAGTCCTGGCCGAAAAGGTTGAGGGGGCAGAGCATTGGATTGAGGAGAACCCGAAAATCGTATTTAGTGTTCTCGGGGTCATTTTACTGATTGTGGGCGGGTACTTTGGCTTTCGCTACTGGACCAACACACAGGATGAGGCCGCCCAAAAGGAAATGTTCCCTGCAGTTCGGTATTTTGAAGCGGACAGCCTTGAGCTGGCCATGAGCGGTGACGGCAACAACCTCGGTTTCAAGCAAATCATTGAAGACTATTCCATGACGGACGCCGGAAACCTTGCCAATTTCTACGCAGGGAGCATCTGCCTGAAGCAGGGCAAATTCCCACTGGCCGTCCTGTATTTTGAGGATTTCAAATCTGATGACCAGCTGGTCCAGGCGAGGGCCTACAGCCTGACCGGCGACGCTTATATGGAGCAGAAAAAATATGAAGAAGCAGCTACGTATTACACCAAGGCTGCCAATCACAAACCCAACAAGTTTTTCACGCCCACCTATCTCATGAAGGCCGCATTGGCCTATGAGAAGTTGAATCAAAACGATAAAGCCATCAAAACGTACCAGCAGGTCATTGACCAATACTGGGAAAGCTCGGAGTTTCAGAATGCCCGCAAATACAAAGCGCGCCTGGACGGCAATTCTTAGACGACTTTAACTAAATTTGAAGGGACAGATATTCTGTCCCTTTTTTATTTAATACTATGGCCGGTTCACTCCTTTCCGTTTCGGGTAAAAGCAAGCGCAAAATCGCCAGCAGGAAGTTTGCCATTATCGTGGCCGAGTGGAATGAGGAAATCACGGAGGCCCTTTACGAAGGAGCCTGCCAGGCACTTCTTTCTTTGGGCGCCAGAAAGAGCAATATCATCCGGAAGAATGTTCCAGGATCCTTCGAACTGCCGTTGGGTGCCCAACTGATGGCTGAAAAGAAAAACATTGATGCCGTGATCTGTCTCGGCTGCGTTATCCAGGGGGATACGCCTCACTTCGACTACATCTGCCAGGCTACGGCTTTCGGTGTTATGAAAGTAGGCCTGAAGACCAACAAACCAATCGCTTTTGGTGTGCTGACTACCGTTAACAAAAAGCAGGCACTCGAGCGCGCCGGAGGTGCCTTGGGCAACAAGGGCGAAGAAGCTGCCGTTACGGTGGTGAAGATGCTGGAACTCTAGTATCGAAATTATGACCCGCCTGAGGCAAATGTGAACATGCGCCTGGGATTTCTTTTTGCCGCAACCCTGTTCACTGCTATTCCCGCTTTCCCGCAGCTTGAACTCAGTGGTGTGGTTGTGCACGCAAAAACCAGGGCTCCACTGCCATTCGTAAACATCGTTGTCAGGGAAAGCAGGCAGGGCATTGCCTCCGACATAGAAGGCCGCTTCAACATTGTATTCACACCTGGACAGACCATAGAATTCAGGTATGTCGGCTTTCAGACTTTCAGCCTTGCTCCATCGGTATCGGGCACCTCCCTGGTTATCGAACTGAAAGAGAAGTCCACTGAGTTGAGTGAGGTCGTTATTCGTCCCGGGGACAACCCGGCCCTGAAGATCATCCGTAAAGTAATTGCTAACCGGGATCAAAATGATCCGGAGAACCTGCCGTCCTTCACGTATAATTCATATAATAAATTATCCTGTGCGCTGGAGCCCACGAAAGGCTATTCCACCATCGGCAAGGATTCGGTCAGGATAAAGAAATTCATAGAGAACAACGTAGCGTTTGTCAGTGAGAGTTACACGGAAAAGAAGTACGAGCGCCCCAACCGACATAAGGAAGTGGTACTTGGGAACCGATTCTCAGGTATAAAGGATCCCTTCTTTGCCTTCCTGGCCACCGACTTCCAGCCTTTTGGTTTCTACAAGGAAGTCATTCCCCTGATGGGTAAAAATTACCTCAATCCAATTAGCAATGGAAGCCTGGACCGGTATGACTACACGCTCATGGATACGATTTATCACGGGGCCGATTCGGTTTATGTGATTGAGTTCATGCCTTTGCCGGGGAAAAGTTTCGAGGGACTCAAAGGACAACTTTATATCTCCACCGACGGTTATGCGGTTGAGCACGTACTGGCCCGACCTGACGATGAGCATTTGCTTATGGAATCCAGGATTCAGCAAAAATACGAGAAGCATGACGGGCATTGGTTTCCAGTGTTACTGAACAGTGAATTGATTTTCACTACTTACAACATCCGAAGCATACGGCCCTATTATTACAGCCGCAGCTATATCAGCAATATCAAGATCGGTGCGGAAATCAACAAGAAGGGCTTTGACCTTCTCAATGTATCATTCGATCCGCAGGCCAATGATCAATCCCCGGATTTCTGGGCCAGGCACCGGCTCGATTCATTGTCAAAAAGAGAGGGCAACACCTATAAACGATATGACTCTCTTGGCCAAAGACTTAATTCCCTGAATAGCATCATGAAGGTCGCGGAAGGGCTATTGGTCGGCAAATTTAAAGCGGGGGCCTTCTATCTCCCCGTCGAACATCTGATACGATTTAACCAGTACGAAGGGCTGCGCCTGGGGTTTGGTATTCAGACCGGAGAATCCATTTCGAGACTTTATTCCCTGGAGGGCTATGGCGCTTATGGCTTCAAGGACAAGGCACTAAAATACGGAAGTGCTTTTCGGATTAACCTGAACCAAAAAAAAGAGGCCTATCTCAGGTTCAGCTACCAGCAGGATATCCTGGAGCCCGGGAGCCCTGGCTTCATGAAAGGACCTGCCTTGAATGGCGGGGAATCTTTTCGACGATGGCTGACGGCCCGCATGGATTCGGTGCGGCAGCTGCGTGCTGAATTCTCATTCAGGCCATTCCCCTTTTCCAGCGTCCAGGTGTTCCTGGAACAACAAAAAAGAAATCCAGCGTATGCTTACCAGTACCAAACTCCCGCTGACACATTGGTTATGAGGAGTGAATTCACTTCAGCTTCCGTGGGGCTTCAGTGGCGGTATGCCTTCCGGGAATCCTTTACCCAAATCGGCCGCAGCAAGATTGCCACCAATAGCGCCAATCCGCAACTGCAGGTAGCGGTGTCCCGGAGCATCGCCGGGTTATTGGATGGGCAGTACAATTTTACCAAAGTGGAAGTCAGGTTTGATCACAACATCATTTGGCCGGCCGGAGGCAAGACCATCTATGAATTAACCGGAGGATATTCCTGGGGTCAGATCCCTTACCCTTTTCTGTATCATGGAAAAGGAACCATTTACCCTAACACTCTATCACAAGGCATATTCATTCACAACTATTTTCAGACTATGGGTTTGTATGAATTCATTTCCGATCAGTATGCCTACTTGTTTCTGGAACATAATTTTGGGAGACTCACTGGAACGAAAAGTGAATACTTCAGGCCTGAGCTCACCCTGGTTCAGAATTCCGGCTGGGGAAGTCTGAAGAACCCCGAACATCACAAGCAGGTCAGTTTCAAAACCATGGAAAAAGGATATTTTGAGAGTGGCCTTATGCTGACCAACATCCTGCGATTCCGTTATGTGAATATCCTTCACTTTGGACTGGGCGGAGGGGTTTTCTACCGTTATGGCCCGAATGCCCTGCCTGACAGCAGTGATAACCTGGCCTGGAAAATCTTCATGTCAGTCAGTTTCTAATATTTGAATTGGGATTCAAAATATTCGTTACAGTTTCAGGAACCTGGCACAATAGTTCCTGTGTCCATTGTTAATGATCAGGAGGTAAACACCCCGGGTTAAATGAGCAGTGGAGCAAGAGAAATTTTCGCCTGATTTCTCCAGCGCAATTTCCTGTGAACGCCCCATGCAGTCAACCACATGACCGATCAAAGATTCACCACTTATCCCGCCTACCGCCATCCGATCCGTTACTGGATTCGGGTGAACTATCAATGGCTGCAGGGGCAAATCCAACGGGCCCGTAACGATCACAGGCACATCGTCTGACCATGCAAGCTTAAACCGGGCCGTTACTGGCAGGTGATCCGACGTTGTTCTTGTGTAATTCGAAATGTAGTTCCTCGCATCCTCAATGAACGAGGAGTTGCGTACAAAGGAGTCTTCCAATTTATCCGTAATGATCACATGATCCAACATACTGCCGGTTCCCAGGTAGCTTCCCGTATCGCCTTTACCGAGCAAACCCGTTAATGTTTTGAAATTGGCTGTATCATTCACAATGGGATGAAACGAGGTGGATGCCCCCTCCTGGATTGACTCTCCGACCTCATCATTAAAATCCCCAAGCACGACAATATTTTCCCGGGCATGGTGCATCATCAACGTATCATGGAGCACCCTCACATCGTATTCTCTCCTGTCATAATCATTTTGGTATGATCCGGATTTGGCATGGATGACAATCACTTTGACTGTTTTGGATATTCCCTGCAGCGTAACCCTGAAGTCCGCCATGAATGGAAGCCGGCCTGATGACCAAAAGCCAGTGCTGCTGCCAGGGTAGTCAGGCAGTACAACCATGCCAGCGCGGATGTTATCGTACAATCCTGAAAACATAATCCTTGAACCAATCAGGTTGACAGTCGTGGTGTCAAATACAAACCCGATCTTCTGCGGCGGAAAATTAGGGTCCGGCGGATCAGCCGAATGCGACCATTTGTCCGATACAATCTTCGTGTATCGGGGGAGTCCGGCCAGGAGGCTATTCAAGGAATTGTCATCAGAGATTTCCTGGACAGCAAAAATATCTGATCCGATTTCCTGCATCACCGTCGTTACATTCCGTACTTGCAGTGCGTCATTTGCGGGTCCATATTCAGTCCCGCTTTCATTCTTCACATCGGTGCCAAAAAACTCCAGGTTGTAGGTTGTGAGGTCAAAAGTTAGAGACACGTCTGCGCCCCTGACAAGGATGCGCTTCGAGGCCGTACCGTCTGATTCATTCAAAACATACCCTGTATGATCCCCAACCGG
>JAYTVB010000028.1:0-61890 GCA_043744235.1 Cyclobacteriaceae bacterium | reverse complement strand
GGCCGTCACGGCAACAAGGGCGTCATCTCCAAGATCCTCCCGATCGAAGACATGCCGTACATGGCCGACGGCACGGCAGTCGACATCATCCTCAACCCACTCGGCGTGCCGAGCCGCATGAACGTCGGTCAGGTGCTGGAGGCCCACCTCGGGTACGCAGCGCGCTGGGGTTGGACCGATGTGAAGCGCAACAAGACGGTCGGCGATCCGCCCATCCGCGGCACCGAGTCGAAGACTCGCCCCAACACCAAGCCGAGCACGTTCATCGCCACGCCGGTGTTCGATGGTGCTCACTGGGACGAGGAAGAGGCCGCCGGAAAGCACCCGACCATCCAGTCGATCTTCGAGAACCTCAACGCCGAGGGTGTCGATGGCGTTCGCATGATCCAGCTCGACGGCAAGACGCCGTTGCGCAACGGCCGCACCGGAGAGTTGTACGACAATCCGGTCACCGTCGGCTACATGTACATCTTGAAACTGGCCCACCTGGTCGACGACAAGATCCACGCCCGTTCCACCGGCCCGTACAGCATGATCACCCAGCAGCCGTTGGGTGGTAAGGCCCAGTTCGGTGGTCAGCGTTTTGGTGAAATGGAGGTTTGGGCGATCGAGGCATTTGGTGCATCGCATATCCTGCAGGAGATCCTCACGATCAAGTCAGATGACGTGATCGGAAGGGCTAAAGCATACGAATCCATTGTGAAAGGAGATAACATGCGCAAGCCAAATATCCCTGAATCATTCAATGTATTGGTGCATGAACTCCGCGGCCTTGCCCTGGAGATCACGATGGATTAATTGGATTTCTAAACTGGTAATTGACGACTGAACAAAACGAGTATGTCATTCAGAAAAAATAAGAAGATAAACAGCGATTTCTCTAAAATCACCATCAGCCTGGCTTCCCCGGAGTCAATCCTGGAAAGCTCACATGGTGAAGTAACACAGCCGGAAACCATCAACTACCGTACCTACAAGCCGGAAATGGGTGGTCTTTTCTGTGAGCGCATTTTCGGTCCTGTTAAGGATTGGGAGTGCCATTGCGGAAAGTACAAGCGCATCCGCTACAAAGGCATCATCTGCGACCGTTGCGGTGTAGAAGTTACTGAGAAGAAGGTGCGCCGTGAGCGCATGGGGCACATTGAACTGGTAACACCCGTGGCCCATATCTGGTATTTCCGTTCATTGCCCAACAAAATCGGATACCTGCTCGGCTTGCCAACCAAGAAGCTGGATCAGATTATTTATTATGAGCGCTACGCCGTTATTCAGCCTGGCATCAAGGAGGAAGATGGCATCAACCGCCTCGACTTCCTGACGGAAGAGGAATACCTGGACATCGTTGACAAACTGCCACGCGAGAACCAAATGCTCGACGACAACGATCCCAAGAAATTCATTGCCAAGATGGGTGCTGATGCTCTGGAGATGCTGTTGAGCCGCGTTAAACTGGATGAGCTTTCTTATGAGCTCCGCCACCAGGCCGCTACGGACACATCGCAGCAGCGCAAGGCAGAAGCATTGAAAAGACTAAAAGTGGTGGAAGCTTTCCGCGATGCAAACACGCGCGTGGAAAACAGGCCACAGTGGATGATTATCAAGATGGTTCCGGTGATCCCGCCCGAATTGCGCCCCCTGGTGCCGCTCGATGGTGGTCGCTTTGCCACTTCTGACCTGAATGACTTGTATAGAAGGGTAATCATCCGAAACAACCGCCTCAAGAGACTGATCGATATCAAGGCTCCCGAAGTGATCCTCCGCAACGAAAAGCGGATGCTCCAGGAAGCCGTTGACTCATTGTTTGACAACTCAAGAAAAGTAAACGCCGTCCGTTCAGAAGGAAACCGCGCACTGAAATCCCTCAGCGATATGCTGAAAGGAAAGCAGGGCCGCTTCCGCCAAAACCTGTTGGGTAAGCGTGTGGACTACTCCGGCCGTTCGGTAATCGTCGTAGGACCTGAACTGAAACTGCATGAGTGCGGTCTGCCGAAAGACATGGCGGCGGAACTTTTCAAGCCGTTCATCATTCGCAAACTCATTGAAAGAGGAATTGTGAAGACCGTGAAGTCAGCGAAGAAAATCGTTGACCGCAAGGATCCTGTTGTGTGGGATATCCTGGAGAATGTGTTGAAAGGACACCCTGTCCTCCTCAACCGCGCTCCAACGCTCCACCGCCTCGGCATCCAGGCCTTCCAGCCTAAACTGATTGAAGGCAAAGCCATCCAGTTGCACCCGCTCGTTTGTACAGCCTTTAACGCTGACTTCGACGGTGACCAGATGGCCGTTCACGTGCCGCTGGGCCAGGAAGCAATTGTAGAAGCTTCGTTGCTGATGCTGTCATCACATAACATCCTCAACCCATCCAATGGCGCGCCTATCACCGTTCCGTCACAAGACATGGTGTTGGGTCTGTACTACCTCACGAAGGGCAGAAAAGGAGAGCAAGGTGAAGGCAAGACTTACTTCGGTCCGGCCGAGGTGATCATCGCCTACAACGAAGGGAAACTTTCGAAGCACGCCCTCATCAAGGTGCGTGTCAAAATTAAGGACAAGAAGACGGGTGAGATTGCAGTCAAGACGGTGGAGACTGTGACCGGTCGCGTTATCTTCAATGAGGTTATGCCCGAAGAAGTGGGCTTCATTGATGAGTTGCTCACCAAGAAGAAACTCCAGGGCATCATCGCCGAGGTGTATAAAGTCGCCGGACAGGCCAAGGCAGCCAAATTCCTTGATGATATCAAGGAATTGGGTTTCCAGATGGCGTACCGAGGCGGTTTGTCCATTGGTTTGGACGATGTGAAAATCCCCGCTGAAAAACAGAAACTCGTCGCTTTTGCACAGCAGGAAGTAGACAGCGTGTGGAACAACTACATGATGGGTCTTATCACGGACAACGAGCGTTACAACCAGGTGATTGACATCTGGACCAGAACGAACACCCTGCTCACCAATACGCTGATGAAGCAGTTGGAAGAAGATCAGGGCGGGTTCAACTCGATCTACATGATGATGCACTCCGGTGCCCGTGGTTCAAGGGAGCAGATTCGTCAGCTGGGTGGTATGCGAGGCCTGATGGCCAAGCCCCAGAAAAACCTGGCTGGCTCCGTTGGCTCTATTATTGAAAACCCGATCCTCTCCAACTTCAAAGAAGGACTGGATGTATTGGAATATTTTATCTCTACGCACGGTGCGCGGAAGGGTCTTGCGGATACGGCGTTGAAGACGGCCGATGCAGGATACCTGACACGTCGCTTGGTTGACGTTGCGCAGGATCTTGTGATTACCGAGGAAGATTGCGGCACCCTGCGTGGTCTGAAGGTTACGGCACTGAAGGACAACGAGGATATTGTTGAGCCTTTGTCAGAGCGTATCGTGGGCCGTGTTTCAGTCCATGACATCTATGATCCAATCTCGGATGAATTGATTTGCGCTGCCAGCGGTGAGATCACCGACGATATCGCCAAACGCATTGACGAAACGAGCATCGAGGAAGTTGAAATTCGCTCTATTCTCACCTGTGAATCAAGGGTGGGAGGTTGCACCAAGTGCTATGGCCGTAACCTGGCCACTGGCAGAATGGTGCAGGCCGGAGAGGCGGTAGGCGTAATTGCTGCCCAGTCCATCGGTGAGCCGGGTACCCAGCTGACACTCCGTACCTTCCACGTGGGAGGTGCCGCATCCAACATTGCGACGGAAGCCAGCATCAAGGCGAAATTTTCCGGAGTGATTGAATTTGAAGGTGTTCGCACAATCGATTCAACTGATAAAGACGGAAACAAAGTGAAAGTGGTCATGGGACGCACTGGTGAAATCCGGATTGTAGAGAAAGAGAAGGCCCGCGTGCTGATCACCAACAACGTTCCCTATGGCTCTTTCCTGCTGGTCAAAGACGGCCAGAAGGTGGAGAAGGGCGACGAGATGTGTAACTGGGATCCTTACAATGCTGTAATCTTATCTGAGTTTGACGGAGTCATTGAATATGAAGCCATCATTGAAGGTATCACGTATAAGGAAGAGTCCGATGAGCAGACTGGTCACCGTGAGAAGGTGATTACGGAGACCCGCGACAAGACGAAGAACCCGGCCATCATTGTAAAAGGCAAGACTGACACCAAGGGATATAATATTCCTGTTGGCGCTCACCTTGCCGTTGACCAGGCAGAACAGATCAAAGCCGGTCAGGTGCTGGTGAAGATCCCCCGTGCTGTAGGTAAGTCACGTGATATCACCGGTGGTCTGCCACGCGTAACAGAATTGTTTGAAGCGAGGAATCCATCGAATCCTGCGGTAGTGAGCGAGATTGACGGCGTCGTAACTTACGGCGGTATCAAGCGCGGTAACCGTGAGATTTTCATCGAATCACGTGATGGTGTGCAGAAGCGCTATTTGGTGCCGCTCTCCAAGCACATTCTGGTTCAGGATAACGACTTCGTGAAAGCCGGGCAACCGCTTTCTGACGGAGCCATTACCCCTTCGGATATTCTTTCTATCAAAGGACCGACGGCAGTACAGGAGTATCTCGTTAATGAAATTCAGGAAGTATACCGTTTGCAGGGTGTGAAGATCAATGACAAGCACATTGAGGCCAT
The DNA here is from genome assembly GCA_043744235.1 of Cyclobacteriaceae bacterium. Lineage (GTDB taxonomy): Bacteria > Bacteroidota > Bacteroidia > Cytophagales > Cyclobacteriaceae > ELB16-189. The sequence goes on along the minus strand of JAYTVB010000028.1, from coordinate 57,301 downwards.
CGTGAGCCAGATGATGCAGAAGGTTGAGATCATCGACAGCGGCGATACCAGCTTCCTGCAGGGAGAATATGTTGACAAACTTGAATTCCGTGAAATAAACGACTTGGTATTGGACAAGAAAGTTGTTCTTGACTCAGGCGACTCACAGAAGCTTAAGCCAGGTCAAATCGTGACGGCGCGTGAGCTTCGTGATGAAAACTCTTCACTGAAGCGGAAAGATCAGAAGATTGTTGACGTACGCGATGCCATGCCGGCTGTATCAAGGCCTACGCTCCAGGGAATTACCCAGGCTTCATTGAAAACTGAAAGCTGGCTGTCAGCAGCCTCTTTCCAGGAAACAACCAAGGTATTGAGTGAAGCCGCCATCCGCGGTAAAGCTGATCACCTGGCGGGATTGAAGGAGAACGTGATTGTAGGTCACCTGATCCCTGCCGGTACTGGCCAGCGTACATTCAATGACCTGATCGTTGGCTCTGAAGAAGAGTACGAGAAGATCATGGAGACAACTGCGACGCCGGCTCCTGTGAAGAAAGAGAAAGAGCTTACAGCTTAATAGTTCAAAGTTTCAGGTTCAAGATTCAAAGTTGGATAGCCAACCTTGAATCTTGAACTTCGAACCTTGAACAACTAAAGGAACCCCCACCTCGGAACTAAACCAAGCGTTATGGCCGAAGACAAAAATCAACCCGCGCAAAATCAGATCAACATCGAGTTGAGCGAGGAGATCGCCGAGGGAGTATATTCCAACCTGGCCATGATCGCTCATTCCAATAGCGAATTTGTCATCGATTTTATCCGGCTCATGCCGGGTGTGCCGAAAGCCAAAGTGAAGGCCAGAATTGTGATCACCCCGGAGCATGCCAAACGCCTGTTGACGGCCTTGAAAGACAACATAGAAAAGTACGAAGTCTCCTTCGGTCCCATCAAGCGGACCGACGACCTGCCCAAGTTTCCCATGAACTTTGGGGGGACGATGGGTGAGGCTTAAAAGAACGTTAAGACTTCTGACTACCGTACGTACCACGGTTGGGGCTATTCACTAAACTTAGTGAAGTAGCTTCGTGCCGCTTCCGTATTTCCTATTGGTTTCCAGGCAATATTTGGGTTAATTCCAAATTGAATGTTCAATATATGAATGGAACGCCCTGGTTCGTTCTGAGTTTTTTTGTTATGGTATACCTCTCCGCCTCCGGCCAGGTCTATCAATACAAATTATCCGGAAAAATACGCCAGCAGGACCGCCAGCCCCTGCCCGGCGTGACCGTCTATGTCCCCGACATGAAACTCGGAACCACCACCGATGCGAATGGAAATTACAGCCTCAAGCTTCCGGCCGGTTATTACAACATCGAATTTTCATTTATTGGATACTTCACCAAAATCGAGCGGATCAATTTCTCGGGTCCTCAATTCCTGAATGTGCAGTTGGAGGAAGAAGTGAAACAACTGGAGACGGTGGAGGTCACGAGTGAAGTGGCAGACCACAATGTGAAAAGTATGGAGATAGGCGTCAACAAAATGGAGGTGAAGGAATTAAAAAAACTCCCGGCCTTCATGGGTGAAGTAGATGTGATGAAAAGCCTGCTGCTGCTTCCAGGCGTCACCACCGTTGGCGAAGGAACTTCCAACATTAACGTGCGGGGCGGCAACTCTGACCAGAACCTGATCCTCATGGATGATGCTCCGGTATTCAATCCTTCACATTTGATGGGCTTGTTCTCCATCTTTAATGCGGATATGACCAAAAACATTACGCTCTACCGGGGTGCCATTCCCGCGCAATTCGGGGGTCGGGCATCTTCTGTACTCGACATCGGTCTTCGCAGTCCCAACACAGCGGGCATTAACGTGGAAGGCGGCATAGGCCTGATAGCCAACCGTCTGCTGGTGGAGGGACCGATTATCAAGGATAAATTGTCCTTTATTGTTGGTGCCCGCGTTTCTTATCCTGATTATCTTTTCAACCTCGTCAAATCCCTCCAGGATACTGAAGCCAGTTTCTATGATGTGACCACCCGGCTTGAGTACACGCCCGATCCAAAGAACAAAATCTATTTTTCCGGGTATATCTCGAATGATAAGTTCAAACCTGCCGGAGATTCCCTCGCCGCCAATACCATCAATGGAACTTCCGTTCACTATGAATGGCAAACCCGAAATGCCACACTGGGCTGGATCCATTCCTTCTCTGACAAGTTCTCTTTCAAGCTGGCGGGTATCCTCAGTAATTACAATTCCAACATCGGCAGTACTGAGCCCACTACCTCCTATAACCTGCAGTCGACTGTCCAGTTTGCAAGCGTCAAGACGGACTTCACCTACCTGAGCGCAAAGCACAACATTCAATTTGGGGGCGAGGCTATTCGTTACTCCATCAGCCCCGGCACCTTGCTGCCAGGCTCAGAAAAATCGTCTGTCGCTCCCGTGGTGCTGGCCAACGAACAGTCTGTCGAGCTTGCCGCATTTATTTCGGATGAATTTAAAATCAACAAATGGCTGACCCTGAACTATGGACTGCGCTATTCACACTATTTCAACCTCGGCCCGTCCGATGTCTATGGATATGATCCGTCCAAACCCCGTTCCATTGATACCATCCAGGACACCACACACTATGCCAGCGGCCAGGTGGTAAAGACGTACCACGGACTGGAGCCGCGGGCCTCTCTGAAGTTTGATGTAAGCGAAAGAAGCTCTATTAAGCTGGGTTACAGCCGGTTGCGCCAATACATCCAGCGGATTACAAACACCACCTCTGCGCTCCCCACAGACCGTTGGCAGACGAGCAATACCTATATCCGCCCTATGATTTCTGACCAGGTCTCTCTCGGCTATTTCAGGAATTTCTTTGACAACGGCCTGGAAGCATCCGTTGAAGTGTATGCCAAGAGAATCACCGATATCAGCGACTATAAAGACGGCGCAAACCTGCTGCTTAACCCCGCAACGGAGACTGCCATCCTGCAGGGCGAAGGTCGCGCAGCGGGACTGGAATTCCAGGTCAAGAAAAACCGCGGGAAGGTCACAGGGTGGATTAACTATACTTATTCACAAACTGAGATTCTTATCAATGGCAATACACCCGAGGAAAAGATCAACAACGGGAATTGGTACCCAGCCAATTACAACAAGCCCCACAACCTGAACATTGTATTCAATTATGCTATTGATAAGCGGACTACGCTCTCGGCGAACTTCACCTACAGTACCGGGCGGCCGGTAACCTACCCGACCAACAATTATTATGTGGGCACGATACCCGTTCCCAATTATACCAACCGCAACCAGGACAAGATTCCGGACTATCATCGCCTGGACGTTTCCCTAACCATTGAGCCCAATCCATTGAGTAAATCCAAAATCAAAGGGACCTGGGTGTTTTCCATTTATAACCTGTACGCACGGGCCAATGCTTTCTCCGTGTACACCCAAACCATTTCACCTACGTACAGAACGACTTACCAGCTTTCGATCTTTGGCACCATATTTCCATCCATCACGTATAACTTTAAAATTGGAAAGTAGGGATGGAAAAGATTTACACCCGGATTTGGATACTTCTTCTCATTCTCCTTACGGACTGCATTACGCCCTATGTGCCTCCGGTGAAGTATTCGACGCCTCTCCTGGTAGTCAACGGGGTCATTACCGATCAGCCAGGACCTTATGTGGTTAACCTCTCCAACACCCACATTGCCTCGGACAGCTATATCAGGAGTTACCCCTCGAATGCCCATGTGTTCTTGAAGGATGATGAAGGCAATGAAGAGGAATTGAAAGAAAAGTCTACGGGGAGGTTTGAAACATCCCCCATGGGTATTCAGGGAACTGTCGGCAGGAGGTATTGGATAGTGGTCACCCTTAAGGACGGCACGCGATACGAGTCCGTTCCGGAATTATTGAAGCCGGTCTCGCCCATTGACGAAATCTATACAGTCTTCCAGGAAATGCCCGGCAATCCCAGCCTGGCAGGTAAGTTTAAGACTTATGTGTCAATGCGGGATTCTGAAAATTCGGGCGACTATTACAAGTGGACCTGGATCCACTATAGTTTCAAACCCTATTGTAATCAGTACACTATTGATTTCGATCTTGAACACAAGATTTACAGGCAGGAATGTTGTGAGCCCTGCTGGAATGTTGAGCAATGTGAGAGTTGCGTCAATGTTCTTTCCGATCACCTTGTCAACGGACAGAAGGTCGACCGGTATTTGATGGAAATCCCATACGACTCCAAAGAACCTTATTATTTGATGGTGCAGCAATCCTCCCTGTCGGAGGGCGCCTATAAATTCTGGACCGCACTTAACGACCAGGTGAACAGCGTGGGTGGAGTCTTTGATCCTCCCCGCACCGCTGTACGCGGCAATGTATTTAATGTGGGCAATAGCCAGGAGCAGGTCCTCGGCTACTTCGGGGCTTCCGGGCTCACCAAGGCCATTCAGTATCTCAGCCGGGACAACATTGAAAGACCACCAATTCTTCCCTTTAGTGTCTTTACTGTTCTCGGGGAATGTGTCAAATGCAGGGAGAGTTACTTCCTGACCATCAAAAAGCCCGAGGGCTGGGTGGATTGAGCTGATTTGCTTGTATTTGGTACTTTTCTAGGTTGTTTCCCTTACTGCCATATGGTAAAAGTCTATTGCCATGCCGAAACAATGCCGAACACATGCCGGATCGTTGATAAGGGATGGATGTGGAGAATCTATGGAAAGTCCGAAGAGAGTCCGAACAAAGTCACCTTTTGCCCTTTGGTCAGTGATGTCACCGACCCAACTGCAGGCCGGAACCCAGCGGTACTGAAAACACCGACCGTAAGCAAACACAGATTTGAGACTCCTATCCTCATTCAATTGCCATGACTACAGATTGAGGCTGTCATTGGACGCGTCGGCAGGCGGGCAGTCGAAGCCTAAATCGACTCCAGTCGGCTTTTTGGCCTTCCAGTCATGTCCCGGAGAACCATGACTATGCCGGTTTTCAGTCGTTGAGCAAGCCAGGCGCCTGGTCCCATAAACCAGAAATGCCCCAAATTGACCTGAAATCCCACTAAAATGTTTGGAAAAGCCCTTTGCAAGATGTCTTGCTTTAAATACCTTTGCAGTCCAATTTTTGACCTGTTTAAAAAGAGAACAATAAATGCCTACCATTCAGCAACTCGTACGGAAAGGGCGCAAGAAATTGACTTTCAAGTCAAAGTCGCCTGCCCTGGATTCGTGCCCACAACGCAGGGGTGTATGTACCCGTGTGTACACCACCACGCCCAAGAAGCCTAACTCAGCCCTCCGCAAGGTGGCCCGCGTGAGGCTTACCAATGGCAAAGAGGTGAATGCCTATATCCCTGGCGAAGGTCACAACCTGCAAGAGCACTCCATCGTGCTCATCCGTGGTGGCCGGGTAAAAGATCTTCCCGGTGTGCGTTACCACATCATTCGTGGAGCCCTGGATACCGCCGGTGTGGGTGGAAGACAGCAAAGCCGTTCTAAGTATGGTGCCAAGAGACCGAAGGCCGGTGCAACAGGCGCAGCAGCAAAAGGCGCTCCGGCCAAAGGAGCCCCAGCAAAAAAATAATCTGAAGCAGTCATGAGAAAATCAAAACCTAAAAAGAGATATCTCCTTCCTGATCCAAAGTTCAGCGATACGTTGGTAACCAAGTTCGTGAACTACATGATGGAAGAAGGCAAAAAAAGCGTTGCCTATAACATCTTCTATGATGCCATCGGAATTGTTGAGAAGAAAGTTGGCGAGCCCGGACTGGACGTATGGAAGCGCGCTATGAATAACCTCATGCCTTCGGTAGAGGTTAAGAGCCGCCGTGTAGGTGGTGCCACCTTCCAGGTGCCCATCGAAATCCGCCCCGAGCGCAAGGTTAACCTCAGCATCAAGTGGCTTATCGACTATTCCCGCGCCCGTGGCGAGAAGACGATGATGGACAAACTGGCTGCCGAGATCATTGCCGCCTCAAAGGGCGAAGGGGCTGCCATCAAAAAGAAGGACGACACCCATCGCATGGCAGAGGCAAACAAAGCATTTTCACACTTCAGATTCTAATCCAGGATGGCATCAAGAGATCTTAAATTCACTAGAAACATTGGTATTGCGGCTCACATTGATGCCGGTAAGACGACCACCACCGAGCGCATTCTTTATTATGCCGGTGTGACCCACAAAATCGGTGAGGTTCATGATGGTGCCGCCACCATGGACTGGATGGAACAGGAGCAGGAGCGTGGTATTACGATTACTTCCGCAGCCACTACCGTTTACTGGAAATACAAGAACAACGATTATCACGTTAACATCATTGATACCCCTGGACACGTTGACTTTACCGTTGAGGTGAACCGTTCACTGCGTGTACTGGATGGCCTGGTGTTCCTGTTCAGCGCCGTTGACGGTGTTGAACCACAGTCGGAAACCAACTGGCGTCTGGCAGACAACTATAAAGTGGCCCGTATTGGATTTGTCAATAAGATGGATCGTGCTGGCGCTGATTTTCTTGGTGTTTGCAAGCAGGTAAAAGAGAAGCTTGGCAGTAAAGCCGTAGCGCTTCAGCTGCCCATCGGCCAGGAAGACGGATTTAAAGGTGTTGTAGACCTTGTAGGAAACAGGGGCATCGTCTGGAATGAGACCGACAAAGGGATGACCTTCCAGGAAATTCCTATCCCTGCGGACATGGTTGAAGAGGCAAAGGAGTACAGGGAGAAGCTTCTCGAGGCAGTTGCCGAGGTGGATGAGACCCTGATTGAAAAATATTTTGTTGATCCCAATTCCATAACAGAAGCGGAGATTCTGAAGGCATTGCGCGAGGCTACCGTGAGCATGAAAATTGTTCCGATGGTTTGCGGTTCTTCATTCAAGAACAAAGGTGTTCAGACCATGCTGGATTATGTGATGGAACTCCTTCCTTCTCCTTTGGATAAGGACATTATCATTGGTACTGATCCGGATACCGGTGAGGAAGTGCACATCAAACCTGATGAGAAAGAGCCGTTTGTTGCTCTTGCGTTCAAGATCGCTACGGATCCTTTTGTAGGCCGTTTGTGCTTCATCAGGGCGTATTCCGGGGTCCTGGAGTCAGGTTCCTATGTGTATAACACCCGCTCGGATCAGAAGGAAAGGATTTCCCGTGTTTTCCAGATGCACGCCAACAAGCAGAACCAGATCGACAGGCTGCCTGTAGGTGACATTGGTGCGGTAGTAGGCTTTAAAGACATTAAGACAGGTGATACCCTTTGCGATGAAAAGCGCAAGATCGTGCTTGAGTCAATGGTGTTCCCTGAGCCTGTAATCGGATACGCCATTGAGCCCAAGAAACAAGCTGACTCAGACAAACTGGGTATGGCGATTTCCAAACTGGTGGAAGAAGATCCTACCCTGCGTGTGAATACTGACCACGAAACGGGTCAGGTCATCCTCCGCGGAATGGGTGAATTGCACCTTGAGATTATCATCGAACGCCTGAGGCGTGAATTCAAGGTTGAAATCAACCAGGGCGCTCCCCAGGTGGCCTACAAAGAGGCACTCACGAAGTCTGTTGAGCACAAAGAGGTTTACAAGAAACAGACCGGTGGTCGCGGTAAGTTTGCCGATATCGTATTCGAGATCGGGCCCCGCGAACTTGGACCGGATGACAAGCCAGGTATTGAATTTGAAAATGATATCGTAGGTGGTGTGATCCCGAGGGAATTTATCCCCGCCATTGAAAAGGGCTTCACCCAGGCTATGGTTAACGGACCGTTGGCAGGCTACCCGATCGACTCGATGAAGGTGCGTCTGTTCCATGGTTCTTACCATGATGTGGACTCTGATTCACTGTCATTCGAATTGGCTGCCCGCATTGGTTTCAGGGAGGCTGCCCGTAAGTGCGGACCCCAGCTGCTCGAGCCTATCATGGGCGTAGAGGTTATTTCTCCGGATGAGTACACAGGTTCTGTAACCGGTGACTTGAACAGGAGAAGGGGTATTATGAAGGGGATGGACACCCGCGGTGGTGCCCAGGTGATCAAGGCCGATGTGCCGCTCTCTGAGTTGTTTGGATATGTAACAGATTTGCGTACGATAACTTCAGGACGCGCTTCAGCCTCATTGACCTTCTCACACTATGCACCTGTACCCAGGGCATTGGCCGAGAAAGTAATTGAAGAGGTAAAGGGAACCGTAGCCGCTAAATAGGATTAAAGGAGATAGGTATCTGAATACAAAAAGATATGAACCAGAAAATTAGAATCAAGCTGAAGTCGTACGATCACAACCTGGTCGACAAGTCTTCCGAAAAGATTGTTCGTGCGGTAAAGGCGACCGGTGCGGTGGTCAGCGGACCCATTCCGCTTCCTACCGAAAAAGAGAAATTTACCGTTCTGCGTTCACCCCACGTGAATAAGAAGTCACGCGAGCAGTTCCAGCTCTGTACATTCAAGCGCCTGGTTGACATCTATTCCAACAGTGCCAAGACGGTTGATGCCCTGATGAAACTTGAGCTCCCCAGCGGAGTGGATGTTGAAATCAAGGTGTAGTTATACCTAACAAGAATATTGGCCCTGTTCCGTTTCAACGGGATAGGGCTTTTTATTTGATGATCATGCAGGAAACGCAAAAAAACATGAAGCCTGAACCTGTCCCGTCAACGGACTTCTACTGGGAGAATGGATTCATGGTGTTTACAGAGTCCTATCACAGGAAGCGGGGTTACTGCTGCCAGTCGGGATGCAGGCATTGTCCATATGGGTTCATAAAGGCACGCAGCCCAAATGAGCCTACGGCACTTTAGCCGATTTTCCTGATGCTCTTCCACAACAGCCGGGCCGCTTCCGTCGGGAGCAGGCCATGACCTGAGACCTTTTTCAATAATTGCTTCTTTTGCCTGATGATCCTCGGGCTGCTGGTCAGATACCTGAAATGACCCTCAATACTCTCGTCCAGCCATTGCTTGTTCTGGTGTATCCGGTTTTCCTCGAAATAGCCGGTGTCCCGTGCCAGTTTTTCATATTCCCGGATCATCTTCCAGACATCATCAATGCCTTTGTTTTCAAGAGCGGAGATGGTCAATACACGCGGAACCCAGCCGGACGGAGAAACGGGTTGCATGTGCAAGGCATTGATAGCATCAGCCTTGGCCATCAATGAGGGCTTCTGGTTTGTTCCGTCTGTTTTGTTAATAGCGATACCGTCTACCATTTCCATGATGCCTTTCTTGATACCCTGCAGTTCGTCCCCTGCACCGGTCAGCATGAGCAACAGGAAGAAATCAACCATGCTCTTTACTTCTGTTTCAGACTGACCGACACCCACCGTTTCAATGAGAATAATATCAAAGCCAGCCGCCTCACATAGGAGGATAGCCTCCCGGGTATGATAAGTTACTCCTCCGAGGGCGAGCGCGGACGGCGACGGCCGGATGAAAACATGAGGGTTGCGGCTGAGCCGCTCCATCCGGGTCTTGTCCCCGAGGATACTGCCCCTGGTCTTCTGGCTGGAAGGATCAATGGTAAGAACGCCAACCTTTTTTCCATGCCGGGTTAGCAACTCGCCGAATACTTCAATGAAGGTACTTTTGCCGACCCCCGGAACGCCGCTAATGCCAATCCGGATGGATTGGCCGGTATGCGGCAATAGTTTCTTGATCAGTTGTTCGGACTTGATTCGGTCCGCGGCAAGTGTGCTCTCGGTCAGGGTGATGGCTTTTGCCAGTACGGAGCGGCTGCCCGCCAGAATGCCCTGGCTGAACTGGGCAGCTGTTTTTGGAGTATGGGATAAGGCGGGCATGCTTCCGGTTGATATACAAAGCTAAATTTTTAAATTTACTCTGACCCTAGCGCAAATAATTATGAAGAAATTCTGGTTTCAAAGCTTTATCATCACGGGCTTTGTGTTTTCAATGCTGTGGTTTGCCAGCAAGGCGACTGACTTCAAAATATTTACGGCGTTCGATTCAGTAGGGCAGGCGCTGAAGGATTTCGAGCTAACCAATTATGCTTTTTCGAAACTCAGGCCTGACCCGGATGTTGATCAGCGGATTGTACTGGTCAATATTGGCAATTTAACCAGGCGGGAACTTGCTCAGCAGATACAGACCATTAGCCAGTTCAAGCCCAGGGTCATTGCCATGGATATTTTATTTGCCTGTGAGGGAGGGCTTAGGGATACGGTCAACTGTCCCGCGCTGATCGACACCATGGGTAATCTCATGCTAAGCAGCGCCATGCAGGAGGCAGGTAACATGGTGCTGGGCTCCAAATTGTTGCAAACGGATTCCCTTTCCAGGTTTGATTCCAATGACGCTGATTCACTTGAGGTATCAGATCCCATGTTCAATGAATACTCACTCGAAGGATTTGTGACGTTGCCAACCGACGCGAATTACCAGGAGGATGTAAAAAAGTGCAACTCCATTTTTCCAAAAAAGCGTGTGAACGGTAAGGATGAACTGGCCTTCTCTGCCCAAATAGCCATGCAGTATGACTCGGTTAAAGCAAAAAAGTTCCTTGCCCGAAACAAGGAAGAGGAGTTGATCAACTTCAGGGGAAATATTGAAGTCAGGCAATTGAGATTGAAGAGCCTGAAGAATGACGAGACGGCAACCACAGAATTTGGAACCATGTTCTATGTGGTAGATTGGGATGAAATGCTCAGAGGGGAAGTATTGGGTGAACTCTTCAAAGACAGGATCGTGATGATGGGTTTTTTGGGCGACTATGTCGGAGCAGCATCGTGGGAGGATAAATTCTTTACACCCATGAATAAGAACCTGGCCGGCCGGGCTAATCCCGACATGTTTGGACTGGTTGTGCATGCCAATGCGGTTGCCATGATCCTGAATGAGGACTACATTGATGAACTTGCTGACTGGCAGAAATATTCATTGGCATTTCTGATTTGTCTCCTGACGGTTGCCCTCTTTATTTGGATCGATCAGAAATTACCCATGTGGTTTGATGCCCTTTCGGTGCTCATCCAGCTCCTTGAGGTGTTACTTATTTCTTCGTTTGTTATTTATGCTTTTGCTGAATGGAGCTGGAAACTTGATCTCACGGTCGCGATCGGGGTTTCTGCCCTGGTTGGTCCGGCTTACGATATCTTCAAGAGCATTCAAAATGAGATTAATAGACGACTTACTAAAGCCGACCCAAGCGTATCAAACCCATGAGATTGGCACGTTTTTCGTATATTCGTAGTCCTAAATGATCAAAAAACCATGAAAAAAGGCAGAATTCTATTCGGAGTTGGCTTTTTACTGTTGACCCTGTCCGGCTATTCGCAGGACTATGCCTTCAAGGTGCTGGCGAACAAGGGCGCCAATGAGTACAAGTCAAGCGAAGGCTGGCAGCCCATTAAAACTGGCGCCACATTGAAGCTGGGAGATGAGCTGAAAATTTCTGAGAACGCGTACCTCGGCCTCGTGCACAAGAGCGGTAAGCCGCTGGAGGTGAAGAAGGCTGGACCTTATAAAGTTGAAGAGCTGGCAAAGTTGGTAGGCCCCGGCGTCAGTGTGCTGAATAAGTACACCGACTTCATTTTGAGCAGCAACTCGGCTGAGGCGAAGAAGAACCGCCTGAGCGCAACGGGAGCGGTTCACCGTGGTGAACCTACCATGCTGAACGTATTCCTTCCTCCCCCCCAGAATGCCGGGGTATTTGGCAAGGTGATGGTTGTGGAATGGGAGAAACCAAAAAGCGGCGGGCCTTACATCGTAACCTTGAAGGATATTTATGAAGAGGATATCGCCAAATTTGAGACACCTGAAACAATGTTGAAAGTTGACCTGAATGACCCCAAGTTCCCGAAACTGGCAACTGAATTGGCCATCCTGGTGGAAGTTGCCAGTAAGGCAGATGCAAAAACCAAATCAGAAAACAAGGTCGTTAAGAAACTGGATCCCGCTTCACAGGAGCGCGTGAAGAAAGCCTATGCAGAGATTGCTGCTGAAATCACGGAAGAAACAGCTTTTGACAAGTTTATCCAGGCTGGATTTTATGAGCAGAATGGATTGCTCATCGATGCCCTCACCTCATATGAAGAGGCCATCCGGCTTGCGCCTGATGTGGACGATTTCAGAACAGGCAGGGATGAGTTCCTGTACAGAAACAAGTTGGCCACCCAGAAGAACTAACATTGCTTAAATAATAAAGAAAGCCCTGACCGATGGATCAGGGCTTTTTCATTTTTGGCCGGGAGCAATATTCTTCTAATTTTGTAGACCATCGAAAAAACCAGATCATATGAGCGTACTCGTCAATAAGAACTCACGTGTTATCGTACAGGGCTTTACAGGCTCTGAAGGTACCTTCCACGCTGGCCAAATGATTGAGTATGGCACCAACGTGGTGGGCGGTGTAACACCCGGCAAAGGGGGCACGGTACACCTGGGCCGCCCGGTCTTTAATTCGGTCAAAGAAGCCGTAGAAAAGACCGGCGCTGATGTGTCAATCATCTTTGTCCCTCCCGCCTTTGCGGCAGACTCCATTATGGAGGCTGCAGACGGCGGAATCAAGGTGATTGTTGCGATAACGGAAGGCATCCCGGTGAAAGATATGATGATGGCCAAGTTATACATCAAGGAGAGAGGGGTTACGCTGGTTGGCCCGAATTGCCCGGGAGTCATCACTCCGGGAGAAGCCAAGGTGGGCATCATGCCCGGCTTCGTTTTCAAAAAGGGAACCATTGGCATTATATCTAAATCTGGTACGCTGACCTACGAAGCTGCCGACCAGATAGTAAAGGCAGGATTAGGCATCACGACAGCCATAGGAATCGGGGGAGACCCCATCATTGGCACAACCACGAAGGACGCGGTTGAATTGCTGATGAATGACCCTGAGACAGAAGGAATCGTGATGATTGGTGAGATTGGCGGGAACTACGAGCCGGTTGCCGCCCGATGGATCAAAGAGAATGGAAACAAGAAGCCTGTGGTTGGATTCATTGCCGGCCAGACCGCTCCGGCAGGCAGGCGCATGGGGCACGCAGGTGCGATCATTGGAGGAGCTGAAGATACGGCGGCCGCCAAGATGAAGATCATGCGTGAATGCGGTATCCATGTTGCTGAATCGCCCGCTACCATTGGCGAAACGATGGCTGAAGCCCTGAAGAAGCGGTAATCGGTGGGCAAGTACTATCCACTTAATCAAGTTCCTTTCAAGTTGTCTTGGTAAGGGGGGCGTCCCTAATTTCCTGATAATTGCAGGGACTCAAAATCCATCTTTGTATCATCGACCCCAGTCGCCGGTTACCGAATACTGATTACCTTAAAAAGCAGACTTGAATTCCTTCTCCAGGTGCAGGTTCAGTTGAATCAAATTCTCAAACTTTTCCAGGTACTCCACCTCCCCGGTGGGATGGTCTGACTTGAACATAACCTGCACAAAAAAATCCTTCAGCAGGTAAGTATATACCTTTCGGCCCTTGCGTACCCGCTCCCCTACCAGGGTGCCTTCGCTTTTGACGAGTTTGACCAGCTTCTCCTTCGAAACCCCTCCAAATAACCATTTTGGCCACATATTGCGCTCTGATTTGTTAATTAATAGCTATAGAAAACAAGAGGTAACAAGTTAAAAATCAATAGTTTTTGAGGCCCAACTGCCCATATCCTTCCATAAAAGCCAAGACTAAGACAGTCCTAAAGAAGATCATTGGCCAGGTTCGCCAGTTCGGACCGTTCACCTTTTTCCAGCGTGATGTGCGCATACAACTCGTGGTCCTTGATCCTGTCGATCAGGTATGAGAGCCCATTACTCTGTGAATCCAGGTAGGGAGTGTCAATCTGGAAAATATCACCGGTAAAAATAATTTTGGTATTCTCGCCTGCCCGGGTGATGATCGTTTTCACTTCGTGGGGTGTGAGGTTTTGCGCCTCGTCAACAATGAAACAGATGTTGGAGAGGCTTCGTCCTCGGATATAGGCCAGCGGTGTGATGACCAGTTTTTCGTTCGTGACCATTTCGGTGATCTTCGAATACTCCTTGTCGTTTTCACTGTATTGGTTCTGGATAAACTTGAGGTTATCCCAGAGAGGCTCCATGTAGGGATTCAACTTGGACTTGATATCCCCTGGCAGGTAGCCGATATCCTTGTTGCTGAGGGGTACGATCGGCCGGGCCAGGTAGATTTGCTTGTATTCCCGTTTTTGTTCGAGTGCGGCGGCCAGGGCGATCAGGGTCTTGCCGGTTCCGGCCACACCCTGCATGGTGACAAGTTTAATCTCAGGCTTTGTTACGGCGTGGATGGCGAACGCCTGCTCGGCATTGCGGGGTTTGATGCCGTACACGGACCGCTTCTCCACGTGCTCTACCATGCCGTTGGCGGAATTGTAAAAAGCCAGGATGGATTTTTTTCCACTCCTCAGAATATAATAATGGTTCTTCGTCAGGCCGGCATCGCCCAGCAGGTCTTCTGGCGGGCAATAGCCTTTCTGGTACAGGAGGTCAATAACGTCCGGATCAACGTCGTCGATTACGGTCTTTCCGGCATACAGTGAACTGAGATTCTGAACCTTTCCTGTAGTATAGTCTTCCGCCTGGAGTCCAAGGGATTTGGCCTTGAGGCGCAGGTTGATGTCCTTGGACACCAGGATCACTTTCCGGTCTTTCTCCTCCTTTTGAAGCAGCAGGGCTGAATTCAGAATGCGGTGATCCGCTTTGTGTTCGTTGAAGACTTTGTTGGCGTCGAGGGTGCCGTTGCTGCCGGTCTCCATCAGCACCTTGAAATTTCCCTTACTCTTGCCGTTGAGCGGGTTCCATTTGTGCAGCATCTGGTCCTTGGCCAGCTTGTCGATCAGGCGGATAAACTCGCGTGCTTCGAAGTTCTTGGTATCATTTCCCTTCTTGAAATTGTCCAGTTCCTCAAGCACGGTGATCGGTATGCCGATATCGTGTTCATCGAAGTTGAGGATGCTGTTGTGTTCGAAAAGGATAACGGAGGTGTCGAGAATGAAAACTTTCTTCTCTTTTTTGACTTTTACCATAGCTAAAAAAATGGTTCAAACCGACGGGACAAAACAAAACCGCGAAGACACTTCCTTACGGGACTTAAAAAGCACCTGCAAGGTCTGAGCAGTATCTTCGCGGTATCCAATCGATGATTAAAACTAAGAAAAGGAAGGTCATTTATCAATAAACCCGGAGGAATCTTTTGGCGGACGGCGCCTGGTCAGACGCGCGAGAAGAGATCCCCCTTGTCACTGGGTGTTATCTTGAGAACATTGGCCAGTACCAGCCTGACGATTTTGCGGGAGGCCAGGTAGCGGTTCAGCCCGGTCAGATGCGAGAATTCGCGGAGACTGATAGCGGGCTGGGTGTCGAGAAAATGAATGATTTTCTGTTCGGCCTCCCCGTACGTGAAACGCGTACCATGGGTGGATTTTCTCCTCCTAATGATTTCGCTCATTTCACGACTGGCCTTAATGCTTTGGTCATGTTGCCGGACGAAGGTCTCTTTCTTGCCGTCCGCAACAAAAAAATAGGGTCTCCGTTCCCCCCGGGGGATGTCCCATTGGATTACGTATCGCTTTTCGGAAATGGGAATAATTACCTCGTCGTAATGCAACATTGGGCGGCAGTGGTTTTTGAGTGTTTCCTGTACGGCCAGGGACTCCTCTTCAGGAAATTTGACCCCGGGAATAGAGCCGTCATCATCCACGCCAATCAGCAACGCGCCTCCGTCAGTATTGGCAAAAGCAATCAGTTCACGAACAATTTTTTCCGGGTATGAGGCCTTGCGTTTGAATTCAAGCTTGTGCCCTTCGCCCTGAGCAACCTGTTTTTGAAGTCCCCTGAATTTTGCGGGATCATACGTTAATGCTTCCGAATGCTTCATGAAACTCTGGCGACTAGTTAAGCCGGCTGCCCAGGTCATCACCCTCTTCATCTTCCAGGTCAGGGTCGCCTGGCTTGGGTGCACTGAACATGCCGCTCATCAGGTCTTTGAATTGAAGGCCTTGTACGAGGTAGTGCTTGCTGATCAGGCTGTACTCAGCCAGGCCGTGCAATGCAAACTCCATGAGGAAAAGCTTGACGGCAGGGTCATGGTCTTTTTGAAACTCATTGACCAGTTCCAATAGACCGGGGACAAGTCTCAGGTTTTTTTCATATCCCAGGTTGGTCATGTCGCTCAGCATATCGACCGCATTCCCATCCCCGAACCAGGTGGTGATTTTCTTGTATGGACTTTTTTCTTTCTGTTTTCGGAATTTGTCCGGGTCAGGAAAATAGTTTAAGAACTGGGTTCTGATGGCTTTCCCGATCAGGTTCTGCGCCACAATGGTCGGGCCTTCCTGCTCGCCTTCATAAACCAATTCTACCTTACCTGTAATGGCCGGTATGACACCCACAAAATCGGTGATGCGGATAGTTGTATTTTTTTCCCCGTTGATGAATGTCCTTCGTTCGGCGGCAGCCACGAGTGCCTCATGTGCGGATATCGTCAACCGGGCAGACACCCCGCTCTTGGCGTCAACATACTCACTTTTCCGGGCCTCCACGGCAATTTGTTCCACCAGGTCTTTGGCTATCTCCACAAACAAGACCGCTTTCTTCTGGTCTTCGTTAACGGAGGCCTCCTGGCTGGTGATCTTCTTGCCGATATCAATGGTCTTGGGATAGTGTGTGATGATCTGGCTGTCGATCCGGTCTTTCAGCGGGGTAACAATGCTGCCACGGTTAGTGTAGTCTTCGGGATTGGCGGTAAAGACAAACTGCAGTTGAAGCGGCAGCCGGAGTTTGAATCCGCGGATTTGAATATCTCCTTCCTGCAGGATGTTGAACAGGGCCACCTGGATGCGTGCCTGCAGGTCGGGAAGTTCATTGATCACAAAGATGCATCGGTGTGAGCGGGGGATCAGGCCAAAATGGATCACGCGCTCATCAGAATAGGGGAGTTTAAGTGACGCGGCCTTGATTGGATCCACATCACCGATCAGGTCGGCAATTGAAACATCCGGTGTGGCAAGCTTTTCTGTGTAGCGGTCATCACGGTGAAGCCAGCTGACCGGCATGTCCTCACCGTATTCATGATGCTTGTCCTTTCCAAATCTTGAAATAGGATGGAGCGGATCATCGTTCAGTTCTGAGCCCTCAATTACCGGAATGTATTCATCCAGCAAACTTACCATGAGCCGGGCGAGACGGGTCTTGGCCTGTCCACGCAGTCCCAGCAGGTTGATGTCGTGACCGGCCAGAATGGCCCGCTCCAGGTCCGGTATGACGGTGTCCTCGTATCCCCAAATGCCTTCGAAGACATTCTCCTTGCGCCTTAGTTTCTCAATCAGGTTGGCGCGGAGTTCTTCCTTGATGCTCCTGGACTTGTATCCTGAAGATTTTAACTGATGCAGGTTTGTTATTTTCTTGTGGTCCATGATGTTTATTTCAATGAGGGATGAGTCTTTATGACGGGATGTTATAGGTTTTTCCTTCTATTTCGTTTGAAGTCTTCAAAAACGAGGTTACCAAGACCCTGGAGACTGCTGTAATAGGCGTTGCCATTATTGGCTTTGGTGAAATCCCGAACGAAGGCTTTCAGGTAAGGATCAGTGGCGATCATGAAGGTGGTCACCGGTATTTTGATTTTCCGAAGTTGGCCAGCCAGGTTAAGCGTCTGGTTGAGGATCTTGCTGTCCAGTCCAAAACTGTTCTTGTAATATTTGATGCCTTGTTTGATGCAAGTGGGCTTTCCATCCGTGATCATGAAGATCTGCTTGTTGGAATTCTTCCTGCGGCGCAGGATGTCCATGGCCAGTTCCAGCCCGGCTACGGTGTTGGTGTGATACGGGCCGACCTCCAGGTAGGGCAGGTCCTTGATTTCAATTTGCCAGGCATCATCTCCAAAAACCAATATATCCAGGGTGTCTTTCGGATATTTCCTGGTGATGAGCTCGGCGAGGGCCATGGCCACTTTTTTGGCGGGCGTTATCCGGTCCTCCCCATACAGGATCATGGAATGCGAGATGTCGATCATCAACACAGTGGAGGTCTGTGTCTTGAATTCATTCTCGACTACTTCAAGGTCTTCTTCTGTCATGAAAAAGTTCTCGAAGCCGTGGTTGATTTGGGCATTCTTCAGGGAATCCGTCATGCTAATCTGCTCCACGGTGTCTCCAAATTCATAATCCCTTCTGTCCGTGGTGGCTTCGTCACCACGACCGCTGTGAGGTGTTTTATGCTCACCCCCCTTGGTCTTCTTGAGTTTTCCAAAAATTTCTTCCAGCGCCGATTGCCTGAGGTTTTGTTCGCTCTTTGCTTTCAGCTTGAGTTCCCCGTTCTGCCCGTCTTCACTGATGTAGCCGTTCTTCTTGAGGTCTTCGATGAAATCGCCCATGCCGTAATTTGGGGTGGTCAGCTTGTATTGCCGGTCAACCTCCGTCATCCACTGCAGGGCCTCGGATACATTACCGGAGGTAATAAGGATGAGCTGCATGAAAACCTTGAGCAGTCGCTCAAAGTCACTTTGAGGCCCCTGGAGTGGAGGGCTGAATTTAGAAAATCGGTAACCGGACAAGGCTTCGGGGTCTTGGTTTAAACTTAAACATTAAACAACTGTTTCTGTTTCAAATTACGTTAAAACAGTATTTTTTTCGACCTTTGGAACTTTGGAAGTAAAATCACCGTTGGACACAATAAGTTCACGCCCGGGACGTCTAAATGAATAGAACATTAATTAAAAAATTATGAAAAAAGCTATTATTCTGTTGGTTTTGGCATCTGCTGTTGTTTTGACATCGTGCAGCACCTACACATGCCCTACCTATTCAAAGGCGCCGCAGAAAGCTTCTTCCGAGTCCAGAATGTAGAACCTGTCGCGTTGAGCACTTGTAAAAGTTCCTGACGCTTCTGCCGATAAAATTCAAAAGCCGCTTTTCAGCGGCTTTTTTTGTTTCTGGTCTTGTTCGGAAAGCCAGATTACTTTGTTGACATGGTGCCGTAGATGTAGTCCCATAAAGGAGAGGACACGCCAAACACAACCGCGCCATCCTTGTAGTGGTGCACCCCATGATTGATCCAAAGGGCTTTCAGAAAATTCTTGGGGGGCTGGTAAGCATGAACCATGTAATGCACGCCTAAATAAGCGGCATAACCCACAAGGAATCCCGGAAGAAAAGAGAAAACGAAATCACCCAAAATCATTCTAAGGATCAACAGCAGTAAAGTGGATATGGTGATGCTCAGCACGGGTGGCATTGCCAGACGGGTTTTATCCTTTGGAAATTCATGATGAACGCCATGCATGGTATACTGCGCCTTGGCCCTGGACTGCGTGGTGGGTTTTAAATGGAAAATGTAACGGTGTACATTGTATTCAACCCAGGTGAAGCTGATCAGTCCAACCACAAACATCAGCACCGTAGTTGATGCTGAAAGTGCGGTGTGGGTAATGCTCCAGTACAAAAGCCCGGAGGAGTAAAAGAAGAAAATGATCAAGGGCACTGAAATATGGGTACGGCTCAACTTTTCCAACACCGGGTTGTCAAAAAGCTGTTTGGTGCCCTTATTCTGAGGTTTTACGTCGGTCGTCATAACAATGCCTGTTAAAAGAAGGTGCAAAGTTAACCTTGCCAGGTCATTTTTTCAACTTTCCTTCAGCCCCGGCCTGAGCCGCGGATTTTTCCAGTACGCGTTGGTAAACGCTTTCATACTGTGGCAAAATATTGGTGATGTCAAACTCTTTGGCCCTTTTCAGGGCATTCTGCTTGAATGTGGCAAGATTGTTCTTATCCAGGATAAAGAGGGCCTTCCGAGTCATGTCGTCCACATCACCCACCGGACTCATGAAGCCTGTGACACCCTGAATATTCAATTCCGGTATTCCGCCGGCATTGGAGGAGATCAGGGGCACCTCGCAAGCCATGGCTTCCAGTGCAGCCAGTCCAAAACTTTCCTTCTCGGACGGCATCAGGAACAGGTCGGCCACCGATAATACTTCTTCAATGGCTTCCAATTTGCCAAGAAATCGGACATCAGCCTCTATTCCCAATTCACGACACTGCGTTTCAGCCTTCGCGCGTTCGGGTCCGTCACCGATCATCAGCAGCTTTGCGGGGATTTGACTGTGGACGTTTGCAAAAATGCTAACCACGTCATGGATGCGTTTGACTTTCCTGAAATTGGAAGTGTGGACGATAAGTGCTTCTCCGTTGGGGCAGATCGCATTCTTGAAGTGATCTTTCTTCTGCTTCTTGAATTTCTCGAGGTCGATGAAGTTGGGGATCACATCTATTTCCTTGGTGATCTTGAAGTGTTCGTAGGTCTCCCGGCGAAGGTCTGCTGACACGGCCGTGACGCCATCGGATTGATTGATGCTGAATGTGACCACCGGCTCGTAGGAGGGGTCCTTGCCGACCAGGGTGATGTCCGTACCGTGCAGCGTGGTTACTACCGGAATGAAAATTCCTTCGGACTTCAATATCTGCTTTGCCATATATGCAGCGGAAGCATGGGGAATGGCGTAGTGCACGTGAAGCAAATCGAGCTGCTCATTTTTCACGACACTGACCATCTTGCTCGCCAGGGCAAGTTCATAGGGCGGGTACTCAAAAAGCGGATAGGTATGAAAATCAACTTCATGGTAAAAGAGGTTCTCATTGAGGAAGTCCAGGCGGCTGGGCTGGGAGTAGGTGATGAAATGCACCTTATGCCCTTCTTTGGCAAGCGCCTTTCCCAGTTCAGTGGCGACCACACCACTGCCCCCAAATGTTGGGTAACAGACTATTCCTATTTTTATTTGCTCCACGAGGCTGGGTTTTGATTTAGACAAAAGTCGAAAATGGACCGGTAAATTATATCCTGAATGCGAGAACGAATATTGGTCGCATTAAGTTTATTGCTCCGGTCCGGAAATACGCGGTTTGATAAAAAAACAAAGACCAGGTCAAATTCAGGGTCTACCCACAGGCAAGTCCCTGTAAACCCCGTGTGTCCAAAGGTTTCAGGTGAGGCATAAAGTGAGGTAGGACTATTCCATTCGCCCTGAATGGGCTTGTCCCACCCCAGGCCCCTGCGGCTTGTTTCAAATTGCTTATCTGTAAACAACGCCACGGTCTCTGGCTTGAAATACCGCTGACCGCCATAAGCCCCTTTTTGCAGCAACATCTGGCCAAGTTTGGCCACATCATTGGCATTGCTGAAAAGACCGGCATGGCCCGCCACACCCCCCAGCAGGGCAGCCCGCTCGTCGTGCACGGTACCCACCACCATGGTCTTCCGGAATAAAGTATCGTTTTCTGTCGGCGCAATCAGTGAGACATCAAACCGGTTGAGCGGAAGGTATCCCGTCGTGCCGGCTCCGATCGGGCTGTACAGGAACTGCTGAAGAAAATCTTCCATGTGCTGGTTGAGGATTTTTTCAGAAAGCCGGTACAGTATCCAGGGCCCGAGGTCACTGTATCGAAAAGTATATGGTGTCCGCGGCGGCTTGTCGACCATCTTTGATTGCACCATCCAGTTCCACAAGGAATCGCGGATGGAAGGTGTGGCAAATAATTCTGGTGCCACCTGGAGCGGATAACCTTCGCTCTTGTTGCGGCTGTAGAAAAGGGGAAGGAAGCCGTTCTTCTCATCCATGGTTTGAGGCCATAGCGGAATAAAGGCAAGCAAGCCAGCTTGGTGGGTAAGAATGTCCTTCAGGATAATATCCTTTTTGTTGGTGGCTTGCAGTTCTGGCAGGTAGACAGCCGCTTTCTTGTTGAGGTCGATCAAATCCATTTCCTGAAGATGCATGACTGTCTGAACGGTGCCCAGCACCTTCGTCAGGGACGCAAGGTCATAAATGGTTTCGTCCGTGACCGGAAGCTTGTTTTCATAGGTTTGCCAGCCGTAGGCCTTTTCATACACAACTTTTCCGCTTTTGATCACGACAACCTGGCACCCGGGAGTAGCCTTTGTATCGATGGCCTCTTTTACAACACCGTCAATTTTGTCAAGCACTGCACTGTTCATGCCGACCGCCTCGGGAACCGAGTAGCCTATTCTGTCAAGGGTATGCGAATGCAGCCCGGTGCCTTGCGGGAAAGAGTGGTTGATGGAAACCGGCAGCGTACCATTCGCAGGCAGCGCACCAAAAATCAATTGAGGCGCAACTTCCATGGCGTAGTCCTGATCCGTATAGGCCGCAAGAAGTACGTCCATCTCGTCATACAGGCCGAGTGAAAGTGGATTGCTGAAATGTACAACAATCACCTTTTGACCTGAGCCCAGCCTTCGGATGTAGGGCGCTAACTGCTTTTCCAGATCCGTGACATAAGGAAAGATCCCGATGATGACAATGTCGCTGGGCTTGACCGAAACGTTTGAAGTATCTGAGGCAGCCCTTATCGCGTTTGTCTCGAAGGGGGCATATTTTTTCAGGTACCGGGTAAATTCATTCTCTTTAGCCTGGCCGACAGACAAGCAAAGGAATGTGTTGTTGTTCAAAGCCTGGATGGGCAGGAGGTCCTTCTCATTTCTAACCAGCGTGACCGCAACGTCAGCCATGGCGCGTTTTATCCATCGTGCTTCCGGTGTGGACAGCTGTGCATGTAGATTGTCAGGGCTGATCGGTGTGCGGTGATGAAGTCCTGCTCCGTATTTCGATGACAGTATTCTTTTGACACTGACCTCCAGCTGTTGTTGCAGTGCCTTGTCTTTTTTGATCCGCTTGATGATCTTTTTTGTTGCCGCAGGGATGTTCAGGGGCGACATCATCACATCACTGCCGGCTTCAAAGGCAAGGAGTTCAGCGTCGCCCGCCCGCCTTTTTCGGGAAACCTGCTGGAAGTTGTTGACGTCGGTGTAGATCAGTCCGCGGAAATCCAGTTTTTTCTTCAGGATCTCGGAAATGAAGACCTGTGAGGCGGAGGCAGGAATGATTCCTTTTTCATTCTGAATGGAGTAATGAAGATAGCTGGTCAGGATGCCGTGCACACCGCTGTCAACCAGGCTTTGGAAAACATGCAGCCGGCCGGTGTCAATCTTGTTCAGGCTGAGGATCAGGGTGGAGTCCCGGATGGAAGAGGGGACAGCTTTTTTTGGCAGGTGTTTGGCAACGGAAAGAATTCCCTCTGATTGCATGACGGAGGTGAATGTC
This sequence comes from Cyclobacteriaceae bacterium, assembly GCA_043744235.1. GTDB lineage: Bacteria > Bacteroidota > Bacteroidia > Cytophagales > Cyclobacteriaceae > ELB16-189. The sequence goes on along the minus strand of JAYTVB010000028.1, from coordinate 34,255 downwards.
ACACTGCGCCTGGTGACAGCCTCAAGGTTGTTGCCTGAGTAACGGAGATAATCACCGGCAAAAATTTCATCATCAGCGTTTGGCGCAAAGTTGATGTGAATGCCAAGCCTTTTCATTTGCCTGGCAATCTCCCTTGTGCGAAGGACGTAGAGACTGTCATCCGCGCAGGCGGCCGCAACCATCGGCATCTGAAAGCTCATAGTGCTGTCCATCGATTGGGCAAGGCCCCATTCCGCAGAAGTACCAACCAGCAGCGGCACCCTGGAATTTTCCTGGAGTTTGTTGAGCAGGCGGATGTGACTATTTGGGCCTCCTCCGGTTATGTAAAGGCCGCCGATGCCGGTACCCTTTACCTGATTTGTCACGCGGTTGATTTCATCCTGTGATGAAAGGGGTGACAGCGGCACCATGAAGAGCTGTCCGATCCTTGCTGCTGGAGAGAGGCCGTTATAGACACTGTCCACCCAACGGCTGGAGGAGTCCTGGGCAATGGATTGGAGGGCCCAGACAGAAAACAGTACAATCAACAAAACCTTTTTCCGCATCGAAGGGTTTACTTTGTATTTAAAAACGAATAAAGCAATTTTACTGAAATCTGGCTGGGATCATGTTTTGGCTGCAAATTAGCGATTCGGATACCGGCCACGCACACACAGGAATGCCAAAGCGCAGGAAAGTTCAACAATATTTGACTGGCCGGCACCTGGGAATATAAAAGCACCACCATGAAATTCGTATCGCTCTTTACCAAGTCTCCTTCCTACAAGCGGTTCTCCTATGAACCCCGCTTCTATGATGCCAAGGCAGAGGAGCGCAAAGAGCGTGAAGACCGCATCAAGCAGGAATTGGCGCGTGAGCAGGGGCTGGCGACAGCAGAAACAAGCGATTACCGGTCCCGCATGACTGGGGCATTTCATTCAGCCAGAAGGAGATCACAAACCTCACAGGAAACGCTGAAGGCCAATCTCATCAGGTTTGGGGTTCTCCTGTTTCTTACCCTGTTTATCATCGCCTTCCTGACCTGGGGTAAAGATGCTTTCTACAGCCTACTCGTATTTGTACCCGTTTACATTTATTTCAAATTCAAGAAATAGGAAACTGTTTCCTCAGAATACGTTCAATCCCCTATCTTTCCTGTCGATGCCGGATATCATTCACTTACTTCCAGATTCCATTGCGAACCAGATTGCCGCGGGCGAAGTGGTGCAGCGGCCTGCATCAGCGGTGAAGGAATTGATGGAGAATTCAATTGATGCCGGCGCTACTTCGGTGCGGCTGATCATCAAGGAGGCGGGCAGGGTCCTGATTCAGGTGATGGATGACGGTTCGGGTATGTCAGAGACCGACGCCCGCATGAGCCTTGAGCGTCATGCCACCTCCAAGATCAAAACGGCAGAAGATTTGTTCAGTCTGCGTACCATGGGCTTTCGCGGTGAAGCACTGGCCTCCATTGCAGCTGTTTCACAGTTTGAAATGAAGACGAGGATGGCAAGCCAGGAACTCGGCACATTGCTGGTGGTGGAAGGGTCATACGTGAAGCGGCAGGAGCCGGTAGCATGTGAAGCGGGCACCAGCATCAGTGTCAAGAATCTTTTTTACAACATTCCCGCCCGGCGGAATTTTCTCAAGTCGAACCCGGTGGAGATGAGGCACATCATCGAAGAGTTCCAGCGCATTGCCCTTGCTCATCCCGAATTGTCCTTTTCCCTCATCCAGGGCGACGACAAGATTTTTGACCTTCCTCCTTCCAAACTGAGTCAGCGTACCGTGGCCCTTTTCGGAAAATCCTACCAGGGCCAGCTGGCTGCCTGCCAGGAGGAGACTGACTTGCTGAAGGTCTCGGGCTATGTCGGCAAGCCGGAATCGGCCAGGAAAACCAGGGGCGAGCAATTTATATTTGTCAATCACCGGTTTGTCAGGAACAATTACCTCAATCATGCGGTGACCAGCGCGTATGAAAGCCTGTTGCCGGAAAACAGTTATCCTTTTTACGTGCTCTTTTTGTCCATCGATCCGAAGCACATCGACGTGAATGTTCATCCGACAAAAACAGAAATTAAATTTGATGATGAGCGGGCTGTGTATGCCGTGGTACGGGCAGCCGTACGGCAGGCCCTGGGCGCAAACAACCTCGTGCCGGCACTCGACTATTCGGCCGACGTGAACCTTGTCAGCAAGATCGGCCATGCGCCCGCCCTCAGCCGGGAGCAGTACCTGGAAGAACAATTTGGAACTTCTTTGCAGCGTTCAAACCTGCAGAACTGGGACAAGCTTTTCGAAGATGAACGACCGGCGCAGTCCAGGTTGTTTGTTGAGCGATCGGAATCTGCTCCTTCCCCGGGTGATGGTGGGCCGGCTATTGAACACGATGCAGCCACGGAAGAGAAAGGTATTTTCCAGTTTCAACGGAAGTTCATAGTGCGTCCTGTCAAAAATGGACTGATGATCATCGACCAGCAGGCGGCCCATGAGCGCATCCTCTTTGAGCGGTTTCTGGACAAAATCCAGCAGCACAACGGCTCCAGTTTGCAGAGCCTCTTTCCACAGACAGTTACATTGTCTCCGGCTGACTTTGCCCTGGTCATGGAAATGGAACTGGAAATCAAGGGCCTGGGATTCCAGTTTGATATGTTTGGAAAGAACGCGCTTGTGGTGACGGGGATTCCGGCGGAGACCACGGGCAAGAACGAAAAGGAACTTTTTGAAGGATTGGTGGAGCAATTCAAGCAGAATCAATCAACCCTTTCATTGCCGTTGCGCGATAACCTGGCTTGTTCCCTGGCCAGGCGGGCCTCCATCAAAAGCGGCCAAAGACTCTCGCACGAAGAGATGAATGCCCTGGTTGAAGGACTCTTTTCCTGCCGCAATCCAAACTATTCTCCCGAGGGGAGCACAACATTTTTTATTTTTGAAACGTCTAAGGTAGAAAGTCACTTCCGCTAATGTTCAATCTAACACCCCTTGTACGCAACCTGATCATCATCAATGTTGTCGTTTTTATTCTTCAGCAAGTTGTGCTCAATGCCGTCACCAGGACCATTGATGGACAACTGATCAGCCTCGGCTTGACGCAGGTTATTTCGCTTTGGGGCATCGGCACGCCGTTGTTTGCGCCCTATCAATTCTTCACCTACATGTTTGCGCACGGAGGAATGGGTCATATTTTCTTCAACATGCTGGCCCTGGCCTCTTTTGCGCCGATCCTTGAGCATTATTGGGGCGACAAGAAATTCCTGACTTTTTATATAATCACAGGTATGGGGGCGGGTATCCTTTATGCGTTGGTCAATTACTTCCTTTTCCCGGGAGCCATGGGAAGCATGCTCGGCGCTTCAGGGGCGATCTATGGCATCCTGATGGCCTTCGGTATGATCTTTCCGAATATGGAAATTATGCTGTTGTTTCCACCCATACCCATCAAGGCGAAGTACATGGTTTTTCTGATGGGTGGACTTACGTACATGACGGATCGCAGCGGCTCGGTTGCCCACGTCGCTCATCTTGGAGGAGCACTGGTGGCATTCTTCCTGATCAGCTACTGGAGAAGCCAGGGAAAAGGCTGATGAAGTAACAATTGCTTAAATTCGTGATGCTTATCATCGGTACTCATTAATCCACCGTTCACGTGCTAGACGAATTCAAAAACGCATTCTCCCGGCCAAATAACGCCCACGTACAATTGATCATGATCAATGTTGTGGTGTTTTTGACCCTGGGCGTGTTGTACGTTTTTTCCAGGGTGCTGAGCTTTGATTCTGTCTACAACATGGTTCACGGCCAGTTCCTGATACCACCAAAATTTGGCGACTTCATCCTCCGTCCCTGGACCATTATCACGTATGCCTTCATGCACGACATGCCAGGGATATTCCACATACTCTTCAATATGCTGGCGCTGTACTGGTTTGGCCGGCTTTTCGTCGAGTACCTGGGGAGCGATAAGCTTGTTGCTGTTTACCTCCTCGGAGCCCTGGCGGCAGGCGTGTGCTACCTGCTGGTGTTCAACACCATTCCGTACTTCAAAAGCCAGGCTGATTTTTCAGGCATGGTTGGTGCCTCGGGTGCGATCAATGCCATCATGGTGGCGGCTGCCACGTTGATGCCCAATTATACTTTCTTCCTGATGTTCTTTGGTCCGGTGCGAATCAAGTACATCGCGGCGGCCTTTGTCTTTATTTCTTTCCTTGGATCCGTAGGACCGAATGCCGGTGGCAATGTAGCCCACCTGGGCGGCGCGCTGATGGGATTTGTTTACATCAAACAATTGCAGATTGGCGTGAACTGGGGCGGATGGATCACGTCGATTCTTGACTGGGTCAAGGGCTTGTTCAAATCCCGGCCAGCGGTGAAAGTCAGCTACCGCAAGGAGGAGAACACTGCTGCGAAAAAGAATGCAGGACGCCACGGAATCTCGCAGAGGGAAATCGACGACATCCTCGACAAGATTTCTGACGGGGGATATGAGAGCCTGAGTAAAGAGGAGAAGGAGAAACTTTTCAAAGCCAGCAAGAAGTAGGAGTGCGCTGGTGGCTGGCTGCCGTACCAGTACCTATATCAATAGTGAAGGTCATTCCTGTTGATGGAAATCAACCGCGAGGTAAATGGACAGGGTTCTTTGTTTACCCAGTCAGGTTGTTGCTACATAGCAATCCAACATATAGATTTTCAACCTCAGGTAATGAGTTTGGCCAGCACAAACGCTGCACCGGCTGCCATGGCCCCCACCAATGCCACCCGCATTGTGCCCTTGAACAGGGGTTGACCGGTCAGTTTACTCTTGACCAATCCAAACCCAATGAGGCAGAACATGGTGATGAGGGAGGAGTACAACAGGCCGTCATGGGCGGTCTCGGTAAAGAAATAGGCGCTCAGGGGAATTAAGCCCCCAATGACATAACTGACCCCGATCACGAGTGCACTTTCCAGGGCGCGGTTCTTATCGGGACGCTCCAGGCCAAGTTCAAACCGCATCATGAAGTCCACCCATTTCTTCGGGTTCTTGGCCATCTCGCGGGCAATCTTTTCCTGCATGTCTTCCGTGAGCCCATAGTCTGCAAAAATCTCTTTGGTCTCTTTTATCTCAACCTCGTGCAGTTTTTCAATCTCTTCATATTCCCGCTTCTCTTCGGAATCGTAGTGTTCGATTTCTGTACGCCCTGCCAGGTAGCCCCCCAATCCCATGGCAATGGATCCGGCTGCGATTTCTGCAAGTCCGGCGGTAATGACAATGGCATTCGCATCGGCGGAGACAATCGCGCCGCTCAAACCTGCGGCCAACGCAAAGGGTACCGTTAGTCCATCGCTCATCCCAATGACAAAGTCACGGACTTTTTCTGATGACTGGAAGTGTTTTTCGTATGGACTTAATTGCATGGTCGAAAATTAGTACAAAAAATCAGGTTTTATTGGCCAATTGCCCGCAGGCCGCGTCAATATCTTTTCCACGACTCTTGCGGATGCGTGTAGTAATGCCGTGGCTCTCCAGCAAATGCTGGTACATCAGTAGCTTGTCGTCACCGGCCTGGCGGAAATCACCGTCGTCGATGGGATTATACTCAATGAGGTTCACCTTGGATGGTATTAGTTTGCAGAACTTCAACAGTGCCTGAGCATCCTCCATCTTGTCGTTGATGCCGTCCCACACCACGTATTCATAGGTCACTTTCTTCTTGCGCTTTGCGTACCAGTATTTCAATGCTTCACCCAGTTCGTCGAGTGAATTGGTTTCGTTGATTGGCATGATGGCAGACCGGGTGTCTTTGACGGCAGAATGGAGGGACACGGCTAGGTTGAACTTAACGTCATCGTCGGCCATCTTCTCAATCATCCTGGCGATGCCAACGGTGGAGACCGTCACCCTTTTCGCGGCCATGTTGAGGCCCTGGGGAGATGTGATCTTATCAATCGCTTCAATCACGTTCGCATAGTTAAGCAACGGCTCACCCATGCCCATGAAAACAATATTGGTCAGCGGTCGCCCAAAAAACATTTCAGACTGCTGCTTGATTGCCACGACCTGGTCATAAATCTCATCCGGGTTGAGGTTGCGCATCCGCTTCAGCCGGGCGGTCGCACAGAACTTGCAGTCCAGGCTGCACCCCACCTGGGATGATACGCAGGCGGTAATCCGCTTTTCCGTTGGGATGAGCACCGACTCCACGATCAGGCCATCGTGCAGTTTTACGGCATTTTTGATGGTGCCGTCAGCGCTTCGCTGCATGGTATCAACCAGTACATGGTTGATGATGAAATGCGCCTTCAGCAGTTCACGGGTGGCAATGGAAAGATTGGTCATCTGGTCAAAGTCTTTTGCGGATTTCTTCCAGAGCCATTCATACACCTGTTGGGCCCGAAAAGGCTTGTCCCCCTGCTGGACAAAAAATTCCTTCAACTCCTCGAGGGAGAGTTTTCTGATATCGCGCCTTGCCAGAGTTTCCGTCAGCATTACTTGATCCGGGTGAATGTTTTTATCTCACAGTCCTTTCTGGCGTTGTGGACCCTCAAGGTTGAGGTGCTCAGTTCGTCAACAACCAGTTGCTGGGTCATGATCCCGGATTTCAGGTCCATCAGGATCAACTCCTTGCCGGTGATCTTGTATTTGAATGAAGTCATGTCTTTGCCTTTCTTCTGGCCGGTAGAAAACACGCCCTCTTCTCCCTTGCCCTTTTTGTCGAAATTAATCACACGTGCAGCACCGGTGCGCGATGCGCCCATGTCCTTTCTCAATTCCTTTTCGGTGTCGCTCTCTTCCATCTCAGATTGGAAGCAAGTTTTCTCATCACTGAGTTGCCAGCTTCCTACGATGGATTGTCCTTTTGCCTGCCAGCCAACAAGAACCAACCCGGCCACAATACATGCTTTGATGGTCATATTTTCATGATTTTACCTGCAAATTTACATTAAATTGCCCTTTCACGACCTTTCATGAACAGGAACCTTCTTTTTCTCCTTTTGTCCGTTCTGCTATTCGGTTGCAGTGAACCCCTGGACAAGGACGACCGGCTGCTGGAACGATTAATGCAAACGGAGTCCGCAAAGTTCCGGTACATACTGGATCACCGCGACTCCCTGGAAGTTCAAATCCTGTATACCCGGATTGACCGCGACAGCGCTAACCGCCCGGTGTTCAAGTCGTATCATTTCAACCTCGACTCTACCCGCTACTTTTATCCTGCCTCGACAGTCAAATTACCGCTGGTACTGTTGGCACTTGAGAAACTGAATGAGCTGAACATCCGTGGCCTTGACAAATTTACGGCCATGCTGCACGACAGCGCTTATGCAGGCCAGTACTCCGTGAGGACTGACTCAACTTCGGAGTCCGGATGGCCCTCCGTGGGCCACTATGCCCGCAAGATTCTCGTCGTCAGTGACAACGATGCCTACAACCGCCTGTATGAATTCATGGGCCAGCGGGCAACTAATACGCGGCTTCACCAAAAAGGGTACAACATCAGGATTCTTCACCGCCTGGAGCGCGCCCTGTCGCCTGACCAGAACCGCCATACTGAAGCGGTGCGGTTTGTCCGTAATGACACCCTGGTATTTCAACAGCCCATGCTGATAAATCCGGATTCCATACGACCAGCGCGCCGCGTACTCAGAGGGAAGGGATACATGAAGAACAACACACTGGTTCGACAGCCCCTTGACTTCACCTACAAGAATGACTATCCCCTTCAGGAGCAGCAGGAGATCCTGAAGGCGGTCCTCTTCCCTGATGCTGTTGCGCCGGGCAAACACTTCAACCTTTCTGAAAAGGACCGGAGGTTTGTGATGCAATACATGTCTCAGCTACCCGTTGAAACGAGCCACCCGCCCTATCAGAATGATAAAGCCCTCCATGATGCTTATTGCAAGTTCCTGATGTTCGGGGAAGACACTGTCCGGATCCCGCCGAACCTCCGTATTTTCAATAAAGTAGGTGATGCTTACGGGTACCTGATCGACAATGCCTACATCGTCGATTTTGATGCCGGCGTGGAGTTCATGCTGTCGGCGGTGATCAACACCAATCGTGACGGGATATACAATGATGATCTGTACGACTATAAGACCATTGGGTATCCATTCATGAAAGACCTGGGGCAACTGGTTTACCGCTATGAATTGAAGCGGAAACGAACGCGCAAACCCAATCTTGATGCATTGAGGCTGCCCTACGATCACTAAAGTTTGCACTTTCGTTCTGATTACACGAATTTTCGAACTCAATTTTTTTCCATGCAAAAAAGCAACGCGATCGTCATTACCGCCGGCTACCTTGAGTCCAGCAATGGTAAAACGGCCCACGGCCTCATCCGGGGAACGGACCGGTTTAATATTCTCGGCGTGATCGACCACAAGCATCCCGGCAAAGATGCCGGTGAAGTGCTGGACGGCAAGAAGCGCAACATCCCAATCTATGGAACGATTGCTGAATTCGTGGCAAAGAGCCCTGTCAACGCAGACTATTGCGTTCTTGGGGTTGCCACGAAGGGTGGCGTGATTCCAGACTCGCTCAGCGTTTTATTGAGAGAGGCCCTGGAGCACAATTTTCATCTGGTGAACGGTCTTCATGATTATATATCCGAGCACCCAGACCTTGCTGAGCTCGCCAAGGCCAAAAACCTGCAGATCATCGATGTGCGGAAGCCGAAGAAATTCAAGGACCTCCACTTCTGGTCCGGTCGGATAGCGGAAGTACACTGTCCCAAGATTGCCGTACTCGGAACCGACTGTGCCCTTGGCAAGCGCACCACCACCCGATTCCTGACGGAGGCCATGCGCAAAGCAGGGTATAAGGCTGAAATGATCTATACTGGTCAGACCGGCTGGATGCAGGGCGCGCGCTATGGGTTTATTTTTGATTCCACCCTGAATGACTTCATTTCCGGCGAGATGGAACATGCTATTGTTCAGTGCTGGGAAGAGACCAAGCCAGACATCATCTTTATCGAAGGCCAGTCTTCCTTGCGCAACCCCAGCGGACCGGCGGGGGCAGAGTGGATTGTGTCGGCAGCTGCGGATGGTGCGGTGTTGCAGCACAACCCGGCGCGGAAACAATACAAGGACATGGAATACTATCCGGCTTACCTCCCGGAGCTAAAGGATGAAATTGCCCTGATCAGGATTTATGGCGCACCGACGGTTGCCGTGACCATTAATTCTGCGAAAATGTCCGAAAAGGAAGCCCGTGATTACGCGGCCCAATACCAGAAGTCCCTCGGCATTCCGGCCGTGCTGCCACTCGAGGATGGCGTGGATCAATTAATCCCCATCTTTAGGGACATGATCGAAAAATCTGTTGCGCAAGTCTGATTACCCGGGAAATCCAATTATGAAAATCAAGAAAATCAAAGTCTGGAGTGCCGATCTCGGCAACACCAAGCCATACACCATTGCTTTCAAAACGATCGATGAAGTGATCAACACCTTTGTTGAAATCACGCTCGACAATGGCATTACGGGAATAGGAGCAGCCAATCCCAGCGAGTATGTGACGGGGGAACACCTGTCGCACACCCAGGAGGCGCTTGCTGAAAGGAACCTGGACTTTCTGTTAGGCAGGGACGTTCGCGAGATCAACCAGCTCTTGTTTGAAATTCTGTTGAAGTTCCCCAAAACACCGGCCGCCCGGGCTGCCCTTGACATTGCCCTGCACGATGCGTTCACCAAGTTCCTTGGGATACCGCTGGTGAAATACCTGGGTCAGAAGATCCAGACAATGCCTACCTCCAACACCATTGGCATCAAGAATGTGGCCGACACGCTGAAGGAGGCGGAGGAATATGGAAAGTTGGGCTTCAAGGCCCTGAAAGTCAAGATTGGCAAGGACCTGGATGAAGACATTGAAAGGTTGGTCAGGCTGCGTGAGAAATTCGGCAAGAAGTTCTTCATTCGCATTGATGCCAACCAGGGATATACCTCCGCCCAGACCATCGAGTTCTACAAGCGGACCAAGAGCCTGGATATTGAATTGATTGAGCAACCGCTGCCTGCCAAAGCCGTGGCGGAGATCAAGCAACTGCCGGATGAAGTGAAGCGTGTGATTGCTGCCGACGAATCCCTGTTGTCTCCGAAAGATGCCCTTGAATTGGTGAAGCCGCCACGGGCTTGTGGTATTTTCAACATCAAGCTCATGAAATGCGGCGGCATAAACGAGGGATTAAAGATTGCCAACATCGGTTTCCAGGAAAATATTGACCTTTTTTGGGGCTGCAACGATGAAAGCATCGTCAGCATCACGGCCGGACTGCATGCGGCGTTCGCTTGTTCCAACACTAAGTACATTGACCTTGATGGCAGCCTGGACCTGGCACGGGATGTTGTCAAAGGGGGCTTTATTCTCCGCGATGGCATGATGCTGTGTTCGGACAAGCCAGGTTTGGGGCTGGACATGATAGCCTGAAAGGGTATTCCATGAAATCTTTTTCAAAAAGAAGACTTTAAAAATCCAAATGAAAAAAACCATAGCCAGTGCTGTTTTTTTGTTGGGGCCAGGGTTGCTTTGGTCGCAAAACATGACGCCGAAGGTTGTGCAGGCTGATGTGATGCAGAAGCGATGGTCAGTGGGTGGGAGTCCAAATTCACAAATTGCCACCTTGCCGATGTCCCCTGGCACCAAAGTGGCAGAGGTTTATCTTGACCCTTCCTGGAAGAGATCCAGCGTTGCTATTTACGGTTCTGATCAGTTGTTGGATGGGTATCCTGCCAGATACGACCTGAAAGCCAATTCCCTTGAATTCAACATCAACAATGAATTCAAGATACTCGATGTGCGGAGGGTAAAGAGCATGGTATGGCTGGATTCCCTAACCAACATTCCACACAATTTCGTCAATGGCAAGGAGTACCAGGTCAATAACACCCCAATGACAGCCCTGCTGGAGGTGTTGGTGGAGGGAAAGCTGCCCCTTTACAAGGAATACCAGTTCTGGATCAAAAAGCCGGATTTCAACCCGGCATTGAATGTGGGAAGCCCGGACGAACTGATCTACAAGAAGGATGTATTCTACTTCGGAACGGGAAAGGCCCTGCAGGCTGTGCCGGACAAGAAGAAATCGATCCCCGCTATATTTGGTGATCAGGCGGAAGCCATGAAGGGGTATATCAAACAGCAGGGACTTTCGGTGGGGAAGGAAGGCGATCTGGTCAAACTGTTTGAATACTACAATTCCTTGCCTTAGCACCCTTCGGTGCAAATATTTGGCAGGCTTTAGCGCTGTTTAAGACATTGAATATCAGCGTGCTGAGCTGTTTCAGGGACGACCTGCCGTGATAAATCTCTCCAACCTCGTGTTTTTTTGAATTCAGCCCTTGGTAACTCCGGCCCAGTTCCTATCTTTGCAGTCCTTTTTGCGGCACAAAACCCGCAAATCGGGTTAAAAAACAGCAAAATAGGTTTCAACCATGCCTGGACTAATAGGACGTAAGATTGGGATGACAAGCATATATGGCCAAGATGGTCAGAATATCGCCTGTACAGTCATCGAGGCAGGGCCTTGTGTAGTTACTCAGGTCAAGAACGAACAGACCGATGGCTATAACGCCCTGCAATTGTCCTTCGGAGAAAAAAAGGAAAAGAATTCATCCAAGCCGCTGGTAGGTCACTTCAAGAAAGCTAATACCACACCCAAGCGGGACGTGGTTGAGTTTCGTGACTTCGGCGCAGAGTTCAACACGATTGCCGAACTCGGCAAAGAGGTTCGTATTCAGGATGTGTTTGCCGAAGGTGATTTTTTGGATGCCGTAGGTACCTCCAAGGGCCGCGGTTTTCAAGGTGTTGTGAAGCGTTACGGCTTCGCTGGAGTAGGCGGCCAGACCCATGGTCAGCACAACCGACTCCGCGCACCCGGTTCAATGGGTAACGCCTCTTTTGCATCCCGAGTGATCAAAGGAAAGCGTCTTCCCGGCCGAATGGGCAATGACCGCGTGAAAGTCACAAACCTTCAGGTGGTGAAAATCATGCCGGAGCACAACCTGATCCTGGTCAGCGGGTCTGTTCCAGGCGCGAAAAACTCAACCATAATTCTGCAAAAGTGATGGACGTAGCAATTACAAAATACAGTGGTGAGACCACCGGCCGGAAGGCACAGCTGTCTTCCGAGGTGTTTGGTATCGAGCCCAACGACCACGCCATCTGGCTGGACGTAAAAAACCATTTGGCCAATCTTCGCCAGGGTACGCACAAATCCAAGCAGCGTAACGAAATCACCGGCTCTTCAAAAAAGATCAAGAAGCAGAAGGGAACCGGCGGAGCACGCGCAGGTAACATCAAGAACCCTCAATTCAAGGGTGGTGGCCGTGTTTTCGGTCCTGCTCCCCGTGATTATGCATTCAAGTTGAATAAGAAGGTGAAGGACCTGGCGCGTCGGTCTGCATTGACCTACAAGGCGAAGGATAATTCCATTACCATTGTTGAAGACTTCAATTTCGAAGGGCCCAAGACCAAGCAGTACCTCAGCATGCTGAAGTCGCTCGGCGCGGATTCACAAAAAACACTGTTGGTTCTCCCTGAAAGCAATTTCAACATTGCGTCTTCCGGCAGAAACATTCAAAATACGAAAGTCATCACGGCTTCACAGATCAATACCTATGACGTGATCAACGCTGATAAATTGATTTTGGTGGAGAGCTCAGTCGGAAAGATCGATAACATCTTAAATAAATAATGCGATGAGTATCCTGAAGCGTCCATTGGTTACCGAGAAGGTTTCTTCCCTGAACGAAAAGGGCAAGTATGGTTTTATTGTTGATGTTGACGCCAACAAGGTGGAAATCAAAAATGCCGTAGAAAAAATGTACGGTGTGAATGTGGAGCGTGTCAATACGATCAGCATGATGGGTAAATTGAAGTCGCGATCGACCAAGGCAGGTATGCTGTCTGGCCGCAAGCCCAACTTCAAGAAGGCAATTGTCACCCTGGCCCAGGGTGAAGTGATAGATTTTTATGGTAACGTATAAAGAATAAGCGATGGCGTTAAAGAAATTAAGACCCATTACTCCAGGCACCAGGCATCGTTTGTCTCCGGGTTTCGAAGACATTACCGAAAGCCGTCCTGAGAAGTCGCTTTTGACTTCATTGAAGAAGACCGGCGGACGGAACAGCAATGGACGTATGACCATGCGCTACATCGGCGGCGGTCACAAGCAGAAGCTGAGAGACATTGACTTCAAGCGTGATAAGTTTGGAGTTCCTGCCGTTGTGAAGTCAATAGAGTATGATCCGACCAGGACCGCCCGCGTGGCCCTGTTGTATTACGCTGACGGATTCAAGTCGTACATCATTGCCCCGCAAGGCATTAAGGTAGGTCAGACTGTTGTGTCTGGCGATGACATTGCCCCTGAAGTAGGCAATGCACTGCCCCTGTCAAAGATTCCCCTGGGAACGATTATTCACAACGTAGAAAACAAGCCCGGCAACGGCGGTTCAATTGCCCGCAGTGCCGGTTCATTTGTTCAGCTTCTGGCGCGCGAAGGCGAGTATGCCACGCTTAAAATGCCTTCCGGCGAAATGCGCAACGTATTGGTAAGGTGTCTTGCCACGGTAGGCGCTGTTTCCAATCCTGACCACATGAACGAATCAGTGGGTAAGGCTGGCCGCAGCCGATGGAGAGGTGTTCGGCCCCGCACCCGTGCTGTAGCCATGAACCCGGTTGATCACCCGATGGGTGGTGGAGAAGGAAGAGCATCCGGTGGTCATCCGAGATCCCGCAAAGGGTTGTTGTCAAAGGGTAAGAAGACAAGGCACCCTAAGAAGTATTCAGATCGTCTAATTATTGCAAGGAGGAAAAAATAATGGGAAGGTCAGTCAAAAAAGGTCCATACCTCGATGCCCGCCTCGCGAAGAAGGTCGGCACCATGGAGTCATCCGGAAAGAAATCTGTGATCAAAACCTGGTCTCGGAGAAGTACGATTACTCCCGATTTGATAGGGTTTACGTTTGCCGTGCACAACGGCAACAAGTTTATTCCTGTCTATGTCACTGAGAATATGGTGGGTCACAAGTTGGGCGAGTTTGCGCCTACCCGCACGTTCAAGGGACACACCGGCAACAACAAGGCAGAAGCTGCGGCTTCTAAATAATTGAATCCATCATGGAAGCAACAGAAAAGAAAGTAAAGCGGTCGGTTCTAAAGCGTGAGAAGATCAAGGCAGTGAAAGAAGCTGCCAAGACAGGTCCCGCCACAGCATACCTGCACGATGTCCCCACTTCACCGCGCAAGATGCGCCTGGTGGCAGATATTATCCGTGGCGAGCGCGTGTCGAAGGCCCTCAATATACTCAAGTACGAAGCCAAGCACCCGGCAGCGAAAATGGAGAAATTGCTCATGTCAGCCATTTCCAACTGGGAGTCAAAGAACAAGGATGTGAAGCTCGAAGAGGCTGATCTCTATGTTAAAGAAGTTTATGTAGGCGGCGGCCGCATTCTGAAAAGACTGCGTCCTGCTCCTCAGGGCCGTGCCCATCGCGTGCGCAAGCGTTCAAATCATGTCACCCTGGTGGTGGACAGAATGCCTGCACAATTGAAGGAAACAAAGAAGGTTGAAAAAGAAACCAAGGAATAATGGGACAAAAAATTAATCCTGTCGGCTTCCGCCTCGGCATCGTTCGTGGTTGGGACTCTAACTGGTTCGGTGGAAAGACTTTTGCTGATAAACTGGTTGAAGACCAGAAAATCAGAAAGTACATTGATGCCCGTATCCAAAAGGGCGGCATTGCCAAGGTGGTGATCGAACGCACGATCAAGCGCATCACCCTGACCATTCACACGGCACGTCCTGGCGTGGTCATTGGAAAAGGCGGTACTGAAGTGGATAAGATTAAGGAAGAGCTGAAGCAGCTTACGGGCAAGGATGTTCAGATTAACATTTTTGAGATCAAGCGTCCTGAACTGGATGCGAGACTCGTCGGTGAGTCAATTGCACAGCAGCTCGAGGCAAGGATTTCCTACCGCAGGGCAATGAAGCAGTCAATTGCCTCTTCCATGCGGGTGGGTGCTGAAGGAATCAAGATTAAACTTTCCGGCCGTCTGGCTGGCGCCGATATGGCCCGGACAGAACAATATAAAGAAGGCAGGATTCCGCTCCATACCCTTCGCGCTGACATAGACTATGCCATTTCAGAGGCGCAGACGGTCTATGGCAAGATTGGTATCAAGGTGTGGATCTTCAAAGGTGAGATTTTTGGCAAGCGTGACTTGTCACCGAACATAGGAATTGTATCCCAGGGCGAAGCCAAGGGCGGTCCTGGCGGTCCCCGCAGAGGCGGTGAGCGTTCAGAGCGCAGACCTGACAGCAGGGGAGACCGTGGAGGCGACAGGAGAAGTGGTGGAGGTGGTGACCGCGGTGGAAGAGGAGGAGATGCCAGGGGCGGCCAGAGAGGCGGGAGAAGGTAAGTAGTGGATGAATCGGTAAAGAGGAAAAGATTTAAATAGGTTTTCAGCGATGTTACAACCGAAAAGAACAAAATTCAGAAAATCACAGAAGGGCCGTGTGAAGGGAATGGCTACCCGTGGCCACACGATTGCTTTTGGGTCATTTGGCCTCAAGGCAGCGGAGATGGGACTTCTTACAGCGCGTCAGCTGGAGGCAGCCCGTGTTGCGGTTACACGCGCCATGAAGCGGGAAGGCCAGGTTTGGATCAGGGTATTCCCCGACAAGCCGATAACACGGAAGCCTGCTGAGGTTCGTATGGGTAAGGGTAAGGGAGCACCCGAATATTGGGTGGCTTGCGTAAAGCCTGGAACCATCCTGTTTGAAGCAGGAGGCGTAACACGCGCATTGGCCTATGAGGCCCTGAAGCTCGCCGATGGCAAGCTTCCCATCAAAACAAGATTTGTCGTGCGCAGAGACTACGTAGAACAACAAGTATCATAAGAAGTATGAAGACCACCGAGATCAAAGACTTGACCCTGGACGAGCTGAAGGAAAAACTTGGCAGTGAGAAGGAATCATTGCGCAAGATGAAGTTTGCTCACCAGGTTTCGGCGATTGAAAATCCGATGAAGATCAAGGAGACACGCAGGATGATCGCCAGAATCAACACATTGTTGCGCCAAAAAGAAACGCAAAAGTAAAAACAGTATGGAAAGGAATCTTAGAAAAGAAAGGGTTGGACGTGTGGTCAGCAATAAAATGCAGAAGACCATTACGATCGCCATTGATCGCAAAGTAAAGCACGCGATCTACGGTAAGTTCATGAACAAGACCACCAAGCTGATGGCTCATGACGAGAAGAACGAGGCCGGCATTGGCGATACCGTGAAGATCATGGAGACCCGTCCCCTGAGCAAGAACAAGCGCTGGAGACTGGTGGAGGTTATTGAGAAAGCAAAATAGTTATTGATAAAGAAACATCATTATGATACAGAGCGAATCCAGGCTAATAGTGGCAGACAATAGCGGAGCGAAAGAAGTGCTTTGTCTTCATGTATTGGGCGGAACGAAAAGACGTTACGCATCGGTGGGTGACAAGATCGTGGTGACTGTGAAGTCAGCCATCCCCACCAGCCAAATCAAAAAAGGGACTGTATCTAAGGCAGTTATTGTCCGTACCAAGAAAGAAGTGAGGAGAAAGGATGGATCGTATATCCGCTTTGAAGACAACGCGGCGGTGCTTCTGACTCCCCAGGATGAACCCCGCGGAACACGCATTTTCGGCCCCGTGGCCCGCGAACTCCGCGAGAAGCAGTTTATGAAAATCATATCACTGGCCCCTGAAGTATTATAATTTATGGAGAGGAAGTTTAACAAACAGCCCAAGCTGAAGATCCGCAAGGGTGATACGGTGAAAGTTATCGCCGGCAACTACAGAAGCACGCCTGACAAGGTCAATTCCGGCAAAGTGCTGGAGGTGCTGCTCGAAAAGAACCGGGTGATTGTGGAAGGCATGAACATGGTGACAAAACACCTGAAGCCATCCGCAGGAAAGCCTGAAGGTGGTATCAAGAAGACGGAAGCATCCATCCACATCAGCAATGTTGTGCTGTTGGATCCGGCAACCGGAAAGCCCACCCGCGTGGGAAGAAAGCTGAACGAGAAAGGAAAGCTTCAGCGGTATGCAAAGAAGACAGGAGAATTCATTAAGTAATAAAGCCATGGCCACGCCAAGACTGAAAGAGAAATACACGAAGGAAATTGTTCCCGCACTGAAAGAAAAGTTTCAGTACAAGTCGGTTATGCAAGTTCCTAAAATCACCAAGATCTGCGTTAACAAGGGCATTGGTGCAGCAGTAGCGGACAAGAAATTGATCGATGTCGGACTGGAAGAGATCACGTCCATCACCGGTCAGAAAGCCGTTGCTACACGCTCGAAGAAGGACATTTCCAACTTCAAATTGCGTATGGACATTCCGATCGGCGTGAAAGTGACCTTGCGCGGTGAGAAAATGTATGAATTCATGGACCGCCTCATGAACGTGGCCCTTCCCCGGGTGCGCGACTTTAAAGGCGTCAGTGACAAGGGTTTTGACGGCCGCGGAAATTATACCCTGGGCGTGAAGGAGCAGATTATTTTTCCCGAGATATCCATCGACAAGGTGACCAAGATCAATGGAATGGACATCACGTTTGTGACTACAGCCGGAACAGATCAAGAAAGTTATGAGCTCCTGAAGGCATTCGGGATGCCCTTTACCAATAAAAACTAATCATTGCTATGGCTAAACTGTCAATCATTGCAAGGGACAAGAAAAAGGAGAGGTTGGTAGCGCGCTACAAAGTGAAGCGTCAGGCTTTGAAGGCCGCCGGAGATTGGGAAGGACTGGACAAGTTGCCCAGGAGTTCTTCTGCCGTACGCCTGCACAGCCGGTGTAAACTCACAGGCCGTCCCCGTGGATACATGAGCAAGTTTGGGATTTGCCGGAACCAGTTCCGCCAGATGGCCCACGACGGGAAAATCCCTGGAATGACGAAGGCCAGCTGGTAATTTGAAGGAAACGAAAGGAATAAATATCTTTGCGGCCCCATTTTAGGGCCTCATAATTGAAAAGAACATGACAGACCCGATTGCAGACTACTTGACCCGGCTCAGAAACGCCATCAAATCGCGCCACCGCGTGGTTGAAGTGCCGGCCAGCAACATCAAGAAGGAAATTACCAAGGTGTTGTTTGATAAAGGCTATATCCTGAACTACAAGTTTGAGGATACAGACAACAAGCAGGGCCTGATCAAGATCGCCTTGAAATACAATCCTGAAACCAAGGATCCTGCTATTTCAAAGATTGACCGGATCAGCACACCGGGTCTTAGGCGATACAAGCCGGCAGATGAGCTTCCCAAGGTATTGAATGGCCTTGGCATCGCAATCCTGTCGACGTCCAAAGGAGTGATCACTGATAAAGAGGCACGTGCCCTGAATGTCGGTGGTGAAGTATTGTGTTACGTTTATTAATAGAAAGACAATGTCACGGATCGGCAGACAACCCATAGCTATTCCCAACGGTGTGACTTGCACCTTTGCGGAAGCCAACAAGAAAGTGACCGTGAAAGGTCCCAAAGGAGAATTGCACCAGGTGCTCAAACCTAATTTCAAAGTAAAGGTTGAGAACGGGTCAATTGAAGTAACACGCCCTTCTGATGAAAAGCCGGACCGCGCGCTTCATGGCCTGTACCGTGCCCTGATCAACAACATGGTTGTTGGTGTGAGCAAAGGTTACAAGGAGCAGCTCGAATTGATCGGTGTAGGCTTCAAAGCCTCTGCTCAAAGCAACGTGCTGGAACTGAGTTTGGGATACTCCCACTCTATTTTCATGGCCGTTCCGTCAGAACTTAAACTTCAGGCTGTTCAGGAGAAGGGCACCAACCCGACCATCATCCTGGAGGGTATTGACAAGCAATTGATTGGCCAGGTGGCTGCCAAAATAAAGTCATTGAGAAAGGTTGAGCCTTACAAAGGCAAGGGTATTCGTTATGTAGGTGAGTTTGTTCGCAGAAAAGCTGGTAAGGCTGCTGCTAAATAATAGAGGTTATGCCAATAAAAGCTAAGACAAATCGCAGGGAGAGGATTAAGATGGGCATTCGCAAGAATATGGAAGGCACATCTGCCCGCCCAAGACTTTCGGTGTTCCGGAGCAACAAAGCCATCTATGCCCAAATCATTGATGACTCAAAGGGTCACACAATTGCTTCTGCATCTTCCGCCGATATTGAAAAAGCCAAACTGAGTCTGGAGACATCCAAGACAGTAGGTAAGAAAGTAGCCGAAAAGGCGTTGGCTTCCGGTATCAGTGAGATCGTTTTTGATCGCAATGGATACCTGTACCATGGAAATGTAAAAGCATTGGCAGAAGGTGCCAGAGAAGGTGGTTTAAAATTCTAAGCGCATGACACAAAGCAACGTTAGTACAGTAAAAGCCAGCGAGATCGACCTGAAAGAAAAGGTCGTTGCGATTCAGCGCGTGGCTAAAGTTGTAAAGGGTGGTCGCCGCTTCAGTTTCGCCGCCATCGTGGTAGTCGGTGATGGCAACGGCGTGGTGGGATACGGCCTTGGCAAAGCAAACGAAGTAACAGACGCCATCACGAAGGGCATTGACGATGCCAAAAAGCATTTGGTAAAGGTTCCCATTATCAAAGGAACCGTACCGCATGAGTGTATTGGAAAATTCGGCGGCGGCCTGGTCTTGTTGAAACCCGCTTCGCCGGGTACGGGAGTAATCGCCGGTGGTGCGATGCGCGCCGTGCTGGAGAGTGCCGGTGTTCATAATGTGTTGGCCAAGTCAAAAGGATCTTCAAACCCGCACAACGTGGTGAAGGCGACCTTCAAGGCGCTGACCACCATGCGTGATGCGCATACGATCGCCCGCAACCGCGGAGTTGAATTGTCAAAAGTTTTTAACGGATAAGGTCATGGCAAAAGTGAAAATCACACAAATCCGCAGCACCATCAAGCGACCAAAGACTCAATTGAGGACCATCGAGTCGTTGGGCCTGGGTAAACGCGATCAATCTGTTGAGGTTGAGTATACACCCCAGATCCAAGGGATGGTCAGAAAGGTAAGTCACTTGGTGAGCGTAAAAGAATTATAACATGAAACTGCATACACTTAGACCGGCAGACGGTTCAACCAAAAATAACAAGCGCCTCGGAAGGGGACAGGGTTCAGGCGGAAGCACCGCAGGCCGTGGACATAAAGGCGCCCAGTCACGTTCAGGCTATCACAAGAAGATAGGTTTTGAAGGTGGACAGATGCCTCTGCAAAGACGTGTTCCGAAGTTTGGCTTCAAGAACAACAACAAGATTTACTTCAAGGCCATTAACCTGGATGCCCTCGAAGAACTGAGTCAGAAAACCAAGAGTGGCTCCCTCAACCTTCAGTTGATGATTGAGAATGGAATCGTTGGAAAGAATGACAGGGTGAAGGTGCTGGGCCGTGGAGAACTGAAATCAAAAGTCAGCGTGGAGGCTCATGCCTTCTCTGCAACAGCAACAAAAGCAATTGAAACTGCAGGCGGCAGCGCCACAACGGTAAAATAAATGAAGAGATTCTTTACCACCATAAAGAACATATTTTCGATCGAAGACCTTCGTGTAAGGATTCTCAATACGATCGGGTTCCTGGTCATTTTCAGGCTTGGATCCTATATTGTTCTGCCTGGCGTTGAACCCAGCGCCCTGACCGGCAACCAAGGTGGAATTTTTGATCTCCTCAATACCTTCCTTGGTGGTTCCTTCAGCAGGGCCTCCATTTTTGCATTGGGCATTATGCCTTATATCTCCGCTTCCATTGTGGTTCAGCTCCTCACGGTGGCCGTTCCCCACTTCACCAAGCTTCAGAAGGAAGGTGACAGCGGAAGAAAGAAATTGAATCAGTTTACGCGTGTTTTGACCATTGTCATTACCGCCGCACAGTCTTACGGATACCTGAGGGCTACCCTCAACCCGGAAGCCATCATTACTCCTGGATTGTTTTTCACTGTTTCTTCTGTGATGATCCTGGTGGCCGGAACAATGTTCTGCATGTGGCTGGGTGAGCGCATTACCGACAAAGGCATTGGAAATGGTATCTCCATGCTGATCATGATCGGCATTGTATCCCGTTTTCCAACGGCGTTGTACCTCGAGGCCACAGGCAAGGGAATGAGCGGTGCGCTTTTGTTCATCATTGAATTGCTGGCCCTTTTCTTTGTGGTGGTTGGCGTGATAGCCCTGACCCAGGCAACCCGCCGTATTCCGGTGCAGTACGCCAAGCAGGTAGTTGGAAACAAACTCTACGGTGGTAAGCGCGACTTTATTCCGCTGAAACTGAATTCAGCCGGCGTTATGCCGATCATCTTTGCCCAGGCGCTGATGTTCATCCCTCCGTTGCTGGCAGGAATCTGGAGAAACAGCGACATCGGAGCTTATGTGGGTTCTACATTCTCGGACTTTACTTCATGGCAGTATAACCTGCTTTTTGCCATCCTGATTTTGCTGTTCACATTCTTCTATACGGCAATCACGGTGCCATCCAATGACATTGCAGATAACTTGAAACGCAACGGCGGCTTTATTCCCGGCATCAAGCCCGGCAAGCCAACCGCTGAGTTTATCGATGAGATATTATCAAAAATTACACTTCCGGGTGCCTTGTTTCTGGCAGCCGTAGCCATCATGCCGGCCTTTGCCGTGCGTGCGGGCGTGACACAAAATTTTGCTCAGTTTTACGGAGGCACATCCCTTTTGATCCTGGTCGGTGTTGTTTTGGACACCCTTCAGCAGATTGAAAGCTATTTGTTGATGAGGCACTATGAAGGGATGATGAAATCCGGAAGAGTAAAAGGACGTTCTCAGTTTGCTGCGGCATAGGGTTGAATGGTCCACCTGAAGACGACCGAAGAGATCCAGATCATCAAAGCAAGTGCCCGGATATTAGGGCAGGCGCACGGTGAAGTAGCCCGGATGGTTAAGCCGGGAGTGAAGACGAAGAGTCTGGATAAGCGGGCGGAGGAATTCATCAGGGACCAGGGTGGAGCACCCTCCTTCCTTAACTACAACGGGTTTCCGGCCTCGTTGTGCATCTCCGTGAATGATACGGTTGTGCATGGGATACCGGGCGACTACGAGTTGAAGGAAGGTGATGTGGTTTCGGTTGATTGTGGCGTGTACTACCAGGGATACCACAGTGATGCGGCTTATACGTATCCGCTGCCGGGTGTAGGACAAGAAGTGCTGAATCTGCTGGAAAGGACGTACAAATCGTTGTACCTCGGAATAGAGCAGGCGAAGGCCGGCAACAGGATTGGTGATATCGGTTTTGCGGTGCAGTCCTTTGTTGAGGGGTTTGGATACGGTGTGGTGAGGGAGCTGGTTGGACATGGAGTAGGAAAACACCTTCATGAAGACCCGGAAGTACCAAACTACGGCAAGCGGGGCAAGGGAGCCAAGCTTGTGCCTGGAACGGTCATCGCCATTGAGCCGATGATCAACATGGGAACGAAGAATGTGGTGCAGGAGAGGGATGGATGGACCATACGCACAGCAGACCGCAAACCATCAGCTCATTATGAGCACATGGTGGCGATCTACGAGGACCGAACGGAAATATTGACGACGCACGAGGAAATAGAAAAAAATTATTTGTACCAGTGGCGAAGCAAAAGTCGATAGAGCAGGACGGAACAATTTTGGAGGCACTGTCGAACGCGATGTTCAAGGTGCAGTTGGAAAACGGGCACGAAGTGTTGGCCCATATTTCAGGCAAAATGAGGATGCATTACATCCGAATTCTGCCGGGTGATAAAGTGAGACTGGAGATGTCTCCATATGATTTGACAAAAGGTAGGATAACGTTTAGATACAAGTAATATGAAGGTAAGAGCATCCATCAAAAAGCGAAGCGCCGATTGCAAGATCATTCGGCGCAATGGCAAGCTGTATGTGATTAACAAGAAGAACCCCCGCTACAAGCAGCGCCAGGGATAAAATAAATTTGATAAACGAATAACAGAACATACATGGCACGTATAGCAGGCGTTGATATCCCGGATAACAAAAGAGGCGAGATTGCACTCACCTACATCTATGGCCTTGGCCGTAGGTCGGCACAAAGCATCCTCACCCAGGCTGGTGTAAGCTGGGACAAGAAGGTAAAGGACTGGTCAGACGAGGAGTCGAACCATGTCCGTACCATCATTTCTGAGAAGCACCGTATCGAGGGTTCCCTTCGTTCTGAAGTGCAGCTTAGCATTAAGCGACTGATGGACATCGGATCCTACAGGGGCTTGCGTCACCGGAGAGGTCTTCCCGTCCGTGGACAGAAGACCAAGAACAACGCACGGACCCGCAAAGGCAAGCGCAAGACGGTGGCAAATAAGAAGAAGGCAACGAAAGGTTAATCATTCATTGAACGCATAAGAGTTTTCCTATGGCAAACGAACCGGTAGAAAAGAAGAAAGACAAGAGCAAGAAGCGCACCGTGGTGGTGGAAGCAGTTGGCCAGGTACACATCCGGGCCACCTTCAACAACATTGTGATCTCCATGACCAATACAACAGGGCAGGTGGTGGCATGGGCTTCTGCCGGCAAGATGGGTTTTAAAGGCTCCAAGAAGAACACACCCTATGCTGCCCAAACGGCAGCCCAGGAATGTTCTGCCAAGGCTTTTGAACTGGGCCTGCGCAAGGTGGAAGTCTTTGTAAAAGGACCAGGCTCCGGACGTGAATCGGCCATCCGCGCCATTCAAAACTCCGGGATTGAAGTCCTGACGATCAAGGATATGACCCCGCTGCCGCACAACGGCTGCCGTCCTCCCAAGAAGAGAAGAGTTTAAAATAGAATTGAGCTACGAAATAAGAATTTGAGAAAATACCATGGCACGATATACTGGTCCTAAGGCGAAAATTTCAAGAAGGTTCAACGAGCCGATCATGGGCGAAAGCAAAGCACTTCAGAAGAAGAACTATGCTCCCGGTCAGCACGGTAAAACCAAGAAGCGCAAACAGTCTGAGTATGCTATTCAGCTGGCGGAAAAACAGAAGGCCAAGTATATCTATGGCGTTCTGGAGCGTCAGTTTGCCCACACTTTTGACAAGGCGACCCGCAAGAAGGGGGTGACCGGCGAAGTGCTGCTTCAATTGCTGGAGGCACGCCTTGACAATACCGTGTATCGCCTTGGAATTGCCCCAACCCGCCGCGCCGCGCGCCAGCTGGTTGTTCACAAGCACATCCTGGTGAATGGTGATGTGGTTAATATTCCTTCGTATTCACTCAAGCCCGGCGAAACCGTTGGTGTTCGTGAAAAATCAAAATCACTGGAGACCATCTCAACCAGCCTTTCTATTGGATCTTCCAAGAAATACAACTGGCTAGAATGGGATGGCAATGAGATGGTTGGAAAACTGATCAACCTGCCGATCCGTACCGACATTCCTGAGAATATCAACGAGCAGTTGATTGTGGAATTGTACTCTAAATAATCTCGCAACGAAAAGTAAATACCTATGTCAATATTAGCATTTCAAATGCCGGAGAAGGTAGTGATGGAGAAGTCGGATGATTTCCACGGCTTCTTTACCTTCAAGCCGCTGGAAAAAGGATATGGTGTAACAATCGGTAATGCCCTGAGAAGAATTTTGTTGTCCTCCCTGGAGGGCTATGCAATTACGGGCATCAAAATACCGGGTGTGCTCCATGAATTTTCGACGATCGAAGGAGTCGTGGAAGATGTGGCCGAAATCATTCTGAACCTCAAGCAGGTTCGATTCCGCAAGGTGGGCGATACTTTTGACAACAAGATCACCGTCAACATCAAGAAGCAAAAGCATTTCAAGGCTGGTGACATTACAAAATTCACTTCCGCTTTTGAAATTTTGAACCCTGAGCATGTCATCTGCACGCTGGACGAGTCTGCTCACTTTGAGATTGAACTCACCATCGAAAAGGGCCGCGGATACCTCCCTGCAGAAGACAACAAGCCAAACGAGCAGGTATTCGGATTCATTCCGATCGATGCGATTTTCACACCCATCAAGAATGTGAAGTTCAGTGTGGAAAATACCCGCGTGGAACAGCGCACAGACTATGAGAAACTGCTGGTTGAAATTGAGACTGATGGATCCATCCATCCTGAAAAGGCACTGGAAGGAGCGGCGTTCATTCTGATTCAGCACTTCAGGTTGTTCTCCGACAAGTCAATCGAACTGGAAACTGGTACAGACAGTGAAGTGGAACAAGTGGATGAGGAAATGCTTCACATGCGCAAGCTGCTGAAGACTCCGCTCCATGACCTGGATTTGTCTGTTCGTGCATACAATTGCCTCAAGGCCGCAGACGTGAAGTCACTTGGTGACCTGGTGCAGCTCGAGATTTCAGATATGATGAAATTCAGAAACTTTGGTAAGAAATCACTCGCCGAATTGGAACAACTGGTGTCTGAGAAGAGCCTGACGTTCGGTATGGATTTGGCAAAATATAAACTGGAAGAAGACTAATGAGACACGGCAAGAAAGACAATCACCTGGGGCGCAAAAAGGCGCATCGTGATGCCATGCTTAGCAACCTTGCTTCGTCGTTGCTCCTCCACAAGAGGATTACGACGACTGTTGCAAAAGCCAAGGAACTGCGCAAGTATGTAGAACCGCTGATTACCAAAGCAAAGACGGATTCAACCCATTCCCGCAGGACAGTATTTTCCTATCTTCAAAATAAGGAGTCTATTCAGTCCCTGTTCGGTGAAGTGGCTTCCCGTACCGCAGAGCGCGCCGGAGGCTATACCCGTATTGTCAAGCTTGGCGCTGTTCGCCTCGGCGATAATGCTGAAATGTGCATGATGGAATTGGTTGATTTCAATGACCTCTACAAGAAGGACGACGCTGCCAAAAAGGGCAAAACCCGCCGAAGCCGAAAAGGCAAGAAGGCGGAGGGTGCTGAAAGTGCAGACGCCGAAGCTCCAGCTGCAGAGGCCAAAAAGGAGAAAAAGCCAAAAGAAGAGAAAGTGAAGAAGTCTCCCGGGAAAAGGAAGGAATAGGTGAGAACTTCAAACCATAGGAAAAAGGGGCTGGACAATTGTTCGGTCCCTTTTTTCATATAGGTCATTGGGCAAACAGCACCCTGTAACGTACTTTTGTAAAGTCAACCACTACCCATCTTGAGTAAGAAAGCATACCTCCTTTTGCAAGACGGCCTTCTCGTAGAAGGTGTCGCCATTGGCAAGACCGGGACCACCGGCGGTGAAATCTGTTTCAACACCGGAATGACCGGGTATCAGGAGATTTATACAGACCCCTCCTATTACGGACAGATCGTCGTGAATACGACTGCGCACATCGGGAACTACGGCACCGTGGGCACCGAGCAGGAATCCGATCACCCCCAGATCCGAGGCCTGGTGGTCAATGAATTTTCAGATACCTACAGCCGGAAGGCGTCCCGTGAGGGCCTTCAGGAGTACCTGGAAAAGCACAACATCGTAGGTATCGCTGATGTGGATACCCGCATGCTCGTACGGCACATCCGAAGCAAAGGTGCAATGAATGCCCTGATCTCCTCATCCCTGACTCCAGAGCAATTGAAGGGTGAACTGGCCAAAGTGCCTGATATGAATGGTCTCGAACTGGCTTCTGTTGTCAGCACCAAAGAACCCTATACAATGGGTGAAAATTCTGCTACAACCAAAATCGCAGCCCTGGATGTTGGCATCAAGAAGAGCATCATCACCAACCTGGCCGAGCGTGGATGCTATGTCAAAGTATTTCCTGCCCGCACTACCTTTAAAGAAATGGAAGCCTGGTCCCCGGACGGATACTTCATTTCGAATGGACCTGGCGATCCGGCCGTCATGAACTATGCCGTAAAAACAGTCAGGGAAATCCTGGACGCCGGCAAACCTGTTTTTGGGATTTGCCTCGGCCACCAGCTGTTGGCCCTCGCCTGCGGACTTTCGACGTATAAGATGCACCATGGTCATCGCGGGCTGAATCATCCCGTTATTAACCTGAAGTCAGGCCTGGGTGAAATGACTTCGCAGAACCATGGTTTTGCCGTTAATGAAAAGGAGGTGGAGAGCCATCCTGATGTCGAAGTGACCCACCTGCACCTCAACGACCAGACCATCATGGGTCTGCGACTGAAGAACAAGAAAGCATTTTCGGTACAATACCATCCGGAAGCTTCACCCGGTCCTCATGATTCAAGATACCTGTTTGATGAATTTCTGGAGATGGTGCGCAAACCTGTCAAGTCAAAAGCAGCGATTAAGTAAATTGAACAACAAGAAGTGAGTTATACCTATTTCATTTATCCAAAGACAATATTATGAGCCTAATTGAAAGCATTTTCGCCCGGCAGATCCTTGATAGCCGCGGCAATCCAACCATTGAGGTTGACGTATTTACAGAGTCTGGAGCATTCGGACGCGCAGCGGTCCCTTCAGGAGCATCTACCGGTACCCGTGAGGCCGTTGAGCTTCGGGATGGCGACAAGAAGAAATACATGGGCAAAGGCGTGCTGAAGGCGGTTGACAATGTCAACACCAAGATCGCCTCCGAAATTGTGGGCTTCCCCGTATTTGACCAGTCGCTGATCGACAAAATCATGATTGAACTGGACGGCTCACCCAACAAAGGCAAGCTGGGTGCCAACGCCATTCTAGGCGTGTCGCTTGCTGTCGCAAAAGCCGCCGCCATGGAAGCAGGCCAGCCGCTGTACCGTTACGTTGGCGGCGTCAATGCCAATACGCTTCCGGTACCAATGATGAACATCATGAATGGCGGAAGTCATGCGGATAACTCAATCGACTTCCAGGAATTTATGGTCATGCCCGTTGGCGCCAGCACATTTTCGGAAGCCCTTCAAATGGGCGCAGAGGTGTTTCACACCCTGAAGAAAGTGCTACATGAGAAGGGACTTTCAACAAACGTGGGTGATGAAGGCGGCTTTGCCCCCAACATCAAGTCCAATGAAGAAGCTATCGAAACAGTCTTGAAAGCCATCGAAAAGGCTGGCTATAAGCCGGGTTCTGATATCTTCATCGCACTCGATCCTGCCGCTTCGGAATTTTATGACAGCAAAACGAAGACCTATCATTTCAAGAAATCATCCGGTAAGAAATTGAAGTCAGCCGAGATGGTAGACTATTGGGCCAATTGGGTTAAGAAGTATCCCATCATATCCCTGGAAGATGGCATGGCAGAAGATGACTGGGCCGGCTGGAAGGCGTTGACCGATAAAGTTGGAAGCAAGACGCAGCTGGTCGGCGACGATGTATTTGTGACAAACTCCAAAATTCTTCAGGAGGGAATTGACAAGGGTGTAGCCAACGCCATCCTCGTGAAAGTAAACCAGATTGGATCCCTTACAGAAACCATCAACGCCGTCAACCTGGCGAAGAACAATTCTTACAAAACAATCATGTCTCACCGTTCCGGTGAAACAGAGGATAATACCATCGCCGACCTGGCTGTTGCCCTGAATACCGGGCAGATCAAAACCGGCTCGGCTTCCCGTTCTGACCGGATGGCCAAGTACAATCAGCTCCTCCGAATCGAGGAAGAGCTGGGTGAAGTGGCTTATTTCCCCGGTAAGAAATTCTAGTTCAAGATCAACCAGGAACCTTCCGGTGCAGCTGACGTTATATCAGCTGGCCGGACTGGTTCCTTTTTTTGTGTCCGATTCAGGGCCGAATTCAGCAACTTAATGATGATGCCATGAAGGTTGACTTTCGGAGAATGGGTATGTGCCCGGAGAGGTTGCTGCTGGCAGCAGCGCTTTGGGTCTGTACCTTCAATCCCCTCCTGGCGCAAATCACCGGGACGGTCATCGACAGCAGGACAAAAAAACCCGTACCTGAAGTCGAAGTCTTCATTCAAGGCACTACACACGTCGCGGTAAGTGATGATGCAGGCGTTTTCGCATTGCAGGGTGTGCACCCGGGTATTAACGACCTGGTATTGTATCGCAAGGGATACATGCTCTTTAAGTCATCCATCCGGCTTCTGGAAGGGAAAGCCTATTCGCTCAACCTTTCCATCGATCCTGCCCGGAAAGAGAAATCGAAAATAAAGACCGACGATAATTCTGAGCAGGCCCTCCAGCGATTAAAGGAAGCGCTGGTGGGAAAAGAGAACGACACCTCAACCATGCTGCTGAATGTCGAAACATTGTCACTCAACGGGTCAGCCGAGGCATTCTCGGTTCAGTGTTTAGAGCCGCTGATGATTAATAACTTTTCTCTCGGCTACCAGGTGCGGTATTTTCTGCAGCAGGGGTTTATTGCGCCTGATAAGAACATCCTGAAGGGCTATTACTATTTCCTACCCATGCAGGCCACAGGAAGCGACCAGGACCGGGAATGGGCAGAGCACAGGCTGGTGAGGTATGCAGGCTCTGTTATACACTTCCTGAAATCATTGGTCAGCGGAAACACTGCGAAGGAAGGGTTTCAGTGCCTGACGACCCGGGGCGAATCATTGGATCAGGCCGGGTTGATTGCGGCAACCGGCCAGCCTGGCTATTACAAGCTACTGCTGCCCGATACCCTGGTAGTAATGTTTCAACCGAACAAGGCTGCGCCGTTTACAAGTCAGTTTATTGCTCATGGTCAGCTGGCGGTGAATAGGGAAGGCATTATGCTAAAATCAGAAAACCTCGAGATCAGGGGTGCCATGAAGGAGAATGGCGTGATCGCATCAATGCCTTTGAACTATGAACTGTTTGTTCCGAAGGATGAGGATTTTACAAGGTTTTACGAGAAGACCTACGTGCAAACAGACAAGCCTTATTACTATCCGGGGGAACCGCTGTGGTTTAAGGGATATATCAACTACCAAGTGCCTGCCTGGCGTGATTCCCTCTGCAGGGTGATGTATGTTGAGCTGATCAGCGCCAGGAAGAAAATAGTATTGTCCAGGACCCTGAAAATAGACAGCGGGATGTTTCATGGTGATGTCATCCTGCCGGATTCCCTTCCTCCCGGTCCCTATTACCTGAGGGCCTATACCAACCTGAGCAGAAACTTCGGAAGCAGTGCCCTGTTTATTAAGCCCATTCCGGTGCTGAACATGACCGATAAGGCAGACAGGAATCAGGAGGTCAACGAAGTAATCCTGGATAGCCCTCTGACCATTACGGCAGACAAGCCTTTGTACCATACACGCGAGAAGATAACGCTGACTTTTCATGCGAAGGATTCTTCCGGTTTGCCCATCGCAACCAATCTGTCGGTTTCGGTGACTGACGCAGAGCAGGTGGTGGCGGTGCCGGAGCCCGCTACAATCCTCGGTGAATTTCCATTCACCGAGGAGATGACGCTTGTCAACATGGACTTTAAATTTGGAGCCGAATTTGGCGTGAGTTTCATGGCAAGATTTCTGAATGATAGAGGTCAGCCGGAGAAGACTAACCTGAACATTTTACAGTTGCGAACCAGCAACATGATGGTGGCGCAGTCAGACGAGCAGGGAATATTCTGGAGGACAGGTTTGCAGTTTTATGATTCGGCTCAATTCTCCTTTAAGTCCGACAAGGCAAAGGGAAGGCCTTACGGTCGGGTTGAATTGCTCCGGCGGGAAACTCCGGAGGTGGACTTCAAAGGAAGCAGGCTGAATATCGCCGTCAGCAAGATGGAATTCGCCCAGCGGCTGATTTCTGATTACGAAGTTCCCAAGGGTGCCCGGTTGCTGCAGGAAGTGACTGTAAAGGGAACCCGGATTGATAATGATGCGAACGATGTGAGCCAGGGGTTTAAGTCGCACTATGGAACGCCTGACCGGGTAATCAAGGGAGAGGATGTCAGCATGAAGCCCGACTTGCTTTACGCGCTGGTCGGGAAGGTGCCCGGACTGACCATTGTGCCATCCACCGGTGTGGTGGTTTTTTCGCGGGCGATCGGCACATCACTTTCACAGAGCGCAAGTCCACTTGTGACAGTGAATGATGTCCCGATGGATGGTGACGCAGGTGAGGTGCTTAGGAGCATCAATCCAACGACAGTGGAACGAATAGCCATCACCAGGCGAACCGATGTGCTGTATGGCTCTCAGGGAAGAAATGGCGTCATCGCCGTATATACCAAATTAGGCACTACTGGTTTTGAGGATCCCGAAAAAGAGAAGAATTTTCAGGTGCTGAGTATTCCCGGATATTCCCGGCCCAGGAGTTTCAAATCGCCGGACTACGATGACTCGCAGACAGATCAATCGCGGCCTGACTATCGGGCGACAATCTACTGGAATCCCTGGATTATCACGGACAGTAAAACCGGTGAGGTCAAAGTCACTTTTTTCAGCGCCGATCTTGAAGGCCGTTATCGCGTTGTAGCGGAAGGTGTAACGAGAACCGGGGAGCCGGTGAGGCAGGTGTATTACCTTACGGTGGACAATCAGTAGCGACTGCTCTGTGAAGGCAATGGGTTATCCGTGATAGACCCTGGAAAGGACAATCAATCCATTTTTGACTTCCAGCATTTCTCCGACGCGCAGGTCCTCCTCACCCCGGACGTGACGCATGTACTCCATAAAGACACGGTTATCATGCGGGGTCAGTTGAATGACTTCATACTGTAAGGTGGGCAGGCGGTCAAATGAGTCTCTCCACCAGGCACGCAAGGCCGATTTTCCTTTGATCAGGCCATGGGTCTCTGGCTGCCGGAGTTTCAGTTTGGGACTGTAGTGTTCCGCCTGGTCGTGGTAAAGTGACAGGATGGCTTCGAGATCTCGGCGGTTAAATGCGGAGAGCCATTGGTTGGCGAGGGAAATGGGCTCGGCAGGATTCATAGAGAAACTTGCTAGTAAACTTTTCTTAATCCTGCCGGGCTAATTCGTCCCAGACCACTCTCTTTTCACCATTGAGCAGATTCCTTCTCAAGTTCCTCCTCTGAAATAAACTTACCTGACTCGATTCAGGCATTCTCTTCATCCAACTCGCGGTTATATTGGTCTATCATGACATGCCCTTTGCTTATCCGTTCATCATGAAGTAGAGCTTTGATGCCTGGAGCAAGGAAACATCTTCTACCTGGCTGAAGCTCTTTGATCAGCAATGATCGCTCATTGT
This sequence comes from Cyclobacteriaceae bacterium, assembly GCA_043744235.1. GTDB lineage: Bacteria > Bacteroidota > Bacteroidia > Cytophagales > Cyclobacteriaceae > ELB16-189. The sequence continues at coordinate 2,304 of JAYTVB010000028.1, read as the reverse complement.
TAAAATCCATGGCTACCCTGATTTATTTCTTGCAAAGTTAATCATTTTCGCTCGTGGTAATTTCAGCCGTAAATAAGTATAGTAACGAATACTTTGGGGTCTGCCTCCGCCCAGTTATTTTCTACCGAAGTATATCCTCCAACAAAGATCTCAAATGTGCATCATTAGGGTATTTGTTCAGATAGAAATCAACCTCATTGCGCACACTTTCCTTGCCAAAAACTTTAGACTGTGTCATAAGTTTACTGTAAATAATATTAGGATTCTGAGGTTTTTCTTTAAGTTGTCTTACAAAATAGCTGTAGGCCATTTTATAGGCATCCATCGACAACTGTTTTTCATTCAACCTATCATATATTGATGCCTTTATTAGAAATAGCGTAGTATCTCTATTCCGTTGAACCAAATCATCGATTGCATATAGGGCCAACTCATATTCACCGAGTTCGCTGAGAACAGTAATTCTATTAACCCTTGGGGTGTTAAAACTACTATCACATTTTATAGCATCATTCAATAACTTTAATGAAGCCTCAAGTGTAGACTTTCTCTTTTTGAATTGACCCTTAAATTGCATCAGAGAATCGACCCCCTGTCTGTTAAGTTTTTTGCAATTCGAGTCAATTTGAGCTTTAGATCTTAGCGCACAAAAGGAGTTTATCACCAGCAAAATAATAAAAATCGCCTGCTTTTGCATTCTAGTTTAATTTAATAGATTGTGAAACGGATATACCAAAAGGCTGAGAGAGGCTAAAAGGTACTTGGGTTAACCCATCCACTGAAACCTGCCATGTTCCTGTGAAATTCAATTGGACATTACTATAACTGTTCGGCAACGTAATATAGGTTTCACCTATATATGAATATTGTCCTGAATTATGAGTACTCGCACCGCTTCCGGGACTTAACATGAACTCTCCGACCAATATGCCATTATCAATAAGGGAAACAACACCTATTGCGGTAACTTGTCCGGCAGATGCCGTAACAAATGAAATGGCGCTAACTTTGGCCTGCCATTCACTTCCAACCTTAAATGTGGAGACAGTTAGGTCCATTATGTAACCGGCTGGTAAAGGCAACCCACCCTTCTCTTCAGCTTGAAATACGAAAGCAGTTCCGGCATTTAACGAAAACTTTTGAGATCGTCGGACATAAGGATCTCTAGGATCATAATTACCGGAATGAATAGCCCCCTTCGATGATGACGCAGTAAGATTCTTATTATTGATCTTCGGCAGACCTCTTGGTAGGGTTATCGTATTCCTATAATACTCCTGATACGCTTGAACGATCTGCGTCGCACTTTCAGAGGACATTGTCTGTCCATATTTGAAGCCGTACTCTTGTAAAGATCCTGCTCCATACCTGGCCTGATATGCATCCTCCCTGAGCTTCCAGAATGCCCTTTCATTTGCCTCAAGATGTCCGCCCTCATAATTCGCTGGCCTTCCAGTAAACCAATTGTGCGACCAAAGCGTGCCAGCTTCATAAGGCCCCTTTGGGACGTTCGCGCCGTCGAAGGTATCGGCTCCGGAAGGATCATTCCAGGTCACCGGATTATTAAAACTTAAATGATAGGGGCTTAGTCCACCATACTTGCTGCTCATAGGATCCACCTGGTTCAGCCTCCCCAGAATGGGATCATAGTTTCGGAAGTCCAGATCATACTGAGAAGACGTGGCATTATACTCCGTGCCGCCATTACCGAGAAAGTTATTGGTTACGGCACTTTCCCTTGTCCAGCTCCGCGCGGTCTGCGCACCAAACGGGTAGTACTCGTTGCTTTGAATAATCCGGCTCGGCGTGTAGCTCATTGCAATATCATCAAAGTATACATCCAGCTGCGTGGGGTGCTCATTGCTCACATAAAGATAAGCATAGCCGCCCTCTTTGGCGGTGTAGGAGGCATTCATCACCCCGGTGGCGCTTAATTGGCTGTAGGTGAAATCGAGGAGGTTATAATTTCTGTCGTAAATGTGGAATCTATTTTATTACCGCATCGTATGGGGCAACCAAAATTAATTTACCCTTGGTATCAAGCACTTTGTAATCACCATATCTTTTTCTAATCGCTCCGCCACTATTGACCAATATTGCACGAATATCATTATAACGATCATCCTCAGTTTCTCGATAGTAAAAGACAAATTGTTCGATAGTCTCATTAAAGTATGAGGATTCAATGTGGTTCTTTGCCAAAAATGGAGAAACCGGTCTAATTGACCAGTGTAATCCGGAGCTAACTGACCACCTGTTCCGGGCCAAACTGACCACCCCATTCCGGAGCAAATTGACCACCCC
>JAYTVB010000027.1:0-61944 GCA_043744235.1 Cyclobacteriaceae bacterium | reverse complement strand
GGACCGTCCCGTTTGTACCACCGTCTATGGGGCTGGTTTCCAATCCCAAACATTGGTTCCACAAACAAGCCGCTCCTCCGGAGAATTAGATTATGGCTACGTAGGAGCGTCCGGTTTAGCTCCGAAGGAGCGCCCCGTTTGTAGCGCCATTAGGCGCGTTAAGTTCGGTAGCTCCGCAGGAGCGGCCTGTTTGTCCATCCATCATCTCATTGTCCCATTTCATTATAATGGATACATTCGTTAGAATCAATTAATATCATCATGACGTATTCCAATTTCCTTGTATCCATAAACGAAAAAATTGCGCACGTCTCTATCAACCGGCCCGACAAAGCCAACGCCCTGAACCAGCAGGCGTGGGAAGAGATGAAAACCATTTTTGAATCCCTCAGCCAAAACAGAGAAGTCAGGGTGATCATTTTGTCCGGGGAAGGCCGGTTGTTTTGCGCGGGCATCGACCTGGAGATGCTCATGTCCGTAAAAGAGCTGGAGAAAATCACCTCTGAGGAAAGTCGGAAAGAGATGCTGTATTCATTGGTTATCCGGCTGCAGGAATCCGTATCGTCCATTGAACGTTGCGCCAAGCCTGTGCTGGCCGCCGTCCACAACGGCTGTATCGGCGGCGGTGTGGACATCATCGCCGCGTGCGACATGCGGTATTGCAGCGATGACGCCTATTTCACCATCAAGGAAATTGACATGGGCATGGTGGCAGACCTTGGCACGCTGCAGCGGCTGCCCAAGTTTGCCAAGCCGGCGGCGGTCGCCGAGATGGCCTACACCGGAAGGGCAGTCAAGGCGGAAGAAGCGCAAAAGATCGACCTGGTGAATTCTCATTATCCCACCAGGGAGAAGATGATGGAAGAAGTCTTTGGCATCGCCCGGCAAATCGCCGCCAAGTCACCCCTGTCGGTCCGCGGGACGAAGAAGGTATTGCGGAACGCGCGTGATCATTCCGTGGCAGAAGGGCTTCAGTTTATCGCCCGATGGAATGCCGAAAAGCTGCTGTCCGACGATCTCACGGAGGCATTCAAAGCAATGTTGCAGAAGCGCGCGCCGGATTACAAAGACTGATGCACGTGCTGAAACCCATCCTGATTCTCGTCCTCGTCTATTTGTTTCAGTTCGCCTCGGCCCAGGTTCATCCCAATGCCCATGCGCACAATGACTACGAGCACTCCCGGCCGCTGTTGGATGCATTGGCCAATGGCTTCGCCAGTGTAGAGGCGGACATTCACCTGATTGCGGGAGAACTGTACGTGTCGCACGGCAAGCCAACACCATCCCCGTTGATCACGCTGGAGAAACTATACCTGCAGCCGCTGGACAGCCTGTGTGCGCGATACGGCAGTGTGTACAAAGACTCCGGCGCGACCCTCCTGCTGCTCATTGACATCAAGACCGACGCGAAGACCACTGTGATGGAATTGATCCGGGTGATGAAACGGCATCCGACGCTTTTTCCGCAGGAAAGGCCAAGTACCAATGTTCAGGTTATCATCTCGGGCAACCGGGACTACGACATGATCTTGAAAGAGGACCTTGTGAGCCTGGACGGGAGGCCCAATGACCTTGGCAGGGGATTTTCATCAGGCAAGATGCCGGTCATCAGCGATCATTTCGGCAACTGGATGCATTGGAATGGAAGAGGCAAGCCCGAAACCGGGGAGATCCAGAAAGTCCGGACCCTTGCCAGTCGGACACATGCCGAAGGCAAAAAACTCAGGCTTTGGGCCATCCCTGACAACGAAAATTCATGGCAAGTGCTGCTGGAAGCAGGTGTGGACTTGATCAACACGGACCAGCTCCATGCGTTAAATGACTATCTGGTGAGAAAAAGCCCTCCAAAATAGCAGCCAGAAGCCTGCGCAAATACCCAACCCTGCTCTCGCAGGGGTTCCTGGCACAAATAATATGATGAAATTTATCTTGAAAGAGCATGACAACCGTCATGTCGCCGGGCAATGTGTTTGACTATCTTAATTGCATTATAGTACGGGAGGTTGGAAACCAAAACACATTTTTTATGAAAAAGTACTTCATCGCATTCCTGCTGCTTCTAGCAGCCGTATTCCCTATTCTGTTCCTGCCGTTGCTGGCATTGACGGTGGTGATCATTTTCTTTGTGATCCCCTATGTTGCCAAGCATGGCGTTTGGGGAGATGCTGACAAACAGCCCAAGGGATCCATCTGAGAAGTCAACCCTTCGGGTGACGGTCCGCCCCCTCCAGGACGCGCTAAGCATGCCTTACCTAAAAGCCGGGCAGCTGCAAGTGTATTGCAGGTCACCGTTTTTATTAGTTAGGGGTTCAGGGTCGCCGGCCACCCTTGGCTGAGTCGGTAAAAAGCTAAATGACTAAGTCAAGCTTTAACTTCGGTGGGTGAATGCCGGGGCTTGATTATGTGCAGCACCATGTTTCCGAAGCTGGGGATGTAGTCGATGCGCACGTATTCCCCGACGATCAGGGTTCGGTAGTCGCGTTTGCTTACGCCCAGCTCGGTGGTTCCAACGATCAGGTAAGAGAATATACCCTTCCCTTCCTGTCTTCGAAACCTGTTGGTGATCATTCCGTCAACAATTGACTTTTCTCCTTTGGCGATGATGATCGGCAGCAGTTGCGCCCATTTGTAGGTGAGAACGGCAAAGAGCAAGGCAAGTCCGGCAGGAATAGCGACGGTGTAGGGATATCCGAGCATTTCCTTCGCGGGGTAGTAGCTGATATAGGCAATGGCACCCATGGTGAGCGTGATGATTCCTGTAAAAATGTAATTCAGCCGGTTCAGCAGCGCAATGTCCTCGGGCGTAAGTGCTTCGACCGTTTCTTTAGCGAGGATCTCGCCCGCGTCCATTCGCGCTTTCAGTTTCTGTTTCAGTTCTGCCTCACCGGGAACGGATGGGATGCGGTCAAAGAACCAGTAAACTGCCACGAAACCAACCAAAGCCAATCCGCCGGCTACCTGCATAACAAACCCTACTGCCTCGTCCCTCCATATATATAAGGCGACCACAAACCATCCGAGTGGTATGCCCGCTACTGCAATGGCATAGAGAGCGTAATTCCGGATGTCGCGAATGTCGATGAAGAAGGGGCGCATCAAAATTAAAAAAAAGCAAAATGCCTGTCCCGCCTGGAGTGCAGCGCAGGCTGGATCCCTGGTGGAGTGAAGGTAAGGGTTTTTTTGTTGGTCCAAAGATTCAAAAAGTAGACCGCTGATCCCTACGAGGAAGTATCAGCCAAACCTACAACAATCCATTATTGCACAAAGTATAGATTAATCAATCCTGTACGGTTTACCAGGTGATTTTCGCAACTCAAATAAGGGGTTAAAACAGGGCCCACTTCGGGCCAATGTATCAATAATGTATCAAGGCGTAAAGGCAGAACCAGCCTCTTTAATCCTAATTACCACATTATCAAAGAGCCCCCCGTCGGAATCGAACCAACGACCTACTGATTACAAGTCAGTTGCTCTACCAGCTGAGCTAGGGAGGCGGAAACTGGTTACTTGCTGCTGGTGCCTGGTAGCGATGCCAGAATCACCAAATCCCTGCGTAAACAACAGTACCCAGAACAAGGGCGCAAAAATAACGGAATGGGCCGGTATTGCAAATTAGTTACCCGGCTTTCCAAAACTTAGTCGAGCGCAAAATCAAGGGTATAGGGTGGTCCCGATAGCGATCTGATTGAAATTGGCTAACTGACTTTGGGTGGCTTGCTTTCAAAAGATAGCCATAATCGGGTAATCAGTAATCAGGCAATCGGTATTAAGGGGTTTGGTAACGGTGGGCCTCTTAGAATGGAGCCTTGAAAAGTGGGGTCGTCCGCCGAATGCACGACTTACTACTTACCTTTCACAAACTATAACGCCGCCCTCAGCACTTTAAGCTGGCTCTTCAGCTGGGCTACCTCTTTGGCTGATTCCTCAATCTTTTCCGTGAATTCGGCCTTCATCTTTTCGGCGTTCTTGGACCGGCCAAAAAACTCCAGGTTGTTCTTTAGGATGGCCATGTCGTTCTCGGCCTTCTGAATCCGCTTCCTCAGCCCCTGCTCCTTGAGTTGGATCTTGTGGCCTGCATCCGGATCGGTCTTGATGTTCTCAATCTGAATCTCCAGCATCACCTTGTCCTTGTCCGCCTGGCTTACCGCCAGGGAAGCCATGAACCGGTCCATGGCGGCAGCAAAACGCTGCTTAATCGGCGCTACCGACTGCCTCGGAACAAACCCTATCGCGTGAAACTGCTTCTGGTATGCACGCACCTGGTCCAGCGTCCCGGTCTTCTCTTCAGTGAGTTTCTCCATTTCAAAACAAATGGCCTCCTTACGGGCCATGTTGTCGGACTGCTCTTTGTCGGCCTCGTCAAACTGCACACGACGCTGTTCGAAAAAGTAATCGCAGGCTATCTTGAATTCCTGGTAAATGGATTCGCGGAACTTGTCCGGCACAGGACCAATCTCCTTCCACTTCATCTGAAGGTCCCTCAGCGCGTGCGCCGTCTTGTCCCAGTCCTTGCTGCTCATCAACGCCTCTACCTGTTTCACCAATTCCTTTTTCAGTTCCAGGTTCTGGTTCCTTACCTCATGCAGCTGCTTGAAGAAAATGCCCTTGCTGTTGAAGAATGTCTTGAACGCTGACCAGAACCGCTTGTTAACTTCCTTGGACCTGGCACGGGGTATCGCGCCCACGGCCTCCCACCGCTTCTGCAACACGATAACTTCTGCTGTCTTCAGGTTCCATTCCTTGATGCGGTCCGACTGAAACGAAGTATGCGGCGTGATCTCCGTGATGATCTGCTCTTTCAATTCGAGGTTCTTCCGGAGCTCCTGGTTAAGGTTCGTCACAAAGGCATCCCGCCGTTCATAGACTGCGTCGGATGCTTTCTTAAAACGATCCCAAATGGCATCTTTCTCTTCCCTGGAAACAGGTCCGATGTGCTTGTATTCCTCGTGCAGGTCGTTGAGCTCTTTCACGGCCTCACCGATCCTTTCTACGCTGGCAAGACGTTCAGCCCGCTGGCACAACTCGGCCTTGGCCTCCAGGTTCTTCTTGCGGTCAAGTTCGAGCAGCTCAAAATAGATGCTGCGGTTGTCATAAAAGCGGTCTACCAGGGCATGGTAACTGGCCCACAGTGGACGCACATGAACCAACGGCACCTGACCAATGCTTTTCCACTGGTGCTGTATCTCTTTGAACTTATTGAAACTGTTTCTGTCGTCTTCCGCATCGACCAGCCTTCTCAATTCTTCCAGCAACAGGGTCTTGCTTCGGAAATTATTATTTTTATCGGCCTCGATGTTCTTGAAGTGCTCTGTCTTGCGGTCGCGAAGGACTTTGAAGTTGGCTTCAAAACTGACATCAAGCGGATCTGTACGGAACTGAAAATCGTCGGGTGAACCGCCCTCATCAATGAAGCGTTGCAGGGCGGCAGACCGCTCCTTGTCCAACAATTCATCATAATGGTTTCTGAGTTCTTTCAGGATCGAATCGGTCTTCCTGAAGTCATCCAGCTGCGCAAGGCCTTTGAGAAAATCGATCAGGTCTTTTTTCCCAAACTTTGAAAAATCCTGTCCCAGGAACTCTTCTTCAAGCTCCTCATTGAGTTTCTCCGATACCGGGGATGGGGTGATCTGCGTGTTCTCAACCGCACCTTTCAACTCCACAACTTCTTCTTTTGATTCCATTAGCCTCTTTTTGCGCTTTTCTGCCCTCTTTCAAAATTTAGTAACGGCAAAAGTATTAATTTGATTCAATTCAGCCTCGGGTCCTTGGGATAATTGGAATAAACCGAAAAACGCCCTCCCATGACGGTAAGGGTCTTTTTCCACATTTCGTCGGGAAGGGTATCAAAAACCAGTTCTTCGCTCACCCGGTCACTCACAATCCACGAGTCCTGCGCTATTTCCTCCTCCAGCTGTCCCGCCGTCCATCCGCTGTATCCAAGGAAAAATCTGATGTCCTTGTGGGCCATCTGCTTCGTATCCAATAGAAACAACAGTCTTTCAAAATTACCGCCCCAGAAGATGCCAGGCAGTATCTCAACGGAATCCTCCAGGGACGGAAACCGGTGCAGGTAATGCAGGGTGTCCTGCTGTACGGGCCCTCCTACCATGGCCGGCTGGTCGTACTCTTTGATATCATCCATGACCTCACTTACGTTGGCCAGTGATGGCTTGTTCAGTACAAAACCAAAAGACCCGTCTTCATTATTTTCGCACAACAGGATGATGGTCCTTTCAAAATTCGGATCAGGCAGGTAAGGCTCCGATATCAGGAGCCTGCCCTTTTCAGGCTTCAGGTGATTGCGGTACTTGAAAAACTCCATGGTTGGTCAATACAATAAACCAATGAATAGCTTTACCTCCAAATGAAAGGGCAAAAATTCGTTTAACTCACCCAGAAAGGTCAGCGATAAGTCACCATCTTTACGGGAAGGTTCGAGAGTTCAAGGGTTCAAGGGGTTCAAGAGTTCAAGGGGTTCAAGGTTCAAGGTTCAAAGTTTAAAAGTTCAAGCAATGTCATCACTGGCAGACTTAAGGAGGGAATATTCAAAGGCCACACTGGACCAGTCATCGGTAACCCCTGGCCCAATTGCGCAATTCGAAAAATGGTTTACGGAAGCCGCTGAGGCCCAGGTGCCAGAACCGAACGCCATGAACCTGGCCACGATTTCCAATGGAGGACGCCCCACGTCGCGAATTGTGCTACTGAAAGGAATCGAGAATGAGTGTTTTGTTTTCTACTCGAACTATCAAAGTAATAAAGGCCGCAACCTGGAAGAGAATCCTGCCTGCGCCCTGAATTTTTTCTGGCCTGAACTGGAGCGGCAAATCAGGATTGAGGGGATGGCGACACGCGTCTCCGAAGAAAAAGCAACAGCCTATTTTCAAAGCCGGCCACGCACCAGCCAGGTGGGTGCGTGGGCCTCCCCTCAGAGCGCCGTCATCAGCGACCGCACGATCCTCGAGCAACGCGCTGCAGAAATCGACAGGAAATTTGCCGGCCAGCAGTCACTTCCAAAACCAAAACAATGGGGCGGCTACCAGGTAGAGCCGTTTGTTGTTGAATTCTGGCAAGGCCGCACGAGCCGGCTGCATGACAGGATCGTTTATACGAAGGCTGAAACAGGATGGAAGGTTGCCAGGCTGGCCCCTTGATTGCCACAGCCAAAAGCTAACGGCCAAGATCGCCAGGAGCCTAGGCTAAGGGCCAAAAGCCCAATGAACTACCTAGATTAAATCATCAAGCATCCTCACCCCGATCCAACGCCTCGAGGTAAACCCTTCACCGTAACGCACGCCAATGGCGTGGCCCAGTTCAATGGCACGGGACTCCAGCATGTTGAGAAAAGCAGGACTTGAAATGTAGGTATCCGGTTCCTTGCTGGATGGATTATGAAACTGTGTTTTGAATGCCCGCACGGCTTCAATCTTCTTCTCCCACTGTTCGGATATATCAACAATGAAATGGGGCGTGATGAACTGGCTCTGGATATAATGATAAACGGCTGTCGGCCTCCAGGCCTCCTGCTTCACGCCTTCGTCGAAGGTATCAATCTTGGAAAGGCCAGCCAGGAAACATGCTTCATAGGCCAAGTCAGAACCCCGACCATGATCAGGATGCCGGTCAAAGACGGCGTTGGCCAGCACAATGCCTGGCTGGTATTTCCGGATGGCCCTTACGACGGCCATCTGGTGGTCTTTGTTGTTTTGGAAGAAACCATCCGGCAGGTTGAGGTTCTCACGAACCGCCAGTCCCAGGATGCCTGATGAATCTGCCGCTTCCTGCTGCCGGGTTTGAGTGTTGCCCCGTGTTCCCAGTTCACCACGTGTAAAGTCCACGACGCCGACCTTTTGGCCAGCCTGGACATGCCTGACAATGGTACCACCGCAGCCCAGTTCGGCATCATCGGGATGTGCAGCCAGTACCAGGATGTCCAGCTTCATGCACGGGCGGGTTCAAGTTCACGTGAAGCCAGAAAACGCTCGGCGTCCAGGGCCCCCATGCAACCGGTTCCGGCTGCGGTAACGGCCTGCCGGTAAACTTTATCGGCTGCGTCGCCCACGGCAAATACACCTTCTACATTGGTGCGGGTTGTTCCGGGTTTTACCTGGATATATCCGGCTTCATCAAGGTCAAGCTGGCCTTTGAATATGTCGGTGTTCGGTTGGTGGCCGATTGCTACAAAAAAGCCTTTGACCGGTATCTCTTTCTTCTCTCCTGTCTTCACGTTATTCACCCGTACGCCGGAAACACCATCCTTGTCACCCAGGATCTCATCGGTTACGGAATTCCACAAGATTTCAATCTTGGGATTTTTCCTGACACGCTCCTGCATGATCCTGGACGCACGCATCTCATCCCTCCTGACGATCAGGTAAACTTTCGTGCACAACTTGGTAAGGTAAGTGGCTTCCTCGGCAGCCGTATCTCCGGCACCGACGACGGCTACATCCATACCGCGGTAGAAAAATCCATCGCATACAGCGCAGGCCGAGACACCCTTGTTGGTGTACTTCCGTTCAGATGGCAAACCCAGGTATTTGGCACTGGCTCCTGTTGCGATAATGACTGCGTCGGCTGAAAGCTCGTGGACGTCATCAACCACCGCCCGGTAGGGATAACTTGAGAAGTCCACCCTGGTCACCAGCCCATCCCGGACTTGCGTCTCAAACCGTTCTGCCTGAGCCCTGAGGTCCATCATCATGTGCGGGCCGTCCACACCCTCCGGATAACCCGGAAAGTTCTCTACATCTCCCGTAATCGTCAGCTGGCCGCCCGGCTGGCCGCCGGTATACAGCACCGGCTTCAGACCTGCCCTGGCAGCATAGATGGCAGCAGTATAGCCTGCCGGTCCTGAGCCGATGATCAATACTTTTACTTTTTCCTGGGTCATGAATTATTCTGTTACAAAAAAGGTCTCCTGGAAGAGACCTTTGATTTCTGGTTTCATTCCGATATTATTAACCTAAGTAAGGCTTAAGTGCCTTGCTTCGGGAGGTATGACGGAGTCTTCGTATCGCCTTTTCCTTGATCTGCCTCACCCTTTCACGGGTCAGGTTAAACTTCTCCCCGATCTCTTCCAGGGTCATGGCGTGCTCGCCGTTCAGCCCAAAGTACAAGGTGATCACGTCTGATTCGCGCTGGGTCAGGGTAGACAAGGCCCGCTGCACTTCCCTACGCAGGGAGTCGGTCATCAGCCCCTGGTCCGGCGTATCCTCGCCATCGTTTTCCAAAACATCAAGCAGGCTGTTCTCCTCACCCTGGACAAACGGTGCATCCATTGACACATGGCGCCCGCTGATCTTCATGGTATCCACTACCTCTGCGGTCGTCACCTCCAGCACTTCAGCCAGTTCTTCCGGAGAAGGCTCGCGCTCGAACTTCTGCTCGAGTTCAGAAAATGTCTTGGAAATCTTATTCAATGAACCGACCCGGTTCAACGGCAGGCGCACGATGCGCGACTGCTCGGCAAGCGCCTGGAGGATGGATTGACGAATCCACCATACCGCATAGGATATAAACTTGAAACCGCGCGTCTCATCAAAGCGCTGCGCAGCCTTGATCAGACCGAGGTTCCCCTCGTTGATCAGGTCGCCGAGGGAAAGCCCCTGGTTCTGGTACTGCTTGGCAACTGAAACTACAAAACGAAGGTTGGCCTTGGTGAGTTTCTCCAGCGCGATCTGGTCTCCTTCCTTGATTCGCTTGGCCAGTTCAACTTCTTCGTCAGGCGTGAGCAGGTCCACCTTGCCAATTTCCTGGAGGTATTTATCCAGCGATTGGCTTTCCCGGTTCGTGATCTGCTTACTAATCTTTAACTGTCTCATGGGCTCCTGTAGCGCTTATATGAAAACGAGAAGGTGAAAAATTAGTTCGAAAAACCTGGTTTTGCAAATTACGCCTGGGCAGGCTCTTGTTTAAGTGGAGGCTTGGGCAGCAATACCTTTCTTGACAGACGGAATTTGCCGGTTTTCTTGTCGACCTCGACCAGTTTCACCTTGACGTTTTCGCCCACTTCCATGATACCGTCCATGGTTTCCAAACGTTCCCACTTGATCTCGGAAATATGCAAAAGGCCGTCCTTACCGGGCATAAATTCAACAAATGCTCCAAAAGGCATGATGGACTTCACCACGCCGTCGTACACTGCTCCCACTTCAGGAACCGCAACGATGGCGCTGATGCGCTTCATGGCGCCGTCCATAGCCGCCTGGTTTGTGGCGAAGATGCTGACGATTCCACGCTTGTCTTTTTCTTCAATAACCACTGTAGCTCCGGTGGTATTTTGGATGTCCTGGATAACTTTTCCGCCAGGTCCGATTACCGCGCCAATCAATTCTTTCTCAATGAAGATGGTGTGGGCCCTGGGCGCATGAGGCTTCAGGTCAGGACGAGGTGCCTGCAGGGACTTCTTCATCTCATTGAGGATGTGAAGCCTTCCTTCTTTGGCCTGCATTAATGCTTCTTTCAATACTTCGTAGGTAAGGCCGTCCACCTTCAAATCCATCTGGCAGCCGGTAATTCCTTTCTCGGTTCCGGTCACTTTGAAGTCCATATCGCCGAGGTGATCTTCATCACCCAGGATGTCTGATAGGATGGCATACCTGCCCTTATCGGAAATCATACCCATGGCGATTCCGGAAACGGCAGCCTTAATCGGCACACCGGCATCCATCAGCGCCAGTGATCCGGCACACACCGTCGCCATGGACGATGAACCATTGGATTCGAGGATGTCGGATACGACCCTGATGGTATAGGGGTTGCTGTCGTCGGCAGGGAGTACCTGTTTCAGTGATCGGAACGCCAGGTTACCATGGCCGATTTCCCTTCTGCCGGGACCGCGGTTGGGCTTAATCTCCCCTGTTGAAAACGAAGGGAAATTGTAATGAAGGATAAATTTGTTGTCGCCAGAGAACATGGCTCCGTCGATCATTTGCTGATCGAGTTTCGTGCCCAGGGTGACGGTGCTGAGTGATTGGGTCTCACCGCGGGTGAAGATGGCTGAACCGTGTGTTGAGGGGAGGTAGTTGACCTCTGACCAGATGGAACGAATCTCATTCGTCTTTCTTCCATCGAGCCTTACCTTTTCGTTGAGCACGAGGTTACGGCAGGCTTCCTTCTGAATATCATGATAATAATGCTTCACCAGGCCCCTGTCAATGGTGCTGTCTTCGGGCAATGCCGCGAGGTAGTCATCCACGATTTTGGCGAAGCCTTCTGAACGCTTGGACTTGTTGGGAACCTGCAGCATGGCTACCGCATAGGCCTTGTCATACATCAACTTGTGCAGTTCAGCTTTCAGCGCAAGGTCATTGGTCTCGTGGCTGTACGTCCGCTTCACAGTCTTGTTGGCAGCCTGGGAGAGTTCGATCTGTGCCTGGCACTGGAGTTTGATGGCATCGTGGGCGATCTTAAGACCTTCCAGCATGTCATCTTCGCTTACCTCCTTGCATTCACCTTCCACCATCAGGATGTTTTCGATGGAGGCGGCGACGATCAGGTCGAGGTCTGCTTTTTCTTTTTGTTCGAGGGTCGGGTTTACGATAAACTTCCCTTCTACCCTGGCCACGCGCACTTCGGAGATCGGTCCCTGGAAAGGGATGTCCGACACAGACAAGGCTGCGGAGGCTGCGAAAGCGGCGAGGGCATCAGGCAATGCGTTGGGATCACCGGAGATCAGCTGAATGTTGACTTGTGTTTCTGCGTGATAATCACTTGGAAACAAAGGGCGTATGGCCCGGTCAACCAAGCGGCTGATCAGGATCTCATAATCTGAAAGTCTTCCTTCACGGCGGAGGAAACCGCCGGGGATCTTGCCGGTTGACGCAAATTTTTCCTGGTAGTCAACAGAGAGCGGCAGAAAGTCCGCTCCTTCTTTTCCTTCTTTGTTCGACACGACCGTGGCGAGGAGCATGGTGTCTGCCAGGCGCAACACGACGGAACCGTCGGCCTGGCGTGCCAGCTTTCCGGTTTCAATGGTAATCTCCCGGCCATCAGGCAGCAGGCACGACTTGGTAATAGGGGTTGGTTTCATATGAATGTTGAGGCGCGATGGCCTCGTTAAAAAAGCGAAAAGGGAGCCTGGTTATAGGTTCCCTGTCCGCATGTTTGAATATTTTATTTACGCAATTCCAGTTCAGCAATGATCGACCGGTAGCGGGCGATATCGGTCTTCTGGAGGTAGCCCAAAAGCCTTTTGCGCTTTCCAACCAGGTTGAGGAGGCCGGTTTGGGTGGAGAAATCCTTCTTGTGTCCCTTCAGGTGTTCCGTCAGGGAATTGATCCTGTAGGTAAAAAGGGCAATCTGAGACTCTGGAGACCCGGTATCCGTCTTGGATTTGAGGGCACCATGCTTACTGAATAGTTCTTGCTTTTTCGCTGAATCGAGGTTCATCTGTTAAAATTTACGCTTTTCAATCTTGTTTTGAACGCGCAAAAGTAAGGCAAAACATCAAAACCACCAAATCAGGATTGACTTGCCGGCTGACCTTTCCTGGCATTAAAGCGGGTCTTGAGCTTGTCCAGGACCACATTGTAGAAGTCGCTGTCAAAGAGGCGGGCATCCAGCCGGGCCTGGCGCAGGAAAAATAAGCCCACCAGGGTCAGAATGGCATCTGCCGCCCATATCCCCACGGGGACGGAGACGGTATTGGCCTGGGACCATTTTTCTCCCGTGCTGGTAATAATATAGAAGGTGATGAAGAAGAAAATCGAGATAATGACCGGCACACCCAACCCCCCCCGCTTGATGATCGACCCCAACGGGGCGCCAATCAGGAACATGACAATGCAGGCCAGGGAATTGGAAAGGATTTTGTGCCATTGGGCCTGGAAGACTTTGAAACTGAATTCGTAGTTGCTTTCGTTGGTATTCACATTCAGCAACTGGCTCTTCATCATGCGTGTATGGTTCAGCGCGGTGGACACCTCATCAATCGTCCATTTACTTTTGAAGATGCTGTCGGATACGTGCTTCTGCTTTTTAGTTACCAACAGCGGCCTGTTCAGTTTTAGTCCGATGGTCTGCACCGGCTTTGGAATATACGGATTGTTCTTGGCGAAAATGGAATCACGGTATTTCTTCGCGGCAAGGAGGTCTTTGGGCAGCATCAGGCTGTCTTCCTTGCGGTGGTAGTAGAACATACCCTCCCCGGCCTGGAAAGCCTGGAGCTTCGCACCATCCACTTCCTGGCGCATGGAATCCATATCCTCATCAAGCTCAACCACATTCCTCATGATGCGGTTGCCCTGGAACCACTTTTTGTCGGTTCTTGACATATTGAAGGAGGACAGGTCAAAGACAATTTCCGTCCTGCTGAATTTGGTCTTGCGCAAGGTTTGCTGCGGCGGCCCGTCGCTGGAAGCAAAATTCTGGTCCGGGCTTCCCTCATTGTAGTCATATCCATTGAAAAGCTCCAGCTTCAGGTAATGGTCATTGAGGATGGTGTACATCTTCCCCGAGTCTGCAATGGTCACCTGCTTGTTGCCGGTTTTGGACCGGTGGTCATAGATGATTACGTCTTTGATGGTCTTTCCGTCCGGAAACTTCCTGGACACCTTGATGCTGATGTCGGGGATTCCGGAATAGAATGAACCCTCCTGGAGGTCCAGGGCCGGCTTCTTTTGCTTGATGTCGTACATGAGGCTGTAGGCTTCCAGCGCCGCTTTGGGGACCCATGTATTGTTTACGTAAAACGCGAACACGGTTAGTCCAATGACAAATCCGAAGATGGGCACCAGGCTCCGGGTCAGGGAGATGCCCAGGCTTTTGATGGCCGTGATTTCAAAATGTTCACTGAGGTTTCCGAAGGTAATCAGGGAAGAAAGCAGTACCGCCAGGGGGAGCGCCATGGGGGTCATGAAGATGGCAAAGTAGAACAGCAGGGCCCCTACCACATCCCACCCGAGGTCCTTGCCGATGATGTCGTCAAAGTACTTCAGCATGTGCTGGAGCAGCAGGATGAAGACCACGACCATGAAGGTGAGGATGAACGGACCTATAAAAGAGGTCAGGATCAGTTTGTCAATTTTCTTCATCATATAGCCTGCATTCAAAAATAACGCCATTTTTAGCGGTTTCTCTTTAAATGTTTCCAAATGATAAAAGTTTATAAATTTGCGCCCTTATTCCATGGCGAGGTAGCTCAGTTGGTTAGAGCATCGGATTCATAACCCGAAGGTCGGCAGTTCAAATCTGCTCCTCGCTACTCCAGAGTCGGCAATTGGTATTCAGTATTCGGTAATCAATTTTCAGTTTGGCGGACATTTAAGAAGAGATTTTTGTCACGCCGCAAGTATTCCCCTGATCATTTGGCCTTACGAATATTTTGTTTATCTTCCATTCAAATCGGAAGCTGTAAAACACTCACATCGGAACCGTAGAAAAATGGAAACTCAAATGGCTAAAAAGCAATTGTTCACAGCTGATTATGAACTTCATGCTTCAGTGAAAATGCTGTATCCCTATATTCAGACTGCCAGTGGATTAGCAGAGTGGTTTGCCGATGACGTGAAGATAAGCCCCGAGAAGGTATTCACTTTTGTTTGGGATAATGAAGAACACAAAGCAGTCATCAGCTCCCATCGCACCAATCACTTTGTCAGGTTTGAATACCTGCCGGAAACAGAAGAAGACAAGAAGGACCCCTCCTATGTTGAACTGAGCCTTGAAGTGAACGAACTGACGCAGATGATGTTCCTGAAGGTGTACGACTACTCAGACTTCGACGACATGGAAGAACTGCAGGACCTCTGGGACGGCCTGGTAGAAAACCTGAAGAAGGTTGTGGGCGGCTAGCGCAACGGCTATCAGCCAAAAGGCATCCCCCAACAGTCAATCCTACAAGTTCAACCAATACGTCAGCTTCACCACCAGCGCCCTGTTCTTGGGCGTGAAATTCTCATTGGGCTGATCAGGAGAATAGAAATAGTTGTCCGTGTAGACAATGAATAAATCCGAAACCGGCTTGAACCGCCACTGAAAGCGTGAATTGATACTCATGTTCTGGTACTGGCTGTTGTACTGAACCAGTGTGGTGAAGAATACACTCCTGGTCAGCGTCAGATCAATCCGCGGGCCAATCAGATAAATGTCGGCGCTCGTATATGGCTGCGGCAAAGCGATGCGGTTGAAATTCATGTCAAGCGAAAATACGCCGTACGGCTGCCAGCGGTAGTTCAGGCTGGCCTGCAGGTTGGTCCTCATTCCATTGAAATACTGTCCGTACAATCCATTGAGCACATAGGTGAAGTACTTCTTTGGATCCGACTGGAACATGACGGAAGCATTGGTGTAAGTGTATTCACTAAAAGCAGGAAGCTTAACCACGGGCTCAGAGGGAGGCGAATTGGTAGGATCAAAATCGAACAGCAGGTAGGTATAGGTTGACCGCACCATGACATTGAGGGTCCCCTGGCTTTGGAAATAGACGGAGTAACCAGGTGTGAATTCGCGATCCGACAATCCATACTTGTCATCCCAGATATACACCCCGTCAAAGGTGGGGCCATGACTGTTGATCCTGGCTGACTTCGGATACCACAAATAACCACCTGAAGGCGAAATTCTCTTGTAGCCCTTCCGCGGGACATACCCTACCGCAGGGTCATAGTTACGGCCGACAATTTGCTCATAGAGGTTGAACCTGGCCCGCTGTGTATTGTAAACCAAACTGTAACCCTGGGCATACTGACTGCCCGGATTATCCTGGGTAAACAGCTTGTGGTAAAATAGGTTGCCGGTCCACCGGTTGTTCAGGAAACTGTAGTTGTAGTCCAGGCCAGCCACCCGGTTGTAGTTGTACCCGCTTAACTTGAAGTCGCCGGAATCCGTCTTAAACTCCTGGCGGTTAACGAAAATGGCCCGGATGTTTGAATTCGTTCCGAGACGCCGCTGACCGGTGGCCACTGTATAGTTGTAGGAAGGAATGCCTGATTCGGGAATTTCACCTGTCTGCATATTGAGGAGACCGATGCGATAATACTTGTTCAGGTTGCCGCTGAGGCGGGCGCCAAAAATGATCTTGTTCTCGCGATTCAGTCCCGTGTTCGGATCCCGCACCACACCTATCCGCCGGGAGAAAAACGGGCGTGAAAATATATGGCCATATGCAGAGAACAGGTCTGCATTCTCCAGGAAGAACTGCCTTCGTTCCGGGTAGAATATTTCAAAACGGTCCAGGTTGGTCACCTGCCGGTCAACTTCCACCTGGGAGAAATCCGGATTGACGGTGAGGTCCAGGTTCAGGGATGGCGTGACGGCAATCTTGGCATCACCCCCGATGGTGACTTTGGACGTGGATGGTTTATTGTTCAGGAAATCCTTGGAGATGTTGCCAGCCATATACGGGATGATGGAGACATTGGTGCCTGGGTGTTTCAGGGGCTGATCCCATACCATTTCTGATGTATAGTTCAGGTTGCCGGGCTGGAAAAACCGTGGGGTCAGCGGCCAGCATGCGCGTTCATTTTCCTTGCTGTCCTGCCGGTAGTACTTGATGTTCCAGCGTGTTGAGCCGGCCTTGAACCGGATGGATGTAAAGGGTATGGCCCATTCCGCAACATAATAGCCGTCATACACCTTCACTTCGCTGTACCATTTGTTGTCCCACGAAAGATCAATGTCGGTTTCTGACAGGTATCCATTAGAGATCAAAGCCTCACGCTGCACGCCGGCCGGGCTCAGCCCGAAAAAGAAGCCGTTGGTGACATCCTGGAAGGGGTCCAGGATTACCGTCACCCCGTCAAGACCGGGCCCCCGAAAATCCCGGCGGAGCGAAGACACCACGTAACCTCCTTTGGTATTGTCATAGGCCACCGCGCTGAAATAAAGAAACTGGTCATCATACGTTGCCCTGAATTCCGTACGCAACCTGGACCGGCTGGTGTCATATGGGAATTGCTGGATCAAGTCACTGACCACTTCAGCGTCCTTCCAGGACTGCTCATCCAGCACGGCATCCAGTTTTACGGGGCCCGATGCTTTTTTGATGGTAAAGTTGGGTCTGTCCCTTGGCGTTCCGGCCATCAACACGCCTTGTACCAGCATGGCGATGATGAAAGTACCGATAGCCCAAACTTGTCGCATGTTCCAAATGAATACAATGCCGTTCAAAGCAGGAAATAATAATTGGATGAACGGAAGAATAGTACCGATTTAGTCCGTCGAGTGGTATTTTTGCAGGCAATCCATCCACTATGCTACCCACGATCAATCCTGTTGAAACCAATGCTTGGCAGAAGCTGACGCTGCACTTCCTTGAAATGCAGGCGGCGCACATGCGTCAGCTGTTTGAATCTGACCCTGGGCGCTTTGAAAAATTCAGCCGCCGTTTTGAAGACCTGCTGGTTGATTATTCCAAGAACATCATCACGGAGGAGACCATGCGTGCACTGGCCGAACTCGCCGAGGAATGCGGATTGCATGACGCAATCAACGCCATGTTTGCCGGCGACCGGATTAACCAGACTGAAAACCGCTCCGTTCTCCATGTTGCACTCCGAAACCGCAGTAATATACCCATCCGGGTCAATGGTGAAGACGTCATGCCTGACGTTAACCGCGCGCTGGATCAGATGGAATTATTCTCCCAGCGCCTCCTCTCCGGCGCCTGGAAAGGTTTTACCGGAAAGGCCATTACCGACCTGGTCAACATCGGTATCGGCGGATCGGATCTTGGTCCGCTGATGGTCACTGAGGCACTCAGGCCTTATCACCAAACTATCAGGCCGCACTTTGTCTCCAACATCGATGGAACCCACCTCGCCGAGACCGTGAAGCACCTCAACCCGGAAACTACGCTGTTCATCATCGCCTCAAAAACATTTACCACCCAGGAGACGATGACCAATGCCGAGTCTGCCAAGCAATGGTTCACTGATAAGACGGCAGGGCAAGGGGATGTCGCTAAACATTTTGTGGCCGTGTCAACCAACGAAAAGGCCGTCAAGGCTTTCGGCATTGCACCAGAAAATATGTTTGTGTTCTGGGACTGGGTGGGTGGCCGCTATTCGCTGTGGTCCTCGATCGGGCTCTCGATCGCCTGCACAATTGGCTACGGCCGGTTTGTTGAACTCCTGGAAGGAGCGCATGCGATGGATAATCACTTCAAGACCGAAACCTTCGACAAGAACATCCCGGTCATTATGGCTTTGCTCGGGATCTGGTATACCAATTTCTTTGATGCGCAGAGTGAGGCCATCCTCCCCTACGATCAATACCTGCATCGCTTTGCTGCCTACTTCCAGCAGGGCAACATGGAAAGCAACGGTAAGTCGGTTGACCGCAATGGCCAGCCTGTGCTCTACCAGACCGGGCCTGTCATCTGGGGAGAACCAGGCACCAACGGCCAGCATGCCTTCTACCAGTTGCTGCACCAGGGCATGAAGGTGATTCCCTGCGATTTCATTGCACCGGCGGTCAGTCACAACGCGGTTGGGGATCACCACGAGATACTGTTGTCCAACTTCTTCGCGCAAACGGAAGCCCTGATGATGGGCAAAACGGATGATGAAGTCAGGAAGGAACTGGGGAAGCTGGGCCTTCCGGAAGAAGAGGTAAACCGGCACCTGCCGTTTCGTGTGTTCTCCGGAAATCGACCAACGAATTCCCTGATGTTTCAAAAGCTAACACCCCGGATGCTGGGCAGCCTGATTGCCCTATACGAGCACAAGATCTTTGTCCAGGGTGTAATCTGGAACATCTTCAGTTTTGACCAGTGGGGCGTGGAGCTTGGAAAAGTCCTGGCCAAAAAGATATTGCCCGAACTGCGCACGCCTGAAAACATTCAGTCGCATGATGCATCGACAAACGGCCTTATTAACTATTTCAAACGGTTGAAAAGTTAGTTCTTGAAAAACCTTTATTCTGGGTTAATTTAGGCGCGTTTTGGGAGATACAACAATTACAAGAATAGGCGTTCTTACTTCCGGCGGCGATGCCCCCGGGATGAATGCAGCCATTCGTGCCGTGGTGCGCGCTGGCGCCTATAACCATGTCGAAGTGCTGGGCATTATCCGTGGTTACGAAGGCATGATCGACGGCGAAATCATGAAACTCGGCACCCGCTCAGTGGGCAACATCATCCAGCGCGGCGGAACGATTTTGAAGACCGCCCGAAGCGAGGGATTCCGCACCAAGGAAGGCCGGCAGAAAGCATACCAGAACCTTCGCAAACTGGACATCGGCGGGCTCGTGGCCATCGGTGGTGACGGTACGTTTACCGGCATGCACAAGTTCTACGAAGAGTATGGATTACCGTCGATCGCTATTCCAGGCACCATTGACAACGACATTGCGGGAACCGACTACACCATTGGGTACGACACGGCTACGAATACAGCTGTGGAAGCCATCGACCGTATCCGCGACACAGCCCTTTCCCACAACCGCCTCTTCTTCATTGAAGTCATGGGCCGGCATTCGGGATACATTGCCATCAACAGCGGTATCGCAGGAGGAGCCGTGGCCAGCATCATTCCTGAAGAAGACATGTCCTTTGATGAGTTGTATACGCTGCTCGAACAGAGCGGCAAAGCAAACCGCAAGTCCAGCCTGATCGTTGTGGCAGAAGGTTCAAAAATCGGCGGCGCTACCGAACTGGCGCGCCAAGTGGCAGAGCGCTCCAGTTATTTTGACATCAAGGTTACCATCCTGGGACACCTGCAGCGGGGCGGATCTCCCTCCTACTTTGACCGCCTCCTGGCAAGCCGCATGGGCGTGGCTGCTGTTGAAGGTTTATTGAGCGGAGAAACGGACTGCATGGTCGGCGTCCTGCAGAACAAGATTGTCTTTAATAAGTTCGCAGACATCATGAATGGACAAAGTCATGGTATTGAGCCCGAAACCCTGAGGCTTGCAAAGATTTTGTCCACCTGACCATTCTTAGAACCAAGCTCACTTCCAATCCAGGCAGCGATGAAAGAATATACCGTTGGCATAGATATCGGCGGAACCAATACGAAAATTGGTTTGGTTGACCGTGAAGGAACCGTCCACCACCAGGCCAACATCGAGACACCGGCCTATGAGGAGTTCAATGATTTCTTCCATGCCATGGCGGAAGCCATCCGCGAATTGATTGGAACCCTTCCCAAGGACTCAACCCTGGTGGGCATCGGCATCGGAGCAGCCAACGGAAACTATTACAAAGGGACCATTGAGCGCGCCACCAACCTTAAGTGGAAAGGGGTCCTGCCCCTGGCCCGGATGTTTAAAGATGAATTTCAGGTTCCCTGCATCCTGACCAACGATGCCAACGCAGCCGCTGTCGGCGAAATGATCTACGGCAGCGCCAAGGGGATGAAGGACTTTATTGTCATCACCCTGGGTACAGGGCTTGGCAGCGGCTTTGTCTGCGGCGGTACCCTGCTCAATGGCCACAACGGTGTCGCCGGTGAGCTGGGCCACACTTCCGTCACCCCCAACGGCCGGTACTGCAATTGCGGAAAGCGCGGCTGCCTGGAGACTTATGTATCTGCCACTGGTATTAAACGGACAGTTTATAAATTATTGGCTGATCATCTGGAAACCAGTGAGTTACGCGGCATCAGCTTTGAGGATCTCAATACCAAAATGATTTCAGAAGCCGCCATCCGCGGCGACATTGTTGCAAAAGAAGCGTTTGAATATACGGGCAGAATTCTGGGTATGAAGCTGGCGGATACCGTTGTTCACACCGATCCGGAAGCGATCTTCCTCTTTGGCGGTCTTGCCCAGGCCGGGGAACTGATCTTCAAACCCACCATTCATCACATGGAGCTAAACCTGATGCCCTTGTTCAGGGGAAGGGTAAAGATCCTGCCATCTGCCATGCACAACCAGGCAGCACCGATCCTGGGAGCCAGTAGCCTGGTGTGGGATTACCTGGAGAAGAACAAAGAAGCGGTGGCTTGATATTGGGAATTCGAGGAACTTCAAGTATCAAGTTTCAAATTTTCCGCTTACTCCACCTTGATACCAAGGTTATCCCCCAACAGCGAAAATTGCTCCAGCCATTCCGCATCAAGTTCTGAAGGCACATACAGGCCGGCAATCAGGTTGCGTTCCTTTTGTTCCAGGGACATTTCAAAATAGAGGTTCTGGCTGAGGTATATGTTTGGTTCCAGTTTGAACTTCTCCAGAATCGGGAATAGTCTATTGAACCGCTGAATCCGTTTGAGGTTCGTTGGCTCGGAACGCACGCGCAGGAGTTCCTTGAAGATGCTTTCGCCAGCTATGCGTTCTACCTTGCCGGGGTCTTCAATATTGAGGCTCCAGCGATCCATCTCACCCACAATCCGCTCCAGGGCCTTGATGTTGATGCGGTCCGGCTGGAAGCACTTTAGCAAATCGGCGTTGAGGATGTACTCAAACGTGGTCTTGTACGCATTGGGAATCGGAATATCATTGTTGGACAGTGCGTTGACCAACGGATAGTCCCGGTTGTACGTTCTGCGCAGGGAAGTCTCAATGTCCTCCATGCCCTGCTTCGCAATGGTGTCGAGGATTCTTCTTTTCTCTTCCTTGAACAAGGACCATATCGAGTACTTTTCAGGTCCAAAGTACGTCTGCATGATGCTGATCACGTCGCCCAGCCTTCCGTCTTCAAAGGCGTTCACCATGCGGAACTGCATGCTCGCGAAGTTATCGAACTCAATATCCAGCGACAGGTTTCCGATCAGGTCATGTTTGCCCAGGTAAATGACAGCGAATGAAAACCGCTTTTCGGACCCGGTCACCAGCGACCGTACCTTGGTGACACCCAGCACCAGTTTTTGCTCACCGGCTTCTTTCTTTACAAAGAACTCATTCGTGGCGTGGTAGTTGAACAGCGGCAGGTTCTCGGGTTCATCTTCGAAGATGGATGATACCGCATAGTGCATACCCACACGGGTAAGGTTAGTCTTGGAAGGAAGCACCAGTTTGCGGTACACGTTGGCACCATTCTCGTAGGCCGGCACATTGCTCGGCGCCAGTTCGATTTTGGCCAGGAACTGCCCTTCCAGGTCCTTGTCCGTCAGCTGACGGGACAACTGGACGGCACGGCATGCATACTGTATGACTTGCACGGTTTCAATCCCTGATATCTCGTCAAAAAACCAGCCGCAACTGGTGTACATCAACATGGCGTGCCGCTGAAGCTCCATGAGCCGAAGGGCCTTGTTGACATCAACGTCTGCCACCGCCTGGTCCTTCAGAAACGCATTGACACTGTCATCGTTTCGCTTGAGAATGACTTTGATGTACTCATTGCGGGCAGCCCAGGGGTCGCGGAAAATTTTGCCTGCCTCCTGCTCAAAAATTTCACCCAGGGTGTCGCGGAGCCAATCCAGCGTGTCGCGAAGTGGCTTGCGCCAAGCCTGGTTGTAACCTGGCTTGCCGCCATTGCAACCGCAGTCTGACCGCCATCGCTCAACACCATGCACGCAGCTCCAGGAACTGTTTTCAATAATCTGCGCTTCATGTTCCGCGGGGAACATGGCATTGAAAGATGCATAGTTCGTCAGGTTGACATCCTTGTATTTCTCAATGTAATCCAGGCAAAATGCCAGGGCCATGTCTCCATGTTTGTGGTGGTGACCGTAGGTTTCGCCGTCGGTGGCGATGTGCACAAGCTGGGGAGAGGTGTCATTGTGATCAATCGCCTCGACCAGCCTTTCCGCAAAACGCTTGCCGTCGTACAGCAGACCATTGAACGCCACACCTTGTGAAATATCGCCATCATAAAAGAACAAGGTGATGCTCTTGCCGGAGGGCAGGTTGCACTTGTAGGCTTTGCGTGTGTCAACGGTCTGGTCATTCACGGCATGCCAGTCTGCTTCACCAACCTTGCGGGTGGCCTTGGCCTGCCTTGGGGCCAACACGGTAAAGGCGATCCCCTGCTCTGCCAGTATCTCCAACGACTCAGTGTCCACGGCAGTCTCTGCCAGCCACATGCCTTCCGGCTTGCGGTTGAACCTTCTTTCAAAATCGCGGATACCCCAAATGACCTGCGTCTCCTTGTCGCGCCGGTTGGCCAGCGGGAGAATCATGTGGTTGAATACCTGCGCCATGGCTGAGCCGTGACCGTCAAAGTTCTGAATGCTGTCCTTGTCGGCTTCCAGGATTTGCTGGTAAGTATCCTTGTCATTCAACTCCATCCACGACAATAAGGTCGGACCAAAGTTGAAGCTGATTCGCGAGTAATTGTTGCTTATGTTTTTAATGACACCGCCAACCTTGTCAAGGATACGCGAAGCCGTATTGGGTGCGTAACACTCGGCGCTGATGCGCTCATTCCAGTCGTGATACGGGTGTGCGCTGTCCTGGATTTCAATCACCTCCAACCATGCGTTTTCACGCGGTGGCTGGTAGAAATGACCATGGATACAGATGTACTTGTTGTTCTCTGCCAAAATGCTGAATGTTCAATGATTAACTGCCAATTTCAAATTCATCCCGCTCTTCATGAAGTTTCAAAACAGAAACACCAAGTGGAGGGAGTGTGAAAGATACTGAATAGTCTTTCCCGTGGAATTTTACCGGCGAAGTCATGATCAGTGCCTGATTCACCAGACCTGACCCACCATAGGCCAGATCGTCCGAATTGAATACTTCCTTCCATGAGCCCCTGGTGGGCACCCCAACCCTGTACAAATGTCTGGGTTGAGGCGTGAAGTTGCAAACGACAACCAACGCTTCGGCCGGGTTAGCGCTTTTCCTCATGAAAATGATAACACTGTTGTCGCGGTCACCATAGTCAACCCATTCAAAGCCCCGGTTGTCAAACGGGTATT
This sequence comes from Cyclobacteriaceae bacterium, assembly GCA_043744235.1. Taxonomy (GTDB): domain Bacteria; phylum Bacteroidota; class Bacteroidia; order Cytophagales; family Cyclobacteriaceae; genus ELB16-189. The sequence continues at coordinate 38,191 of JAYTVB010000027.1, read as the reverse complement.
GATACATGGCCGGCTCAGAGACATACAGGCTGTTAATGTCCTGAATTAATTTCATGAGCCCTTTGTGAAAGTGATGGTCGGTCAGGTGCCAGTCCAGGCTTCGGTCGTGGTTCCATTCTGCTGTCTGACCAAACTCGCCGCCCATGAACAGCAGTTTCGAGCCTGGATGAGTGAACATGTATCCGTACATTAACCTGAGGTTGGCAAATCGAACCCAATCATCACCAGGCATGCGGCCAATCAGGGAACCTTTGCCATGCACCACTTCATCGTGTGAAAGGGGAAGCATGAAGTTCTCCGTGAAAGCATACATGATGCTGAAGGTTATCTCATTGTGATGGTATTTTCGATGGATGGGGTCTGTCTTGAAATACTTCAGGGTATCATGCATCCATCCCATCATCCATTTTTGACCAAAGCCAAGTCCGCCGAGGTAGGTGGGGCGGGAAACACCAGGCCATGCTGTTGATTCCTCGGCAATGGTGACCACGTCGGGATGCTTGCCGTATACCGTTTCATTGAACTCCTTCAGGAACACGATGGCTTCGATGTTTTCATTGCCGCCATGCTCATTCGGGATCCACTCTCCCTCCTTTCTTGAGTAGTCGAGGTACAGCATAGAGGCCACGGCATCCACGCGAAGGCCGTCGATGTGGAACTTTTCCAGCCAGAAGAGGGCATTGCTGATGAGGAAAGCCGTCACCTCGGGCCTTCCATAGTTATAGATGTAGCTGCTCCAGTCCGGGTGAAATCCCTTGCGTGGATCTTCATGCTCGAACAGGTATGTTCCGTCAAACTTGAACAGTCCGTGGACGTCGCCGGGAAAGTGAGACGGCACCCAGTCGAGGATGACACCGATCCCGGCCTGGTGAAAGGCGTCTACCAGGTGCTTGAAATCCTCCGGCGGCCCAAAGCGGCTGGTGGGTGCAAAATACCCGGTCAACTGATAGCCCCATGATCCAAAAAACGGATGTTCCATCACCGGCATGAACTCCACATGGGTGAAGCCCATCTTCTTCACATAGCCCACCATGTCGACAGCGAGTTCCTTGTAGGAAAGAGACCGGTTGCCGTCTTCGAGCACCCTCTTCCAACTACCCATGTGAACTTCGTACACCGAATAAGGTTTTGGCTTCCCAACCTGGTGCATGCGGTCTTCCATCCATTGCTGGTCCTTCCAGGCATAGTCCTCTTCCCAGACGATCGATGCTGTCTTGGGTGCTATTTCCGCATAGAAGGCAAAAGGGTCTGCCTTCTCCACATGTTCTCCGCTACTGGCGTGAATGGCGTATTTGTACACCTCACCCCTGAGCACGTTTGGGAAGAATCCTTCCCAGATGCCAGATTCATCCCACCGCGGCAGGAGTTTGTGCGAAGTGCTCTGCCACTGGTTGAAATTACCAATCACAGAAACACTCCTGGCATTGGGTGCCCACACTGCGAAGTAAGTTCCCGTTTGTCCTTTATGCTCAGCCAGGTGGGCGCCCAGTTTTTCGTACAGGTTAAAATGTTTGCCCGACTTGAACAAGTGTATGTCAAAGTCTGTGAGCAAACTGAAATGATCTCCCGCATTGGCCTGCTTTTTGGGCTGGGTTTTCTTTCCCATGATTCTTAATTTATTAATTCCTGTTACAACTTAATTGCCGTTACCGCCTTTTTTCCTGCTCTCCTTCTCCATCAGGTACCTTTTCATTTGGTATTCGATGCCCCTCAGCGGGATGATGGTCCAGTCCGGACGTCCGTTCAGCTCGTAGCCCAGTTCATAGACAGCCTTCTCCAGGAGGTAAGTTCGGATCAGTACATCATCTTCAAAAGGTAGTTCTTTTCCAAGTCCCATTTTTTCCATGTAGGCGCCCAGGTAAAACCGGCTCACGTAGTGCTGCCACTGTTCTCCCCACGACTCCAGGTACTGAAGGTCCTGCTCGCGGTAGTTTTCATTCAGCAATATTTTTCCGAATGCTGCATAATGAAATGACCGCATCATACCGGCCACATCCTTGTACGGGCTTTTCTTCAATCTTCTTTCACTAAAGCTGAAACCGGGCTCACCTTCAAAATCGATAATGATGAAGTCCTTGCCTGTGAACAGGACCTGTCCCAGGTGGTAGTCACCGTGGATCCTCGTCTTCATGGCGCTGATCCTGATCTGGTATATTTCACCGAAGGATTCCAGGATGCTGTCTTCCATGGCCAGCACGCGCTCGGCCACTTGTCGCGTTTCAACATTCAGTTTACCAAGGGACTGCTTCAGTAATTTGAAACGGTCCTTCAACAATTTTCTCAGCGATGAATACAGCGACCGCTGATAATTGGGTGTAAAGGCTTCAGGGGCAAAGGCAGGATTTGAACTGTCGGAAGCCAATGCCAGGTGCATCTCCGCGGTACGCTGACCCAGCCTCACCACGCGCTCATGAAACCCGCGTCCGATAAACTCCTGCAGCAGTTCAGGTGCTTCCTCGAATTGTATGGCTGGTGCGTTCACCAGCTTAGGGAGCTTTTCCTTCTTGGCCTTCTCCATCACCCGCTCATAGAAGCGCCCCACCGAGTCAATGGTCATGTTCCAGGCATCGCCCTGGTTGTCGACTTTCTCCTGGAGCAGGCCGAATACCATGGTCTTGCCTTCCTCATCCTTGTACTCAATGCTGCCAGAATACTTCGGGCTGTTTCTGAAACTTGTGTTCTCTGAAAGAAACCGGGCTATCTCCAGGTCAGGGTTGACTTCCTTCTCTATTTTCCGGTAGAACTTGAAGAAATACTGGTCGTTGTACAATATGGCCGTATTGGTGGAGTCAATCTTCAATACCTTGGACTCGATGGTATCGGCTTTGATTTTCGAAAAGACGCTGGCATTGAATTGAAGCACACCCTCTCCGTCCTTGATCCTGATTTCTTTCTCCATGCTGGCGAACAGGTAGTCGCGGAACACACGATCGTAGCTGCTGTCGAGGATGAAGCCCGGCTTTCCCTGTATCTCTGCACGGCAAACAACACTTTGCGCGGTGTATTCGATGCGTTCCATCAACACCTCCGACGGCACAAAGGTCAACGGCAGGAAGTAGAACTCCGGCAGGCGCTGCACATAATGCACTTCAATGATGGAGAGAAAATGAGTCGTACCCTGTACCTTCAGCGGCACAACCTTGTGCACACTCATCTTGCTGATGACTTTGGCCTTTCCGCCAAACCACCGGCATTTTTTCATGAACGGCTGAAGGATCTTCCTCTCAAACGTCCGTACCTCCTCATATTTATTGAAAATCTTCTCCCAGGAGGAATCGGTTTTAAGCAGTTGCAGCTCTCCACTGGCGCCCGGCTGATCCTTCTTCTCCTGGTCATCCACCTGGAACCAGAAATATCCATAAGGTCCCATGGTGATGGAGTAATCACCCTCATCAACACCCTGGAAACGGTTCTGACTGAACGCCTCGGTCATGTCACAGTCTTTGAACGCCGACAGGTTCAGGGTGGCTGCCTGGGAAAACTGGGAAAGGTTAGCAACGACAATGATGCGTTGCTTGTCGAGTGTCCTGGCAAAGCACAGGACTTTTGCGTTGGAGCTTTCAATAAAAGTAAGGTCACCCTTGCCAAAGACGTTCAGTCGTTTGCGCATGGCCATGATATTCTTCACCCACCACAGCAGGGAAGAAAGGTTTTCTTCCTGGGTAGCGACGTTCACGGATTCATAGCGGTACACCGGGTCGGAAATGACCGGCAGAAACAGCTTCTGCGGGTTGGCGCTGGAAAATCCCGCGTTGAGGTTCATGTCCCATTGCATCGGTGTACGGATGCCGAAGCGGTCGCCCAGGTACACATTGTCGCCCATGCCGATCTCGTCGCCGTAGTAGAGCACCGGTGTTCCCGGAAGGGAAAGCAGGATGGCATGCAGGAGTTCGATTTTGCGGCGGTCGTTGTTCAGCAGCGGCGCCAGCCTTCGGCGGATGCCCAGGTTGTGCTTGGAATGCGGATCCCTCGCATACGCTTTGAACAGGTAGTCTTTTTCCTCCTCCGTCACCATTTCAAGGCCGATCTCATCATGGTTTCTCAGGAAAAGCGCCCACTGGCAATTGGCCGGCGTTTCAGGCGTCTGCTCCATGATGTCAATGATCGGGTAGCTGTCTTCCGTCCTCAACGCCAGGAACAGGCGCGGCATGAGGGGATAGTTGAAGTTCATGTGGCATTCCTTTCCCTGGCCGAAATAGGCGGCCGCATCTTCCGGCCACAGGTTCGCCTCAGCCACCAATATCCGGTCTTTGTATTCCCGGTCAATGTGCGACCGCAGCCTTCGGAGGAAATCATGCGTCTGCGGCAGGTTCTCGCAGCTTGTTCCCTCCTCTTCAAACAGGAAGGGCACTGAAGACAACCGGAATCCATCAACGCCAAGCTTAAGCCAGAAGTCGGCCACCTTGATGATTTCGAGCTGGACTTCCGGGTTTTCAAAATTCAGTTCAGGCTGGTGCCGGTAGAAACGGTGCCAGTAGTAAGCCTTCGCTTCCTGGTCCCAGCTCCAGTTGGATGACTCCTCATTGGCAAACATGATCCGGGCCTCTTTGTACTTGTCCGGCGTTTCACTCCATACATAGTAATCCTTGTAACGGGATCCTCCTCTAGCCTTCCTGGATTTCTGAAACCAGGGATGCTGGTCGGACGTGTGGTTGAGTGCGAGCTCCGTGATGACCATGATTCCCCTGCGGTGTGCTTCTTTAAGAAAAGCCTTGAAGTCGGCGAGCGTTCCGTAATCGGGATGAATGTCGCAGTAATCGGTGACGTCAAATCCGTCGTCCTTCAAAGGTGAGGGATAGAAAGGCAGCAGCCACAGGGTGTTGATTCCGAGGTCTTCGAGGTAGTCCAGTTTCTGCAGCAGTCCGGGAAAGTCACCAATGCCGTCACCATTGCTGTCAAAGAATGACCTGACGCTCAACTCATAGATCACTGAGTCTTTAAACCAAAGCGGATCACGTTTTCCTGTTGCAGCCATCACATTTGAGATTCGTGTATACTAACTTTGAACACATGGAACGGCATGCTGTTGGGGTCCAGTTCGACAAAGTTCCATTCCTGCGTCCAGGTAAATTCTTCATCGGTAATAAGATCGGTCATCTTCAGGTTGATCTTGCGGGAAAGCTTGAGTTTCTCATGCGGAAGCTGCACATACCCGGACTGTTTTTCATACTGATCCAGGTTGACCACCACCAGCACAATGTTGGAAAGGTCATCGGTTGCCTTGATGTAGGCAATCATGTTGGGATTCTCAATGGCGCAGAACTGCAGATTCCAGGTCGACTGCAGTGCCTCGTTTTCCTGCCGTGCCTGGTTGAGCAAAGTAATGATGTCTGTCATTCGATTGGTTTTGCGCCAGTCGTATGATTTGATTTCATACTTCTCCGAGTTGTGGTACTCTTCGCGGCCGTCAACCGGGATGTTTTCGCCAAACTCATAAACAGGACCATAGACACCGTAGCTGGCGGATAAGGTCGAGGCCAGTGCAAGCCGGATGATGAAGATATTCTCACCCTGGTGCTGAAGGTGCCACGGCAGTATGTCGGGTGTATTGGGCCAGAAATTCGGACGGAAACAATTTCTGGCTGTACCGGTGGTGAGCTCCGTCATGTACTCCACGATCTCCTGCTTGCCAATGCGCCACGTGAAGTAGGTATAGGATTGCGTGAAGCCGGCCTTGCCAAGGGAGGCCATGATCTTGGGCCGGGTGAAAGCTTCAGACAAAAAGATGATGTCCGGATATTTCTTATTCACTTCATCAATTACCCACTTCCAAAAAGGGATTGGCTTGGTATGCGGGTTGTCGACACGGAAGATTTTCACGCCGGCTTCAATCCAGAAAAAAATAACGGAACGAAGTTCTTCCCACAGCGCTTTCCAGTCATCCGTTTCAAAATCAAACGGGTAGATGTCCTGGTATTTCTTGGGCGGATTTTCAGCATACTGAATGGAGCCGTCGGGCCGTTGGCGGAACCACTGGGGGTGCTCCTTTACATAAGGATGATCGGGCGCGCATTGAAATGCCAGGTCGAAGGCAATGTCAATTCCATGTTTCTTTGACTCAGCGATCAGTTTCTTATAGTCGTCCATCGTACCCAGCGAAGGGTGAATGGCCTTGTGGCCGCCTTCATCGCTTCCGATGGCCCAGGGCGATCCGGGTTCGCCCGGGAGCGCGCTGACGCTGTTGTTCTTCCCCTTGCGGTTGAGTTTGCCTATTGGATGAATCGGGGGCATGTACAGAACATCAAACTTCATTGCAGCAATGCGGGGCAATAATTTGATGGTATCCAGGAAAGTACCGTGCCTGCCCGGCGAAAGTGAACTTGACCTTGGAAACAATTCATACCAGGTGCTGAACAGCGCCCGGGTGTGCTCTACCCTTACCTCCAGTTCCCTTTCAAAGACGGTTTCATGGCGCCTCAGGGGCAAGTCATTGACGATTTTGGCAAAATCCGAACCGAGCACCAGTCGAACTGCCTCTTCGTGGTGCTTTTTATTCTCAAGTTTAAGCGCCAGCGCAGTGATTTTTGGATCGTTGCTTACGGCACGCAGGTATTGCGCACCTTCCATCAGTTCCACTGTCACATCCACCTTGGCAGCCGCTTTCTTCCTGAAGCCGTCATACCAGGTGTCGAAATGGTCAATCCAGGCCTGCACCCTGAAGTAGTAGGAACCTTTCTCGCTGACATAGAACGACGCAAGCCACTCGTCGTTCACCACGGCACGCATGGGGATGGTAGTCCATTGGCCGGAGGATCCAAAGCGGTAGAGCACTTCAGCCCTGATGTGGTCGTGACCATCGCCAAAAATCCAGGCGGTCACGTCCACGCGCTCCCCCACAGTTCGTTTGGAGGGGTACATGCCGCCGTCAACCTGAGGCTGGACATTCTCAATAATTACCCTGGCTTTTCCTTCTTGCATTCCTATAAACATTCAAAATATAACAACTCCACGTGAATCCAAACTAATCGGCTCCGTGCCTATTGCTCAATTTTCAGAATAAATGAGCCATACGGCGATAGATCCAGTTCGAATGAAAAATCCTCATTCAAGGCCACCTCCAGTCCGCTTCTCAGGAGATCGCGGACCATGTACTTCACCCCGGGTTTAAGACCCAATTTCTCCGCCGCTTCCCCATCCAGCTTCACCTTGATGTGCTCCTGCCTGCCATTGAAGCCGGCGACAACCACCAGCCGCTCTTCTTCATGGGCCCTGATGAAGGAAACAATTCTGTCAGAGAAATTCTTTGCCGCGACGTTCATTGCGGTCAGGTCCGCATACGTTCCCAACGAAATCGCCTTGTGGCTCCCGGTAATCCTTAGCAGGTCGCCATAGAACAACCGCAGTAGTTTCTGGTCATCGCTGAGCAGGCCGCCGTCGTATTTCTTTCCATTGATCCACTTTTGATGTTCCGGTACTCCACTGTAATCCATGATGCTGGTGCGGCCGTCTTCGCCACTGAATCCCTGAACGCCGGCGCCAGGCTCTCCCACCTCCTGTCCAAAATAGATCATCACAGGACCCTTGTCCATGGTTGCGCTCACCACCATCCCGGGCAGGGCTTTGCGGGGATCGCCAGCGAAGAACGGCGATGCGATCCGCTGTTCATCGTGATTCTCCAGAAAGTGAACCATATTCTGGTTGATGTCTGACAAGGACTGTTGAATACGGGGAATGTCTGTTGAGCGCGCTTTGCCGTTGATCAGCAGCCGGAGGGTATCGTAAAGCTGCACCTTGTCATAGAGAAAATCAAACCGGCCGTATGAAAGGAAGTTACGGTACTGGGCAGGGTTATAGATTTCGGCAATGAAAATGATTTCCGGATTGATGGCTTTCACCTGGGGGATCACCCACCGCCAGAATTCAGCCGGCACCATCTCCGCCATGTCGCAGCGAAAGCCATCCACATTTTTATCAGCCCAGAAGGCAAGGATGTCTCTCATTTTAGTCCAGGTGTCGGGGATAGAGTCAAAGTATTTCTTCCTGCCCTGCTGGTAGTCAACACCATAATTCAGCTTGACCGTTTCAAACCAGTCACCGACGCTTGGTGTGGCCGTGAACTGGTCGTTGCCGGTGGCCTTGGCCGGGGTCTCGGCAAACCTGCCGTCTTTGGTTGGAAAAGTATTGGGTCCAAGCGAATTGTATCCTTTCGGCACCTGGAAGGAAGTGCCCGGAAGGTAATAGAAGTTATTGTTCTGATGGAACGGTTTGGTTGGATCATCATCCTCACCAAGGTCCTTCACTCCTTCCGGCCTCACGTCGGAGTGGTATGACCTTGCCACATGGTTAGGCACGAAGTCAATAATCACTTTCATACCATGTAGATGGGTTCGCTCAACGAGTCTTTCAAATTCCAGCATCCGGTTCGGAATATCGACGGCGAGGTCAGGGTTTACATCATAGTAGTCCTTGATGGCATAGGGCGAACCCGCCCTGCCTTTTACCGCATCAGCATCATCCAGGGGAATACCATAAGCCGTGTAATCAGTCAGGACGGCATGTTCGATGACTCCGGTATACCACAGGTGCGTAATTCCCAGCTCCTGTATACCGGTAAGGGCCCTGTCATCAATGTCTTCGAATTTCCCGCAGCCATTTTCGGCCAGCGTCCCATATGGTTTGTTGACCTCGATGGTGTTACTGAAGAGCCGGGGGATCGCCTGGTAGATCACAATTTTGCTGCCGGTAACGGGCATGACAGGCACAGGAGGAATTTTCTCTTTAGGCGCGGCGCACTGCCAAAGGAAGATCGACAGGATCACCAGGAGAATGGAGCTGCGCTGCATAGTTTATCAGGCAAGATAGACTACAACAGAACCATGAGCAAAAGCTTGGGCAGTTAGTTTGATATTGTTTACGCAAACGATTGCTTAGAGGGCAAACAACTCATAAGCCAATTGGGTAGCCAACGCTGAAACCAACCGGCAACGGAAAAGAAAGAAGACGCTAACCGTGGGCGACATCAATCACCGAAGGGTCGTGCTTGTACTTGAAAATCAAGGGGAAGATCAGCCCGAGTACAAGGGCATAGGCCGCAAACGTAAACCAGATGCTGGTCCAGTCCTTGATGCCGTCGTGTGTGAAGTAGTCCACCACCACGCCGCTCAGCATGCCGCCCAGGAAGGCGCCGATGCCATTGGTCATGAGCATGAAGAGGCCCTGTGCGCTGGCCACCATGCTGCTGTCTGCTTCTTTTCTTACAAACAGGGAGCCGGAGATATTAAAGAAATCAAAAGCCAGGCCGTAGATGATCATGGATAGGACCAACAAGGAAAGTCCGCTGCCAGGGTTGCCGATGCCAAACAATCCAAAGCGAAGCACCCACGCGAAAATACTCATGAGCATCACCTTCTTGATTCCAAAGCACTGCAGGAAGAACGGAATGGTGAGGATGAACAGTGTTTCCGAAATCTGGGACACAGACATCAGCAGGCCGGGATGCTGCACGGCAAAGGAGTCAGGATAGGCTGGGCCAAAATCGTGAATGAACGGCTCGCCAAAGGTATTGGTGATCTGCAGGGCAGCTCCCAGCAGCATCGCGAAAATGAAAAAGACCAGCATCTTGGTCTGCCGGAACAATACCAGGGCGTCGAGGCCGAGGGTGGAAATCAGCGATCCCGTTTGTTTGGCTTTTACCGGAGGACAAGCCGGCATGGTGAACGCATACAACCCGAGCACGAGCGCGCTTCCGGCGCTCACATACAACTGCAGCGGGCTCACGGTCCAGCCGAACAGGTCAACGACCCACATGGCTACGATGAAGCCAACGGTTCCCCATACACGGATCGGCGGAAAAACTTTAATAATCTCAAATCCGAATTTCTCCAGCACACGGTAGGACACTGCGTTGTTCAGGGCGATGGTAGGCATGTAAAACATCGCGTTGAGAAGCATGATGATGTACATCGTGCTGTAATCTGTGACCGTGGATGCCCAGAGCAGCAATATCCCCCCCAGGATGTGACAGAGGCCGAGCACCCGCTCCGCATTCATCCACCGGTCTGCCACGATGCCCAGCAAGGCCGGCATGAACAGGGAGGCAATCCCCATGGTCGCATAAATGCTGCCAACCTGTCCTCCGCTGTACTTGAGCGTCACAATCATGTACCCTCCAAAGGAAATCAGCCATGCTCCCCACACGAAGAATTCCAGAAAATTCATCACGATGAGGCGGTGTTTGATGGTCATGGGACTGGCTGGTATCTGGTTGCTGGTCGCTGGATACTGGTTGCTAGTGTCTGGTATTTCAGTGGCTGGATGCTGCGGAGGCAGTTCAATTCCGTTTGCTTAGCTCGTCCCTGATCTTGGCGGCACGCTCGTAATCTTCTTTATCGATCGCGTCTTTGAGCAAGTCATTGAGTTTATCTACGGAGTAGCTCTTGTAGTCATCTCCTTTTTTAGGACTCTCCTTCTTCACCTTCACCTTCTTTTCGGCTTTGGCCTCGGTCTTCTCCTCTTCGCTCTCCTCTTCCTCGTCGGTGAGCACAATACCGGCTTCGGCCAGGATGTTTTCATAAGTGAATATCGGCGCATCGAACCGAAGGCCGACGGCGATCGCGTCGGAAGGACGTGCGTCCACCTCGGATTTCTTCAATCCGTCACTGCACACGATCTTGGCAAAGAAAACCCCTTCTTTGAGGTCAGAAATAACGATTTCCTCTACATGAAAGTGAAAGGAGTTTGCGAATGACTTGAACAAGTCATGCGTCATGGGGCGGTTTGGTATGATCTTTTCGATTTCAATGGCGATGGCCTGTGCTTCAAACATCCCGATGATAATGGGAAGCCTGCGGTTTCCATCGGCTTCACCGAGCACCAATGCAAAAGATCCTGTCTGCGACTGACTGGAAGATAATCCGAGTATCTCGAGCTTGATTTTTTTCAACGCCACTTTCCTTTAAAACGAATTACGATACTAAAAAAAATTGCCAATCACTTCGACAAAAGGGGGATATTTATTTACTGGCCTTTAACGCCGCCGTCAACTTGGGCACCACTTCGAAGGCATCACCCACAATGCCATAATCAGCGGCCTTGAAAAAGGGCGCATCAGCGTCCTTGTTGATGACCACAATGCATTTCGATGAGTTGACACCCGCCAGGTGCTGAATGGCACCCGAAATGCCGATGGCGATGTACAATTGTGGAGCCACCTTCACACCGGTCTGCCCGACGTGCTCGTGGTGCGGTCTCCAGCCCATGTCGGATACAGGTTTGCTGCAGCCGGTCGCGGCATGCAGCGTTTTTGCCAGCTCCTCAAGGATGCCCCAGTGCTCGGGGCCTTTCATACCCCGTCCGCCCGACACAACAATGTTGGCTTCCGGCAAAGAAATTTCGGCACTGGCCTTCTCCGTGGATATAATTTTTGTGTTGAAGTCAGCATCCGCAAGGGTTGGCTGAAAAGCAACAACCGGCGCGCTGCCGCCAGTCTCTCTGAGATCAACCGCATTCTTCCTGATCGACAATACTTTTTTGGACGACTTCATCTCCACAAAGGAAAAAGCCTTGCCGGTGTAAATGCTTCTCTTCACAACGAATCCGGCGGATACATTGGGCAGTTCCACGACGTTGGAAACAAACGCTGCGCCGGTCTTTACCGCTACCTTGGCCGCCACCGGCGTACCGAGCCCGGAAGTGGCCAATACCAGGTTGTCAGCAGACTCCTGCTGCATGGCCTGGGACAGGACTGATGCATAAACCTGGATCACCGGGTGGTCCAGCCTGGCATCGGAGGCATGCAGCACTTTCGATGCGCCGTATTTTCCGACGGCATCCAGTTCAGCCTTGTCGACAGTTCCCAGTGCGATCGCTACCACCGTGCCGCCCATGGCATGTGAAAATACAACCGCCTCCAGCGAAGTCTTCTTGATTTTTCCAGCCGCACTTTCCAGGAATATTAATGTTGTCATAACGCTATGATTCAGGTCAAATTACTTTTGCTTCACTCTTCAGCCGGGTCACCAGCTCTTCCACGTTGTCAGCAGAAATCATCCTGACGGCACCTTTCTGCGCGGGCAATTCAAACTTCTGTGATGCCAGTGATTTCTCTACGGCTTTCGGCTCCACCACCTTCAATGGCTTGGTCCGTGCGCTCATGATGCCCCGCATGTTGGGGATTTTCCACTCCGCGATTGGCTCCTGGCAGCCGGCCACCAGGGGCATGCTGGCTTCTACATATTCCTTGCCCCCTTCAATCTCCTGGGCCATCTTCACTTTCGTTCCCTCAATGTCAAGTTTCATCACGGGCGAAACGGAAGGGATGCCCAGCATCTCGCCTACCATGGCGTGAACCACGCCGCTGTTGTAGTCGATGGATTCGCGTCCCATCAGCACCAGGTCGTACCCTTTTGCGTGCTCGGCGATCTGGGTTGCCACAAAATGCGAATCAGTCGGCTCGGCATTTACCCGGATTGCGTCATCCGCACCAATGGCGAGTGCCTTGCGGATGGTTGGTTCCGTTTCAGCAAGCCCAACATTGATCACGGTAACGCCAGCACCCATCGACTCCTTCAGTTCGATGGCCCTTGCCAGGGCATAGTCATCGTATGGTCCGATAATAAATTGAACGCCTGCAGCATCAAAACGCGTATTGTTGTCAACAAAATTGATCTTGGAAGTCGTGTCAGGTACGTGGGATATGCAAACTAAAATCTTCATAGTCAAAGGGTTAGTCTAACCTGCTCTTTCAGGGAGGCAAGATAGTAAAACCGCTGATTTGTTAATTGGTTTAGACTTTGATTGGGCGTTTGATTTATTTTCCGTTCGAAACGGAGTAGAGCCCAGTTAATCACAGGACGAAGGGTAAAGGCACAAAAACAGAAAATCAATGGACCGGCTGTCACAGTTGAAGCAATTTGCAGAGGAGGAACCGGATGATCCATTCAACCATTATGCACTCGCACTGGAATACCTCAAGAGTGACCCCGCGGAATCCGGCAGGATTTTCGAGGCGCTTGCCCGGGAGCAGCCAGCCTACCTGCCTACGTATTATCCTTATGCCCAGTGGCTCATCGAAAGAAAAGACGACGGAAGGGCGGAAGAAATTTTCAAACAAGGCATTGCTGCAGCCCGGTCCCAGGAAGATCAAAAAACACTGAAAGAACTACAGGCCGCGTACAACGACTGGCAGTACGAACGGTAGGCCCTACACCTGAAGGACGATCTTACCCACTTTATTGGGCCGGATGATGTCGGCAAAAGATTCAGCGAGTTTTGAAAACGGCCGGATCGAATCTACGATGGGGCGGATCTGGTGCTTGCTTACAAAGGCTAACATCTCGTTGAATTCAATGTCATTGCCCATGGTGGTGCCCTGCAAGGAAAGCTGGTTCCAGAACATCCGGTACAAGTCAAGCTTGGCCGGAAGGCCATTGGTAGCGCCGTAGAAAACAATCTTGCCGTTCGGACGCAACACTTTGATGAAACTGTTTAGCTGGTCGCCACCGGCACTGTCGATCACGAGGTTAAATCCACCCTTGGTTTTCCAAAGGTCGGTGTAGTTACTCTCTTTCTTATAGTTGTAGGCGCCTTTCGCTCCCATCTTCAGCGCCCTGGCTATTTTCTCGTCGCTGCCGGAACTCACATACACGTTAGCGCCGGCGGCCTGCGCAAACAGGAACGCGAACTGGGCTACACCGCCGCCAAAGCCTGATATCAACACGTTCTGACCCGCAGTCAGACCGCCCTGGCGGAACAAGGCACGAAACGCGGTAAGTCCGCCCAACGGCAAGGCTGATGCCTGGAGAAGATCCAGATGAAATGGTTTGGGCTGAAGTCTGTCAACAGGAAAGAGACCGTATTCTGCAAAGGTACCATTGGCGGGCATCCCGAGGATGGTGTAGTTTTTTGATTGGATGTTGGGATCGGGGCCCCAGTCAACATTGGGATTAATCACTACTTCCTGGCCAATCAGTGCTGTATCTTTCTCATCGCCAACGGTCTCAACAATTCCGGAGCCGTCGGAGCCCAGTATTCCGCCGTAGCGGATGTTGGGATACTTACCCTCCTTGATCCATTCATCCCTCCTGTTCAGGGCAATCGCCTTCATCTTGACCACCGCCATGCCGGCTGTCGCTACCGGAACGGGAAATTCACGCCACTCAATCTGACCGGGACCAATGAGCACAAGGGCTTTCATATTATCTGTTCATTCAAATGATTGCTGATTCGAACTTAAGCATATTTTGGGTCGGGCTCATTCCGCTCAGGCAAACTTTTTTTCTGGAAGCGTACAGTAAAATGTACTCCCTTCTCCTGCGGTACTTTCTACATACATTCTTCCTCCATTTCTTTCGACCAACTGCTTGATCAGGATTAGTCCTACCCCGGCGCCCTTGTTGGTTGACTTTCCAATGGAACGAATGTCGGCTTCCGCTTTGAAAAGTTTGTCTATATCCTCCGGTGATATACCCACACCAGTATCTTTCACACCCAGGGTTACCAGGCCGTCCTTGCTCCCCGAGAATAACGTAATGGCGCCATGTGCCGGTGTGAAGTGAATGGCATTGGTGAGGAGGTTTTCCAGGATGATTTCAACCATTTCCCTGTCGGCATAGACCTCCTGCCCTTCGGGCATGAACACCTCCGCTGCAAGCTGCCGTGCATTCAGCTGGACACGGTATTTTTCCAGGACCTGCGCCGCCAGGATCTTGCAGTCAAAATTCATGGGCACAAAGGGCCTAGAATTGGCCTGTAAAGCAACCCAAAGGATTACGTTATTGATCGTGCTCTTGAGCTCGCCCGCCGTTTCATGAAGCTTGCTGAGGAATTGAGCAGCTTCATCCTTGTCCAGGTCATTCAACCGGACAGATAACCCGTGGGTCAGGTTCTCGAATGCGGACAACGAAGTACGCAGGTCATAGGACAGCACCGTATATAACTTATCCTTGAATGCGCTCAGCTGCCGAATGTCTTCCTCCGACTGCCAGAGTGTGGCTTGAAGCCTTCTCCTTTCCCTGTACACCATAAACACAGCCAGGCCCGCCAGGATTACCAGCCCTGCCAGGATGGGTACCATGTTAAGCCAAACTTTTTCTGCCGCTTCATTCATGCGGGCGATTTCTTCATTCAGGTTCTTAACTTCCAGTTGCCGGGCTTCCTGTTCCATCACTATCCTTGACTTGAGTGAATCGATTTGGGCGTTCATTTTGATGGTGCGGCTGGAATCCCGGTAGACGGATGCCATCCTGAAATCGCTTATGGCTTTTTGATAATCATTCATCCTGGAATGCACCTCATACAGGGCCAGGTAGGCAGTCATCAAGTCGTCGAATTTATTTGAGTATTTCGCATAGACCAGGGCCGAGTCGGCATATTTCAAGGCCTCCGAGGGCTTGTCCTGGTCCAGCAGCAAATGAAGCTGCACCAGATAATGACTGTTCGATCGACTTTGGCCGTAAACACCGCCCGCCAGCAGCATCAGGAGAAGTAAAACGGGTTTCAAGCAGAGAAAAATTTAGAATGGCATGTCCTCATCGCCGGGAGGCATGGGAGGTGGACCTTCGTCCTTGAAGGTATTCAGTCGGCTCTCGCGCGTGACCATACCGAAGGAAGACTCACCGGCCACCGGACCGTCAAAATCAGCAAACTTGGTGTACTTGCCGATGAACTTCAGTTTAACATTATCAAGCGAACCGTTTCTGTGCTTGGCTACAATCATCTCGGCGAGTCCCTGTGTGGGAAGGCCTTCTTCATCTACTGTAATCTTATAATACTCAGGTCTGTACAGGAACATCACAATATCAGCATCCTGCTCGATGGAGCCGGATTCACGCAAGTCAGACAGTTGGGGTCTCTTATCGCCGCCGCGGGTTTCAACACCCCGGCTTAACTGGGACAAGGCAATTACCGGAACGTCCAGTTCCTTTGCAATACCCTTGAGGGCGCGGGAGATGGAGGCAATTTCCTGTTCGCGGTTGCCCTGGTTATCCCCTTTCATCAGCTGCAGGTAGTCAATGACAATCAGCTGGATATTGTGTTCGGCTTTCAGCCTGCGGCACTTGGCACGGAGCTCCAGGATGGACAGCGCCGGGGTATCATCGATAAAAATAGGTGCTGCGGAAAGGCGGTTAGTCTTATGGACCAGCTGCTGCCACTCGAAGTCAGCCAGGTTGCCGCGCTTGATCTTCTCAGACTCGAGTTCAGCCTCGGCGGAAATCAGGCGGTTGACCAACTGAATCGATGCCATTTCCAGAGAGAAAATGGCTACAGGGTGGTTGAACTCCACGGCAGCATTCCGCAGGGCGGAAACGACGAAAGCTGTCTTACCCATACCAGGGCGAGAGGCAATGATGACGAGGTCGGACTTCTGCCAGCCGCTCAGCACCCGATCGAGGCGTGTGAATCCAGTGGGTATTCCCGTAAGGCCGTCCTTGTGATTTCTTCGTTCCTGTAACTCCTGTACCGCCCTGGACATCAACGACTTCATATTGTCGTAGTTCTTGCGAAGGTTTGAGTCAGAAATAGCGAATACGGACTGCTCCGTTTTGTCCAGGAGGTCGAAGACGTCCGTGGTGTCTTCATAGGCATCGTGCTGGATCTGGGAGGATATCTGGATCAGCTCCCGCTTGATGGCCATCTCTATAATATAACGTGCATGGTACTCAATATTGGCGGCAGAACTCACCCTGGAGGTCAGTTCAGCAATGAAATAGGCGCCTCCCACCACTTCCAGCTTGCCGTTCTTGCGGAGCTGGGCCACGACGGTACGCATGTCGACCGGCTCAGATGCCTTGAAGAGGTCAACAATGGCCTGGTAGATTTCTTTGTGCTGTTCGGTGTAAAAATGATCAGGCCTGAGGAACTCGATGACTGTGGTTAACGCCTTCTTTTCCAGCATCAAAGCACCCAGGACCGCCTGTTCCAGATCAAGCGCCTGAGGAGGCAGCTTGCCCAGGCTTTCCCCTGGCGCATCCGGCCGGGGGATCAGCTTGGCAATCCTAGTGCTGCCAGTCCTCAAAGACGTTGATCGTTGTTCCATACTTCGTGGTTGTTGTATGATTTTGTTTCCGAGGGCAAACCTAAAGATTCAAGCAGGTGATTTCTTCACAATCTATCTACAAACGATAACACCTTCTAGTGTGAATAAATTTATTTGTGTCAACCTTTGTTCATGGGCAATAGTGCCCCTCAACTTGTTGATTAATCATAAACTCCTAACCCTTAACGCTTTTAAAGCACAAACATTTTGGTTTACTTCAACCCGCGAATAATCCAGCATCCTTGAATCAGCCCAGGAAAATCCACTTCACAGACCCCGACGAAGCCGCCGTTGACCTGGCAGTTGCCCTGTGGGGGCTGGGGCATGTGGTCACCCTGTCCATGGCGGATATCCAGGCGCCTTATACCGCTAAACTGCTGAATGCCAACCTGCTTCCAGACAGATCAGGATTCTTCCCGGAGCGCATCACGGCTGCCGTTGATGAAGTGGTGATTTGCAGGCACGTCGTGGAAGACAATCCCGAGCTGAAGCGGGCCCTTGATCTTAAGCTGACCGTTAAATCAATAGCAGACATCATCCTGGACCAATCGATCAACAAGCAACGGCTCGTAGTCCTTGGCAACAATGGCAAGACGACCATTGCCCTGTTGATTGCCCATGTCCTTCGGTTTCACAAACGCAAGTTCGACTATGTGATGGGTGTGCCCGTGCCAGGGCTGGGGGATCGAATCAAACTTTCAGATGCACCAATCATTATAATTGAAGGTCAAGATGTTATGTGTTCTATTCTGGATACTATTCCCCAGTTCATGAAGTACCAGCACCACATCGGAGTCATCAGCGGAATCGAGTGGCAGGCATCACCTCAGTATCCAACGCGCGAGTCCTATATACGGCAGTTTGCAGAGTTTGTAGCAACCACCCCCAAGGGCGGGATCCTGGTCTACGTAGAATTTGATCCTGTGATTGCGGTCATGTCTGAGGTCAAGCGGCAGGACATCCTGCTGGTCCCTTACAAAACCCACCCCAGCACCTTTGAAGGAGGCAAAGAATTTCTGCTCGGTTCATCGAAGCAGGTAATCCCCCTTAAGATTTCCGGCAAGCACAACCTGCAGTACATCAGCGCTGCCAAAGAGACACTCAAAAGAATCGGCATCTCCTACGAAATGTTCTACGAGGCTGTGTCCAGCTTTGACGGGGCACGCAATTAATTATCAGTACTTTATCTTCCCCGCATGAAGCTCAACCTAAAAATACCCCTGTGCTTTTTTGACCTTGAAACCACCGGCATCAACATTACCCAGGACCGGATCGTGGAGATCGCGGTCATCAAACTGATGCCCAACGGGGAGATTCTGAAAAAGGACAACCTCGTCAACCCGACCATCCCCATACCGGCAGATTCGACAGCCATCCACGGCATCAGCAACGACGACGTGAAGGACAAACCGACCTTCAAGGAACTGGCGCGCGACTATGCCAAATTCTTCGAAGGAGCCGACCTCAGCGGGTTCAACATCCTGAAATTTGACATCCCTGTCCTGGTCGAAGAATTTCTCCGTGCCGGCGTTGACTTTGACTACTCAAGGAAACGCATCATCGACTCGCAGCGTATCTTCCACCTGATGGAGAAGCGAAACCTGGGTGCCGCCTACCAGTTTTACTGCCAGAAGAAGCTCGAAGACTCCCATACGGCCGAGGCTGATACTCTTGCCTCCATGGAAGTACTCCTCGCCCAGGTAGAGCGCTATGAAAACCAGGAAGTCACCGACGGGTTGGGCAAAGTCATCGGCACACTGAAGAACGATCTCGACGAACTGAACAAACTCACCTCATCGAGCATGATCGACCTCGCCAGCCGGATGGTGGTGAATGGCAAAGGGGAGCCCGTCTTCAATTTCGGAAAACACAAGAACAAGAGTGTGCTCACCGTACTTAAAGAAGAACCTTCCTATTACGACTGGATGATGAACGGGGATTTCTCCCTTGATACCAAACGGAGGCTTACGGAGATTAAGCTGAGTGCGTTGAGGAAGTAGGATGGGGGCTGGGCGCTGGTGCCTGGTTGCTGGTATCTAGTATCTTGTATCTGGGGGCCCGAACAGCATCAAGTAGCAATAATTCACCCCCGAGGCAGTGACCGTTTCGATTCTGCCCATCTAAATCAAAGAAACAAACCTTCTCCTTCCTGACGTAATTCTACGTTTCGGCTGCACTTTAAACTTACTGCCATGAAAACAAATCGTTGGTTTTGCGCCAGCATGGGCGTAGTGTTGCTTTCTTCGTGTGCCATCGTCCGTCCCGGAGAGGTGGGCATCAAACAACGGATGGGGAAAATTACCGGCGATCACCTCGCCGCCGGTCCGTACCTGTTCAATCCGTTTTCAACGACGGTGAAAAAAATTCCAACCCGGACTGTTGAGGCATTCAATACGCTCGATGTTCCAACCAAGGAAGGATTGACCGTGAAATCCGAAATCGCCTTGCTCTATCACGTCAAGCCTGAAGCTTCGCGGGAGGTGTACACCAAATACGGCATGAACTACCAGGAAGTCATTGTGGAAAGTAACTTCCGGGCTGTCGTGCGGCACATCTGCGGCATGTATTACGCCAAAGAGCTGTTTGCCGTCGACCGCAAGAAGATAGAGAAGGAAATCTATGATGAAATCTCCATCAGCATTTGGGACAAGGGCTTCGTTACCGACGCTGTACTGCTGAAGAGCATCACCATGCCGCCGCAGATTTTCCAGGCCGTGGAAAACAAGCTGAAAGCGGAGCAGGAGTCACTGCAGATGGAGTTTATCATCTCCAAACAAAAGAAGGAAGCGGAACGTATGCAGATTGAGGCCGAGGCCATCAAGAACTACAACAAAACCATTTCCGAAAGCTTGAATGAAATCATGGTCAAATGGAATAGCATCCAGGTGCTGAAGGAACTGGTGACGTCCCCGAATTCAAAGGTGATTGTTACGGACGGGAAGTCGCCGCTTATTATTAACGACAAGTAGGTGGTCAGTGGTCATTGGTAATCGGCTGTCCTTATTTCAAGAACCTTGAACCTTGAACTTTGAACTTGAAACCTGGAACTTTAACCTCCAAACAACCAAACTACTTCTTATAGAACTTCATCGCCTCCGGTATCCAACCCTGCAGGTCCTTGATTCTTGTTTCGTGTGAAGGGTGGGTGGACAAAAACTCGGGAGGTTGCTGGCCGCCGCTCATGGTGCTCATGCGCTGCCAGAAAACCGGCGCCTGGTTCGGATCATAACCAGCCATGGACATGAAGATCAATCCCATGTGGTCTGCTTCTGATTCATGTTCCCGGCTGAACTTCAGCATCCCTATGCTTGTACCGGCACCAACGGCCTGCATCAACAATTGTGTACTCTGGGTCGGATTCTGTCCCATCGCCACGCTGAGAATATTCAGTCCCATCTCGGCGGCCATCTGCTGGCTCATCCGCTCCCGGCCATGGTTGGCAATGGCGTGGGCGACTTCGTGACCCATGACGATGGCAATTCCGGTCTCATCCTTGCAGATCGGCAGGATGCCGGTATAAAAGGCGACCTTTCCGCCTGGCATACACCACGCGTTGGCGGTCTTGGGATCGTCAATGAGGTTGAATTCCCAGTTGAACAAAGCCAACTCGCCGGACTTGCCAGCGTTGGCCATGTATTGCTCTACCGCACCCTTGATCCGCGTGCCGACCCGCTTGATGGTCTCCGTTTGCTTCGCGTCGGTCGATATCGGCCCCTTCTTCAGCACCTCCTGGTACTGGCTGGCCGCCATGGGGATCAACTCCTCGTTGGAAACCAGGTCGAGCTGCTTGCGGCCGGTGACCGCTACTGTGGCGCAGCCGTAGAGAACTGCCAGGGTGACTAATGCGGTGGTTATTTTCTTCATGGGAAAGGTGTGGAAGGTGGCAAAGTTAAATACCTGCTATCAATAATTGTGCTAAAAATCGACAGAAAGATGCCACGACACTTGAATTGTTAATAGCTTTGTAAAAAAACGTCCATGAGGATATTCGCCATCGGCCGCAATTATGCTGAGCACATCAAGGAACTGAATAACGAGCGCCCGGATGAGCCTGTTATTTTCACCAAGCCTGACACCGCTATCCTGCGCAACAACGCGCCTTTCTACTATCCTGACTTCTCCAAGGACGTGCACCACGAGGTGGAACTGGTACTGAGGATCAGCAAAGATGGAAAGAACATTGAGGAGAAATATACCCATAAATACTACGATGCGATCGGCATCGGTATTGATTTCACCGCCCGCGACCTGCAGCAGAAAGCCAAAGACAAGGGGCTTCCCTGGGACATTGCCAAAGGCTTCAACGGATCCGCGCCCATCTCTGAGAAGTTCATCCCCGTGGCCTCTTTCAAAGACCTGAAAAACATCAACTTCAAACTTGAAGTGAACGGACAGCAGAAACAGCTGGGCAATACCAGCCTCATGCTGTTCAGCTTCGACTACATCATCGCGTACCTTTCAAG
Source organism: Cyclobacteriaceae bacterium (assembly GCA_043744235.1). Taxonomy (GTDB): domain Bacteria; phylum Bacteroidota; class Bacteroidia; order Cytophagales; family Cyclobacteriaceae; genus ELB16-189. Next base: position 16,753 of record JAYTVB010000027.1, on the reverse strand, counting down.
ATTTTTTACACTGAAGACCGGAGACCTGATTTTTACCGGCACACCCAAGGGTGTTGGACCTGTTAAGATTGACGATAAACTATCTGCTTACATTGAAGATGAGAAGCTGTTGGAATTTGAAGTTAAGTAGCGTTTTTTTCCTGGCGGCACTGCCCTGCTGCGTTTTTGCACAGTCGATTGATACCGGCACCGGCACCGGCACCGGCGCCGGCGTACGGGGCTATGTGTTTCCCATTAACCCTGGACAGCCCAATTACCTGGCAGGAACGATGGGCGAGCTGCGCAGCACACACTTTCACGGCGGCATTGACATCCGCACCGGCAACCGCATTGGCGTACCGGTATTGGCTACCCAGGACGGATATGTGTCAAGGGTCGGCGTGAGCGCCTTCAGCTATGGTTTATCACTGTACGTAAGCCATCCTGACGGAAAGACTTCCGTATACGGTCATCTGGAAAAATTCAACAATAAAATCGCGACATACATCAGGCGCCAACAATACGACCGGAAGTCATTTGAACTGGACATGACCCTCCTGCCCAATCAATTCCCGGTCACACGCGGCGACACCATCGCCTTTTCGGGAAACACCGGGTCATCCTCGGGCCCACACCTCCACTTTGAAATCCGCGAAGGAAACTACGTGCTGAACCCGCTGAAATTCGGCTTCACTGAAATCAAGGACAATATCCCGCCTTCACCGCAGAAAATTGCCCTGCGCACCCTCGACATCAACGCGCGCATCAACGACCGGTTCGGAAGGTTCGAATTTACACTCATCAGGAAATCCGCCAGTGAATATGTATTGCCTGTGCCCATCCTCGCCCACGGTAACATCGGCGTGGAACTGCTGGCCAACGACCGCATGGACGACTCCCCTGCCCGCTGCGGCATCAACTACATCGAGATGTATGCCGACAGCCAGAAGGTATTCTCTCAATTCATCGAACGCGTCGACCTCGAAGAGACACGCTCCATCCTCGCCCTCATGGACTACAAGACACTGGAGACCCGCGGCAAGCGTTACAACAAACTGTATGTCGATGACGGCAACCGCCTCGAATTCTACAAGGCACAGCATGAAGGCGTCATCAACGTGAACGGGAAGAACAAGTCCATACGGATTTCACTTAAAGATGAATTCGGCAACGAAAGCAATGCCCGCTTAACACTCAAGAATAGCCCTGTTACGGAAGAAATGGTGCTTGCCACGAAGCGGCCGGTAACCATTGAATCGGAAATCATGGAGAACCTCCTGATGGTTACGACGGCTGCCTGCGCTTCCACCGACAAACTGACCCTCTTCTCACAGGGCAAGGCCAGTGAGATGCGGTACACCTACAAGGGCGCCAACCAGAATGTATACCTCATCGACCTGCGCAAGGTCCAGCCCGATTCCGTCAGCACCTGTGCCGGAAGCCTCGTGTATCACTTCAGGGACGTTGTTCCCTCCGCAAGCGAATACGTCTATTACAGTGACTGGGCCGATGTCGACTTCCCGGAAAATTCATTGTACGATACGCTCTTCCTGAACGTCAGTCACCACGTTTTGCTTGACAAAGAGTCCTTCATCATCGGTCAACGCACCGTGCCGGTTCACAAGAACCTGATGGTGATTCTCAAGCCGGCGCTTCCCATGAATCCCAACAGGAACCTGGCCGTATACCGGAAGGAAGGAAACCGGTACAGCTACATGGGCGGCGAGTGGATCAACGGCAAAGTGAAGTTCTATACCCGTGAACTGGGTGAGTTCACTTTCCTGACCGACAGCCTTGCCCCTTCTGTCAGCCGCATCCGGCTTGATCATCAAAATGCACGCTTCCGTATCCGTGATGGACTTTCGGGAATTTCCTACTACGAAGCAAACCTTGACGGCCAGTGGCTGTTAATGAATTATGATTTCAAGTCCGGCATACTCAAGTCCGAACGCCTCGACGGCACACCCATGAAAGGCGACTTCGAACTGAAGGTGGTGGACCGGGCTGGAAACGAATGTATCTTCAAACAAAAAATCCTATAACCATGGCATTAACCGCTGGAACCAAAGCACCCGATTTCAAAACCACCGACCAGGACGGAAAGGAAGTAAGCCTTTCAGCCCTCAAGGGAAAGAAAGTTGTATTGTATTTCTACCCGCGCGACATGACGCCCGGTTGCACGGCAGAGGCCTGCAGCCTGAGGGACAATTACGCCGCGCTCCAGAAGGCCGGATATCAGGTCTTCGGGGTAAGCACCGACAATGAAAAGTCGCACCAGAAATTCATTCAGAAGGAAAAGCTCCCCTTCCAGTTGCTGGCCGATGTGGACAAGTCCGTTCACACCCAATACGGCACCTGGGTGGAGAAGTCGATGTATGGAAGGAAATACATGGGCACAGCACGCGTGACCTACCTCATCAATGAGAACGGCATCATCGCTGAGGTGATCCAGACCGTCGACACGAAAAACCATGCGGCGCAAATACTGGGCGGAGCCCCGGCTTCGGTGAAAGCCGCCGCCAAACCCGTTAAGAAGCTTGCCAAAAAAGCGCCCCGGAAAGCAGCGAAGAAGGTGGCGAAGTCAAAGAAGAAGGCCGCTCCAGGCAAGGCAAAGAAAAAGAAGTAATCGGAACCTAATGTAAGAAGCCTGTTTGCCAACGCAAACGGGCTTTTTTTATGCCCGGTATTGTACCGCCTCAAATGTTCTAAAATTTCTCTGCACCCCTTTGGAGAGGTGTTGCCCAAGGCTATCTTCACAACAAAATCAAGAGAATGCCCGCCTCCGACATCAACCACCTCAAGAAACTCTGCTCCCAAATCCGACGCGACATCGTCCGCATGGTGTACAACTGCCAGTCCGGGCATCCAGGTGGATCGCTGGGCTGCACGGAGTTCCTGGTGGCCATCTACTTCCACATGATGAAGCACAACAACCGGTTTTCGATGGATGGCAAGGGTGAGGACTTGTTCTTTCTTTCCAACGGTCACATCTCCCCTGCCTGGTACTCCACGCTGGCACGGGCCGGGTACTTTGATGTAAAAGAGCTCTCCACATTCCGTGCGCTGAACACACGGCTGCAGGGACATCCCGCCACCCATGAACACCTGCCCGGCATACGGGTCGCTTCGGGTTCGCTGGGGCAAGGACTTTCCGTAGCCATCGGCGCGGCGCTGACCAAGAAACTAAACAAAGAAGAGAGCATGGTGTATGTCCTGATGGGCGACGGCGAACAGCAGGAAGGTCAGGTGTGGGAAGCCGGCATGTTTGCCGCCCACAACAAGGTAGACAATCTCATTGCCACCATCGACTATAACGGCCAGCAGATCGACGGTCCCGTCGACCAGATTCTTTCGCTCAAGAACCTGAAGGCGAAATGGGAAGCCTTCGGATGGACGGTCGTGGAAAGCAACGGCAACAACCTCGAAGAGCTGATCTCAGTACTGGAGAAAGCAAAAGGCCTGGCCAACCAGGGCAAGCCTGTGATGAACCTGATGACCACGGCGATGGGCTTTGGTGTCGACTTCATGATGGGCAGCCACAAGTGGCATGGCGTCGCGCCCAACGAAGAGGAGTTCAAAAAAGCCATGGCGCAGCTGGAGGAAACGGTTGGGGATTTTTAATTCAAGGTTCAAGGTTCAAAGTTCAAGGTTCAAGGTTCAAAGTTCAAGGTTCGAGGTTCAAGGTTCAAGGCATGATCCACAAAATTCTCCGCTACCTGGCCTTTGCTTTCGGCGGAATTGTCCTGCTGATCATCTTACTGCTGGCAGCGTGGTATGAATCAGACATACCTGTCCAGGATCTCGAATCAAAGTATTTTACTCCTGAATCATCTTACATTAACCTGGGCGACGCGCGCGTGCATGTGCGCAGCCGCGGCGCAGGGCCAACCGTGTTCCTGATCCACGGAAGTTTCGCCTCACTGCACACCTGGTCAGCGTGGGAAGATGAGTTGAGCAAGTCATTCAGGACCATCTCGATGGACTTGACAGGTCATGGGCTGACCGGACCCGTTCCATCCAAACGCTATTCCACCGATGATTATGAAAAACTGGTGATAACCCTGGCCGACCACCTGGGTGTGGATACATTTTATGTGGCGGGAAACTCCATGGGTGGAAATGTCGCATGGAAGATGGCTCTTCATCATCCTGAACGTGTGAAGAAAATTATCCTGGTGGATGCGGCCGGCTTCGGGCGGCTGGTGAACGATTCAGGAAAGAAAAGAGAAGGCTCCGTTCCCTTTATCTTCAAGATGCTGCAGTCGCAATGGCTGAGCAGCCTTCTGACAAAGGTCACGCCCCGCTTTCTTGTCAGGATCAACATGGAGCAGGTCTATGGGGATCCTTCCAAAATCAAACCCGGCGATGTGGACCGCTTCTATGACCTGCTGCTGCGCGAAGGCAACCGCCTGGCGACGATGGACCGCCTGCGTCACCCCGGCCGCGACCTGCAGGACAGCATCAGGTTCATCCAGGTCCCAACCCTTATCCTGTGGGGTGAACAAGACCGGTGGATTCCCGTAGAGCATGCCACCCGGTTTCACAACCTGATCCAAAACTCAGAACTAAAAATCTATCCGGGGGCGGGGCATATCCCCATGGAAGAACTGCCGGCGGAGACGGTGGCAGAGGCTCTGGTATTTCTGAAACACTAATGGCCATTGAGAGGAGTTAATGGTTTCTCCGCGAACCTGCATGCAAGTCCAGGTGAAATAGCTCTCAGTGCAAATCAAATGTCTTAGCCAAATCCCTGTTGGGTAATGTGCTGTGGCAGCTCACACATCCACTGCCTTTTAACGTCACGCTGTAGGCAGCAGCGCCATCCGGTTTCAGTTCTGCCCACAACCAGCCGCTGCCCGCATTGGGATTGGCCGGTTCTTTTTTGGTTATGGCATACAGGCTGAGGGTGCTCCCGGTGTAAACCTCTTTTACAATGATGGATCCATTCGGAAAGACATTGCCTGCGGGCAGTTCACCGGTACCGTCCAGCGCGGCCGAAGCAATGCTGTTGAACCGAAGTTTGAATGTGCCGTGCGGGCTGGGTGCGGTTGGGTTGAGCAGTGCCCCACCCTGGTAATACGTGTAGCCTGCCGACGATAATTCACTGAACAATGCCTTGTCCGGGTCCATGCCTTTTGAGTCGTCCTTGCAAGCCTGGAACACAGCAATGGCCAATGTCGCTAAGAACACGGTGATCAGTAGTTTATTCATGTTTCGATTTTATCCAAAACCAAAGGTAGCTGGCACAAGGTCATTATATTTGTCACCTGTATGACAAGTGTCAGCGCTTTTCACCACGGTCTTAAGTCCATGGCAAAGTCGAAGAACCAAAAAGGGGCATAGTCCAGGCACCATCCCATGGCACCCTTTGAACAAATCCATGCATTCCCTGTTATGTAGTTTATGTTCAACTTCCTCAAAAAAGACCCTATCCAAAAGCTCGAAACCCTTCGAAACAAGATGCAGGAAGAGGCCATTCACATTCAGCGCTCCGGCGAAATGAGGCTGTATGCAGACAATATTGTTGAAATCTCCAAGATTGAAATGCAGATTGATGGGTTGAGGGTGTCAGACATCTCGCAGGCTTTGAAGGTGTCAGACACCTCGACGAGCAAGCCAAAACAGATGTCAAACACCTCGCAGGCTTTGAAGGTGTCAGACACCTCGCAAGCTTCAGCAAAAGAGGTGTCAGACACCTTGACGGGCAAGCCAAAACAGATGTCAGACACCTCGCAGGCTTTGAAGGTGTCAGACACCTCGCACTCTTCAGCAAAAGAGGTGTCAGACACCTTGATAGCTTCAGTAAAAAAGGTGTCAGACACCTCGCAGACTTTGAAGGTGTCAGACACCTCGATAGCTTCAATAAAAAAGGTGTCGGACACCTCCCAACCTTGACCCCCCTCACCCCTTCCACCACCCTCTTCTGGTTCCGCCGCGATCTTCGCCTGCAGGACAATGCCGGGCTATACCATGCTTTGAAAGAAAACAAGAACGTCCTTCCCCTATTCATTTTTGACTCGGAGATACTCGACAACCTGGAAGACCCGGCAGACCGCCGCGTGGAATTCATTCACCGGTCGTTGCGGGTACTGAAGGAAGAGCTGGAAAAAATGGGAAGCTCCTTACTGGTTGTTCACGGAAAACCAAAGGATGTTTTCAAATCCCTGCAGCCCAAGGCTGTCTACGCCAACCACGACTACGAACCGTATGCTGGCAAACGCGATGCGGAGGTGAAGAAGATCATCGAGGCCAATGGAGGAACCTTCAAGACATTCAAAGACCAGGTTATCTTTGAAAAGGATGATATCACCAAAGACGACGGCAAGCCCTACACCATATTCACGCCCTACAGCCGGAAATGGAAAGCCACCCTCACCAAGGACCACGTGAAAGGCTACGCCACAGAGGAGTATTACAGTCAGTTCAGCAAAACAAAACCCCTGCCCCTTCCTTCCCTGCCCGACATCGGGTTTATGGAAACCAATGTGGATTTTCCTGAACGGGTAGTCAAGACTTCTATTATGGAGAAGTACAAACTGCAACGGGATTTTCCCGCCATCGCGGGTACCACTAAACTCAGCGTGCACCTCAGGTTTGGAACCGTCAGCATCCGCAAACTGGTACAGGTTGCGCTAAAGAAAAACGAGACCTGGCTCAATGAGCTCATCTGGCGGGAATTCTACCACATGATCCTTTGGCACTTTCCCCATGTGGAGCGCGCCTTCAAGCCCGCCTACGAGAAAATTGTTTGGCGCAACAACGTGGATGAATTCCACGCCTGGTGCGACGGCCGCACCGGCTACCCGATCGTCGATGCCGGGATGCGTGAGCTCAATGCCACGGGCTTCATGCACAACCGCGTGCGGATGATCGTTGCGAGCTTCCTCACCAAGCACCTGCTCATTGACTGGCGCTGGGGTGAGGCGTACTTCGCACAGAAACTCCTCGACTTCGATCTCGCTGCCAATAATGGCGGCTGGCAGTGGGCAGCCGGATGCGGCTGTGATGCCGCACCTTACTTCCGCGTTTTTAATCCTTACCTTCAGACAGATAAATTTGATCCCAAGCACGATTACATCAGAAAATGGGTACCTGAATTTGAGAGCAAGACGTACCCCAAACCAATCGTAGACCATGCGTTCGCACGTGACCGCGTGTTGAGTGCCTACAAATCGGCATTGGCAGAAGAAGGAAAAGCTTAACCCATAGTATTACACCCTCATGAACATCCTGCTCACCGGTTCCACGGGTTACATCGGCCGCCGACTGCTCCAGGTTCTCCTGGAGGACGGTCACCAACTGATATGCCTGGTCCGTGACAAGCGCCGTTTTGATTTCGAGGACTTCTCGGAAGCCTTCCTTAAACAGATTACTGTCTTGGAGGCCGACCTCACCAAACCGGAGTCGCTTCGTTCATTGCCAACCCATGTGGATGCTGCCTACTACCTCGTTCACTCCATGAGTACGTCCGCCGACTTTTCTGACCTCGAGTCGCAGTCGGCGGAGAACTTCGTTCGCTACATCAACACCACGTCAGCGAAACAGATCATCTACCTCAGCGGATTGGTCAATGACGACGGCCTTTCGAAGCACCTGACCTCCCGCAAGAATGTAGAAGCCTTGTTACAGGAAGCCACGGCAAAAGTCACCGTTTTCCGCGCCGCGATCATCATCGGATCAGGCAGCGCTTCATTTGAAATCATCCGCGACCTTGTGGAGAAACTTCCGGTCATGATTGCCCCCAAGTGGCTGAAGAGCCGCTGCCAGCCGCTGGGCGTTCGCAATGTTATCGAATACCTCCGGGGCGCCCTGCTGCACGAAAAGACATTCAATGAAACCTTTGACATCGGCGGGCCGGACATCCTCAGTTACAAAGACATGCTGATGGGTTATGCTCGGGTCCGGGGTTTAAAACGGCTGATCATACCCGTTCCGGTGCTGTCACCCCGCCTCTCCTCCCACTGGCTGTACTTTGTCACGTCAACCTCCTTCACGCTTGCCCAAAGCCTGGTGAGCAGCATGAAGAACGAGGTGATTTGCCGCGACAACCGGATCCAGCAGATCATTCCGCTGCGCCTGCAGACGTATGAAGAAATGCTGCGCATGGCCCTGGACCGTATTCAAAACCGCAACGTCATTTCAAGCTGGAAGGATGCGATAAATTCGGACACCATGCAATCCAACTTTCTGGATAACGCAGAGGTGCCGGTTCACGGTTGCCTGTTCGACAAGCGGGTGGTGGAATTCACCAGGCCGGTGCCTGAAGTGCTGGAAAACATCTGGGCCATCGGCGGTGAACGCGGCTGGTATGTCGGCAACTGGTTGTGGAGAATTCGTGGCTTACTCGACAAGATGGTAGGTGGCGTGGGACTGCGCCGCGGACGCAGGGATCAGCATGACCTGAAAGCCGGTGATGCCCTGGACTTCTGGCGGGTGCTGGCAGCCGACAAGCAGGCCGGAAGGCTCCTGCTTTATGCCGAAATGAAATTGCCCGGGGAAGCCTGGCTTGAGTTCAGGGTCACTGAAGTTGCGGGCAAAAAACTCCTCACCCAGACCGCCACTTTTCGTCCGCTTGGGCTGTGGGGAAGATTGTACTGGTATTCGATGCTGCCGTTTCACGGGTTCATCTTTCCAGGCATGGCAAGGCGCATCGCACGCCAGGTGCCTATGGCCTGAAGGACTATTGTGCGGAGTTACACCGGTTCGCTGAGGAATGAATGCTAGAATAAGTAAATAAAAAACCATTGGTCCTCGAAATTAAGCGGATGGTCGCACACCAACTGTACTATGGTCACTTCAATCATAACCTGGGACGGAAACAATTACGACAAAACTTAACTATTTTTGTTTGACGCCTAAACAACATGAAAGCCACAGACTTAAAATTTAACCTCATCGACAGTTACTTGGGACTCCTGAGCAATTTAAGTCCAGATAGTAAGCTTGAGTTGATTTCGAAGCTTTCTGACTCACTAAAGGGTTCAAAAGGACCAACGAACAAGTCAATAGGTGATCTATATGGAGCATTTATTTCAAAGAAATCGGCTGAGGAAATTATAACTGAAATCAAGAACAGTAGAACCTTTATTAGAAAGACCGAGAGACTTTGAAAAAGTATCTTCTTGATACGAACACCATATGGTGCGCGAGTTGCCCCGTGACATTATGGCGCGACGCCTGTGGCGCGTGCCCACCGAATCTCTCATCAAAGCAACCATTGCCAAAATCTCTCTCCAGCGAAATATCATTAAGTCCTCATTCAAGGAATTCTATCTCAAGATAAGCCTTCCCTCCTTCATAAAATTTAAACAACGGAATCCCTGACGATTCTGAATTGAGGTTCACTTCCATCTTCTATTGCATTATAATTTCAATTCTGCACCCGTTGCACACGCATCGCAGACGTCGCGCGATAGTTGCAGAAGAAGACGCGCTCTATAGGGGTTTTCCTGTGCCTGTTGGTTATTTGCGCTATCCATTCTTCAGTATCAACAAACCCCTCACCCATGAACCATTTCAAGAACCAAGTTCCCACCCTGCTGCACCGCGCCTCGGAAGAGGTTCCCGGATTCCGGGAAATGCACAAGCGATTGGAGAAGAAGATTGTTATCAGCGGCAAGAGCAAGAGCACGTTAGCCAACTACACCCGGTGCCTGGCACACCTGGCCCTGCATTTCAAGCGCCACCCCCTTGAACTTGACATTCATGAAATTGAGGAGTATCTCCTGAAGGTGAAGTTTTCAAACAGCACACCGTCCCAATCATTTTTCAAGCATACAGTTTTCGGGCTTCGCTTCTTGTTTCGATGTGAAGGACTGGAGGCGCGTGCCGTCAGGATGCCCAGGCTGCAACGCGAAAGCAAACTGCCTGCTGTATTGGGCCGGTTGGAAATAAAGTCATTGCTCCGGGCGCCGGTCAACTTGAGGCACCGTGTCCTCCTGGGGCTGCTTTACGGCTGCGGCCTGCGCTGCCAGGAAGTAAGGTCGCTGCTCATCCGTGATGTTGACTTCGACCGCAATGCCATTCACATCCGTCAGGGCAAAGGGAACAAGGACCGGTATGTGCCCCTGGGTGTTCACCTCGGCAGGGGGCTGAAGACCTATCTGGACCAGGAGCAGCCGTTTCGATGGCTCTTCAATGGCAAGTCGCGGTACCATGGCCTTTCGCAGCGGGGTATACAACACATCATGCAAGCCGCAGTACGAAAAGCGAGGATCAAGAAACATGTGACCGCACATACACTGCGGCATACCTACGCCACCCACCTGCTGGAAGACGGGCTGGACATTGTATCGATCAAGGAATTGCTGGGTCATTCTTTCATTGAAACCACCATGGTCTATTTGCATGTGGCCAAGACAGGGAGGAGAGCCCCATTTTCGCCGCTGGATAATTTGTATATACCGCATCGGCATACGTACCCGGAAGGCTGCTGGCTGGCGCAGAAGGAAAGATTTCTTGCTGAGGAGTACGGGAATGGCTAACAGCAGCTCTCTCCAGGTCACAAGATGGACGGTAATCTATTGGCGCTTAATTAGCATGATTTCGAAGTGCTATACACCTTGTTAGCGGCTGGCCATTTGTCCACTGCTATTTTTTATTTTCATCTGTCCTATAAGAATCTCGATGATGTTTTAAAACGTCTTTGATCGTAAGTGAAGACATTGTCTCGTCATACGTCTTTATTAATTGTCGCCCTGAAACTGGATCTTCTGGGTCACCTGTCAGCAAGTCTTTATTCTCAATGTTCCAACCGTCTGGACTTCTGTTTGAATTAACTGGAATCTTCTGTCCTTGTTTTTCCATTTTCGCACTTGGCATTCTCGCTTTCGCCAACTCCTTTTTAAGGTCAGCTATTTTTTGATTAAAGCTGTCTGAGAAACATTCTTTTGCTTGGCTTATTGTCCTTACAACTTCGTATGCTCCTAAAGTCCAAAGCCAAAGAGAAGTCGATGCGTTACCAATCAGGTCACTCTTTATTGTTTGTCCCAGAAATCCGTTGTCCAAGTTGTCAATGATCTCGTCTGAAATTGAAAGTAGAACATTGTTACGTCCAGATAGATAAAAAGAAAAAGCCATTAACGGTTCTCTCTCAAACATTTCTTCCTCTGCCGGATTATAGAGTGGTTCCTTATATCTGTTTTTCATTTATGTGTCAACTGTCCGAAATGGCTTGCCGCTAACGTTTTGCAGCTACCCGAAGGGCGGGATTTTCACCACTAAACTTCATTCGGAGAACTGAACTTTCGGCTACCACAAAAGTGTCTGCGAAGAACGAAACCCCGCCTTTTGGGTAGGTGCTGTTATGCGTTCGCCCTTCTTTCTCGGTCATTGTTTGTCTGTCCATTGTCGTGTCGTTGTGCGTTGGCTTGGTAGCTCTTTTGCTGTTTTTTGCTTGGCTTTGTGCGGTTGGAAAAACAGCAAATGTGCTACCAAATGCGTTGGATTAAAATTCGTCTTTGTTTGTTTCGTTTATTTCAATTTTGGTTGATAGAGAGAAATACTTTTTAAAAATGTCAAGACTATCTTTTATTGCATGATATTCTTCATGGCTCGATAATTCATCTTCTTTGATGTCAAAAACTTTGTAGTTGGCTATAACAAAACATTTTTTGATTGCTCGTGTAATTGCAACATTCAACCTGTTTGGATTATAAAAGAAGTCCAAACGTCTCATTGATTCCAATGGATGAGAGTTTGCCATACTATAGATAATATAATTTCTTTCTTGTCCTTGGATACTATCCACAGTGTCAATGAATAGAGCATTAAAATGTTCAATTGTTAACTTTGGAAATCTGTTTTTTAATGCTCTTCTAATCTTTCTTACTTGTGCTCTGTATGGTGTCACAATTCCAATCTCACTTAGTTTAACTCCATTTTTAGCTAAATCAGAAATCAAGTTTGTTACAATTTCTGCTTCAAATTTAGAATCACTAATTCCATCAAACTCATCGTGTAATAATAATATGTGAGGTTCACTGTTCAATATATCAGAATGAAATTGGCATTCATAATTTTTACTGTCTATTTCGGTTTTTTCGCTTGAAGTTAATTTGTTATTATAAAATAGGTTGTTCGGTATTTTTATTAATGATTCATTAAGTCTATACGAAGTATCTAGCAAATTAATATCGCTTGGATAAAATCTTGCAAGTCTGCTAAAGATGGATTCAGAGAACATTTCTAATGCTGTACCTTTAGGAACGATAGGGTCTAACTGCTTATGGTCACCAACAAAGATATATTTGATAGACCTTGACATTGCTGCAAGTGACAATGGAATAGATAGTTGAGAAGCTTCATCAACTATGCAAATATCAAACTCCCAGTCCTTCAAACTTTTTGTTGCATTATAACATACAGAATAAGGAGTGGCACCAATTGCAATTCCATTTTGGTTTAATTCTGGACTTGTAGTATATGTGGAGTAAGCTAAACTTGATTTAATCGTAATATCTGAGTTGTTTGCTATCTCTTTATTTTGTGGTTTTTTGCCAATTTTGATAACCTTACCATTATCTTGAACTCTCTTTGATATAGCATTAAGGCAATTATTTATAGCTGTATGAGTTGGGGCAGTTACAAAAACCTTTTTACCCTGTTCTATTAAATTCTTCACAATGTTTGCAATTGTTTCAGTTTTGCCAGTTCCTGGCGGTCCTTGAATTATGCAAAAATCACTCGAATTTACAGCCTTTGATAAAGCGATATTTTGAGAACTATTGAGATACTCTACATGAGTTGAATTGGACTTAAATGTATTGCCAGCCTTGCCATTTAAAAATTTATCTATCCTTGTCAGTTTGCCAATGTCATTGCTCAATACCTCTGCCGTTTTTGTTAGCATTTTTTCTGTTGCATCAGATTTGTCTTCATTCAATTCCCAATTGGTTGTTGAATAATTATTTTTATCTATGTAGCAACTGTATTTATGAAAGTCTTGAGGCTGTAAAACAAAATTATCAATGCTGTCTTCTTGTATTTCCATTTTAAATTTATGTACCCCATTGCTTAGAATTACATTTGACCCTTCCTTGAATTTTGTTTTATTATCGGCACAATTAATACGGGCAGAATTAATATAAGATAAGGGAAACTCAATAGGCTCATTCCACGGGCTAGGTGGTAATTCTCTAAAATCAAATGTCAATGTAAAGTTTGCCAGAGTTACTCCTTTAGCAATTCTTTCATTAGGTGGCAAAGCGATAACTAATGCATAATCCTCAGCATTTTTTTGGCTTTCTATTTCAATTGCTTGTCTAAACTCTTTTATTACCTCCATTTATATTTTGTGATTTATTGAATTGAGTATTATTTTGATTTCATCAGTCATTACTGGTAGTTTAATAGTATGATATTTAGAATATTTTTCGTGGAGCACGGCAAGAACCATATCAGAAATTACAATATTATATTCTTGTTCTAAAATGTGTCTATATAAATTTTGTTGAATACAATATCTGTAATAACTAGAATTAGTCAAATTCGTTAAACCTGCTATTTGAATTTCAAAGCCTCTTTTATCAGGTTTGTTAGTCCCATTAACAATTAATTTCTTGCTACGTTTCCAATCAACCATTACATACTTTCCATCTGAACTTTTAAAAAGACAATCTACTGTTCCTGCAACATTAAATTTAGGGTAAAATATTTTCTTCTCTGCCTCTGAAAAAGTTAGTCCTTTGGGAATAATTTTTTCTTTTTCAAAATCCAAAAAATATTTGAATTCTATTAGACTATCATCAAATGCTTTTTTGTTAAAATAATTTTCAATTTGTAAATGAAGTTCAGTTCCCAAAACTGCTGCTTCGTCTCGCAAAGCTTGAAATTCTCTAAACAATTCTTCTTCATCTCTATTCAGCTTTTCGGCTTCTTTTTGTATGTAACGAAGTATGTCAAATTGAAAAAATCTTTCAACTAGTGTTGTTACTGATATATATTCAGCATTACCTGTTTTGTCATTGGGATGGAAATATTTATGAAGGTCTTTGTCAAATTGCTTTTCAATATCTTCAAATTGTGTTCTTTGGATATTTACTTCTATAGGCTCGTATTCCAGCTCCGCAACAACAACTTCTTTATGACTCTTTCTTTTATAAAATGAATGAATTTCTAAATAATTTTCTCTGTAATTATTTAATTGCCATTGAGTACATTGATTTTCATTCCATTGATTTTCTAATTCACATTTTGGTGTTTTACTAAATCCCTTGCTATAAATAGAATTGATTACATTTTTTATATAGTCAATACATTCGTTTGGCTGCTTATGAACTTGTTTTTCTGTAAATCGGATTACAACCCAACCACTTTCAGTAAAGAACAAATCACGAATATTGTCTTGTTTAAAATCATCTTCGGCTCTGTAGTTATGTGTAGGATACCTGTAGAAGCCGTCATAAGGTTCGTCTATTTCAATGTCTATATACAAGTTTAGCTCCTTATCGAACAATACCATGTCTGGTTCATAAGGTTTGCTATAGTTAGGGATAACCATATGAAAGTTATTCGACACTTCAATATCAAGTATTTGAAGTTTAATTTTACTAAAAAAGTCATCCTCCTTATATCCTTTTTGGTTGGAACGCCCTTTTCTTGGTAGTTTCAAAGTGCAGTTGTCCTTGGGCATTTTTACAACTGGATATTGATATTGTTCTGTCTGTTCAAAGTGATTATTCGGTATAAATAATATTCTTAAATCATCTGTCTGTTCTTCATTCTGTTCAGATATGATGACTTGTTTGGTAAATTCTTGTTGTGAAGTTTCTTGTTCTCTCTGTGGTGTTTTTTTTGTAGTCGGTTCTTGATTCTTTTCCTTGGTGTAACTTGTTGTAATCTCTTGCTTACTAAAATCTTCAAAAGCTAATGGTTGTTTTACATTTTTTTCCTTAAGTGTTGTCTTTACGTAGGACTCAATAGGTTCTTCTACACTTATTTTTTCAGCATAAATTAATTGTTTTTTGATTAGTTTGACTGTCGCCCAATCTTCTTTTATTTCCGTAAAAAACTTGCTCTTTCCTTCTTTGGTTAGTTCGGCTGGGGATTTTACACCATACAGATTTAACTTCCCTAAAAAGAAATTCCGATATTCCTTTTGTAATTCTGATAAGGTTCTTTCAGTCATTAGCTGGAAACACTTTTGAGATTGTCACTGTCGCTGTGCGGTTGGGGCAAAAGCAAATGTGGTGCAACAGTGCGTTGGCTCGTGGGTGGCGTTGCAACTCTTTTGATTTTGCCGAAGTGTTGGCTTTATTTTTCATTTGTCTGTCCGTTTAATGTTAGCACTGTCGGTCGTCATAGGGTGACGCATAACGTCTAGCTAAACGCAGTTGCGGGATTTTGAAATCGTTTCTATCCCACGTGTGCGAACTCAATTTAGTGATAACTTTTCATTGGCAAATGTTACCCCGCAATTGTGTTTAGCTTTTGTTGTGGGTCGTTGTTTTTAGTTCAAACCTTGACAGTAACCATAATAAAATGTCAATTGTCGACTTGAACTATCAGGCTTCTCCATAATTGGTTCAACAACTTGATCTTTATTGTTCATGAGGAGTTTGTTCCCGATGTTTCGATAGTGGTCTCCGTCATAAGCCAAGTCCAATGTATCACCGTGCTGAGTATAGTGTCCAGTAATGTATTTGTCGTAAAAGAAAATACCTGTCGCATGAATTTCAAATCTATTATTCTCTCTCAGCTTAAATGTCGACTGATTCTGAGTCCCCTCATAACATGCTTGAAAAATTACCTTACCATAAATTCTGTCCTCAATGTCAAATGAAATTGTGTTAAAGAATATAAAGCAAAATACTAGCAAGATTAAGATTGTCGGTAGTAAATGAGTCCACGTGAACTCCTTGATCCTTTTTATCAGTGCTATTACCTCTTTAACAAGCTTAATTATCAACCAGAAAAACAGAGCAACAATTAATAGGAAAATCAAAACATTCCACCAACCTCCTGGGGTTCTAGTCCAAATTGGATCAGTATAAATTAAAAGTATGAGTACAATGGAAACTAGTCCTATTGAAATCAACTTCTTCGTCACCTTTTTATCTTTTTGTTAGCGGTCCTATTTGTCCAAAAACAATGACCCACAACGACCTGTGTTTATGACGGCTGCGGCTTTCGAAGCTGCGTCCTGTCCCACGTGCCGAAACCAAATATAAAAACTAAACGCCAAATGAACACTAAACCCGCAGCTGGCATAAACACTTTGTGTGTGCCCAGTATGGCACTTCTAAATTCCAGACGGGAATTTAGTTTGATTATCCAAAGGGTGCAAGTCCCTTATGTGCAAGCATCGATGCGCATTAGCAAGCTGCAAGCTGGTTTGTTGTGAAGCAAACAGTGAAGAAAGCAGGACTGCAAAGATCTGTACTGACGAACAGAAACTACATACGAGGCATGTTTACACGGGTGAGTGAGCACATCTTCACGAAGCTCTTCAGGTGCATTAGTGTATCCATGTAGATGTAGCAGCGATAGATCGAAGGATAAGTGTCTTACCTGGGGATATCTCCTGATGTCGTGAACATTAAGGAGAAGTCAGCCGAGGTCATAGTACTGATGGAAATGAGCCGTCACCGAAAGGGTAACGACGGAGGACTCACAAAACAGGAAGGACCAAACGTTAAGTTGTTCCAAATGCCGTAAGGACCCCGACTAGTTGGGGAGCCTTATGATAAGCGGAACAGAGTATTTAAAGTAGTAGAGGATGATTGAGAAAGTAGTTAACCGGAAGAACATGCGAAGGGCTTACCAGCAAGTACTG
>JAYTVB010000026.1:0-62715 GCA_043744235.1 Cyclobacteriaceae bacterium | reverse complement strand
CGCGGAAGTGATGACGGGGCCACGCGGCCCTGGAGCGATTAAAAATGTTGATTCGAAGTGGTAAGCTTAAGTTAGCTGGAATGTTTTACCAAGACTTGCTATTGGAATCCATGGCAAAAACTTTCTTCGTGCCTTCGCGCCTTCACAGTTAATTTCTTACCTGTGAAGATTTCCCTTCTTACCGTCTCCTTCAACTCCGCTGCAACCATTGAGCAGACTATCCAGTCTGTTCTCTCCCAGGATTATTCCAATATTGAATACATCATCGTTGACGGCAATTCCACCGACGGCACTCAAAGAATCATTGAATCGTATGATGCTAAGATTTCAAAGTGGATATCTGAGCCTGACCACGGAATTTACGATGCGATGAACAAGGCCGTCAACAGGGCGACAGGGGACGTGGTTGGCATCATCAATTCGGATGATTTCTATCCGCAGAATACCATTTTATCCCAGGTGGCAAAGGCCTTTTCAGATCCTGCCGTGGATGCAGTCTTTGGCGATCTCACGGTGGTTGATCCCAGTAACCTGACTAGAGTAGTTCGGAGGTACTCATCCTTAAAGTGGAGTCCTGAGAAATTTGCATGGGGATTCATGCCGGCACACCCTACGTTTTTTGTCAGAAGGAAATATTATGAGGAATTCGGATTGTTTAAAACGGACTACAGGATTGCAGCCGACTATGAGTTGCTCATCCGCTTTTTATATGTGCATAAGCTAAATTACCGATACCTCCCGCTCACGATGGTGACGATGAGGCGGGGTGGAGTTAGTTCAAGGGGATTCCACAGCAATATTTTTCTTAATAGGGAGATTCTGCGGGGTTGTACTGAGAACGGCATCGCTACCAATTACCTGAAAATTTATTCTAAATACTTCTGGAAAGTTTTTGAATTGTTTGGGTGACTGATTTTACCTTCCACACACTGCACTCGTATCCGTGGCAGAAAATACCTCTTCAATATCAGATGATTTTGACTGCGAAGTGTTCAGCTCATAAATGAAGACAATCTTCCTGACTGGCGTCTCTGGTTTCGTAGGCACTAACCTCGTTCGATATTTCCATGACCAAAAAGATATCCGCCTGATAGGCCATAGCCGTAATATTGCATCAGCATCAGCGAAGTTTAAAGGATATAGCATTGAGCTGGTTGATGAAGCCAATTCAGAAACCTGGAATCGGCTGGGAGTAGACTGCATCATTCATCTGGCTGGAATCGCCCACGACCTTTCGGGAATCTTCCGGGCTGAGCAGTATGAAAATATCAATCATGGGATGACTGTCCGGCTCTATGATGAGTTCAAGCGGTCGAAGGCCTCATCTTTCATTTTCATGAGTTCAATCAAGGCAGCGGTGGATATGGCTTCTCAGCCAGTTTCTGAACATATAGTGCCGGCCCCGGTGACGGACTACGGTAAGTCAAAGCGGAAAGCTGAGGCTTATATCGAATCCACGCCGTGTCCGGTTGGCAAGCGTTATTACATTTTTCGTCCCTGCATGATGTATGGAAGAGGGAACAAGGGGAATTTGAACTTGCTTTATAAGTTTGTCCGGTTGGGAATTCCTTATCCCCTGGGTGCCTTTCAAAATGAACGGTCTTTTCTGTTTGTGGAAAATCTCTGTTTTATCGTTGATCGGTTTTTGAGAAACAACTATCCGTCTGGAACCTATCACCTCTCTGACGGCAAACCGCTTTCAACGACTGAGCTGGTTGGTTCCATGGCAGCAATCCTTGAGAGAAATATTCCGGTCTGGAATGTTCCCGTTGGCCTTGTAAGGATGGGGGCTTCTTTGGGCATGTGGCTTCACCTGCCTTTTAATAAACAGTCTCTTCAAAAGCTCACGGAAAGCCTGGTTGTGTCAAACGAGAAAGTCATGGATGTTTTGGGCACAAGCCTTCCTCATGGTTCAGGAGAGGGTTTGGCCATCACCTTAAAATCGTTCAATGAGTGACTTGATGTTGATCCTGTCATTCGGGCTGCTTGTCCTGGTTGAACTTGGATATTTCTCAGTAGCCAGAAAGGCAGGAATCGTTGATCACCCCAATGACCGGACCCTCCACGAACTACCCACCATCCGCGGAGGCGGGGTTGTCTTCTATTTTTCAGTTATCCTTTATACCGTGTATTCCGGCAGCCTTAACCTTTGGTTTCTGGCTGGGCTTACCTTTGTCGCTGCTGTCGGTTTGCTGGATGATATCATCAGCCTTGGCAGCACGGTGAGGTTTACCATTCAGGTAGCTGCATTTGGATTGGTGCTTGTGGAAATGGGTGTTTTCTCAATGGGAGTCTTATTCGCGCTGCTGATATGGACCGTTGCTGTGGCCGCTCTCAATGCCTATAATTTCATGGACGGAGTCAATGGAATGACCGGGGGTTACAGCCTGGTTGCCGTTGGGACATTGTATCAGTTGAATCAGACTTATGCTCATTTCGTGGACAAATACTTGCTTATTATCATTATCATGTCCTTGACGATTTTTACCTTCTTTAATTTCCGCAGAAAGGCTGTTTGCTTTGCCGGTGATGTAGGAAGTTATTCCATTGCATTTGTCATACTTTACCTGCTGTTGCTGGTCTCTGTGAAGTCAGGGAATTATATATTCATTCTGTTCCTTGCCTTGTATGGAGTTGATACTGCGCTGACGATCGTACATCGATTGATAAGAAGAGAAAATATTTTTAAGGCGCACCGACTCCACTTATTTCAGGTATTGGTGTATCGTTATAACCTGTCTCACCGGACAGTGAGTTTAGTGTATGTGCTGGTGCAATTAGTTATCAATGCGGTACTCATTGGTTGCCTGGGACTGAGTCAATCCTACCAGTATTTAATCGGCATTGGAATTCTGCTTTTGCTGTCGGCAGTATATGTTTACTTGAAATTTGGTGTGGCCAATAGGGTTGAGGCAGTTTAGTTCATATGTCTTTTTTTGTTGCGGATAGCATGGATTGCTGTGGACCACTATTTATCCGTGAAATTCGTGTAATCCGTGGCTATAGTCTATGTATCTCGTTGTCATAAAACCTTTCTTCGACCGCCTGGTGTCTCTGACCCTCCTTGTGGCCCTCAGCCCGGTTTTCCTCCTGATCATGATTTTACTGGCTATCTTTCAGCATGGTCATGTCTTCTTTATTCAGGAAAGGCCAGGGTATCACGAGCGACTTTTCAACATGGTTAAGTTTAAGTCGATGAGTGATCAGGTTGATGCGCTTGGAAACTTGTTGCCGGCCGATCAAAGGCTCACAGCCATTGGAAAAGTTCTGCGTCAGACATCCCTCGATGAATTGCCACAACTCTTTAATGTGGTGTTGGGTGACATGTCCATCGTAGGCCCCAGGCCTTTGTTAACAGAGTATCTTCCATTGTTCTCAGTGGAACAGCATAAGCGGCATGATGTTCGCCCCGGCATTACGGGATGGACCCAGGTGAATGGCAGAACGGAAATTCCATGGTCAAGAAAACTGGAGCTCGATATTTTCTACGCCCGTCATGTATCCTTTTGGCTTGATATGCGCATTCTTTTAGAGACGATTGTAGTAGTTTTATCTTTCAGGAGAGTATCATTGACTGAAAAACCTTTTCAGGGAAATTGAAAAATATTGTCATTTATGGAGCCGGAGGACTTGGCCGGGAGACTGCACTGGTACTCCGTCAGATTAACTCGAAGGGTGAGGAATGGAATATTCTTGGATTTTATGATGATGCTTTGTTGAGAGGCCATATTGTCGATCGGTTTGCTGTCCTTGGCGGGCTCAATGATTTGAATGACGTAAAGGAAGATTTAAATGTTGTTGTCTCAATTTCAAATCCGATGGCTCGAAAGTCTGTCGTTGAAAGAATAACCAATAGGAGAATCAATTATCCGGTTATTATCCATCCATCCTGCCAGCCAGGCGATGATAATAACCGGTTTGGCCAGGGCTGCATTTTGACTGCGGGGGTTATCCTTACCACAGGAATTACGCTGGATGAATTCGTGATCATCAACCTTTCTGCCACGGTCGGACATGATGCGAGAATCGGAAAGTATTCTTCGTTGATGCCCGGGTGCAGTATTTCCGGGAATGTGGGGGTAGGAGAGGGAAGCATGATCGGTACGGGCGCAAGGATTCTGCAGAACCTGAACATTGGAAAGAATTGCAAAGTGGGTGCCGGTGCGGTCGTAACACAAAATTTCGGGGACGGGAAAACCATCGTTGGGATCCCCGCATATGAAAAATAGCCTGTCATCAACATTTCAGGAGTTCAGGCCTGCACTCCGGTTTCTTATGATTTTTGTGGGGATATACATTGTTGGCAATGTGGTCTATGGTGTATATGTTGAGTCATATAAACCATTGCCTGATCCGGTAACACACTGGGTGACGCACCAGTCGGCTGTGCTTTTGACTGCTTTTTCAGAGCCGGTCGTGTCGGTGGTTAGCGACAAGGGGCCCTATGTCTTAATGAAGAAAGATGTGCGCACCGTGCTGAGTGTGTTTGAAGGATGCAATGGACTGAATGTAATGATTGTGTTTGTGTCCTTCGTTATAGCCTTCGGCGGGAAGGTTAGGCAAATGCTTGTTTTCACTGCTGCTGGTTGTCTCATTGTTCATGCAGCTAATCTATTAAGAATCATGCTATTGTATGAAACCGCGTTATACCGGCCGGCTTTCTTTTATTATTTCCACAAATACTTTTTCACCGCTGTCCTTTACGTTGTTGTATTTGGGTTGTGGTATGGGTGGATTGAATGGAGCCGAAGGGCTTCCAAAAAGGTTACCCATGCTGTTGAAGGCTGAGAGCACCCGATGGATCATTGGCCTCGCGGCTGTTGGAGCATTGGGGATGATGTATCTTTTCCAGCGGTTTGATTTCTCAATGCTGATGGGAGTCTATTCCAGTAATGCGAGGTTTGTCATGAATAAGTCCTTTCGGTTTCTGGTGAACGACCTTTCCTGCCTGATGCTGATCGCCGCGGTTTTTAACAAGTCAGGCTACCTGCGGCTGAGTTCCCTGGTTTTTCTCGTGGAGCTGGTGGTACTCCTCCCGCTGTATTTTGTCGTGAAGCTGTCAATGGAAGGCGATACTGAGATTTCGTCACCTTTGCTTTCCCAATGGCACCGCATGATTGTTAACCCATTGCTCATGCTGGTACTGATGATGGGTTTTGTGTACCAGGATTTTTTTTGGAAGAAATTGAAAGGATAAGATGTTCAGGATCCCGCTTTCCGCAACTCCGATTGATTCAGCCGCTTTGGCCGCAGTCCTCGATACCTATAAGGACAGGCCGCTGATGCAGGTGGTGGCTGATTTCGAAACAAAAATCAGGGAGTATACCGGGGCAAAGTATGTGCTGGCCCTGAATTCCGGCACTTCGGCCATCCATTTGGGTCTGAAAGCCCTGGGGGTGGGCCAGGGCGACTGCGTGATAGCGCCGACGTTTACCTATGTCGCGACCATTAACCCCATCATTTACCTGGGTGCTTCTCCTATACTGGTTGACAGCGAACCGGAAACCTGGAACATGGATCCGGTTCTGCTGGAGAAGGCCATTGTGGAACAACTGAAGAGGGGAAAGCGGCCGAAATGCGTCATTGTGGTTCATGGATACGGGATGCCCGCCCGGCTGGATGCGATCATGGAGGTGTGTAACCGATTCGAAATCAGCGTCTTGGAGGATGCAGCAGAGGCCATAGGGTCAAAATACAAGGGAAGGCAGGTAGGCACGTTCGGGCGGGTTGGGGTCCTTTCCTTTAACAACAACAAGGTGCTGACAACCTATGGAGGAGGGGCCATGATGACGCAGGATGAGGGCATTTATCAGAAGGCAGTGCTCTGGGCCAGCCAGTCACGGGAGGACAAGCCATACTATGAGCACAAGGACATAGGGTTTAATTACCGGATGGGTCCATTAAACGCCGCCGCCGGGTTGGTTGGCATGTTGGAAATCGACCAAAAAATAAATGCCAGAAGGGCTTCTTTTGCTGGCTATGTTTCGGCCCTGAAATCATGGCCGAAAGTTAAGGGCTGGTTGGATAAGTCTGCTGACTCGTTTTCCAACCGCTGGTTGTCCACCCTGACTGTAAAAGGACTGAATATCAGTGAGTTGATAGCCTCAATGAACGGCCAGGGAATTGAATGCCGGCGCCTTTGGAACCCTATGCACCAGCAGCCCTTGTACCGGTCTTGCCCCGCCGAGCTTAATGGCTTATCCGAGCATCTCTTCCAGACCGGTCTTTGCCTTCCACACTGCAGCCTGGATGATATATCTACTGTAGAAAGGGCCCTTCGGCAATCCCCATAAAAAGAGGTTACTTCCTTCAAAATAACAGCATTTACGGTGTCCAGAGTCATTTATTATCTCCTGTAAAGTGCTATCTTTGAAATCTATAATTGAGCTGAGAATGAGAAAATTGCTACTTCTGTTTGGCTTTTTGGGGTTGCTTTCATTCGAACTTATTGCGCAGTCCACTGGTGATTACCGTTCATTTACTTCAGGCGACTGGAGCAACGTAAGTACGTGGGAGCGCTTTAATGGATCAGTTTGGGTTAACCCCGCGCCAACCTCACCAACAAGTGCTGACGGAGCGATTACCATTTTGAATACACATAATGTTAAAATAACTGTAGATGTTACCATTGACCAAACGACGGTCCAAGCTGGTGGGTCGCTTAACGTAGATCCGAACATTAATTTCCTGACGGTCAATGTAACACTTAATAATGGAAGTGGGGACGATCTTATTTTGAACGGTCTACTTACTTTGTCCGATGATGGGTTTTCAGAAGGAGGCAATCTTACAGTAAATGGGTCTCTCTTAGTGAACACAGGCGGAAGTATAACAATCAATACACCGGCCTTGTCTACGTTGCTGTTTTCTGCAGGAAGCACATACCAGCACAACAAAGACGGGGGCGTTGTTCCTACGTCAACATGGTCCAGTACATCTACTTGTTTATTTACAGGAATTACCACAGGCGTACCAACCGGGCTTACTCAGACATTTGGAAATTTTACATGGACATGCGCAAGCCAAGGCGCCACCATAAATTTGGGATTAACTTCTTCATCTTCTTTTGCAGGTTCTTTCACGGTCACGAATACCAACGGACGAATATTGTCGCTTAATAGCGTGGGTTCTGCCACCATTGATGTAAGTCAGGATTTTTCTGTTTCAGGAACATCCAGATTTGCAATAACAAATAACTCAACTGTCACGTTGCGAGTGTCTCGGGATTTTCTCTATACAACCACAGGTAGCTCAACCCTTAGCGGGGCTGGAGGAACTGGCAATATTGAAGTTAAGAGACATTTAAATATTTCATCAGGAACACTTGTGAAATCTGGTGGAGGGGGATCGACTTTTACCTTCAATGGAACAGGTACCCAAAATTACACTGGAGGAAGCATAATTTCGGGGCCTATTAATTACACCATTAACAATGGTTCAACCTTAGATCTTGGAACGTCGGCTTTAGTCGGTACCGGGAACTTCACTTTGCAGGCCGGTGCGACAATGAAAGTTGGGTCTCCTGATGGTCTTAGCACCGGAGGATCAATTGGTAACATGAGGGTAAGTGGAACAAGAAATTACTCTGCGAATGGAAATATTATTTATAATGGTTCAATCGCCCAGAACCTCGGGGACGAATGGAGTGCAGCTGGAGCACTAAACGGAATTGCGGTTAATTTGGAGATAGCGAGTAGCAATACGGTAACAAACAATATTATTGGAAGCACAAGTCTTGTTGGCAAGCTGACATTAACCAGCGGTTCAATTGCTATCGGCAATTCCAACACGCTGCAGGTTCAGGGGAATTTTTTAGGAAATGGGGGAACAGTTACTGGTGACGCGACAGCCAATCTCATTTTTACTGGCGGCGGATCCACCAGCGGTAACCTTGCGTTTGCTGGAGTCGGACAGACTCTTAGCAACCTGACAATATCAAGAGCCGGCACTCTTTTGTTGACCACACCCCTGACTATTTCTGGAGTGTTGGCCTTCAATAGTACTGGAAATCTTCAGTTCGATGGTCAGACACTGACAATAAATGGTGATATTACTCAAGCGGGTCCTGGCGGATTAATCAGTTCAGTAGCAACTTCGAATCTTGCTATTGCAGGTACAGGCATACTTACGGCTTTGCCTTTCATCGGTTCTGCACAATTGAACAATGTGACATTGGGCAGGACCTCTGGCGGGTCCTATACATGGGGCTCTAATGCAACAGTAAATGGTACCATTGATTTAAATTCAGGTTCATTGGCACATTCCACAGGATTGACGATGGCCAATGGAGCTATTTTCAGCAGGAGTGCGGGCACTTCTGTTACAGGCACAGCGCCTGCTGCTATTGGAAATTACAATGTAGTCTACAACGGTAATTTGACCACGAGTCTTGAGCTCCCTTCGATCTCAACTAACTTGAATAACCTTACCGTTAATGGCAATGTAACTTTGGATAAGACGATCACGGTAAATGGGACATTATTACTTTCCAGCGGAACATTGGGCACTTCAACGTTCAATCTAACCATGGCGGGCGCCAGCTTTACGGCAACTAGCGGTACCTACAGTTCAGGTGGAACAACAATTTTCTCTCGGTCTGGTCCGACCACAGTTACCGGTTCAAGCTTGCAGTTTAATCATGTTACTATCAATTCTGGAGCGACAGTATTGGCTCCAAGCGGTACCATGAGTGTTTCAGGCGATTGGACCAACAGTGGAGGATTCACCCCGAACGGTGGAATGGTGACATTCACTGGAGCAGCTCAAAACATAGCGTCCAACAATATTCTTTTTGATAACGTAACTTTTGCCGGATCCTCAACAAAGACCCTGACCCAGGCGCTTAGCGTCAGTAATACCCTCACTATCTCATCAACGCTGACCGTTGGATCTCAGAACATTACCCTGGGGGGATTGTGGACCAATAATGGAACATTCAACCACGGCACGGGTACAGTTACCTTCAATAGTTCAAGTGCGATCGCGGGCTCATCGAGCACTGATTTTGAAAATATTACCATATCAGGCACACTTACCTCTCCAGTTTCTTTCAATGTAGGTGGAAATTTTGTCAACAACGGAACATTTACAGCAGCTGCCGGCACGGTTAATTTTAACGGGACGACGGCACCCCAGTCAGTCACGGGCTCAACAACCACATTCAACAATATTGGTGTGACCAATCCTTTTGGAGTTGGCATCAATACCACCGCCCGGCTCAATGGTACGCTTACTTTGGTTGGCTCAGGAGTGTTTGATGCAGATGGGGCGGGTTCTGGAGTATTCATTGTGAGCTCCTCGTCACAGACAGCCGGAGGTATGATCGCAGCATTGCCAACGCCGGCAAATTTCAGCGGCAATGTTACTGTAGAGCGGTATATTCATAGCCAGGCTGGCGGTGATTGGCGATACTTGTCCATGCCGATAACCAATGGAAATGTCAGTTATTGGAAATCTGCTTTTTCAGTCACCGGTAATTTTAGTGATCCAAGTCCTTCAGGAGGTAATATTTTTGATAATACCCAAGCCTCTGTCTACACGTGGAATTCAGGGACACAGGCCTACGTAGCTGTTGGTACAGGTGCCTCGACAGTGTCCACTGCAATTAGCAATACGACAGGTTATGCGGCCTACAACTATAACAATGGGGCTGGGACGGCATCCTATTCTGGTCCAATTGGTAAAGGATCTATACCCATTTCAATCTCAAATACGAGCAGCAATTTTAGCCTGGTCCCAAATCCCTATCCTTCGCCTATCGATTGGGATAATGTTGATAAAACCAAGGTAAACAATGCCATGTGGATTCGCACTGCCAATAATATCTTCTCTTCTTATGCAGGAGGCATCCCTCAAAACGCACCATTTGGAGGCTGGACAGGTGAAATAGCTACAGGTCAATCTTTCTGGGTGCAGTCCAATGGAGTGGCCGGAACATTTACATTAAATGAAACTGATAAAACAAGTAATGCATACCAGTTTTTGCGCGTATCTACGCCGGAGAACTATGTTAGAATCCAATTGAAGTCAGCAACCCAGCAGGATGAGGCAGTTCTTCATTTTGCTGACAACGCGACAGACAACCTTGATTCTGACTTCGATGCTGTCAAGAAAAGGAATGGTAACTACGTTTCAAGCTTAGGCCAAAACAACTACTTGAATATTTCTACGTATTTGGCATCTCCTTCGGCGGACTTTGCTATCAACACGATTGCCAAGCTCGCCAAGGATGACCTGTCCAAAGTCGTTAAATTGAAGTTAATCGATGTCACGGCAGGAAATCACACACTTAAATTTACTGATCTTGGAACAATGAGTTTGGGTTACACTATTTACCTGGAGGATAAATTCCTGAACCAGGCGCATATGGTGTCCGAAGGTTATGAATACAGTTTTGCAGTTACTTCCAACCCCTTGTCTTCCGGAGACTCAAGATTCTCTCTAAGATTTGATAATCCGCAGACAATCACAGCCGTGGAAGATGAACTAATGACCGGAACGAAAATATACCCGAACCCGGTAAGTGATAAGTTGTTTGTAAAGTTGTCAGCTGAGGATGAGGCGAATTTGAAACAAATGATACTATTCGATGTGATGGGCAGGGTGATGATCAGCAGCGACCAGAGTAGGCAGCTATTAGCTCCAGGTCTGAAAACGATAGATATGGTTGATTTCAGCAGCGGGTTCTATGTATTATACATTTCAACAGGTGATATTGTCAAATCCATTAGAGTAATTAAGAAATGAAATTGATAAGAAGCACCTTACTGCTCATTATATTTTGTTTGGTTTCCCTAATAACTTTGGCTCAACCGGGTGGTGACCCTGGAGGAGGTGGAAACCCATCGGTGCCGATAACCGGCATTGAATTTCTTCTGGGGGGTGGAATGCTTCTTGGGATAAGAAAACTGATTTCAGTCAGTAAGTCAAGAAAAGATTAATCGTGAAATGGTGGGTTAGGCTCGTTCGCAATCTTAGAATTCTGCCAAGGTGGGTGATTATCTTCATCGACCTTTTTTTTATTTCCTTTTCAGCGTTTCTGGGATACCTCCTCCGGTTTAATTTTTCATTGGAGGACCTGACCCGTTATCATTTCCTGGACGGGGTACTCATCTACACAACCTGCGGTTTCATTTCAATCCTCATCACCGGCAGCTACCGCGGTATAATCCGCTACACGGGACTTCAGGACAGCGTCAGGATATTCTTCATGGTTGTACTTAATTTTTTGCTGGTCATTGTCATTAACATCTTCTTCACCTTCAGCAAACTGGGGAATTTTGTTCCCTATTCGGTTGTACTGATCGCCTTGCTTTCTTCATTTCTTTTTCTCTTTAATTACAGGCTCCTGGTGAAGTATATCTTCTCCTTCTACAAGGACCAGTTGCTCAAGCAAAACCGCGTCCTGATATTCGGAGCGGGTCAGACAGGAATGATTACACGCCACGTGGTCGATTCGTCGCTTCGCATGCGCATCATGGGCTTCCTCGAAGATGACCCTGCAAAGATTGGCAACGTCCTGGACGGCGTAAGGATATACAGCGCCAGGAAGGCAGACCTGGAAGACCTGCTGAATGAGAATGCATTTGATGAACTGATCATTGCCACCAAAAACGTTAGCCTGGAGAGAAGAAATGAGTTGGTGGACTGCTGTATCCAGCACCAGGTTCGGGTAAGGGTAATACCGCCTATTGATAAATGGGCGAAAGGAGAACTGAGCTTCAACCAGATCAGGGAGGTTAGCATCGAAGACTTGCTGGGCAGGGAATCAATCCGGTTGAATAAGGAGAATGTGGAGCGGGACCTAAAAGGTAAAAGAATCTGCATTACAGGCGCTGCCGGATCAATTGGGAAGGAACTGGTAAAGCAGGTAATTCAATACCATCCGGAATGCGTGATCGCCATTGACCAAGCTGAATCTGCCTTGTATGAACTGGAAAGGGAATTGATCACATTCGAGACGAAAGCCAAGGTCATTACTTACCTGGCCGATATCACCAACCGGGATCGGATTGAGGCAATTTTCAGGGAGCATAAGCCTGAAGTAGTTTATCATGCGGCTGCCTACAAACATGTGCCCATGATGGAGAGCAATCCTTCAGAGGCGGTGGCGTGCAATATCCTGGGTACCAAGATCCTGGCTGACCTGTCGGTGGAGAATCATGTGCGAAAGTTTGTGATGATTTCTACGGATAAGGCCGTGAACCCAACCAATGTCATGGGGTGTTCCAAGCGGATAGCTGAGATCTATGTGCAGTCGCTGAATAACCACCTGGAACAGCAGGGCACTTCCCGCACGATGTTTGTAACAACCCGTTTTGGAAATGTCCTCGGCTCCAATGGTTCGGTCATCCCCCTTTTCAGAAAGCAGATTGAATACGGAGGACCCATCACGGTAACGCACCCGGAGATAACCCGCTTTTTCATGACCATTCCTGAGGCCTGCCAGCTGGTGCTCGAAGCAGGAACCATGGGCAGGGGCGGTGAGATATTTGTCTTTGATATGGGCAAGTCCATTAAGATCCTTGACCTGGCAAAGAAGATGGTGTGGCTGTCAGGACTGGAACCTGACCGGGATATTGAAATACATTTTACCGGTCTCCGGGAAGGGGAGAAACTCTACGAAGAACTCCTGTCCAACCAGGAAAACGCGGTGCCGACTCACCATGAGAAAATCCTGATTGCAAAGGTGCAGCTATACGCCTACAATGAGATCAACAAGTATGTTGATCTGTTCAACGACCTGATCAATGACCGCAACGAGTTGAAGATGGTTGCCCTGATGAAGGAGTTGGTGCCGGAATACAAGAGTAACTACTCCAGGTTCGAAGTGCTGGATACGGGCGGAGCGTAAAATTCCTCTCCTTATTTCTTCAGGCCGCCGCGCTTGTTGTAGCGGTAGAAGGATTTCCGTTTGTTCTTAAATGTCTTTTGGCTGCGGTCCTTTTGAAGGAAATTCACCGGCAGGTAGTACTCCAATTTGACACTGTACAGCATGTAAGCATCATTGGTACTTGGGTTGCCACGAATGGCCCCCTCAGCCTTCAGCGGCTGAGCTGGATTCAATTCGCCGCGACGATCGGACAATGCGTAGGCGGTAGGATTGGTATACTTGGACGCATCGTGATGAACGGTGCTGACATCATCCAGATAGTCGGTAAAAGTCTTTCTGAAACCGCCTTCAAAACTCAGGTTGGTGAACGGCCCCAGTTTGAACCGAAATCCAATACCCATGGGGATAACGGGCTGAACCGTACTGTATTTTACCAGTTCGGTTTGAAGCGCTGGAAGAGAAACAGTCGCTCCGTTATACTTGGTGGTAGGGTTGAAGTAAAGCAGGCCTATTCCGGCAAAGCCGTATATATTGAATGCTGGTCTTTGATAAAAACTCCTGCCTTGAGGGTATAAGCTGTAGACACCAACCGCGCTGATCTCAAAGTTATTTTCACTAAACGAAAGGTTTCTGCCCCTTCGCCCGCTTTCTACAGAAGCCTTGGCGTCGTCCCCTGACAACTGAAACCAGGCAAGTTCTGTTCTCACAGCAATCTTGCGACTGAGATACATTTGAAGGCCAACGTGCAGGTTTGGGTTTGCCTGAAGGTAGTCGCCATCATTCGCCAACTCACCCATGTATGAAGCAGTTCCAGTGCCGGCAACCAATATCAATGACCGGTCTCTTCTCATCGCAAAGAAACTCTGCGCAGAAGCAACTTCCGATACCAATAGTCCTGCTACGAAACCAACCAAGACAATCTTTCTCATCAATAAAGCCCTTATTTGTAGCAATTTATGAAAATAAAGCCAACAAGGAAACCACTTTCAGGCCAATACTTCCTTGATTTTCTGAGCGGCGTCCTTCAACAGGATGGCCGAGAATACCTTAAGCCCCGATTCCTTGATGATTTTAGCCCCTTCCTCGGCATTCGTGCCCTGGAGCCTCACAATGATGGGTACAGGGATATTCCCTACCTTCTTATAGGCCTCCACAACCCCGCTGGCTACCCGGTCGCACCGTACGATACCTCCGAAAATATTGATCAATATGGCCTTTACATGGGGGTCCTTGAGGATGATCCGGAAGCCTGCCTCTACGGTCTCGGCATTGGCGCCACCACCCACGTCAAGGAAGTTCGCGGGCTCTCCCCCGGAAAGCTTGATAATGTCCATCGTGGCCATGGCCAATCCGGCCCCATTCACCATACAACCCACGTTTCCATCAAGTTTAACGTAGTTCAGGCCTGATTTACCGGCTTCAACCTCCAACGGGTCTTCCTCTGTGATATCCCTCAGTTCGGCCAGGTCCTTGTGCCTGTAAAGGGCATTGTCGTCCAGGTTGACCTTGCCGTCTACGGCCAGGATCTTGTTGTCAGAAGTTTTGAGCACCGGGTTGATTTCAAACATGGATGCATCTGTGCTCATGTAAGCATGGTAAAGCGATTGGATGAACTTCACCATTTCTTTGAATGCATTGCCTTCCAGGCCCAGGGCAAACGCAACCTTTCTCGCCTGGAATGGCTGCAATCCTATGCGGGGATCCACCCACTCTTTGATGATTTTTTCGGGGGTCGCAGCCGCCACATCCTCGATGTTCATCCCGCCTTCGGTGGAGGCCATGATGACCGGCTTACTGGTAGACCGGTCAAGCAAGATGCTCATATAGAACTCTTTAGGCTCGGTCTCGCCTTTGTAATACACGTCTTCGGCAATGAGTACTTTGTTAACTTTCTTTCCTGCCGGTCCGGTTTGATGCGTCACCAGTGTTCCGCCCAGGATGGCCTTGGATTTCTCAAAAACCTCTTCGATGCTCTTGGCAAGCACCACACCTTTGGAGCCGGTCTCTTTTACAGTACCTTTCCCTCGTCCACCGGCATGAATCTGCGATTTGACCACGAACCATTTGGAGCCTGTTTCGGCCTGTATTTCCTTCGCCGCAGCAACGGCATGGTCGGGTGTGTCTGCGACAATGCCGCCTTGCACCATCACCCCGTATTTCTTTAAGATGTCTTTTGCCTGGTATTCGTGGATATTCATATCGCTATGTTTTGCAAGCAAGCTAGTTTTTTTAAACCTTTATTTCAAGAACCAATTCTATGCTTGTAGCAACCGGTATTGAGAAGTCCTATGGGACATTGAAAGTCCTGAAAGGGGTCGATTTGTCTGTGAAAGCAGGGGAGATCGTCGCCATTGTCGGGGCCTCCGGCGCGGGCAAGAGTACCTTGTTGCACATGCTGGGCACCCTCGATATGCCAGACAAGGGCAATATCTGCATTAAAGATCAGGATGTGTTCTCACAAAGTGCCAACGAACTGGCTTCCTTCCGCAACCGGCACATCGGCTTCGTGTTCCAGTTCCACAACCTGCTGCCGGAATTCTCTGCCCTGGAGAATGTCATGATACCCGGCCTGTTGTCAGGGGGCAGGGAAAGTGAGGTGAGGGCGGGGGCTGAAAAACTGCTTACGGAACTGGGTCTCAAAGACCGCATCCACCACAAGCCTTCTGAATTATCCGGCGGCGAACAGCAGCGCACAGCCGTATCACGGGCGCTGATCAATTCGCCCGACCTGATCCTCGCCGACGAGCCCAGCGGCAACCTCGATTCCAAAAACGCGATTGAACTTCACCAGCTCTTCTTTTCCCTCCGTGAAAAACTCGGGCAGACCTTCATCATCGTCACCCACAACCAGGAGTTTGCCAACATGGCCGACCGGAAGCTGGAGATGCGGGATGGGGTGATCAGGTTGTAATCGTTCAAAGGTTCAAGATTACTGCCTGGGTTGCTGGTATCTGGATGCTGGTAACTGGTAACTGGTATCTGGTAACTGGTATCTGGTATCTGGTTGCTGGTTACTGGTTACTGGTTGCTGGCTACTAGTTCTTAATTATGAACAAGTGAATCGGTTTGTACGTCCTCCACCAATGCCAATCCTTTCTCACTCAGTCCGGTAATCCTGATTCTGCGTGTTGCGTTGATCAGCAACGGATCATAATGGGCTGCCACCCGGATATAGTTCTCGGTGAACCCGTGCATCATGTGGTTCTCTATGTCGTTTTCAAAAAGGACGTGGTGTTCGGTATTGATGTTCTCTTCGTAAAAGGCATGGCGTTTCTTGTCGGACAGGATGTGCAGCATCTTCGACCGCTCGTTGCGGTATTTCATGGGCACCGCTTCCGGCAGGGTCACGGCCAGGGTATTCTCCCTTTCGGAATAGGTGAAGACGTGCAGGTAAGAAATGTTTAACTCGTTCAGGAAATTGTACGTCTCCAGAAAGTCTCCGTGGGTCTCACCGGGGAATCCGACGATCACATCCACCCCGATGCAGGCATGCGGCATGAGTGATTTGATGGTGTTTACCCGCTCTACATACAACTCACTTGCATAGCGCCGCCGCATGGCTTTAAGTATCTTGTTTGACCCCGACTGCAGGGGTATGTGAAAGTGAGGAACAAAGCGTTTCGCGCCAGCAACAAATTCAATGATGTCGTTAGTCAGGAGGTTGGGTTCGATGGATGAGATCCTGAACCGTTCAATGCCTTCCACCTCATCCAGGGCTTTGATCAGGTCAATGAACCTTTCTTTTCGCTCACCCTCCTGTATGCCAAAGTCGCCAGTATTCACACCGGTCAGGACGATCTCCTTTACCTCGGTGCGGGCAATTTCGCGGGCGGTGCTGACAATATTCGCCAGGGTGTCGCTTCGGCTTTGTCCGCGAGCCAGGGGTATGGTGCAAAAGCTGCAATTGTAATCACACCCGTCCTGCACTTTCAGGAACGTCCGGGTACGGTCGTGCATGGAGTAGGAGGTGTTGAACCGGTTGGCTTCTTCGATGTCCGACGACATGACCAGCGGCTGATCAGGCCGGACAAAGCCGTCCAGTAATTCCACCAGCCTGAATTTTTCCGAGGCTCCCAGCACGGCGTCCACACCGGGGATTTCAGCGATCTCCCGGGGTTTCAGTTGGGCATAGCATCCGATGATGGCCACGTAGGCGTTGGGCGATATGGACCTTGCTTCGCGCACTACTTTGCGGCACTTCTTGTCGGCGTTTTCGGTGACGGAGCAGGTGTTGATGATGAAGATGTCCGGGGTCTCGGTGAAGTCCACCTTCAGGTAGCCGCGCTCCTCGAATTTTCTTGAAATCGTGGAGGTTTCAGAATAGTTCAGCTTACAGCCTAATGTATAGAAAGCGACTTTTTTCATGGCAGGGCGTAAAGATAGGGGAGAATTGGGTCCTATGGAAGGTCTCCTTAGACTTCCTGCCTGCGTGAAACACTTCGGCAGGCATGCGAACAGGGTGATCGCACCTTCGAAAAGGCTGACGTCTGGGTAGTGTCAGGCTGAGCGAAGCCGAAGCATCGACATGCTGATCTTTTCCTTTTGGTTACTTTCCCTGATGCAAAATCAGGGAGCAGGCAAAAGAACAGCAAAATGTTTAAAATAAATGGATGCCATCGCCTCCATTAGGATTTTCTGAAACTTCCTCGACCACCACTCTTTTTGATTTTGTCACTTTTTTGTCTTAGACACAAAAAAGTAACCAAAAAAAGTCAAGGCGGAAAAAAGCTTCCCCGCGCAGGGCCACCTCGCACCCCCGCTTTTCCGCCGGGCCACCGCTCGCCTCCTGTCGAATTGGATTATGACTTGGTCTAAGCATTCCTACGCTTCGATCTTTGGCAGGCATTTGGTTTTCGATTGACATCCCACCAGCAACCCAGATACCAGATACCAGCCCCAGCTATTCTCGGGCAATATTGTTCAATGTCAAAGTTGAGTATCGATTTGAAACCTGGAACCTGGAACCTTGAACCCTTAAACCTTGAACCCGGAACATCATACCTTGCAACACTGCCCGCCCCGGGGAGCCACCAGATACCAGCAACCAGATACCAGCCACCAGCCCCAGCTATTCTCGGGCAATATTGTTCAATGTCAAAGTTGAGTATCGATTTGGAACCTGGAACTCTTGAACCTTGAACCTTGAACCCTGAACCCTGAACCCTGAACCCTACGAAAGCAGTCTCCTATGGTAGTTGACCTGCCCCAAGTGATATCCCAAATGGGCTGAAAGGTGTATAAGAAAATATAGTGTTGTCATCGGCTTGCCAAATACGTCGACCGGGTAGTTGGACTGGAGCTGTTGTTCGCTTAGGTGCGGGATGGTTGCCTCCACCGCCGCCCTGGCCCTGGTGATTTCTTCAATCAGTGATGCGCGTGCAACATTCTTTGCGGCGAACTCATTGTCCCGATCTCTGATGTAACCGGTGCCGCCCAGCACCGCCCCGATGTAATACTGCAGGTTCCCGCAAAGGTGCAGGCACAGGTTGCCCGCAGGGTTGGTAATCATTCCGCTGACGATCCACAGAGACTCCTCCGACGGATACTGGTTCAACTCGCTTTCCAGTTTGTTCAAGTCCCGGATGAGAACAATTTTAATGGACTCCAGCAGTTCATTTTTCATCCTACAATGTCTTTTTCGATGGCTTTGATCTTGTCATCGAGGTGAAGCGTAGCCAGGGCAAAGTTATTCGGGTCCGTCAGGCGGAGGTTGACGCTGACATAGAATTTGATCTTGGGCTCTGTACCGGAAGGGCGGACCGATATCTTGCTGCCCTCCCAGGTGAGAAACTGCAATACGTCCGACTTTGGCAACGGGATCGGCCTCGTGCGGCCGTTGAGCAGGCTTCGCTCCACGCTCGTCTTGTAATCCAGCATCCTGATGACTTTCTGTCCGGCAATCACATGAGGGGGATTGCTTCGGAATTGCTCCATCATGTACTTGATCTGCATTTCGCCTTCAGCACCGGTCCTCACCACGTTAATCAACCCTTCTTTGTATAGGCCGAACTCGCAATACATGGCTACCATCCACGAGTACAGGCTTCTGCCTTCATTCTTTGCCGCCGCTGCCATGGCTGCGAAAAAGGCGCAGGCGGAGACAGCATCCTTGTCGCGGACGAAGTCGCCGACCATGTATCCGTAACTCTCTTCTCCGGCCGCAATGAATTTCTTCGTCCCCTCATTCTGGCGGATGAGCTCGGCGATGTATTTGAAGCCGGTCAGGGTATTGATGCACTCGATGCCCATCTCTTCTGCCATCTTGTCGATCAGCTCGGTGGTCACGATCGTCTTGACGATGTAGGCGTTCTCTTTTTCTTTAACGTTTTTCAGGATGAACCACATCATCAGACTCAGGGCCTGGTTGCCGTTGAGAAGGAAGTACTCACCTTCATCGTTCTTGATGCCGATGCCCACGCGGTCGGTATCAGGATCGGTCGCCATGACAAGTTCAGCCTGGATGGCCTTCGCCTTCTTGAGTGCAAGTTCCATGGCGGACCGCTCTTCGGGGTTTGGTGAGGCGACGGTGGGAAAATTTCCGTCAGGCTCGCGCTGCTCTTCGATGATGGTGACATTCTCGAATCCCAGCCTCTTCAGGCACTCGGGCACCATCGTGATGCCCGCGCCGTGCAGGCTTGTGTACACGATGGAGATGCTCCGCTGTCGTTTGATGCTCTCCTGGCGGGGAATCAACTTCATGACTTGCTTGTAGTAGGCCTCCTCCAGTTCTGGCCCGATGGTCTTGATCTTGTCCGGGCTGGGAGTGAATTTAACCTGGTTGAAGTCCGTGATGGCGTTTACCTCCTTGATGACGTTGGCATCGTGCGGCGGCACGAGTTGGGCACCATCATTCCAATAGGCCTTGTAGCCGTTGTATTCCTTGGGGTTATGGGATGCAGTGATCACGACACCCGACTGGCACTTCAAATGCCGGATCGCAAAGGAGAGGAGCGGAGTGGGTCTCAGTTCCGGGAAAAGATGAACAATGATCCCGTTCGCGGAGAAGACATTGGCGGTGACTTTGGCGAAGTAGTGGCTGTTATTACGGCTGTCGTGTGCAATGGCTACCTGTATCACCTGGTTTGGAAATGCCTTCTTCAGGTAGTTGGCCAGGCCCTGGGTCGCAGCCCCGATGGTGTATTGGTTGATGCAGTTCGACCCGATCCCCATGATTCCGCGCAGTCCGCCCGTTCCGAACTCCAGGTTCTTGTAGAAACTGTCAATCAGCGGCCGTGTATCTGCCTTATCCAGAAGCTCTTTCACCTGCTTCTTGGATTCTTCATCGATGGAACTGGCAAGCCAAGATTCGGCGGTCTTTCTTGATTGTTGTAATAGATCAGTGGTCATAAGTGGTAATCAGTTTTCGGTAATCGGTATCCCGTATCGGATTCAGTCTGCTGATCACCGATCACCAAATACCGGTTACCGCTTTGTTATAAATTCCCCCGCAGCGCCTGCTCCCTCTCTATGGATTCAAACAGCGCTTTAAAATTCCCCTTTCCAAAAGACTTTGCGCCGTTGCGTTCGATGATCTCGAAAAACAGTGTTGGCCTGTCCTGAAGGGGTTTCGTAAAGATCTGCAGCAAGTAACCTTCATCATCGCGGTCGATGAGTATATTCTGTTTCTTCAGTTCGTTTAAGTCCTCGCTGATGGTGCCGACACGTTCCAGGACATCCTGGTAGTAAGTCTCGGGTACATACAGGAACTCCACGCCGCGCTTCCTGAGTTCGCCGACAGTCTGGATAATGTCGTCGGTGGCGATGGCTACATGCTGCACGCCCGGCCCGTGATAGAAATCGAGGTATTCTTCAATCTGTGATTTCTTCTTGCCTGCGGCCGGTTCGTTGATGGGAAATTTGATGTAGCCATTTCCATTGGAAACCACTTTCGACATCAGCGCGCTGTACTCTGTGGAGATGTCCTTGTCGTCGAAGGTCAGCAGAAGCTTGAAGCCCATGACTTTCTCATAGAAGTCCACCCAGGCATTCATTTTTCCCAGCTCAACGTTGCCAACACAATGGTCCACGTGCTTAAGTCCGATCGGGGCTGCCTTGAAGGTGGAAGTGACAGCCTTGTATCCCGGCAGGAATGGTCCCTTGTAATTCTTTCTTTCCACGAAAGTGTGAATGGTTTCGCCATAAGTATGGATGGCTGACAGGACAACTTCCCCGAATCCATCTTTAATTGTTTGAGGGGCAAAGGCAGGGTGCGCGCCCCTCACGACCGTTTCGTTAAATGACTTTGTAGCATCATCGACCCACAAGGCGAGCACTTTCACGCCGTCACCATGCTTCTTAACATGTTCGGCAAGCTCAGAAGTCGGCTGGAGCGCAGTGGTAAGAACAAACCGGATCTTGTTTTGCTGCATAACGTAGGAGCAGCGGTCGCGCACACCCGTTTCGGGGCCGGCATAGGCCACCAGGTCAAAGCCAAAGCAATGCTGGTAATACAGGGAGGCCTGTTTGGCATTGCCGACATAAAACTCGATGTGATCGGTACCGTTGATGGGGAGAAAATCCGGTTTCATTGCCTTGGGTATAAGATGATCAAAATTAACTATTCGGAGGGTTTGTTTTATTATCTGCCTGCATTTCTCTAATCTTGGAAAAATTTCTGGAAATGGACGTTAAAGCCCTCGACGAGGCCCTTTTGGCAATCATCAAAAGCCGCCTTGAACTGCTCAACCTGGATTACAGCGATCCCAAGTACGACGACCTGGAAGAGAAGCTCCATGACCTGGAAGATGACTTTCAGGATTCCTTCGGCGATGAGCTGGAAGGTGCCCTTCAGGAGGTGCACGATGAATTCTGCCCGGACACGGATGTCCTTGTACCCATAGCCTATATCGCGAAAGCCTACACGGTCAATGACAAGGGTGAATATTCGGTTGCTCCAACCGAAGGCGTTTTTGTGGAAATGGATGACTACCCTGGAAAAGACACCAAGCTGGTGATCGTTCCCAATCC
Source organism: Cyclobacteriaceae bacterium (assembly GCA_043744235.1). GTDB lineage: Bacteria > Bacteroidota > Bacteroidia > Cytophagales > Cyclobacteriaceae > ELB16-189. The sequence goes on along the minus strand of JAYTVB010000026.1, from coordinate 40,916 downwards.
CGTGCGCATTATCCTGAACATCGGAAACGACAGGCAGGATGTAGTCTGGACGGCCAAGTAGGATTAACTACAGAGGCTAAGCTCGTGCTGATCTTAACCTAAGCTGCCTCAGGTTGGTGTTGTCACCAACCTCACCTCACTCTCATAGGGATTTCTTGTTTTGATAGAGTTCGGTATGGGTCGGTGATTTCTATGACATTACCAAGGGGGAACTTAGTGTTTTTCGTATGGCACCCCATCCCATAACACCGACCACCCGGGAGAGTACTTCGCGGACCAGGGTACAGGCACTGAGGTGGGGGTGGTTATTATATGGTCCGTGCCTATGGCACTCTGAGTGGAGTCCGACTTGCTTTCAACGGGTTAAAACCCGTTGTTACAAAATGAATCGAGCCCATGGCTCTTGTTGGCGGGGTGAGTCGCGCCTGGTTGTAGATTGAGAGGCGTAGCCTCGACAAATTTTGCAACAACGGACTTTAGTCCGTTGACGAGAAACAGGCTGGAAACCAAGAGAACCGTAGGTTCGGCACATATAGATATTGGGGCTAAGGTTAATGTTGTCACCAACCTCAAATCATCCTGCTAAGCGGCCGGTGACAAATCCGACCCCAGGCAGTGGGTCAAAGAAATCCTAACCTGGTCCGCACGCGATTCAAAACTTCGCCAGCCGTTTTCCTCGCCCTTGCTTCTCCATGGGCCAGTTTCTTTTCGAGTTCGTCGGCGTGGGCCATGAGATACTGATAGGTCTCGCGCTCCTTTTTGAACTTGTCGATGAGGACGGCAAGCAACTCCTGCTTCGCGTGTCCATAACCAAAATTCCCGGCGAGGTACTTCTGCCTTAATGCTTCCGTTTGTTCGGCTGTGGCGACCAATCTGTAAATGGCAAACACGTTGTCTTTGTCGGGATTCTTCGGAGCCTCCAGCGGCGTGCTGTCGGTCATGATGGACATGACCTGCTTTTTCAGTTCTTTTTCCGGCAAGAAGATATCGATGATGTTGCCGTATGACTTGCTCATCTTTTGTCCGTCGGTGCCCGGGATGGTCATGACCTGCTCCTCGATTTGTGCTTCCGGGATAACAAAAGTGTCACCGAACTGATTATTGAATGAAGAGGCAATGTCGCGCGACATTTCCAGGTGTTGTTTCTGGTCTTTGCCCACCGGCACGATGTTGGCATCATACAGGATAATATCAGCAGCCATCAGCACCGGGTAGACAAAAAGGCCCGCGTTCACATCCGACAGCCGGTCAGCCTTGTCTTTGAAAGAGGTGGCATTGGACAGCATGGGGAATGGCGTGATGCAACTGAGGTACCACGTCAGTTCGCACACCTCGGGGATTCGGCTTTGCCGGTACAGCACGTGCTTTTCGGTGTCAAAACCGAAAGCAATCCAGGCAGCGGCTACCGCCAGGGTATTTTCTTTCCGGGTGGCAGGGTCTTTGATGGTGGTTAAGGAGTGAAGGTCTGCAATAAAGAAGAACGTGTCGTTGCCGGGAACCTGGGAGAGTTTGATTCCCGGTATGATGGCCCCCAGCAGGTTGCCAAGGTGCGGCTTGCCGCTGCTTTGTATGCCTGTAAGAATTCTGGCCATAGTTGATGCAAAGAAAACAGGGTTAACGCAATTACCATTACTTTTGCAATAATTTGTTCCATGAAGAGGCTGATTGTCATCGCTTTTATAGGGTTTGTTTTTCCGTGCTGGTCCCAGCAGGCAGAGCCGCTGATCTTTCGCGAGAAGACTTTTGATTTCGGTGAGGTCTCGGAGGTTCAGGGCAATGCCGACCATGAGTTCGTGTTCACCAACAACAGTGGTCGCCCTGTCAACATCGTCTCCGTACAGGCCTCCTGCGGCTGTACCACGCCGGATTGGACGCGTACTCCTGTCCCGCCAGGTAAGACAGGATTCATCAGGGCGAGTTTTGATCCGCGTGGCAGGCCCGGTTATTTCAATAAGTCGCTGACCATTACCACCGACTTTGATGCTAACCCCATTGTCCTGCAGCTGAAAGGACAGGTGGTGACTCCAGACGCAGATGATGGAAGCGATTTCACCGTGGCTTACGGAAGCCTGCGGTTTAAGACAAGAGCTTTCAGCATGGGAACGGCCTACATCAACCAGCCAGCCACACGGCGGAAGTTCCCGGTGCGCAATGCCGGACTGATGGCGGTCAACTTTCTCTCGTCCACCAAACCTGCCTATGTTACGGTGGAGATGCCAAAGGTGCTGGCCCCGCAGGAAAGCGGTTTCATCACGGTCTCCTTTGATGCCCGGCAAAAGAATCAGTTCGGCTTTGCCTCCGACAACATCCAGATTACCACCGATGACCCGGGCAGTGAAGTATTGTCCATCTCTGTCTTTGCCACCCTGGAAGAATTCTACCCTACGCCTTCGGTGGAGGAAGCGTTGAAGGGGCCGATCCTGGTGGCCGGCGAACAGAATATCGACCTGGGCCGCTTCACCCATACAACGCCGATTGATAGAATTGTATATGTCAGGAATACCGGTAAAAAGGATCTTCAGATCAAATCCATCCAGGGCAATTGTGCCTGCATCTCCGCGACAGCGCAGAATAAGATTGTCAAACCGGGAGACTCAACTCAAGTCACCATTTCCTTCAGGCCACAGATGAGGGGAGGGACCCAGCAGAAAGCCATTACCCTTTATTCAAATGACCCTCGAAATCCGGTGCAACGGATACTGGTACAGGCCTACTTTGAAGATTAGTGATTCAACAGGCTTGCAACAATCTTTTTGGCCGCGTCGCCTGAACCGTAAAGCGGCTTTGTTTGGATGCTGGTGTTTTGATGCTTCCCGAAAGACTGTATTATTTTTTCTGTATTGGCACCCGCCAGTACGTTGGCACCCGCCTCCACCAGTTCGACCCATTCCGTCTGGTCGCGAAGGGTAATGCAATACTTTGAAAAGAAATAGGCTTCCTTCTGGAGGCCGCCGCTGTCGGTCAATACGAGCCGGCAGTTGTCCAGCAGCGCGATCATGTCGAAATATCCGACGGGATCGATTACGTTCACCTGCATCGGGATGTGCTGTGATTCGAGAAATCCTTTGGTGCGGGGGTGCATGGGCAGGAGGATCGGCAGCGTTTTATGGATTTCGTTCAGGGCGCCACAGATGCTGCGCAGACGCGCAGGGTCATTGGTGTTTTCCGCCCGGTGAAGCGTAACCAGCGCGAACCCGTTCGGTTTCAGCCCGTTTCTTTTAACTACGTCAGAGACCTCCATCGCCTTCCACTTATAATGCAGGACCGCGTCATACATCACATCGCCGGGCTGCTCGATGGAACAGTGAAAATCGTCAAAGCCTTCTTTCATCAGGTTGTTGACTGCTGTTTGTGTCGGGCAGAAGAGGTATTTGCTGATGCGGTCGGTCAGGATCCGGTTCACTTCTTCCGGCATGTTCATGTCAAAACTCCGCAGGCCCGCCTCGACATGCGCCACGGGGATGTGCAACTTGCTGGCGGCGAGTGCGCCGGCGAGGGTTGAATTGGTATCGCCGTACACGAGCACAACATCGGGCTTTTCTTTGATGAGCACTTCTTCAACCTTCTCCAGCATCCTGCCCGTCATGGCTCCATGGCTGAGGTTGTTGATTTCCAGGTGGTAATTCGGCCTGGGTATCTCCATTTCCGTGAAGAACACATCCGACATGTTCGGATCAAAGTGCTGGCCCGTGTGGATGATGATTTCGTCCACGCCTGATTTTCCGAGCTCACGTGATATAGTGGCCGCTTTGATGAACTGGGGTCGGGCCCCGACAACGGTGGCTACCTTCATCAGAAGAATGCCGGTATACCCGTTATCTCGTTTCCAAGTATCAGCAGGTGAATGTCGTGTGTGCCTTCATAGGTCACGACCGATTCAAGATTCATCATGTGTCTCATAATGGGGTATTCACCCGTGATGCCCATGCCGCCGTGAATCTGGCGGGCTTCGCGCGCAATTTCCAATGCGGTGTGCACGTTGTTGCGCTTGGCCATGGAAATCTGCGGTGTGGTGGCCTTGCCTTCGTTCATGAGCACACCCAGTCTCCAGTTGAGCAACTGGGCCTTGGTGATCTCCGTGAGCATCTCGGAAAGTTTCTTCTGCACCAGTTGGAAGGAGGCGATGGGCTTCCCAAATTGGATGCGTTCAGCGGCATAGCGCCGGGCTGATTCATAGCAGTCCATGGCTGCGCCGATGGCACCCCAGGCAATGCCGAAGCGGGCCGAATCGAGGCACATCAACGGCGCGCCGAGCCCGCTTTTGCCGGGAAGTATATTCTCTTTTGGGACCTTGACATTATCGAAGACCAGTTCACCGGTGGCGCTGGCACGCAACGACCATTTTCCGTGAGTCTCCGGTGTGGAGAACCCGGCCATGCCGCGTTCAACGATCAATCCATGAATCCGACCCTTCTCATCCTTGGCCCAAACCACAGCAACGTCGGCGCGCGGGGCATTGGAAATCCACATCTTGGCCCCATTGAGCAGATAATGATCGCCCATGTCCCTGAAGTGCGTTACCATCCCGCTCGGATTAGAACCGTGGTCCGGTTCTGTCAATCCAAAACAACCCAGCCATTCACCGGACGCCAGCTTGGGGAGGTACTTCCTGCGCTGTGCTTCACTTCCAAATTTATAGATGGGATACATGACCAGCGATCCCTGTACCGATGCCGTTGACCGCATCCCGGAGTCACCCCGTTCTATTTCCTGCATGAGTATTCCATAGGAGATGTAGTCCATTCCGCCGCCGCCGTATTCGGCGGGAATGGTCGGGCCGAATGCGCCGATCTCTCCGAATTTCTTCACCATCTCATAGGGAAACTGAGCCTGCTGCGCCCAGTCTTCGATGTAGGGACTGATTTCTTTCTTTACAAAATCACGGATGGAGCTGCGGATGAGTTTATGTTCTTCCGTGAGCAGGCTGTCGATCTGGTAGAAATCCGGTTGATCGTAAACATCCTGTTTCAGGGACTTTTTTGGCTTCGATGGCTGGGTGGTGACGGTTGGCATACTATTTCTTAATTTGCCTCAAATTTAGCGAATAAATGGATTCTTCCCTTGATCCCAAGCTGCACGAATTGCTGAACAAACTTCAGCAGAAATATGCGGTGATGGGGCAGGACTTGTCCTCTTACCTGGACGGACTCCTGCATTCCGATTATCTGACGTATTGGGATTACATTCACCTGGACACGCTCCTGAGTCTCCAGAATCCCAAAACGCAATTTCCCGATGAGCGTATATTCATCACCTACCATCAGATTACCGAATTGTATTTTAACCTGGTGTTGCTGGAAACAGACCAGGTGGTGAATCTTGAGAAGCCCGACAAGAAGTTTTTCCTGGCAAGGATGAAAAGAATCATCCGCTATTTTGAAAACCTGACCACGTCATTTGATATCATGACAGAGGGAATGGAGCGTGACCAGTTCCTCAAGTTCAGGATGTCCCTGCTCCCGGCCAGTGGGTTCCAGTCGGCGCAATACCGGCTCATTGAAATTTGCTCAACCGACCTGGTGAACCTGGTGGATATCCAGCACCGCGCAACGGTCGAGACAGACAACCTGCCTCAACAGCTGGAAAGGTTGTATTGGCGGAGCGGCGCAACCGAGTTGGCTTCCGGAAAGAAGACGCTGACTTTGCAGCAGTTTGAAGAGAAATACATGGCTCAATTTCTCGTGACAGCCGGGAAGCACCGCGACCGGAACCTGTGGAAGCAATACAGCAAACACTATCAGGGTGAAGCGGAGATCGTCGCCGCTTTGCGCGAGTTTGATCAACTCGCCAACGTATTCTGGCCGCTGGCTCACATGAAATCGGCCGGCCGGTATCTTCACAAAGATCCTGAAGACATCAAGGCCACCGGCGGAACAAACTGGCAGAAGTACCTGCCGCCCCGGTTCCAGAAGGTGATATTCTTCCCTGCCTTGTGGTCGGAGGAGGAGAAGCAGGAGTGGGGCCGCGCTGGCGTGGAAAAAGCCATGCAGCACACTTCCTGATATTTTCTTAACTTTACAATCCATAAAACCCTGTCCGTGAAGAAGTTTGGGCTATGCTGGATGGCTGTGCTGTTGCCGTGGTTTGGCTTTTCCCAGGGCTTTACCCGTTATGTCTATCATGACGCGGCCAAAAAGAACGTCAAGGAGATTTACCAGGTGAAGGACACCATTGAAAATGTGTTGCAGGGCCGGTACATCTCGTACTTCCTCAACGGAAACATAGAATCAAAGGGTCAGTTTGTCAACAATGAGACAACCGGTGTGTGGGAATTTTACTTTGAAACCGGTAACCTGAAGATGCGCGGAATACTACGTCAGAATTCCAACTTTGGCTTGTGGGAGTATTTTTTTGAGAATGGAGTGAAAAGCATGGAGGGTACGGTGAACGGCAGGAACCGGGAAGGAGAGTGGAAGGTATTTTATGAGAGCGGCGAGTTGAAAGAGAAAGGCGACTTCACTGCCAACATGCGCTCCGGTTTATGGAACACCTACTTTGAAGATGGAAGCAAAAGGGGCGAAGCCGAGTACACCGACGACCATGGCCGCTATACGGAATACTACCATTCCGGAAAGGTGTATGCCGAGGGCCCCAAGTCGGGCGCTAAAAACGTAGGACTTTGGCGATACTACGCGGAAGATGGAAGCCTGATGTCTGAAGGCGACTATGCCAATGGAAAACGATCGGGTGAGTGGAAGAATTATTATCCTTCCGGAAAAGTCTCCTCCTCCGGATCGTACGACAATGATGAATCTGCCGGCCTGTGGAAATTCTTTTTCGAAGACGGCACCCTGAGCTCAACGGGTGAATTTGTTGGCGGGAACAAGAATGGATACTGGAGCAGTTTAAACAAGGATGGTTCGGTTAAAAGTGAAATTACCTATGCCAACGGATCGGGTGAATTCTGGGAGTATTATCCCGGAAAAATACTGAAGACCAAAGGCAGCATCGTTGACAACAAATACCACGGCAAATGGGAGTATTTTTCCCGCGAGGGAAAGCTGGAAGGCGAGTGTGACTTCACCAACGGAAAAGGCATTTACAAAGGATATTATGCGAGCGGGACGCTTCAGACCAAGGGCCAAATGGAAGATGACCTCCGCGTGGGTACCTGGGAGTTGTATGAGCCTGACGGCACCCTGTCCGGATACTACAAGCCGTTTTATGAAAACAATGAACTGGCGGGTGAAATCAACTCCCTGATCAACAAGGCCAAGGCGGCTCCGCCTTCCCCGAAGTCAACGAGGAGAAAGGGATTCTATTATTTCCAGCCACGGTTTCCGGAATACCGGAGCGTCATCATTGCCGGCAATCCCATGCTTTCGTTTGTAGGCCGCATGCCGCTGGCGATTGAGTTCTACAACGAGCAGCGCCTGGGCCATGAATTTGAGTTTGAGGGAATTCGGTCACCCTTCTTCACTTCTGACTCAGAAGTTCCTGAAGGCAAAGTCTACCAGCGCGGTTATTCGATCGCGCTAAAGCAGAAATTCTACAATACCGTCAGGGTGGGCATGTGGTATTTTGGTCATGAAGTCCGGTTTACCAACATCGGCTATTTCAATAACATTAACTATCCCAGTTCGCCTACGGGCGTAATTACCGTCAGCGCTTCGGAGCAGCGTGCGGAATACGGTGTTATGTTGGGCACCAGGCTTATGCAGAAGAACAATGGCGATGGATTTACCATTGATGCCGTGGTTGGATACAACATTGGCTACCGCATGTTTGATGTTGAACCGACCTTTGCCTATGCGTTTGCAGACCTTAACCAAAGCCCGCTGTCACAGAGCTTCAGGTTCGGACTGAATTTTGGATATTCACTTTCTTTCGACGGGCGCCGTTAGGTGCCCTGCGAACAAATCACTTAAAGGCTAACTCCCTTTCCTGATGCCGAAAACCATAGAATTGTCACTCACGCCCCAAGAGGCCTTTGATCCGCTGCTTTTCCAGCAGACCGTAAACGAGCAGGTACACCTTTCGCCAAAAGGTAACAAGGCATTCCGGTTGCTGAAAAGATCCATCGACGCCCGCAACAGGAACGTGGTGGTGAAAATAATCGGCGAGGTCATTTCCAAAGAAGCCGCTGCCGCCGCGGTGACCAGGCGTCATTATCCGGATGTGTCGAAAGGGGTGACCGTGGTGATTGTTGGGGCCGGGCCGGCGGGCATGTTCGCAGCTTTGCGCCTGATTGAATCCGGTGTGAAACCAATCATACTGGAACGCGGCAAGGATGTCCAGACCCGTCGGCGCGACATCGCGGCGATCAACAAAGACCATATCGTCAACCCCGAATCCAATTACTGTTTTGGAGAAGGAGGAGCCGGAACCTATTCAGACGGGAAACTCTATACCCGTTCTACCAAGCGTGGCAATGTGGGAAAGGTGCTGGAGATACTGGTGTCGCATGGGGCAAGCGAAGACATCCTGTACGATGCTCACCCGCACATCGGTACCAACAAGCTGCCCCAGCTGGTGATGGCGTTGAGGCAGACCATCGAAAACGCGGGAGGTGAAATCCATTTCAATGCCAGGGTAGTCGATTTTATCATTGACCATGACCAGGTATCGGGTGTGGTTACGGCAGCAGGAGAGACCGTCAAAGGCGAAGCCGTGATCCTGGCTACAGGGCATTCGGCCCGCGATATTTTTGAATTGCTCCAAAAGAAGAAAATACACATCGAGGCCAAGCCATTCGCGATGGGTGTTCGTGTGGAACATCCCCAGTCGTTGATTGACACTCTTCAATATCATTGCGCAGCAGACCGCGGTCCTTACCTGCCTGCCTCCTCTTATTCTCTGGTGCACCAGGTCAATACAGGCGGGCATCAGCGGGGTGTTTTTTCGTTTTGCATGTGCCCTGGCGGATTCATTGTGCCGGCGGCAACGGCACCGGGTGAGATTGTCGTCAATGGCATGAGCCCTTCCAGAAGGGATTCCCGGTTTGCTAACTCAGGGATTGTGGTGGCAGTTGATCTGGCTGATTTTGCGAAGTATGAGGCGCATGGGGCGCTGGCTGGACTTTATTTTCAAAAGGAGATCGAGCAGAAAGCCTGCCTTCAGGCGGGAGGTACACAAGCGGCACCCGCCCAGCGGCTGGTGGATTTTACGCAAAAGAAACAATCATCGTCCTTGCCGGAAACTTCTTACCAGCCCGGACTTGTTTCAATGGATGTGGCGTCGCTGTTTCCTGACTTTATTGCAGAAGGACTAAGACAGGGGTTTCGGAACTTTGGAGAAAAGATGAAGGGTTATTTCACCAATGATGCCCAGGTGGTGGGTGTAGAGAGCAGGACATCTTCACCCGTTAAGATTCCCCGGGACAAAGAAACATTCGAGCATATTCAGGTGAAGCGGTTGTTTCCCTGCGGTGAAGGGGCTGGTTTCGCCGGGGGAATAGTATCCGCCGCGCTGGACGGCGAGCGGTGCGCTGAAATGGTTTGTAAACTAATTCAGAAATGAACGACAAAACTGTCATCATCGGCGCTTCAACAAACCCCTCGCGGTATGCTTACATCGCGGCAGAAATGCTGACCAAATACGGTCATGCCATTGTGCCCATTGGAATCAGAAAGGGTGAAGTTTTTGGCCATGAAATCATGGACCTCAGGCTGAAGCCAAAGGTTGAAGGGGTCGATACCGTAACGCTCTACATCGGTCCGGCCAATCAGCCTGAATGGTACGATTATATCCTGAGCCTGAAACCCAGGCGGGTCATTTTCAACCCGGGCACGGAAAACCAGGAATTTCAAAAGGAAGTTGGCAGGCAGGGTGCAGAAGCCATTGAAGCGTGCACCCTGGTGATGTTGCGGACAGGCCAATACTGAACCGGCTGGTTACTTATCAGGATACTTGGCCATCGCAGACATGCATACAATCTTCCACTTGCCGTCCTTGTCTTTTTCCAGCATGCGGACTTCGGTTGTTTCATCGTGGTCAATTTCGTCTGTGATCTTTTGCACGAACCGCACATAGGCCCCCTTTCCATAAATCCTGAACTCCTGCCAGACACGGTCAATCTTTGAAACCGATGGCTTGGCGGTGCGAAAATACTCCTCAAAGTTTTGCTTGATGTTGGGTGTGCCTTCTACAAAGCTTCCGCCGGTTGAATCGTAGTAGGCCAAGAGGGTATAGGACGCATCTAGCCAGGTGGATTCCCAGGCCTGCCGGTCCACACCGAAATAAGCGCGCCCCTCCTTCTCAATAACCGCCTTGATCAGGTCCTTATCCGTTTGCTGTGCGACGGCAGTTGCCGATAAGATCAACAATAGACCGAGGGAGGAAATGATGGGGTGTGATTTCATGTGATGGAGGGCGATGGTGGGTAGAAGAAATGTAGGTGAAAAATATGGAATTTAAGCAAAAAAGTGCATTTTTTATGTTTTGGGACTGTTTTCAGGGGCTTGTTGGATTCGGGAAAATATGACGAAAATCATGTTGATGTTAAGGGGTTAAGGTTAGCTTTATGTCACAATCAAATCCAGAATTTATGCTCACCGACGAAAAACTAGTCCCGCTCAAAGCACTTCAGGTGAAACCTGACAAAAAGATCAAGCTCAGTAATTTCGCAACCAAGTACGAGGGAAAGGGCCTCAACAAGCAGGATGCCGAGCAGCTCCTGGAAATGAGTCGTAAACACCTCGCCGAGATACAGGATGAGTTATATGCTCATAACAAATACAGTGTGCTCATCATCTTCCAGGCCATGGATGCCGCAGGAAAGGATGGCGCCGTGAAGCACATCATGTCCGGGTTCAATCCCCTGGGTGTTAAAGTATACAGTTTTAAGGCACCGAATGCGTTTGAGTTGGATCATGATTATTTCTGGAGACACATGATTGCGTTGCCGGCACGCGGGGAAATTGCCATTCATAACCGCTCACACTATGAGAATGTACTGGCCACCCATGTTCATCCCAACTGGATTTTGAACGAGAACATCCCGGGTATTGATTCCCTGAAGAAGATTGACAAGAAATTCTGGGAGGACCGTTACAAGCAAATCAGGCGCTTCGAAAAGAACCTCACCGAAAATGGCACCATCATCATGAAGTTCTTCCTTCATGTTTCCAAGAAGGAGCAGAAAAAGAGGTTCCTGGAGAGAATTGAAGACCCTACAAAGAATTGGAAATTCTCCGTGGGCGACCTGAAGGAGAGGGCTTACTGGGATTCATACCAGGATGCCTACAACGATGCCATCAGCGCCACGTCAACGAAAGATGCCCCATGGTTCATTATTCCTGCCGATGACAAGTGGTACGCACGGTTGGCCATCGCATCGGTTATCTACCATCAGTTCTCCAAGCTGGAACTGAGTTACCCGGTCGTTTCTGAAGCCCAGAAGGCAGAATTGCAGAAGGCAAAGGTTCAGCTGATTGCCGAGGATGGAGACAAGGGCGGCAAGAAGAAAAAAGCCAAAGTAGACAAGGTGGAATTGATCGCAGGGGACAACGGAAAATCCCCTAAGAAAGACAAGAAAAAAGAAGGCAAAGAAGCCTGATAGAAAGGCCCGTTTTGGGCTCTAAACGGAGGCAGAATTCAAAGTTGAGTTCTGCCTTTTTTTATATTTGATTTTTGTGCTGAAATAGGCAGTTTTTGCCGCCAAAAACGCTTATTTTTACCGTTTGTAAAGCACTAAAATGAACGAAGAAAAGTTGAAAAAGGCCTCTGATTACTCGGCCAGCAATATCCAGGTTCTTGAAGGTTTGGAGGCGGTCCGCAAAAGACCCGCCATGTACATTGGAGACGTGAGCGTGAGGGGCCTGCATCACCTCATCTGGGAGGTTGTGGACAACTCCATAGACGAGGCCCTGGCGGGCTATTGCGATGAGATCAAGGTAACAATCAACCTCGATAATTCGGTGACCGTAGAGGACAACGGAAGGGGTATACCGACCGATATGCACGAAAAGGAGAAGCGGTCTGCCCTCGAGGTGGTAATGACCGTCCTGCATGCCGGTGGAAAGTTTGATAAAGACACCTACAAGGTATCCGGTGGCCTCCATGGCGTGGGTGTTTCCTGCGTCAATGCCCTTTCGGAGGTGCTGAAGGCTACCGTTTACCGCGACGGCAAGATCCATGAGCAGGAGTACCACCGGGGCATACCACAGTACCCGGTCAGGGCCAGCGGGGAGTCATCCAGGCGCGGAACGACCATTGAGTTCAAGCCTGACCATGAAATTTTCACGGTGTTGGAGTACAACTATGTTACCGTGGCGTCACGCCTTCGTGAACTTGCTTTTCTCAATCCCGGCATCAGCATCCTTTTGTCTGATGCGCGTGAAAAAGACGAAAAAGGGGAGCCGCGGCACGATGTGTTTTTGTCCCAGGGCGGACTCAGGGAGTTTGTTCAATATATGGATGCTACCCGTGAAAAGCTCATAGCAGAGCCGATCTACGTTGAGAGCCTGTCAGGCCCGACACCCGTCCAGGTAGCCATGAGCTACAACACCTCGTTTAGTGAAAACCTGGTATCGTACGTCAACAACATCAACACGCATGAAGGCGGTACCCATGTTGCCGGATTCAGGAGGGCGCTGACCAGAACCCTGAAGACCTATGCCGATAAATCCGGTCTGCTGGAAAAGGCAAAAATTGAAATCAGCGGCGACGATTTCCGTGAAGGGCTCACCGCAGTTATTTCCGTCAAGGTGGCCGAGCCGCAGTTTGAGGGGCAGACCAAAACAAAGCTTGGAAATTCCGATGTGATGGGTACCGTTGACCAGGCTGTGGGGGAGACGCTCCAGAACTTCCTCGAAGAACACCCGCGTGAAGCCAAACTCATTGTAAGCAAGGTGATCCTGGCAGCACAGGCACGGCATGCCGCCCGAAAGGCCAGGGAAATGGTGCAGCGGAAGAATGTGCTGAGTGGTACCGGTTTGCCCGGCAAGCTTGCAGACTGCGCCAGCGCCGATCCTGCCGAGTCTGAATTGTACCTGGTGGAAGGTGACTCTGCCGGCGGTTCTGCCAAGCAGGGTCGTAACAGACAGTTCCAGGCTATCCTTCCGTTGAGGGGCAAGATCCTGAACGTCGAGAAAGCCCAGGAGCACAAGATTTATGAGAATGAGGAGATCAAGAACATGATCACGGCATTGGGCGTCAGTTTTGGCACGGCCGACGACGACAAGGCGCTCAACCTGTCCAAGCTGCGGTACCACAAAGTAATTATCATGACCGATGCCGATGTAGACGGCAGTCACATTCGCACACTGATCCTCACCTTCTTCTTCCGCTACATGCGCGACCTGATCGAGCAGGGCTATGTCTACATTGCTTTGCCGCCGCTGTACCAATTGAAGCGGGGCAAAGAGGAGCGCTATTGCTGGACTGAAGATGAGCGCAATGCCATCGTAAAAGAACTCAGCAAGGACGGCAAGGAAGAAAGCGTTAATGTACAGCGCTACAAAGGGTTGGGTGAGATGAACCCGGAGCAATTGTGGTCAACCACCATGGATCCGGAGCGAAGATCATTGAAGCTCGTTGGAATCGAATCGGCAGTAGAAGCCGATCATTTGTTCTCCATGCTCATGGGCGATGAAGTGGCACCCCGGAGGGATTTTATCGAGAAGAATGCCAAATACGCAAAAATTGATATCTGACGGCCTGAGGTATGGATGAAGCAACGCAAGAGGATGAGTTGTTGACCCTGCCGGCCAATGCACCAGAGCAAGTCAGCAGCAGTAACTACATCAGCAGGGATTTAAGCTGGCTTCAGTTCAACTACCGGGTGCTGGACCAGGCGAAGCACATTGACCGGAGTATTTTTGACAGGCTGAAGTTCCTGGCCATTACGGCATCAAACCTGGATGAGTTTTGCACCATCCGGCTGGGCAGTTTGTACAATTACCTTGATTTTGGAAAAGAACGTTTCGATTACTCCGGCCTTCGGGAGAATCCATTCCGCACCATGCTCCTGCAGGAGGTTCAGAAATTTATTCTGACGCAGCATGACTACTTCACCCGTAAGCTTAAGCCGCTGTTTGAGAAGAATGGATTCAGGATCAGTGAGTATGAATTTTTGTCGCAGCAGGACAAGTACAGGGTAGACCAGTATTTTCAGCGCACCATCTACCCGATGCTGACGCCCATGATGTTCGACAGCTACCACACCTTTCCCACGCTGAAGAATAACCGGTTGTTGTTTGGGGTAGTCACCAAGGCTGGTGCGGAATCCAGTCAGCCGCAAAAGGTATCCTTCATTCAGATACCCAGTAACATCAGCCGTTTTTTTGAGATTCTCCAGATGGACGGAACCATTGCTTTCATCCCCATTGAAGACATCATACGCCACAATGTTCATCATTTGTTCAGGAACATTGAAATATTGAGCGTCAATCTTTTCCGCATCAACCGCAATGGCGACTTCACGCTTGAGGAAAGCGAGGATATTGAATCAAACTTCCTGGAGGAGTTGAAGCGCAAGCTCCAAACACGCCGAACTGGTCGCGTGGTGCGCATGGATTCCATGGATGGCGCGGATCCCTGGATGATGAGGCTCCTGCGAATTCAGTGGGATCTTGATGAATTGAACATCTTTACTGTCTCCAGGGATAGCATGCTTGACTTCACGGGGCTCAATCAGATTATCAGCCATAAGGAGTTCAAAGACAAGAGATTGCATCCGAAACCACCCATCAACCCGCTCAGTTTTCCGGAGATGGGAGAAAGGGATTTGTTTGACGTGCTGAAGGAGCGGGATATCCTGCTGCATCATCCGTACAACTCGATGGAGCCGGTCATTGAATTGCTGGAAAAGGCGGCCGATGACCCGCTCGTACTGTCCATCAAGATCACGATTTACAGGCTGGCCCGTGAATCAAGGGTGAGCGCTGCCCTGCTCAAGGCAGCGGAGAATGGCAAGCACGTTTCGGTGTTGTTTGAAGTGAAAGCCAGGTTTGATGAAGAGAACAACCTGAGGGAAGCTCAGAAACTGCAAAAGGCAGGCTGCTTTGTAATCTATGGTTTTGGTACGTTGAAGACGCATACCAAACTGCTTCTCATTGTCCGTCGCGAACTGGATGATACGGTGTATCGGTATGTCCACATTGGCAGCGGAAATTACAATGAAGTTACCGCAAGGCTGTACACGGATGTGGGCCTGCTGAGCACCAAGGAAACGTATGCCAGCGATGTGTCGGACTTCTTCAATGTCATTACCGGCCATTCGCAACCGACGTCATACCGAAACCTGATCACGTCACCCCGTGATATGAGAAGTCAGTTGATCAGCCTTGTGAAAAGAGAAGAGGAAAATGCCAGGAAGGGCTTCTCCAGCGGGATCGTCGTCAAGCTCAACTCAATCCAGGACAAGGAGTTTATTGAAGCCTTGTATGATGCCAGCCAGGCGGGTGTTCCGATCAAGCTCATCGTCAGGGGAATGTGCTGCCTGCGGCCAGGCCGCCGTGGACTCAGTGAGAATATTGAGGTCATCTCCATTGTGGGTGAGTACCTGGAGCATTCCAGGATATACTATTTTCACAACGCGGGCCTTCCAAGGGTATACATCGGCAGCGCTGATGCCATGGTCCGGAGTTTTGACCGCCGCATTGAATCGCTGGTATTGCTTGAGCAGGAAAACCTTCAGAAACAGGTAATGAATATCCTGAGGTACAACCTCAGGGACAATGTGAATGCGTATACCATGAAGGAAGATGGTTCTTATGTGATCAAGGAACTGAATGGAGAGGCTCCTTTCAATGTTCACAAGGAATTTTATGACGTGTCAAAAGAAAATGTGGATGAAGTGACCCTCTTCTGAAACAACCAGTGCTACTTTCCTTTCAGCCAGAATGATTTTTTTCCTTTAGACTGATCTTCTGCGTTGACAAACTCGATCTTTTTCTGAATCTGGTTCTTTTCAAAAAGGTGAAGCAGGATGCCATCCTTTAAACCGACTTCGGGAACAATGATGTGCTTGGCATGGGCCCAATCCATTACTTTGATGTAGATTTCACTGGCTGGCACAATCACGTCAGCGCGGTCGGGGTTCATCTGTAGTTCATAAATCCTTTCATCCATCGTATGTTCCTCGATCATCTTCTTGATCTCCCTGATCATCTTGAGAGACATTGGTTTTCCGGACTTGACCTTAGACAACTCAAAAATCTTGCTGATGTTGCCGCCTGTTCCAACGGCCGTAATGACGCCGTATTTTTTCTTCAGGATGTCCTTCACCCACTTTTCCATGTCCGCCCAAATCACGGGGGAATCATGGTGTTCAAGCATCCGGACGGAGCCTAGCTTGAATGAGCGGGTCTTAATCTTTTTGCCCTCGGCAAACAGGTTGAGTTCCGTGCTGCCTCCGCCTACATCAATGTGAAGATAGGTGTGGGTGCCCAGGTAGGATGCAATCGCCTTGTTGATGAGCGAAGCTTCCAGTTGCCCATCGATGATGTTAATCTCGATGCCAAGCTCATTTTTGACCTCCCTGACAATGGCCTCACCGTTTTCGGATTCCCGCATGGCAGATGTCGCGCAGAACATATAGTCATCCACTTCATAAAGCTCCAGCAATAGCTTATAGGTCATCATGAGCTTTTTGAACTTGCTTATGCTGCCTTTGCTGATGCGGTTGGAGCTGAATACGTCGTGCCCGAGGCGCAGCGGGAAACGGACGTATTCCACCTTTTTGAACATGATCTTGTCGTCATGCTCCAGCACGCTGGATACCTGGAAACGAATGGCATTGGAGCCTATGTCAATGGCGGCAAGCTTCATGTGATGACGATGCAAAGTAAGTGCTAAATCGCGTCCTTTGTGTTGCCAAACCACATAAAAAGGCCCGCATTTTTCATTTTTAGCTAGTTATTGATTTTCTTTGCAGGGCTTATCCAGAAAGACCGAGGGACTGGGCCCTGTGAAGTCTTAGCAACCTCCCGTTTGGGACCAAGGTGCTAACTCCCATCCTGACAACTGTCGGGAGAAGATAAGCGGCCAATCATCAGGCTCTTTCTGGAATAGCTGTACCAAATACCAGTAAGAGTGAATATAAAGGACATCTTAAAGGAACGGATACTGGTGCTCGACGGCGCCATGGGGACTATGATTCAGCGGCATACCCTGACCGAGGAGGATTTCAGGGGCGAACGCTTTAAGAACCATCCCTACCCCCTGAAGGGTAACAACGACTTGTTGTCGATCACCCGTCCGGACATCATCAGCGATATCCACCGTCAGTATTTTGAAGCAGGAGCCGATATTGCTGAGACCAATACCTTCAGTGGCACCACCGTGGCGCAAGCCGACTACCATTTGGAAGACATTGTCTATGACCTCAATTTTCAATCGGCAAGAATAGCCAGGCAGGCGGCTGATGATTTTACGAAAAAGGAACCCCACAAACCACGGTTTGTGGCTGGCGCGATGGGACCCACCAACAAGACCCTGTCGCTGTCGCCGGATGTAAACAATCCCGGCTACCGGGCCATCACTTTTGATGAACTGAAAGATGCCTATAAACTGCAGGCAAGGGCTTTGATGGACGGGGGTGTAGACTTGCTCCTCATCGAAACGATATTTGATACCCTTAACGCCAAGGCGGCGCTTTTTGCCGTTCAGGAATTATTTGAGGAAACGGGCAGGGAGTTGCCAGTCATGGTCTCCGGCACCATCACCGATGCCAGCGGACGCACACTGTCTGGACAGACCACCGATGCATTCCTGATATCGGTATCCCATGTGCCGTTGCTTAGCGTGGGACTGAACTGCGCGTTGGGAGCAAAACAACTGCGTCCTTACCTTCAGATACTGGATGAAAACGCCCCGTTCTTTGTGAGCGCTTATCCCAACGCCGGACTTCCCAATGAATTTGGCCACTACGACCAGGGCCCGGAGGAGATGGGTGAACAGATTGAAGAATTTCTGAAGGAAGGACTGGTCAATATCGTCGGCGGCTGCTGCGGCACAACCCCCGATCACATCAAGGTGATTGCATCCATCGCCAGTCGGTACAAACCGCGCCGTATACCCGTCGAGAGTTCTGTCACAGAATCCGTGAACAACTGATCATGAACGAAGGACTTAAGCTGAGCGGACTAGAGGCTGTCGTTGTTACCGCTGCGTCGAACTTTGTGAACATCGGGGAGCGGACTAACGTGACCGGCTCTGCCAGATTCCTGAAGCTGATCAAGGAAGATAAATTTGACGAGGCGCTCGACGTGGCCCTTGACCAGGTGCGCGGCGGTGCCCAGGTCATTGATGTCAATATGGATGAAGGCATGCTGGATTCAGAAGCAGCCATGGTCAGGTTCCTGAACCTCATGGCTGCCGAGCCTGAGATATCCAGGATACCGGTGATGATCGATTCCTCGAAGTGGAATGTCATTGAAGCAGGCCTGAAGTGCCTCCAGGGGAAGGGTATTGTCAACTCGATAAGCCTGAAAGGTGGCGAAGAGGAATTTATCCGGCAGGCACGCCTGGTCAGACGTTATGGCGCTGCAACGGTGGTGATGGCCTTTGATGAGCAGGGGCAGGCAGACACCTATGAGCGGAGGATCAGCATCTGCACGCGGGCCTACGACATCCTGGTTAACCAGGTTATGTTCTCTCCGCACGATATCATCTTTGATCCCAATATTTTTCCGGTCGCGACCGGCATTGACGAGCATAAGAACTATGCCCTTGATTTTTTCAAAGCGGCGAAGTGGATCAGGGAAAATCTGCCACACGTACATGTGAGCGGCGGCGTTAGCAACGTCTCTTTCAGTTTCCGGGGCAATCAACTGGTCCGGGAGGCCATGCATTCCGCTTTCCTGTACCATGCCATCCGGCACGGCATGGATATGGGCATTGTCAATCCAACCATGCTGGAGGTTTACGATGAAATTCCAAAGGACCTCCTTGAAAGGGTAGAAGATGTATTGCTCAACCGGAGGGATGATGCCACCGAACGGCTGCTGGAGTTTGCGGAAACGGTCAAGGGATCAGCCAAGAAGAAGGAGCAGGATGACGAATGGAGAAAAGGAACGGTTGAGGAGCGAATTACCCATTCCCTGGTAAAGGGGATCATTGACTTTATCGATGCGGATACCGAAGAGGTCAGAAGGAAATACGACAAGCCTCTGCACGTCATCGAAGGCCCGCTGATGGCGGGGATGAACGTGGTTGGGGATTTGTTTGGCGCGGGTAAGATGTTCTTACCCCAGGTGGTCAAGAGCGCACGGGTAATGAAAAAGGCAGTAGCCTACCTGACGCCCTACCTGGAAGAAGAAAAAAGAAGAAGCGGACAGGTGGGCAAGCCTGCCGCCCGCATACTGATGGCAACGGTAAAAGGTGACGTGCATGACATCGGTAAAAACATTGTCGGCGTTGTATTGGCCTGTAATAATTATGACGTGGTCGACCTCGGCGTTATGGTTCCGGCTGACAAGATCATTGAGGCGGCCAAGCGGGAGAAAGTGGACATCATTGGCCTCAGCGGCCTGATTACACCTTCGCTGGACGAAATGGTTCACGTGGCCAAAGAGATGCAGCATGAGAAGATGGATCTTCCGCTGATGATCGGCGGGGCAACCACCTCCCGGATTCATACGGCTGTCAAGATTGACCCGGTGTATGACGGACCGGTCATCCATGTTCTCGATGCCTCGCGCTCCGTACCGGTGGCCAGTGAGTTCATTAACCCGGATACACGCGGGAATTTCAAGGCTCGTGTCAAGGATGAATATGTCCAGCTTCGCAAAGAGCACGCGGGACGGCAGCAGGAGAAGAATTATGTACCGCTCCCGGTTGCCAGAAACAATAAGACAATCATTCAATGGGATGGATATCAGCCGCCAGTGCCATCATTCATTGGGAAAAAGGCTTTTCTGAACTACCCGCTCAGCGAGGTTAGGAAGTACATTGACTGGACACCTTTTTTCCAGACCTGGATGCTGCACGGCCGTTACCCGGATATTTTTAATGATACGATAGTAGGGGTGGAAGCGAAGAAACTCTTCGCTGATGCCCAGAAAATGCTGGACAAGATTGTTGCTGACGGCGACCTCCAGGCCAATGGCATGGTGGCATTCTACCCAGCCCAAAGTACGGCAACGGATGATGTTGTGCTGTACCAGGACAGCCAGTTGAAGTCAACCCTGGTTACCCTGCACTTTCTGCGCCAGCAGTCAAGGAAAGCGGCCGGGCAGCCCAATTTCTGCCTGTCAGATTTCATTGCTCCCCAGGCCAGCGGAAAGACGGATTACATCGGCATGTTTGCTGTAACCGCAGGAGGTGATATTGAAAAGCTGCTGGCGCCTTACCGGGCACAGCATGATGACTACCAGGAGATCATGGTTAAAGCCCTGGCGGATCGTCTGGCAGAAGCCTTTGCGGAAAAACTGCACGAGATGGTCCGGAAGGAATTGTGGGGATATGGATCTGCCGAATCCCTGACCCCCGAGCAGTTGATCAAAGAAAAGTATCAGGGTATTCGTCCCGCTCCCGGGTACCCGGCCTGCCCAGACCATACCGAGAAGAAGATCATCTTTGATTTGCTTGATGCAAAGAAGGAAACGGGTATAGCGTTGACCGAATCATTTGCCATGCTGCCGGCTTCCTCGGTGAGCGGTTATTATTTCTCGCACCCTGAAGCAAAGTACTTTGGCTTGGGAAAAATTGACAAGGACCAGGTGAGCGACTATGCCGAGCGGAAAGGAATGTTGGTGGAGGAGATTGAGAAGTGGCTAGCGCCCAGCTTGAGTTATAATGGCTAGTGGTTGTGTGAAAATCATACGGTTTACTGGATGGACATTGTATGATTTATTTAAGTGTAGGCCCTTATTTTTGATTTTAATCGAAAATGTTCACACAAAGGGCGCAAAGGGCGTCGCAAAGACCGCAAAGATGGATGAAAATGAATTGTCATATAAAATCATTGGGGTGGGTTTAGCCTTACACAAGGCCATGGGCCCAGGCTTGCTTGAATCAGTATATGAGACTGCTTTGGCTCATGACCTGGAGGAGATTGGTCTGAATGTTGAAAGGCAAGTTGCGTTGCCGTTTCTTTACAAGGACATCAAAATGGATGCTGGTTTCAGAATTGACATGTTGGTAAACGGCAAGGTTATCATTGAGATCAAGTCGGTCGAAACACTGGCCCCCGTTCACTCTTCTCAGACATTAACTTACCTGAAGCTTTCAGGTCTAAAGCTTGCCCTTTTGATTAATTTCAATGTGAAGCATTTGAAAGAAGGAATCCATCGAATAGTAAACAATTTATAGATTTGCGCCCTTTGCGCTTATCTTTGCGCCTTTGCGTGAAAAAATGAAAGTAACTGAACACATCAAAAACGCCAAAGGCAAGACCCTATTCAGCATCGAGATTCTTCCTCCACTGAAAGGGGAGAATATCAGGTTGTTGTTTGACAACCTCGACCCGCTAATGGAATTCAAACCCCCATTCATCGATGTAACCTACCACCGGGAGGAGTATGTCTACAAGAAGAAGGACAACGGCCTGCTGGAAAAGAGCTCCACCAGGAAACGCCCGGGCACGGTAGGTATTTGTGCGGCCATTCAAAACCATTACAAGGTGGATACAGTACCGCACATTATTTGCGGTGGTTTCAGCAAGGAGGAGACGGAGAATGCGCTGATCGATCTTCACTTCCTGGGCATTGACAATGTCCTGGCACTGCAGGGAGATGCCATCAAGACTGAGGCCCGCTTCGTTCCTGACCCGGAAGGGCATAAATATGCGTCAGAGCTGCTGGGCCAGATTGTGGCCATGAACCACGGAAGATTCCTTGACGAAGACCTCCTGGATCCGGCACCCACCAATTTCTGTGTGGGCGTGGCCGGATACCCGGAGAAGCACTTCTCGTCGCCGAACCTGAAGGCCGATATGAAGTACCTCAAGCATAAAGTGGACATGGGTGCAGAATACATCGTCACTCAGATGTTTTTTGATAACGAAAAGTATTTTGAATTTGTCCGGCTCTGCAGGGAAGCAGGCATTACAGTGCCGATCATCCCGGGCATCAAGCCGATGACGACCAGGTCGCAGATTTCTGTTCTGCCAACGGTCTTTCACATTGACCTGCCAACAGAGTTGTCGGAGGAGGTTGATAAATGCAAGGACAACGCGGCAGTCAAACAGGTGGGTATTGAATGGGCGGTTAAACAGTCCAGGGAACTGATCAAGTTTGGTGTGCCGACCCTTCACTTCTATTCCATGGGCAAATCAGATCCGATCTACCGGATTGCCAAAGAATTATTCTGACAACATAAAAAAAGGGGCCGAAGCCCCTTTATCATTTCTGTTCCTGCGTTTCCCCTAAGGGATCGGAAGCCCTGTAGCCTGGTACTGGCTGATGTCAGTCAAAGGTATCGTTGCGAAGAACTTATCATTGATGGCCGCAATGAATGCGTTGCTTAGCCAGGCATATCCCCGTGTATTGAGGTGCGCACCGTCTTCAGAATAAATGCCGGTAGGCGGATCAATATTGGGTGTGATGGTTACGCCGTTGTAGACAGCTGCCTTGGTTGCCAGCAGGCCATTCAGGGCTGCATCAACATCCGCCAGGGCAAGTCGTGAAGGGTAGGTGGCCGCTGTGGCTGCAACGGTTGAGTTGAAAGCAGTGCGGGCTGCAATGATGGCATCTCTTTCTGAAGGGATGATCACGTACCGGTCAGCCAGGGGAACGGATACACCATTCACCAGGGTAGGGTCACCGTTTACCAGTGTACCAAGGATAGAGCCGGCGGACAATGGAATAATATCTGCAGCGGTGGTTTGCCTGACTTGCTGGTACGGCGTCAACTGGGCACGCTGGCCTGCGGTGATGGCCCCTGCGCCCTGAAGCGCATCAAAGTAAGGCCCCAGGTTAGTTGCTGCCTCATCACTGATGAGAATGTTATTGTCACATTTGGCGGAAAAGAACACCTTCCGGGTTGCAATCTCTGCGGACAGCGCAGGAGATATTCCAAAAGCTCCCGCGTTGGCAATCAGTCCGTCCAGGGCAGCATTGTAGCCTGCAAAACCTGTGCTTACCGCTGTAGCGGTTGCTGCATCAAGCGGAATCGGCTTGTAGGACACGGCAGTAAAATGCGGCATGGCAAAGATATTGGGGAAGTTGCCCAGGACGCCTTTCAGGTTGGCATTGGATGCCATGAGACTACCGACAGCTGCACCATACTGACCGGCAAATGCGCCGGACGAATTCAGGGGGGCGAGGGTTGGGTCTCCGCCAAAAGCGGCATAGAGGAAGAAGTCATCAAGACCAAGCCAGAACATGAAGAAGGTTCCACCAGCTGCTGCGGCATCCCCGATGATGGTTGTTGTTCCCCCGGGAGGGGGGCCAAACCGTGCATAGAATGGACTGAAGCCCACCGCAGGGTTGGGTACGGCCCAGTTGCCTGTACCAGTAATAAGTGCCTGACCCAAGGTAATGGCGGGAACCGCAAAGTTGTTCAGGGCGGTCCTGTCTGCAGGGTTGGCGGAGTAGATGAATGCCGGGTTAAGTGTTGGATTTGGCACTGCTTCCAGATTCCCTACAGCGTATGCCTGAGGGGTTGGGGTAGGTGAAATCTTGCCCGTTGCGCAACTTGGTTTGTTAGCACCGTATTGCAGGAGCATTCTTCCAAGCACTGGTTTAGTGAAGTCCGGAGGAAGTCCGGCCGGCAGTAGTGGCTGTGCGAAAAACAGGTTCCATCCAAGAGTTGCTTTGATGCTGGGTTGTTTGAAAGTGGCAGTTCCACCCACCAGGGTGAATTGCTTGTTCAGGATCGCGGCCAACGAGTTGTTCTGCCCGTCAGTATACAAGGCGCCGCCTTGTACGCCGGCAACGAATGAGTTTCCAACCGCGATGAATTTCGCGAAATCTGCGGATCCTTTGGTAGGAACCCCGGTGCTGGGTGCGGGGGGCTTCGCAGGTGCAGGTCCCGGTACGATTGGTTCCTGTTTGCATGACCCGACCAGCATGACCATGGCGAGGGCTATCGGAAGATATTTGATTGTTTTCATATCTGTTATTTTTTCGTCAAGGTTATTTGAAGAATTCATCAAAGGTCACGGAGACATAATAAGTCTGGCCAACGTATGGTGCACCGAAGTTGGTGCGGTAATCGCCGCCACCGAGGTTGGTACCTCCAAGTTTGAAGACCGTCTTGATGGTCGGTACCTTGTAGCTGACCTGAGCATCCAGCACACCAAATGACGGTACAGTCCAGTTACCATAGGAGGATTGCCAGTCAAACGCTTCCTGCCAGCGGTAGTTTACTGCAAATCCTACGTTTTTGGTAATCTTCCGGTTGCTGATACCCACGCTAACCTTGTTCCGTGGGGTGTTGAAGCCTGCATTGAAATCCGCGCTTTCAACGGCGTCAAAATTGGCCCAGCTGTAGTTACCGTTGATCGTGTAGTTCTTGGGCAGGTTATACCCCAGTCCAAGTCCAACACCAAATGATCTTACATCCTGTGTTGCATTCGTATAGGGTGACCACAACGTTCCGGCATTAATCTGCGCTCCCTGGTGAATTGTCGAATTCTTGCTGACGATCCGCTGTCCACCGATGAAATTCCGGTACACCGTGTAATAGCCATTCAGGTCAACCAGAATTTTATCGGCTACAAGGCCTTTGTATCCGAGTTCTGCTGAGGTCAATGTTTCAGGTTGTACGTAAGGAACGTTGGCGGTGACCAAGAGAGCGGAATTGCCTCCTACGGGAGTTCCAGTATTGGGGTCCAGTGAACCACCGGAAGCCCGGTAAGCGTTGTAAGAAGTCTGTGTCCATGCACCTCCGTTGTGTATTCCATAACGTGCGGCATTTCTTTCCACGCTTCCGATCAATGTGCCACCGGAAGAAGGGAAGAAAATAAATTGTGCCTGGGTAGGGGGGTTGCGGAAGCCGGTTTGAATGGATGCCCTCAGGTTGCTGTTCTTGGTCAGCTCATACACCATGGAGAAACGGGGTGTCGTTTGCCCTGCGAAGTTCTCATTCTTGTCATAACGCATGGACACCGTCAATTTGAGTTTTTCAGCAAAGGTTTTGGCGACCTGTGCATACATGCCGTATTCGTCAATGGTAATCCTTTTGAAGTTCACGCCGTCATCGGGGGCTTCATTGAAGATTGTGCCATTGGAAAACAGGTCATAGCGGCGCCAGTTTCCACCCACCTGGATTTCGGCCCACTTAATCTGGTTAAAGAACTTGTAGTTACCTTCTACGTGCAGCAGCTTGGAGTTATCAATAAAGGAAGCGCCGCCGGCGGCTCCATTGGTAGGCACCTTTTGAAAGTAATTGTCTCTCACCTTAGTTACCATATCAATGAAGGCCTGTGAGCCAGGTGCTGGCCTTGTTGCATCAGCGGCTGCTCTGGCGGCAGCGTACGCCGCATTCTGGTTTCCGGCTGGAACACCGGGAATGTAGCCCTGCATGCCAAGAACATACGTTTGGGCATACAATGGTGCCCATTGTGCCGCTGTAGGGCTGATGGTCTCATTCAGGAAGCCACCCAATGCGGAGAGGTTATAGGACTTGCCTGCATCGGTTTGTGTCTGGTAGGCGCGTACAAAGAAGTTGTCGCCGCGTACTTCCAGTTTATGGAACTGCTGGGTGAAGTCACGCAACGCGTACTTCTCAGTGCCCTGGTATATCGAACTTCCACCGCCATAACGATACTGGTAGGTTGCTTCAATCTTGTCGTTAATGCGGTAATGGAGGGCAAGGTCACCTTTGATGCTCTTCACATCGCGGTTGTCGCCAAAGGCCTTCAGAAGGTCTTCTTCTTTGTAGCCGGTCCGGCGAAGGTCAAGGGTACCAAATGTGCCGCCAATGGGAACCGGTATGGGTGTTTCATCGCCATAGCTGTTCAGTGCGTCAAAATTCTGCTTGCCGCTGAGGTCGACTGTCGATTGAGGATTATTGCGGTCAGTCTTGTAGTCATTGCCAAGCCAGTCGGTTGATTTGAGGTAGGAGAAGTTCACTTTGAACGCGAACTTGTTATTGAAAGACTTTGCATACCGGATGGAGTATTGATTCATGGGTGCTGTTCCGGCTGCCGTTGAACTGACAATGCCGCCTTTGTACTGGGCACTGAGTCCCTGGTAATCAAAAGGGCTCTTGCTCTTCATCAACAGGATACCGTTGAAGGCATTGGGACCGTACAAGGCTGAAGCTGCACCAGGAACCAATTCCATGCTTTCGGCATCGAGCTCGCCGATACCGATGATGTTACCGGTTGGGAAGTTCAGCAGGGGAGCCTGCGTATCCATGCCGTCTACCCACTGAACAAAGCGTTCATTGGCGATTGTAGCGAAACCGCGTGTGTTGACCGCAGTGAAGTTCATGCTGCCGGAACTAACCTGAACGCCTTTCATGTTGGCGAGGGCGTCATAGAAATCAGGGGTTGCTGAGGCCTTGATGCCGAGGATATCAATTTTCTCGATCGTGACAGGAGATTTAAGAATACTTTCTTCCATTCGGGAAGCGGAAACGACAACTTCCTGTCCGAGGAGGGTTTGTTCCTCCAAACTAATATCAAAGGTTGTGGTGTTCTGGTCCTTCACTTCAATTTCCTTGGTGGTGAAGCCAATAAACGAGAAAACCAGCGTGAAGGGTGGCGGCTGGTTTATGGTAAGATTGAAAGAGCCTCTCACGTCGGTGATGGTTCCAACAACCCTGCCCTTGACTACGATGTTCACACCAGCAAGTGTTTCGCCAGCGGCATCCTTCACGGTACCAGAAATGGTTGTGCTTTGTGCCATCAGATTCGCCGCACTTGCTGCAACAAAGAGCAAGGGTAGAAGCGACCGTATGTAGAATTTATTCATAGGGTTTTTAAGGTTTATTTTGATAAATCTACAAGAAATTGTAGACATACAAACGATTGTATACCCCTTTTTTGAGAAATGGCGGGGTTTCAGGCAGGTGGAACACTGGCCCGATTCGCCTACCTGGCTGATTCCAAAAGGTGCCTGGCGAGCCTGTCGCACAAGGCATTCATTTCGTTTGCTATGAATTCGTCGCCGGTGGAACTCAGTACACTCTGACTGAGCCCCCCGATGCAGTCGATATAAAAGCGCTTCATGTCATCCACCGGCATGTCCTTGGTCCAGAGGTCGATGCGCATGGTATTTTTTTGCTCCTGGTCCCAAAGGGCGATTCCGATGGCCTTGGTCTCTGAGAATCCTGCCTCCGGCTTGTCAGAGGCGTCCCATTCAATTTTCTCGGGTATGTTGTTGGCGTCCAGTTCTATGGAAAATTGAATGGTGGATTTTTTCATGATCGGTATGTCTGTTGAGCGGGTCTGTTGTGTTTGCTTTTTCCCACATTTCGGCGATAAAATTACAGAACCATTTCGGGAATTTCTCCCTGGATGATCAGTTTTCCTTCGGTGGCGTTTCTGATTTCATCGACTGATACACCCGGCGCTCGCTCAAGCAACCTGAATCCGCCCGAAGGCATAACTTCCAGAACTGCGAGGTCAGACACAATACGCCTGACGCACCGCAATCCGGTAACCGGGAGGCTGCAGGTGCGCAGGAGTTTTGAAGCTCCCTCTTTACTGCAATGTTGCATGGCAACGATAATGTTCTTGGCAGAAGCCACCAGGTCCATGGCTCCGCCCATCCCCTTGACCATCTTGCCTGGGACTTTCCAGTTGGCGATGTCCCCGTTTTCGGATACTTCCATCGCCCCCAGTATGGTGAGATCGACTTTGCCGCTGCGGATCATTCCGAAACTTTCAGCAGAACTGAACAGCGCAGAGCCGGGCATCATGGTGATGGTTTGTTTTCCGGCGTTGATCAAATCAGGGTCGACCTGATCCTCGGTGGGGAAGGGGCCTATTCCGAGCAATCCGTTTTCAGACTGCAGCACCACGTGGATATCTGAGGGAATGTAGTTGGCGACCAGGGTGGGTATTCCGATGCCGAGGTTGATGTACATGCCATCCTTGACTTCGCGCGCGATGCGTTTGGCGATTCCGATTTTATCTAACATATTCTAATTCGGTAATGGATTGATTCGTTAATTTATTAATTCGGTAATTCGTTAATGAGGTGATCTCTGTTTGGAAGTTGAGATTATTTTTGATAAGACTTTCTTGATGATCATGACCTTGGCCAGCAGTTCCTGACAATCCGGATAGGTAGAGTGGTGCTGACACAACAAAAGCCAGTATTCAGTTTCATCCGCTTCCTTTGCGGAAATCTTCATTTTGTGAATGAAGTCAGCTCTTGATTCCGCATTTTGAGCTTCGCGTACATTTGCCCCAACTGATGTTCCAGACTTGATGATTTGCCTTGCAATGGAATATTTCCTCAGGTTCTCCAGTGATTCAGAATACTGAATGATAAGCAATGCAAAATCAAAGGTCAGTCTCACGATGGGATTATTGTTAAGGTCTGGATTGTATCTCTTTTCGGAGTTCAGCATGATTGAGTAACGTGTTTTCATACGAAAGTATGAGAATGTTTATAACAGGCATTCAGGTCTGCCCTACGGTTTACCTGATTACCTCACTTACCCAATTGACCCATTGTCGAATTACCGAATTAGTCCATTACCGAATTTTCGTTACTGTTCTCTGCTCAATCCTTTTCTCATAATCCTTCCCCTGAAAAATCCTCTTCACGTAAATACCAGGGGTATGAATGTTGTTGGGATCAAGTTGTCCGACCGGCACCAGTTCCTCCACCTCGGCAATGGTAATCATTCCTGCTGCTGCCATCATGGGATTGAAATTCCTCGCGGTGCCGCGATAAACCAGGTTGCCTGAGGTATCGCCTTTCCAGGCTTTCACCAGCGCATAATCTGCGCGAAGCCACTTTTCCATCAGGTACTTTTTTCCATCAAAGTCCCTTGTCTCCTTTCCTGCTGCCACCTCGGTACCCACACCGGCCGGTGTAAAGAATGCGGGAATACCCGCGCCACCCGCCCGGATCCTTTCAGCCAGTGTTCCTTGTGGAATCAGTTCTACCTCCAGTTCACCTGACAACAACTGACGTTCGAATTCAGCATTTTCTCCCACATAGGATGAGATCATTTTCTTAACCTGCCGTGTCTTCAGCATCAGCCCAATGCCAAATTCGTCGACGCCGGCATTGTTTGAAATGCAGGTAAGGCCCTTTATACCCTTTCTTAAAATGGCGGCGATCAGATTTTCCGGGATCCCACAAAGGCCAAAGCCTCCCAGCATCAGCACGGCATTGTCAGGGATGTCCCGCACTGCTTCATCGGCATCCTTAATAACTTTGTTGATCATGGTGAACGGATTTTGCCTATTAAATTATACAATTACGGCCGGAATTCCACGGGTTATGACCGGGATTGCAGGGCTGCCATGGCGCTCTCCCGGTCTTTGTGCAGTTGCATCTTCAATGCATCCAGGCCGCTGAATCGGGCATCACCACGCAGCAGAATCTCAAAATCGACCTTGATCTCCTCACCATAGATTTCCTGCTCGAAATTGAAGATGTTGACCTCGATGGTCCTTTTCGCCCCGTCAACCGTGGGGCGGTTACCGATGTACAGCATGCCATCGAACTTTTGGTGTGCGTGGTATACCCGCACGGCGTAGATTCCGTCGGCGGGTACCAGTTTGTGTTTTGAGTCAATGTCAATGTTGGCGGTGGGGAAGCCGATCATTCTTCCAAGCTTGTCCCCCTTGATCACCCTTCCTGCCAATGAGTAGGAGCGTCCGATCAAATGCCTGGCTGCTGTGACGTCTCCTTCGTACAATGCCTTCCTGATTTTGGAACTGCTGACGGCGATGTGGTCGATGTCCTGCCTGGGAATTTCTTCCACATCAAAGCCGTACGCCGGGCCATTGCGCCTGAGTTCTTCAAAACTGCCCTCTCGGTTCTTGCCGAACCGGTGGTCATAGCCAATGACCAGCTTTCGTGTCCCGATCTTGTCGACCAGGATGTTGCGTATAAAATCATTCGAGGAAAGCTGGGAGAACTCTTTCGTAAAGGGTATTCGCACGAGGTGCTGAATGCCTTGTTCTTTGAGCAGCTCGGTTCTCTCTTCAAATGTGTTTAGCAATTTGAGTGTTTGATCGTCAGGCCTTAACACCAGCCTGGGGTGCGGCCAATAGGTGATGACCACCGTCTCGCCTGAATTTTTTGCAGCAATCTCAGACAGGCGGGCGAGGATTTTCTGATGTCCGAGATGAACGCCGTCAAACGTGCCGCTGGCGACTACGGCGTACTGCAGCCTGGAAAAGTCATCAAGGGTATGGTAGATCTTCATTCTTGTTCGGGCTGGAACGTTTAAACAGAAGGAGCTGTCAATGGTTGAAGAAACCTGATCCTGATTTCCTCCAGGGTTTCAGCCTGGTCCAGGCGGTAAGGTCCGATTCTCGTTCGGCACAATGCTGACAGGTAAGCGCCGACACCCAGCGCAATGCCCATGTCCCGGGCGATGCTCCTGATGTAAGTTCCTTTTGAGCAAACGATCCTGAAGCTTATCTCCGGAAGGGAAATGCCGGTGACTTCGAATTCCTTGATTTCCACTTCGCGGGGTTTCAGTTCAATGTCAAGGCCTTTTCTTGCGAAGTGGTAGGCCCTTGTGCCATTCACCTTGATGGATGAATGAGCCGGCGGAACCTGCTGTATCTTTCCAGTGAATGACCTGGCGGCAGTCAGTATTTGGTTACTGGTAATGTGCGCAATGTCGAGCGGCGGCGTGGGTTCTGTTTCCAGATCGCAGGAGGGTGTAGTCTGTCCGATGATCAGTTTGCCGGTATATTCCTTTTCCTGTCCCTGGAATTCATCAATGCGCTTGGTCATTTTTCCGGCACACACAATCAGAAGCCCTGTGGCCAGCGGATCCAGGGTGCCCGCGTGTCCTATTTTTTTTGTCTTTAGCAGGAAACGGAGTTTGTTTACCACATCGAAGGAAGTCCATTCGATTGGCTTTCGCACGAGCAACATGATTCCTTCAGGTGTTTCTGTCACAGGACCTCCATTTCTGCACCAAAATAATACAGAAGCAGCAGGATTATTCCAGCGGTGATGCGATAGTATCCAAATACCTTGAATCCGTGGTTGGTCAGGAAGTCTATGAAATACCGGATGGCGAGCATGGCCACCAGGAAGGCGGTCACATTACCGATGGCCAGGAGGGTGATCTCTTCCTGTCCAAACGTGTTTCCTTCAAGATAGAATTTCAGGAGTTTGTAGCCGGTAGCGGCGAGCATGGTTGGTACCGCCAGGAAGAAGGAAAATTCGGCCGCTGTTTTTTTGTGAAGTCCCTGTGTGAGACCGCCGATGATGGTTGCCGCTGACCGGGATACGCCAGGTATCATCGCGATGCATTGAAAAATACCGATTTTCAGCGATTGACCGTAACCCACGCTGGTCCCTCCATTTGTTTCCGTTTTTGAAAAGAGTTTGTCGACAAACAGGAGAAAGATACCCCCGGCGATCAGCATCCATCCAACAACATCCACGCGTTCGAGCAGGCTGTCGATCCGGTCGTTGAACAGGAAGCCAATGACGGCCGCTGGAATGAAGCCGACCAAAAGAACCCAATAGAATGTCCAGGTCTGCCAGAATCTTTTCCAATACAGAACGACAACCGAAAGGATGGCCCCGAGCTGAATGGCCACGGTGAACGTTTTCACAAAGGGCTGGGTGGCGATGCCCATCGCGGAAGAGGCGATGATCATGTGCCCGGTTGAAGATACCGGCAGGAATTCAGTGAGGCCCTCGATAACGGCAAGTACAATCGCCTGAAGAATTGACATCAGTGGATCAGTGGTCGGAAGGACGATGGAGGATGGCGAACAGCTCAACAATGAAGCCGGCAACGACGATGGTGGGTCCAAGGGTAAGGCCCAGAAATCCAAATCCATGCGGTTGCTTGTCCAGGGTCATTATAAAGAAGCCGACGGCGAGCACCGCCAGGCCGATCACCATCAGTTGATAATTCTTCTTGCCAAAAGGAAGTTTGCTCATGTCAATACAATTCGTCAAGTGAAAGTTTCAAATACTTGTGTACGGCACGCCAGGTGCTGATTACAGCAACAAAAATACCCAACGCGAGCAGACTGGCAAGGAGTATCAGGATTCGCTCCCGGTTTTCAATAAGGTTCAGCTCTTCAATTCTCTGCTTGCCCAGGTGCATGATGCCCCAAAGCATGCTGCAGGCGATCAGGCCTGACAGGCCCCCGTGCAGAAATGCCCTCAGGATAAAGGGACCCTGGATGAAGGTGCGGGTAGCGCCGACCAGCTGCATGCTTCGGATCAGGAACCGTTGTGAGAAGAGCGCCAGGCGCAAGGTATTGTTGATGAGCAATACGACCACCAGCAGCAGAACGGAGGCCAACCCCAACAACACAAAACCAATTTTCGCAATGTTCTTATTGATGGACTCAATCAGGCTTTCAACAAAATAAACCTGGAATACGCCATTCAGTTTCTCAACTTTGGATTTGATGACGGCCAGCCTTTCCTTTGTATGAAATGCCGGGTCGACGGTCACCAGGTATGCGTCCCGCAAAGGGTTCTCGCCCAGGAATTTTTGAAAATCTTCTCCCGTATCCTGAATAAATTTCTTGGCGGCCTCTTCCTTCGAGATAAATACCAGGGGCTTTTTAGAGAGGTCTTTCAGGATGAAGTCCGATTGTGACAATTGCTTTTCAATGGCCTTACTATCTTTCTCTTCCAGCTGGTTTTTAAGATAGACCTGGATCTTGACATTCTCCTTCACCAGGCGACCGAGTTCATCGGAGTAGATCACCAGAATTCCGAACATGCCTATGACAAACAGGGCGAGGGTAATGCTGAACACTACACTGATAAAGGGGTAGCTGCCAAGTTTCTTCTTTCTTGCTTTGAATTCTCCGGCCATCGCACGCAAAGATAATAAGGGAAGGCTGATTTGAGTGAAATAAAAAATCTCCCCTGCAGGAGGTCCTTCAGGGGAGATTGGCTCTTTTTAACAGGCTTACCGGCCTCTGTATTCTCTGAGTTTTTTCAACAACTGGCTGTCGCGGATGGGCTCGAGGGACGTGATGGCCGCTTGCTTCTCATCCAGCAGGTAATAGTTCTCCTTGTAGAAGAGGAATACCGCGTGGCCTTCACCATGAATTTCCAGGATTTCATACAGGCTCTTGTCGAAGGGGCCATAAAGCAGCAGCTTGCTATCGGCGAACTGGTAATGGAAGTTGTGTTTCTTGTCGGGTATGCCGGTAGTCACCTCCATCTTGGAAGGAAATATTTCGCTGCGCCCAGGGGTGTTATGGTCTTTGACCCTCTCGGTATCCGTATATTCCATGGATGGATCCGTTACCTGTATGTCCGGCTTGACAACCGGCTTCGGGGTCTTGCTTATAATGGCATTCTGATTGTTTTCTTTGGCAGGCAGGGAAGCATTGTCAGGCTCTTCGTTCTTTGATTCAGCTTGAATGGTGACTGTTTCTTTTGACTCCTGTGACGGCTGAACGCTTTCCTGTACTGTTTTGTCTGGAAGGACAGGCGCCTCATCCTTCATGTAGAAGTAGATGCTGGTGGCAATAATTCCTACGGTAACCGCGGCAGCCGAGATTTTTCCAGCGCTCCAGGTGTTGCCATTGACCGGAACATTTTTCAACATATTTTTCAATTCAGTGGCTCTTGCCTGGCGCACGCCTTCAATGACGCGCTGCTGAAATTGCACTTCCTCTTTCAGGGCAGGATCTCCTGCCAATTGCTGTTCAAAGCTTATCCGATCCTGCTCAGGGAGCCGGTTAGCCAGGTAGTCATCAATCAACTCAAAGTTACTCATGCTCTTAATCTAAAAAGTCCCGCTCGGAATACTGCGCTTTAACCAGTTCATCAAGCTTTTGTTTACACTTATATTTCTTTGTCTTGGCAGTGTCTGTGTTGGCAAAGCCAAGTTTGTCGGCTATTTCCTGCATAGACATCTCGTCAAAATAGTAGTACATCAGCACCTTCCGACAAGTATCGCCCAGTTGCGCCATGCATTCGGCGATGATCTTCTCCCGCTCTGGTCCGTCCATGTCCATGGACTCTGATGTATCTTTCTCCTCGTTGGAGAGCCTCTTCTTCCGATCCAGTTCTTTTCTCCACAGGTTCTGACAAATGCTGTAGATGTAGGTGCTCATTTTTGAGGTAAGCACCAAGTTACCGGACCGTGCCTTCTGCCAGAAAACAACCAGGGCATCCTGATACACATCCAGGGCCTCTTCTTCAGTGCCACTATTGGTAATGACCAATTTGGTCATCATCCTATAGTACTTCTTGTAAATGAACTCAAGGGCCTTTTCGTCACCTTTCTGGATCCTCTCAAAGAGATCCTTTTCATTCATTTCCAGACCTGATTTGAATACCCGGTACGCCACGGTGGTAACCTTTTGTTTGAGTTTTAGGCTGATTTTCCCTTGCAAAGGTCGCTATTTTCCGATAAACGGCATTAGTTCGCCTTCAACCATGTCTGAGTACGGTAAAATGGTCCCCAGTAACCCCTGACCTTGAGCTGAGCGCCCTCCACCCAGAGCTTTGACCGGTAGACCTTCCCGTTTTCGGGGTCCAGAATATCGCCTCCTGAGTATTCTGATCCATCTTTCCTGAGATCCCGGATGATCTCCATGCCGATGATCTTCTTTTTGAATCGCTGGTCCCTGGCGTCGCACTTGTCGCAGACGGGGTCCGGGTCTTCCCCTGGCCTGGGAAACAGCATCACCACTTTGCCGTATAGCCTTCCGCCCCGTTCTGCAATTTCAACAACAGACCTCGCCTCATTCGTATTATCATCAATGGTTTTCCATTTACCCAGGATTGCCTGGGAGAAGACCGGACTTGCAGTAACAATTAGCAGGACGGCCAGAAGCGTGGATTTCATGTTTCGAATATATTTAAACCTTGAAAATAATGAAAAGAGCCACAATCGTGGCTCTTTTCATCTCACTTAAATTAGTACTATTTGACTGGTTCAGGTTGAGCTGCAGGTTCTGCAACCACCTCAATCTTCGCTTTTGCCGCTTCTGCCTTGGCAGTGGGTGCGGGGGTTTCCGGTACCAGCAAAGGAGCGATAACCAGGGCCACAATGGACATCAGTTTAATGAGGATGTTGAGCGAAGGTCCTGACGTGTCCTTGAAGGGATCACCCACTGTATCACCAGTAACGGCAGCCTTGTGCGGCTCTGACTTTTTGTAATACATCACGCCGTTAATTTCGGCACCTTCTTCAAAGCTCTTTTTGGCATTGTCCCATGCGCCGCCGGCATTGGCCTGGAAAATGGCCATCAGTACACCGGTTACGGTAACACCTGCAAGCAGTCCGCCGAGCGACTCTACTCCAAAGCCCGGCATAAATGCAATCACAACAGGAACCACAACCGCCATCAGGCCAGGAACGACCATTTGACGAAGGGCTGCCTTTGTCGAGATGTCAACACACTTTCCGTATTCGGCCTTTCCATCGGCTTCGTGGAAGGTCTTCTGCTCCTCCGCTGACCACTCACTAACAGGTTTGTCACCATTTTTCTTCATGAGAGCGAGTGCGGCTTTGAGGGCCGGGATGTCGCTGAACTGCCTTCTTACTTCTTCAATCATGGCCATGGCAGCGCGGCCTACGGCACCCATGGCAAGGGCAGAGAACACAAACGGCAGCATACCGCCGATGAACAATCCTGCCATTACATGTGCTTTAGAAACGTCAATGGCCGTTACTTTTGCTGTGGTCATGAATGCGCCAAACAGTGCAAGGGCAGTCAGGGCAGCTGAAGCAATGGCGAATCCTTTTCCGATGGCTGCAGTAGTATTCCCAACGGCATCCAGTTTATCCGTACGGGAGCGAACTTCTTTGGGAAGTTCAGACATCTCAGCAATGCCGCCGGCATTATCAGAGATAGGGCCATAAGCATCAACAGCCAATTGAATGCCGAGGTTTGAAAGCATACCAACGGCAGCGATGGCAATGCCATAGAGTCCGCCGAAATCAAAGGCGCCGATGATGGCAACTGCAATGATCAGCACGGGGAACATGGTAGACATCATTCCCACACCGAGGCCTGCGATGATGTTGGTGGCAGCACCGGTAGAAGATTGTCTTACAATGGACAGGACAGGTTTTTTGCCCATGCCGGTATAGTACTCTGTAATTAATCCAATGACCACACCGGCCACCAGACCGATGACGGTGGCGTAGAATACGCCAGTGGATGTATACAATGTTCCTTTTTCGGGATCTGCCCAGCTGTAGAGCGGGTCTTTGAACCACCATTCATTGGGGAGCATGCCTTTGATGATAAACCAGGAGGCAACGATCATGATGAGTGAAGAAATGATCTCGCCCATGTTCAGGGCTTTTTGCGGATCTCCTCCTTCTTTTACTTTCACGAAGAACGTACCCAGGAATGACATGACGATACCTACGCCTGCCAATGCCATCGGCAGCAGCACTGCCGACAGTCCGTTGAACTGGCCGTCAATTGAAATATAGTCAGCGGTCATGAAGGCAGCGCCAAGTACCATGGTACCAACGATGGACCCTACATACGATTCAAACAAGTCTGCGCCCATACCCGCCACGTCACCCACATTGTCGCCAACGTTGTCGGCGATGGTAGCAGGGTTGAGGGGGTGGTCTTCAGGAATACCTGCTTCCACTTTGCCAACGAGGTCAGCCCCAACGTCCGCGGCCTTGGTATAAATACCTCCGCCAACACGTGCGAACAAAGCGATGGAAGATGCTCCGAATGAGAAGCCAGTGATGATGGTTACAACCTGGTTAACATTTGCCTGGGTATCAATGCCAAATATGCCCGCATAGACGATAAACAGTACGCTCAGTCCGAGGACACCAATGCCAACAACACCCATGCCCATGACAGAGCCTCCGACGAATGCAACTTCAAGTGCTTTGCCCAGGCTCGTTCGTGCCGCGTTAGTGGTTCTTACGTTGGCCTTGGTGGCTACACGCATCCCGATAAATCCGGCCAGGGCAGAACTGAAAGCACCCAGGATAAACGAAAGACCGACCAGGGGTGAAGAGGTTTCCGAGTCGGCCGTAACGGCCAGAAGCACGGATACGCAGATCACAAAAATGACCAGGACTTTGTATTCAGCTTTGAGGAATGCCATTGCGCCTTCAGCGATGTGCTCGGCAATTTTCTTCATTTTGTCGGTGCCGGCATCTTGTTTGGCTACCCAGGAGGACTTCCAGGCGACGTAAAGGAGCCCGAGGAGTCCAAATACAGGCAATGAGTACATTAGATTTTGCATACGATAAATAGATCAGGTTTAGAGTGATATATAGGCCTGTCAGCAACAGGGTGTTTTAAAAGTCCCGCAAAGATAGAATAAGGCAAAATATTACCAAAAATGCCTTTCTATGCCGAAAAGAAGGCCTTAAGGGTATTCCAGAGTTTGCGCTTGGCGGCATCGTCGCTGGTGAGGATTTCCAGGTCGTCAGAAAAGACCACCGCGGTCTCACCGGTGACAATTACCTCGTAGAGGGCCAGGCCTTTAGGAGGTGTCATAAAAGCTATCATTCGCTTTGGTTTTTCGTTCATGCCGGACAAGTCGAAACTTGGCTGCTGAATGATTTTCACGCTTTCAAGCGGGTGTTTTACAGCTTGAAGAATCTTCGCCAGGAGTTCCCTTTGCTCTGGCTGGATGTCCTTCCATGCCTTGTTGATGACAACGGTTACAGGGACCTCTACGGAGTAGATTTCCTCCTGGTAAATGGAATTCATTGCGGAAGGTTCCATCAGTCCTCCTTGATATCAAATATGGACCTCAGCTCATTCGCTTCAGAGGGTTTCATCCTTCCTGAAAGAACAAAGCGGAGCTGTCTCCGCCTCAGGGCGCCGTCAAACAATGACCTTTCCTCCTCCGTTTCCGGTTCAACTTCAGGTACATGCACCGGATTGCCTTGCTTGTCAACGGCCACAAAAGTGAAGTAGGCACTGTTGCTTCTGAATTTCTTTCCGGACGGTATATCTTCGGCTTCAACGTCAATCTTAATTTCCATGGAAGAGCTGAATGCGCGGGTTACTTTGGCCTTAAGCGTAACCACATTTCCCAGCAGGATGGGTTGCCTGAAAGAAATGTTGTCGACAGAAGCGGTGACAACCGTATTGTTGCAATGCCGTTGTCCGCAAATGGCAGAGACGATGTCCATCCAGTGCATCAGGCGACCCCCCATCAGGTTATTGAGTGTATTGGTGTCGTTGGGCAACACGAGTTCTGTCATGCTGACCGTTGATTCCTTCGGTGTTTTCTTTTTTCGTTCCATGTTTTTCGGTGAGCGAATAAACAAAATTCCACGCCTATTTCCATCCTTGTTCGCCGAGCAAAGGAACGAAAGAAAAGAAATCAAATTCCTCTTGTATGATCTTCCCCTGGCGCCTGGTCAGTTTTAGCATTTTCTGTTTTTCACGGTTGCCGACGGGCACAACCAGAATTCCGTTTTCGGCAAGCTGATCAACCAGGGCCGCGGGAATGATGGGTGCTCCAGCGGTGACAATGATTTTATCGTAGGGCGCCCTGACCGGCAGTCCCTTGGACCCGTCACCGAAGAAGAAAAAGGGATGATAGCAGAGTTCCGGCAGGAACTCGCGGGTCCGCTGGTAGAGTTTTCGGTTGTACTCAATGGTGTACACTTTTGCACCCATTTCCAGCAGGACACAGGCCTGGTATCCGGAGCCAGTTCCGATTTCAAGCACCTTGTCTCCGGGCTTGATTTCGAGCTTCTCGGTCTGGAAGGCCACGGTATAGGGCTGGGAAATGGTTTGGCCTTCACCGATGGGAAAAGCCTTGTCCTCATAGGCGTGGTTCAGGAGGGCATCGTCGAAAAAGGCATGCCTGGGCACTTTGTTTATGGCCTCCAGAAGGCGCTCGTCGCGGATGCCTTTTTGGCGTAATTTCCTGACTAATTTACCGCGTAGCCCGCGCTGCTTGTAGTTGTCCTCAATCATCGATTAGGGCCCTAAAAAGCCCATTTTTCGCATCAAAACAAAGTTTTTTAAAATTCTTAGGAAAATTGAAACCGATCAGCCTATTTTGAAGTCCTCTTACACACAGTGCGAAACTATTTTGCCATAGCGTTCACAAGTGTGTACCTGACCCTGACAGTAGGAGTGGCCAAAACCACCCACTACTGAAGGGCCAGGAAAATAAAGCCTCCCATCAAATTCCCCTTTAAATCGCGATTTTTTCCGTGTCTTTCAGCCACTTGCCGGGCCTTTCCCTAACTTTTTGCAACGAGAACTACGGCCAGAGACTTAGAGCCCGATCAGAACGAAGGGGGCCCAATAGTAGGGCGCCGCATATTTCCTTCCGGAGATCATTTTAACCTTGGCCCGTTGCAGTGCGATGCGGTAATTGGGAGAGGCCGGGCTTAGCAATTCACGGTAGAAGTCGGTCATCAATTCTGATGTGGATTCATCCGCAACGCTCCAATAGGAAACCATGATGCTTTTTGCGCCAGCATATACGAGTGCGCGTGACAATCCGATTACGCCTTCTCCTTTTGAATATTTGCCCAGCCCGGTCTGGCATGCAGACAGCACCGCCAGGTCAGCGTTGAGTTTCAAGTTGAATATTTCTCCTGAATATACATTGCCGTCTTCGTTGGCAGTTGGCTGAAGAAATATCCTGGACAACTCCGGGGATTTCTCATCGACGACGCCGTGGGTCGCGAAATGGAGGTAACGGAAGTCGGCAAGTCTTCCGGACTTGATCAGCCCCTCGTTGGCATCCTGGTGCTTGACCACCCAGCTGCCTTCCGTAAAAAGCGTGGCAATGTTATTGACTTCCTGATCTGTCCCCGGCAAATCATCCAGGTTGTCTTTCTCGGGAAAGAGGATAGGGGCACAGAGGAAGATGGAAGACTTTTGCCGGGTTCTGGCAGACCTTGTTTTTTGCAGCAGCAGACCAGCGGAAAATTCATAACTGATGCCTGCCCGCTCGGCGAGAAAATGTCCCTGTGAGAAGTTGTAATCGGCTCGGAGATTTTCTGACGAAAGGGCTTCAAAAGGAATGGTGCTGAGGCGGCCGGAGGGGATGATGGTCAATTCTTTCTTTGACCGGGGTACGCCCCGCAAAAGAACTTTTGACAGCGCCATGGAAGTCGCACGGTACGACTCCGGTACGGAGAAATAAAGGCTGTTGTTGAATCCCTTAATGGTTTTGTCCATGTCGGAAGGCAGGGTGGAACTAAACAGTTGGAACTTGCTGCTGGTGATGATAAACGTATACAGACGCTGATTTTTCTCCGCCATGAAGTAACAGACGATGGCTGCGCCTGGGCCTGTCATCTTTTGAAGGTCAGCAATGGTTGGTGTTACCTGGTTGAATTTCAGGTTGAAATACTCCGGGTAATCTTTTTCGAGGCGCCGGATGAAGCTTTCATATTGGCGATTGACATTGAACTCTTGTTCGCGAAGGAGTCTCTCCTCATCGATGCCTGGTTTGAGAGCGAGCTTCTGTGACAGGAGGGCCATGGAGGCTTTCAGGTTCATCTCGTCCTTCAGCAGGTCCTCAGGTATTCCGGCAAAGGACTTGGCTTCGGCGTCGGCAATGGACTCCTGGAGTACCGCCGACTTGCTTTTTTCTGCAAAATAGAATGCGATCTCCCTATATCGCCGCGGGTGGACGGTCAATTCACTCATGGCCTGTGCGATTCTAACGCCGTCTTCATACACTTCATTGGCAGCCACACCCAGTTCAATCTTGTCATGTTCATCCGAGCTGTGGTATCGGATATCATCAATGAGGGTGTCGCACGACTGAAGGCAGTTGAGTGCGAGGGCCAGGTCATCAAATCTCAGCGTTTTGCCGAAATGACGTCCTTCCAGGGCTTCAGCCTTGAGCCGCAATGAATACAATAAGTTCTTGCCGTTGTAGTATGCGCTCACCTTTGGGTTGCGGGCAATATCTGTTGATTGAAAAGCGGGTGAGTTTGCGCTTATGGCCTCCTGAAAATTCAGGATGGAGGCAGTATACAGGTTCTCCTTCAGGTTCAATCCGCCGACCAAATTC
>JAYTVB010000025.1:0-4744 GCA_043744235.1 Cyclobacteriaceae bacterium | reverse complement strand
AGTTGTGGAGATACTTTCTCGTAATAGTCGAGCATCGGTTCATAACCGCGTTGGATGAGCCGTGACAAAGTGATCGTGGTTACCAGAATAGGGCTCTGGGCAACGACCCAACCTCCCATCCGGGTACGGCTCCACGTATGGGCCTGACCTTTGGAAACGTGCGCATCGATGGGGTGCGCACATGGGACTTGCACCCACTGGATAATCAAAGTAAATTCCCGTCTGGAATGAAGTCGTGCCATGCTGGGCACACACAAAATGGATCGTCAATAGCTAGTGGAACAAGTGGTTGAAATGAATATATAAATTAGCTCTGAGCCCAGTGAAATCGGCAGCTTCGAGTTTACGCTAATGCCGATACATTGGTTGTTGTAGCGCATACCCAAATGAGTTCTCAGCTTCGGAACTTAAGTTCACGAAGAAATGTATATTTGAATTATTGAAACGTTAAGAAGTGAGATTGTCAATAAAACGGCCAAGAAAATCCTGCAGGATCTGCCTTACTTAAACATTATTAACATCCAGGATAAGGATCCTATGAAATCATTCCAGAATCTATTGAATCGCCTACGGAGTCAAAAAAGTACTCCATCCCTAACGGAAATCACGAAAGAGGTAGAGCTCGTCAGAGGAAAAAGGTATGGCAAAAAGGGTTGACCGTATCCCAATTTCCAGGAACGCAGCACGTAAAAAGCGTCGGGTTGGAAAACAAGCCGGACAGAGTGATTTGGGAATTCGTAAAACGTGAAGGTTTTGTAATCGTAACATTCGACTCAGATTTATAGGCAGTTATTCAGGATAAATTTGTAGGTTTAGGTATCAAACGGCGTTCGCAACCGAATCCGTTGCCATTCGACTCTGCATAACGCTGCGGGTCGCGTCTGATAGGATTTGAGCCCCGACAACGAGCGGGGTTGTTGACTTGAAAAGCTGATAATTTGATCAAATGCACACTTTTCAAGACGTGCACCTCAATATCCAGCATAGAAACGCAGAAAATCACCCCCAAGCACGGTCACCCCACGGTTACCCCACGGTCAGCCCATGGTAAACCTATGGCAAGCCCATGGTAAGCCTATGGTAAGCCCTTGGCAAACCTATGGCAACCCCTTGGTAAATACTGTCTACTCCCTTTGATAAATGCAGGGTTAGCCTTGGTAAATACATGTTTATTCCCAAAATCTTCGGTGTGTCAGTAAGAAAGACCTTAAAATGGAAGCGGCGCTGAAACTGAAAGCAATGGAATCTGTTCATGACCGGCAATCCCAGAAAAGCAAAATGGCCAGACAGCAGCATGATTGAGTGCAACCCGGCAATTTTCAGAACAAGATGCAACCCCGCTCCCCTTTTTCTCATCTATTCGTTAAACCTCGCTATTGACCGTCTGCCGACTGCCCGGTTTCCCTGGCCCTGTTCAGTGGATTAATGACGGGGAACAGGTTTAATTTTAAGAAAAGGGATGACGATGAAACTACTGATGCTTTGTACTGCGCTGGCCCTGTTTGGAACAGGCGCCATGGCCCAGGAAGTGAAGGAGAATCCATCGCCGAAGGTGAAGGTTTCTCATCCCGCCACATCATGGGATTCCACCCAAATGGTATCGGGCAAATTCCTCAGGAACGAAAGGATGTTCGTCAAGAAGAAATCAGGAAGGGTGCTGAAGGGATGGATGGACTCCTATACGAAAGCGCTCGCTTCCTGGGCTTCGCCAGCGCCGCTGCAGCGGTGGTCACGATAAAATAATTGGTAACCGCCTCGCGAAGCATACCCACTCAGGGAAGGAGGCGGCCTCTTTGCGCCTCTGCCGTTAAGCATTAGCTTTGTGGTCCTAATCCACACCCTGCATGAAGGAATGCTTTATCTGCAAAGGACAACCTGCGTTCTACGTCAATTGGAGAAATTTTAAATACGTGCAGTGCACCCACTGCGGACTGGTGTACCTGGAAACCATGCCCACCGAAGCGGATATGTACGCAGCCTATGACGGCGGCAAACTGAAGTCCCTGCGCAGAAAGCTCGTAGCGCCTTTCCGGAACCTCGAACACTTCAGCGGCTTCAAAGAGCGGGTCAATGATTTTGACACCAAGAT
Organism: Cyclobacteriaceae bacterium; assembly: GCA_043744235.1. Lineage (GTDB taxonomy): Bacteria > Bacteroidota > Bacteroidia > Cytophagales > Cyclobacteriaceae > ELB16-189. The sequence goes on along the minus strand of JAYTVB010000025.1, from coordinate 2,655 downwards.
CCAGGCAGCCATGCCTTTCCTCGATCCTTCCCTGAACAAAAAAGTACTGGACATCGGCTGCAACAAGGGGTTCTTCCTCACCGCGGCCATCAACCGGGGCTACGAGGCCTACGGACTGGAGCTCGTGCCGGAACTGACCATTCAGTTTAAACGGAAGTACAAGCAGTTTGCACAAAACATTTATCCCGAAACCATCTCCACGGGAATCAAACGGTTCAGGGACGGTGAGTTCGGATTGGTCACGGCCTTTGATGTGGTCGAACACCTGAGAAACCCGAGGGAGGACTTCCAGGATATCTTCAGGGTCCTTCAGCCTAATGGGGTATTCTTCTTACAAACACCGAACATCGACAGCGCTGTGGCGAAGCAACTCGGCGACCAGTGGGGAGCGTTCAAAGCCTTTGAGCATTATCATCTGTTCAATGAGAAAAATCTCGAGCTATTTGCAAAGCAGATCGGTTTCAGGAAGGTGGATTTTCTTGATCCGAATTTGACCGTGTACGGGAACTTGCTGGCTATCCTTACTAAATAAATGCACTAAACGCAGAGATCGCGGAGGTAAGACGTGGAGTTCGCAGAGAAAGGCAAAAAACTCAGCGATTTCCTGGATCCGATTTGACGGTGTACAGGAATCTGCTGGCTATCCTTACCAACTAAATGCACTAACCGCGGAGATCGCAGAGGTAAACGCGGAGTTCGCAAAGAAAAGCAAAAGACTCAGCGACCTCTGCGGTGCATTGCTCTGCGCACTCTGCGGTTAAGAAATTCTGCGGTTAATCTTTATTCTTCCGAAGGGCCCAATAGTAGATCGGCACTCCCAGCAACGCGATGATCAATCCCGGCCAGGTATAATTCGGCTTGTAGATAATCAGCAGTATACAAAACGCCGAGCCCATGAGGATATAGATAACCGGAAGCAACGGGTATCCAAACGCTTTGTAGGGCCGGTCCGCATCCGGCAGCCGCTTTCTCAACACGAATATTCCGCCGATCGTCAGCATGTAAAACAGCACCACGACGAACGAGACCATGTCCAGCAGGTCGCCGTACTTCCCGCTCACAGCCCAGAAACAGGTGAGGACACATTGAATCCACAACCCCACGGCGGGAACACCCCGGCCGTTCAGCGCCGATGCCTGTTTGAAGAACAGACCATCTTTCGCCATGGTGTGATACACCCGTGCCCCTGAGAGGATCATGCCATTGGCGCATCCAAACGTAGATACCATGATCATCAGCGCGATGATTGCCGTGCCGATGTTTCCAAAGATCACGGTGCTGGCTGCCACCCCTACCCTGTCCTTGTCGGCAAACGCGATGGCATCCATGGGCATCACGAGCGTGAACATCAGGTTCGCTGAGATAAAAATAACCGTCACAATGAGTGTACCTAAAAACAAACTCAGCCCGATGTTGCGCTGTGGATTCCTGATCTCCCCGGCGATGAATGTCACATTGTTCCAGGCATCACTGGAGAAGATGGATCCCACCATGGCTGCTGCGATGGCGCCCAGTGCAGCCGCCGTGCCGTAAGCCTCAAAGTTTCCGGGTGCTTTCAGCCGGTGAAGGTTCCAGGCGTCCTTCCAGTTCTCAGCCGCGACGTCAGGGTTCATCATGATCAACCCGAAAATGATAAGTCCGAAAAGGCTGGCGAGTTTGGTGATGGTAAAACTGGTTTGGATGGCCTTGCCGCCTTCGACACCACGGGTGTTGATAAAGGTCAATAGGATGATAACAACCACAGACAGCACATTCGCCGGCGAGAGTTTGAAAGCCCCCAGCTGGAGCAGGATAATATCTTCACTGAATGCGGGAATGAGGTAGGCTGTGAACTTGGAAAACGCCACACACACGGCAGCGATGGTCCCGGTCTGAATCACGGCGAACAAACTCCAGCCGTAAAGAAATGCCACGAGCGAGTTGTACGACTCTTTGAGATAGACATACTGCCCTCCTGCTTTTGGGTACATGCCGCTCAGTTCGCCGTAACTGACGGCGGCTGTGATCGTCATGAACCCCGTGATGGCCCACACGGCCATGAGCCAGCCGGCACTGCCGACGTTCCGCACAATGTCGGCGCTCACGATAAAAATACCGGAACCGATCATGGAGCCGGCCACGATCATGGTTGCGTCGCGGAGGCCGAGGACGGGCTTGAAATGGGATTCGGTCAAGGCTGATTTAATTAATTGGGCTAAACTTACTTTAATATTTTACATTTATCATTCTGTATTTTACATTAAGTGGAGGGGTGAAAATTGATTTGAATGCATGAATGTCGAACAAGGAGTATTGAATAAGGAATATTGAAGTTGGGTCTAGAGTGATTTATTAAATGGGGCTAAACATACTTTAATATTTTACATTTATAATTCTGCATTTTACATTAAGTAGAGGGGTTAAGAATAATTTGAATGCATGAATATTGAACAAAGAATATTGAACAAAGAATAACGAACAAGGAATATCGAATATCGAAGTGTAGAATATCGAACAAGGAGTATTGAATAAGGAATACCGAAGTTGGGTCAAGGTGACCGAGAAAGACTCAGCATCCTCTGCGTAAACTAACTCAGCGCCCTCCGCGGTTAATTGCATTTGTTTTTCAATTTTATAACTTAACCGCTAAGTACGCGGAGAAAAGCTACGCAAAGG
>JAYTVB010000024.1:0-63495 GCA_043744235.1 Cyclobacteriaceae bacterium | reverse complement strand
CCCAACATCTTTCGTCCCTTGATACGCTGTAAACTTTAGGGCAATCAGGATGGATTTTGTTCCTTTTGGAACAGGCCATTGCACCACCTGTTGCTGTTTGATGGAATTGGAAATGGTTAACTTCTTCCGGTAACCCTTAAATTCCTGTGTCACATTCTTTACCGGCAACATGACTTTTTCGAAGCGCGTGGTAGCTTTAAGTTCAGTATCCAGAAAGATTCCAATAAGTACCTGCTCATAGTGGGTTGCCTTTAGCTTATGCAGATCAGATCCACTGGAGGTGATCTCAATATGAATCTCCTTGCTGTCCTCAAGGATTGTTGCGACTGCTTCAGCGTGATAACGCTTAAACCGGTATTTATTGTGAATATGGAATCCTGTCAGGATACTAAAGTCAAGCCTGGGATTTTCCCGCAGCTTTGTTTTGAACAATCCAACGAGCCGGCTCCACATCGTTCCGTCCTTAAAGTCCTTGCGAAACGGATCAAGTGTATCTTTAATAACCTTTGCTGCCGGGTTGGCGAGATTGTTCAGGTCGATGGACTTCTGAAAGGAGTCATTAATTGAAATCGGCGTAACCGTACCGCGGGTTCTCCGATAGTGCATGCCATAAGCACGACTTTCCACCCGCACCAGGTCATCGTTGTCTTGGGATGAAGAAATATTTGAATTCTTTTTGGCCATGCCTAACTGTTTTTCGTTATCTTGAATCGGGCATCATCTTCATGATGAAACGCCTTATTTTCTTCAATCGCTCAGATTTAAGAATCAATACGAAGCCCAACCTTACAGGGACCTTATAGGGACAATATAGGGATATTATAGGGACCTTATAGGGACTTTGTGCGGTATTACATCGTAGTTACGCCCTAGTTACACCCTAGTTACACCATACCTCCACCATACTTTGGCCCTTCTCGCACCCTGCACAGACCGTACTTTTACCGTAGTCAGTCCGTCCATCTTCATACCCGGTCCAGAGCCTGACCATACGCGCTTCCTGCTTATCATCCTATTTGACCTGACGCTGATTCCTTTTGCCTGTGGTCGGTGTTGTCACCGACCTTTGCTGAAAGCAATCAGGTAAACCGTAAGGACTATTTGACCTGGCGCTGATTCCATTTCTGAACTTCGTGAATGATTCATGGCATTGAATTTTTCACGGCCACTTGTTTGAACTGGCAGCCGCTGCTTCACGAGGACGCACGCAAACAAATTCTGATGGACAGCCTTAAATTCATGGTCAGGGAGAACCGCATCTGGCTTTATGGATTTGTCATTATGCCTAACCACATTCACCTGATGTGGCGGCGGCAGGATGCCTGGGTGGACAAGAGCACTGAGCAGATGTTTTTGAAGTTCACGGCACAACAGATTAAATTCAGGATTCTTGACAGCTGCCCTGTCGAGCTTGAGAGTTACCGAAGCACGCAGGGAGACCGCTTATACCAGTTTTGGGAGCGAAGACCGTTCAAGGCAACGATGTACAACCGTAAAGTGGCCTTACAGAAGCTAAATTACATTCATAACAATCCTGTCAAGGCCAGACTTTGCAAGCGCCCGGAGGATTATGTGTTTTCGTCTTATCGGTACTATGTGTTGAACCTGGACGACTGGGGTTTCCTTACGCATTATGAAGAGCACCTTTAGGCTGAACAGGTAATGATTAGCCTTAGGCTGGTGATAACAACGACCTAAGGCAAACAGGTAAGGTCGGTGACAACACCGACCACAGGCAAAACAGGCAAGGAAGGTTTGCTCGTCCTTATGCTGCTACGATAGAAGAAAACAAGGAGGCAGTTCGAAACTGCCAACAATCTTTATCACTTCACCTAGTATAGTTTGCAACCGATTTGCAGCCTGGCGCATACCCCGAATAATCAATGGTAATTGATAGGTTTTTTGCCGTGAGGACAAAGGTTCCAGAGGTCCCAGTTGACATGGGGGTACCCCACGTTATTGTATTGCCGCTTGCAAAGTAATTACCTATGGTACTGCCTACGTAACCAAATGTATTTGAGGTTATAACAAGCGTACAATATCCGGGACAAGGGATATCGTGATTTAGCGTTGGGTCAATGCAGTTGGTGATGGTTGTAAGTCCAAGAGTCCAAGTTCCTACAATGGATGGTGCTACATCGCTCTTGCTACATCCTGTGATTATCAAAGAAAGTATCAAGGTATTTGCTAATAGTGTTTTAATGATCTTCATTTTGATAGCTAAAGCAATTTGTATTGAGCTACCAATCACCCCCAGAAGTCTTGTTATTCAGGTAGTCACAAAGGGATTTTACCAGGTCATTCATTGTCTGTTCCATACTGGGTTTTGCATCCCTATAGACATCTTTCAGTTCCCCGGTTTTCTTGAAGAATGATGAGTAAGAAAATAGCGCTCTACTGCTGAGGCTTGTCCAAATTTGACTGGGAGTATAGATCAGTCTAATCTTTTTGTCCTTCAATTGAATCGTGAAGGAATACTCTATGTCAAAATAGTAAGGCTTACCAAATTGTTTATAGAAAAAAGCCCCCTCTTTATAAGCCTCAACACGGATTTCTTCACCCTGAAGGTTTGTCTTCAATACTTTCTCAGGATTTTTGTATGACTTCTGCACCCATTTGTAAGCTTTAGCATATAGTACAGGTGCAGACATACTATCAAACTGAACCACGATAGGTTCAACACCGTCCTTGGTCAATACAAACTTTGAGTAATCTTGGCCGTGGACTTGGCCATGCAGGAGAAACAGAATGAATAGGCAGCCGTATTTCATTGTATTAATGTACTAATTATCCAGAAAATTCACACCCACCACCCGCTTGTATTTTTTGCATGAGGTCGGGTTGTCACCGACCACGCATTATGAAGAGCACCTTTAGGCTGAACAAGCAAGGTCGATGCCTTTGCGAAGGGTTTTGTAAAGGTGAGATTGAGCGTCAAGGAATTAGCCCAGAGCAAATCTACAACTCTTATTCTGGGCTTGTAGACAGCTTCATCAATTGTTATACCCACTATGAACTCTTACCGATAGAGCTATGTTTACTAATAAAGCGCTTTAAAGACTATGAAACAAATAGCGTACTTGTGGATGTGAACGACGAAGGCCTTTTAACCGAAGAAGAAATGAGATCAATTGAGGAGGATGTTGCAAGCAATCCAATTTGGCGGCATCCGTTTGTTCTAACAATTGGAAAGTTTCCAACTTCGGTGGAAAAAGTAACACCAAAGAATGGCTTGATCTTCATTAAAGGAAATGATCAAACAGGATACCAGCATATAGTTAATAGGCATGCGGCGGTTTATAATCAACCGACATGGAAACAAAAGGATGGTGCTTCAATTCTTAATAATCCGACCAGATTCAGCCCAAATACGCCACCAATCCGATATCCGGAGATTGCTGATAAGATCTTTGACACAGTCAATCTTAACAAATGTTCAAACACCTGTCCTGAAAGATTTGACGTAATTGAGGGAGACTACACAGATGATATCGAAACGGTGAAATACCGACTCGTGCTCTACAAGGGCACAAGAATTATTCATAGTTTTTATCCAGTCGATCGAAAGCTGAAACGAAAGAAGCTAATTGACCTCGTGAAGGGAAATGTTACCTATACCAAATTCGCTCATAGGTCAATTGTTTTATTCCGGTTACCTTACTTGAACGAATGGGGTGAGGAAGTATTTAGAGTCTCGATTTTTCAATATCACAGAGAAAATCGGGAAGAGGCAATTGTTGAAGCATTTGACTCACGTGGTGAAGTAACTTCAGCTATGCGATTTGGAGAACGACCTTTACAACTTGGCGATGCCGATGACTTAATGATCGCATATCAATATGCGCCAACTGAAGCATTTGAGAAAGCCATTAGGGAACTAATCAAGGCGAAATCTTAACAATTCAATTACATCCCCTAAGTCTGGGGAGGCACTTAGATTTCAAGACCCATTTCTTTCAGTTCATGGCATTGAATTTTTCACGGCCACTTGTTTGAACTGGCAGCCGCTCCTTCACGAGGACGCACGCAAACAGATTCTGATGGACAGCCTTAAATTCATGGTCAGGGAGAACCGCATCTGGCTTTATGGATTTGTCATTATGCCTAACCACATTCATCTGATGTGGCGGCGGCAGGATGCCTGGGTGGACAAGAGCACTGAGCAGATGTTTTTGAAGTTCACGGCACAACAGATTAAATTCAGGATTCTTGACAACTGCCCCGTTGAGCTTGAGAGTTACCGAAGCACGCAGGGAGACCGCTTATACCAATTTTGGGAGCGAAGACCGTTCAAGGCGACGATGTACAACCGTAAAGTGGCCTACAGAAGCTAAATTACATTCACAACAATCCTGTCAAGGCCAGACTTTGCAAGTGCCCGGAGGATTATGTTTTTTCGTCTTATCGGTACTATGTGTTGAACCTGGACGACTGGGGTTTCCTAACGCATTATGAAGAGCACCTTTAGGCTGAACAGATAAGGTCGGACAACACCGACCTAAGGCAATTCGAAGTTATGAGCCTGGCATTTTCTGGAAGTCGAATTCAACAATAATAGGTGAGTGGTCACTATGTTTGACCCATTCGTAGCAAGTACCAATTTCCACCTTCTTAACTTTGGCTAAGATGACTGATGACACAAAGCAATAGTCGATATGATAGGACTTGCTCATGTTACGCTGCAAAAAAAAGGTGGGATGAGCTTCTTTCCCTTGTTCCATATTGAAGTAATTGTGGTAAACACTATGAATATCTTGTTGAGCAAGCTTGTTTACAACCGCAGTATGTGATCCGACCCGTTTCTTGTAATCCCAGATTTTGTTGCTATTGAAGTCCCCGATTATGATAGTTGAACTATCAAGCAGATTCTTATAGTAATTAATGGCAAACCAAACTTGTCCAATGTAGCGGGCCTCGTAATTCTCCCTATTAGGCATAGCCCAGATGGCAAAGAATGTAAAAGTCTCTCCATAGCCGATTAAGCGAAAGGGGAGTATGTAACGAAATTCAGGATTAAAGTGCGGTAGTAATTCAAACTTGTAATCTGAGTATGAAAAGAGACCAAGCCCCTTCTTACCACCGTCACCATACCAAAAAAAATCACGTGGCTTTGGGGTTTCTGGATTGAATTTTAGTTGGTCTGGGTGTTCACATTCTTGGATTAACAAAATGTCTGGCTGATGAGTCAGAATGACTTCTGCTTTTTTTCTAAAGGCCCCTTGACAGTTCCATGAAATTAGTTTCATCCCATTCTGAGATTCACTTTTTCGTTTGATTTTCCATATATGGCTCGAAGAAGCTGAAATCAACCTCGTAAACTGTCTTAGGCTTAACGCCTAAGTTGACCTTCTCGAATAGTGCAACCAGTTTCTTGCCGTCGATCAATTCAATCGGGGGGGCTCCATCACGAATTGCCTCTCTGCGAGCGTCTTCGGAGAATATGCCGGTAGTTAGGATCAAACCTTTTTCTGCACGGCCTATCATAGCATTTCGGAAGTCTCCGACCTGCGCACGGGATACCGTCCCCTTGTACCGCTTACACTGGAACAGAACCTTCATACGTACAAAGGGATTTAGTTCCAGGGTTCCGTAACCGTCGATCCCACCGTCGTGAGATTGGCCAACGACTTCAACATTCTCAAAGTCGTGCTCCCGCAAGAGCCTTTTGCATATGTCTTCAAATCCTTTTGGCGTGACGTTTTGTAGGACTTCAAGCAGGTTAGGAGTCAGTGTATGTTCGATTGTCTCTGGATCTTCTTCTTCCTGTTCTACGAGAATTTCGGCCTCCGACCTTTCATTTCTTGCCTTCTGGTGGATTTCAACCCACTTATGAAATATTTGTTGAGCATCCTCGAGAGTGAGTGTTGTACCTCGACCTTTAGCAGTAAGTGTCCACACGCCCCTCGTTGAGTCGTCCAACAGACCCTCCCAGACTGAATACTGGCGTGCCCATGCTACCTGATTTTCAAACCGGGAGAAACCGGACTGTAGTCTTTCCTCCAAAAATTGGTCACTTAGTTTGAGATTTGCCGCGATCTGTGCAACCACTTCTTTCGGTCGGCCAGAACCTCCAAGCTGTCTCAGCGCATCCAGAAGCGGACCAAACCACCTGACGAAAGCTGCTTTTCCTGATTTTTGTTTTGCCATGTTGCAAGATAATCACGCGCTGGCCCTTAAACAAACCTGTGGATGCCCCCAAATACCTCCATGAATTATGCCCAAGCAAGTGAGACAAATCCAATGGGTTTTATAAAGCAATAAAATGGACCCAATCGTCTCTTTTGAGTAGATTAGCTTTCTCAAGCGACAATATGAAAAATGCGAAAGAGGCAGCAAGAAAGAAATCGCTGGGCGAACTTGGTGAGTTGTTTGCAATAAAGGCACTCGTTGACAATGAATTTGACAGGGTAAGAAATTTGAACGACAAAAAATTGAATGAGCCGTTCGCTGATATCGAATGCGAGAAAGGCGGAATGAAATACATCGTAAGTGTTAAGGCTAGAAATAGGTTTCAACGAGACGGCAAGCTAAACTCAAGATACAATCTGGGGACAAATGCCTACGTAAAAGCGTCGGCTTCGGAGAAGAAATTTAGCGCAAAAGCGCATTGGATGGCAATTCAATTTGATAAGAAAAGCTACTCAATTTATTTTGGGACGTTGGAGGAACTTGATGGAAAAAGGGCAATTCCTGTGGACAAATGCGAAACTGGCGAAATTGGTGAAGTCTGGGTAAACAATAAGCGACACTATTTTGACTTTGACTTCTATGCGAACGATAAATAGAAATTGGAAATTCAGCCTGAGGTTACCAACCTGAACTGATGACCTAGCAAAACCGGAATGCCTTTCATGCATTGTGGTAATGGCAAATTGGGTAGAGGTCGGTGACAGCACCAACCTGAGGGAATTTTACTGGGAATAGAAATTATCTAGGAATTGCTTCCTGCTCATCCCCAATATCCTTAGATGATTTTTTATTATGAACTCCGGAACTGGACTGATGTGACTTTGCAGTGTTAAAGGTCGCAAGAGATCTTGCCTGGAGTAGTGTTCATGCCCACCCTTGGTCCTCGTGCATTTACAACCAATATGTTCCAGGTATTTTCTGTAATCGTCAAGCCCAATGTTTCTTAAATGATGGGTAGACATTAATGAAACTATGCAGGGATTGCCACGTTTTCATTGGTTTTCCGGAAAGACTTTTCCGTAAAAATCTCCTCCAAATAACTTCTGCTTTTTATCAGTGCCGAAAGTGATGGAGCCGTGACCGCTTTCTTGGATATTGTCCATCCAAGTTTCTCCAGCACACGAAACAGGGTCTCCTTGTTTGAAGTATATCTGAGAAATTCTTCCATTGCCAGATTATAGGATTCCTTTGCCTTCGCTTCTGTCTTTCCGTATCCGGTGAGGTCTAATGCAGGCGAATAAATAAAATGCAATCCCTCTTCTTGAAATTCTATGAGGCTGAGATTCACATTAATCCGATTTTGCCCATCTCTATACCGGGAAGTATGACCAAGCTTGCTGGACATTTCAGTAGCGTTTGTATGGATTGAAATTACAAGATAGCCGAATTTGATTCAGAATTACAACCATCATTCTAACCCTGGGATTCATCAAATAGTTTCATTTTTGAATCGTTTTGAATGGATTTAAGTACTTCAAGCCTCTGCAATACGAGACGCCGGATCTCTTCCAACAAAAAAGCCCTCCAAAGAGGGCCTCTAATGCATTTTGGCGGACCGGACGGGACTCGAACCCGCGACCTCCTGCGTGACAGGCAGGCATTCTAACCAGCTGAACTACCAGTCCGTTTTCCGATTCTGTGACCTGCAAAGTGGTGATTCCCACTGCTGATCGCCAGAAACAGGGTGCAAAGATAGCTTTCGACTGAATTTATCCAAAACCGGGTGTGCCGATACTTGAAATATCTCAATTCCCCGCGCTCGGCTTCAGGAATCCGGGTATGCCCAGTCCCGAAAAACTGCTATTTTTACTGCTCGTATTTAAGCACATATGACCAATCTCCTGGATTTTGAAAAGCCCATCGCCGAACTTGAATCGAAACTTCAGGACATGAAAAGCCTGGCCGACGATAGCGATACGTCGGTGAACAAGGCCATCCATGCCCTGGAGAAAAAGATCCTTGACTTGAAAAAAGAGACTTTTGAAAACCTCACCGGCTGGCAGCGCGTGGCACTGTCCCGGCACCCCGACAGGCCCTATACCCTGGACTATATCTACGAAATCACTTCGGATTTTATCGAACTCCACGGCGACCGGACCGTGGGCGACGACAAGGCCATGGTCGGCGGACTGGGCACCATCGAAGGGCAGACGTTCATGCTGATCGGCCAGCAGAAGGGCCGCAATACCAAACAGCGCCAGATGCGCAACTTCGGCATGGCCAACCCGGAAGGATACCGGAAGGCCCTCCGCCTGATGAAGATCGCGGAGAAGTACAACAAGCCGATCGTTACATTCATCGATACCCCCGGCGCATTCCCCGGACTCGAGGCGGAAGAGCGCGGGCAGGGTGAAGCCATCGCCCGCAACCTGAAAGAAATGTTCATGCTGAAAGTACCCGTCATCTGCATCATCGTCGGTGAGGGTGCCTCCGGCGGCGCACTCGGCATCGCCATCGGCGACCGCGTACTGATGCTGGAGAACACATGGTACTCGGTGATTTCACCTGAATCATGTTCGTCCATCCTCTGGAGAACATGGGATTACAAAGAACAGGCCGCCGAGGTGCTGAAACTTACGGCCAAGGACATGCTTTCCAATAAACTGATCGACGGCATCATCAAGGAACCACTCGGCGGTGCACATACAGACATGAAGTGGATGTCCAATGAAGTCAAGACGACGATCCTCAACACCTACAAGGAGCTGAGCAAACTTTCTGCGCAAGACCTCGTCAACCAGCGGATAGAAAAGTTCTGTGCGATGGGGGTGGTGAGGGAGTAAGGGGTTCGAAGTTCGAAGTTCGAGATTCAAGGTTCAAGGTTCAAGGTTCAAGGTTCAAAGTTCAAGGTGGTGAGCACCTAGTTAATATGGACCGATCTTTACCTCTACAATTTACTTACCACTTACCACTTACTTCTTACCACCCACTGATCACCGCTTAATCACATGAGACTACACGTCATCAACACTGGTTACTTCAAACTCGACGGCGGTGCCATGTTCGGGGTTGTACCAAAATCCATCTGGCAGAAGACTAACCCTGCTGATGAAAACAACCTCTGCACCTGGGCATTGCGCTGTTTGCTGATTGAGGATGGCAAGCGTTTGATCCTCGTGGACAACGGCATTGGCGACAAGCAGGATGCAAAATTCCTGAGCCATTACTTCCTGTCCGGTGACGACACGCTGATGAAGTCAATCAACAAGGCTGGATTTTCAGCATCGGACATCACCGACATGTTTCTGACGCACCTGCACTTTGACCACTGCGGCGGGGGTGTGAAGAGGGATGGAGAAAAGCTCGAGCTGACTTTTCCGAATGCCACCTACTGGTCCAATGCAGATCACTGGAAGTGGGCCACGCAGCCTAACCCGCGGGAGAAGGCTAGTTTCCTGAAAGAGAATATTTTTCCCATGCAGGAGAGCGGTCACCTGAAGATGATTGATATCAGCGGCCCTTCACCCATCAGCCAGGTGGAAATCTTTTGTGTTTCCGGTCATACCGACAAGATGATGCTGCCGATGGTGAAGTACAAGGGCAGGACGGTATGCTACATGGCAGACCTGATTCCTTCTGTCGGTCATATCCCGGTGCCCTATGTCATGGGCTATGATACACGCCCCCTGATCACGATGGAGGAAAAAGACAAGTTTTTGAAGGAAGCTGCGGACAATCAATATGTGCTGTACTTTGAACATGATCCGGTGAACGAATGCTGCACGGTGAAGCATACTGAGAAAGGCGTGCGGGTTGATCAAATACTAAAGTTGAGCGAGATTTAAAGTTAACATGAAGGAAATCGGGCTGGTGTTGTCAGGTGGGGGCGCCAGGGGTGTGGCGCATATCGGAGTGATCAAGGCCCTGGAGGAAATGGGCCTGCGGTTCTCCCGGATTTCTGGCACCAGCGCAGGCTCTATCGTAGGGGCCTTGTACGGCCATGGTTACACGCCAACAGAAATCCTTGATATTGTCAAGCAGGTTTCCATCCTCAAGTCGGTGGGCCTTGCCTGGGCCTGGACGGGCCTGCTGAAGATGGATGGACTTCAGGATTTTCTGAAGAAGTACCTTCCGGAAAATGATTTTGCGAAACTTAAGAAACCCCTGGTAGTAACGGCCGTCGACCTGCGAACAGGCGAAATCAAAAGGATTTCCGAGGGCCCGCTGATTCCTGCCGTCATGGCATCCTGCAGCATTCCTGCTGTTTTTGATCCTTACCCCATGGATGGTTCCCTGTATGTGGATGGCGGATTGCTAGACAACCTGCCGGTGAAGCCCATCCGGGAACAATGCGAATTTGTTGTCGGATCACACTGCAATGTGGTCAGTTCCTCCTTTGATGCAACCAACCTGAGGATGGTGATTGAGCGGAGCCTGCTGATGGCCATCGGAGCCAATACGCTGGTCAGCAAACAAATGTGTGACGTCGTGGTTGAGCCGGCAGGCCTCAGCAAGTATAGCAGTTTTGACCTTGGGAAAGCGCAGGAGATTTTTGATATTGGATATAAATTCACGGTGGAGAATTACAACAAGAGCCACTTCGCGAAAATGCTTGAATGACCAGCACAGACACCTTCCAGGAACAGTTACTTTTGGGAATTCCAGAGACACTGCCTGAGCCGAAATCGTTTGACCCCTCCGTCAGCCACGCCCCGAAAAGAAAAGATATTCTCTCCGCAGAGGAAAAGAAACTGGCGCTCCGAAACGCGCTCCGCTATTTTCACCCCCGTCACCACGCTGTGCTGGCACCTGAGTTTTATGAGGAACTCCTGAAATTCGGGCGCATTTACATGTACCGCTTTCGACCGGATTATGAGATGCATGCCCGGCCGCTTCGTGAATACCCGTATCATTCCCTGCAGGCCGGCGCCGTCATGATGATGATCCAGAACAACCTGGATCCTGCCGTGGCCCAGCATCCCCATGAATTGATTACCTACGGCGGCAATGGTGCGGTATTTCAAAACTGGGCTCAGTACCTGCTGACCATGAAGTACCTGGCCACCATGCGCGACTGGCAAACCCTCCACGTGTATTCGGGGCACCCGATGGGATTGTTTCCTTCATCTTCCGAAGCACCCCGCGTGGTGGTGACCAACGGCATGATGATTCCCAATTACTCCCGCCCCGACGATTGGGAGAAATTCAACGCCCTTGGCGTAACACAATACGGCCAGATGACGGCCGGCTCTTACATGTACATCGGCCCGCAGGGAATTGTTCATGGCACCAACATTACGTTGCTTAACGCAGGGCGGAAGATTTCAAAGAGGGGAGAAGGACTGGAAGGAAAGTTGTTCCTCTCCTCCGGGCTCGGCGGCATGAGCGGTGCCCAGCCCAAGGCAGGAAAGATTGCCGGCTGCATCTCGGTGATTGCCGAAGTGAATCCCAAGGCCGCGCTGAAGCGGTTTCAACAAGGCTGGGTGGACGAATTGACCGACAGCCTGGATGAGCTGGTGAGGAAAGTGGCCGTGGCCAAACGCGAGAAAGTGCCCATCTCCGTCGCGTACCAGGGCAATGTGGTGGATGTGTGGGAGCGGTTCGCGTTTGAGGAAATTCACATCGACCTGGGATCCGATCAGACTTCGCTGCACAATCCATGGGCAGGCGGCTATTACCCGGCGTCGCTTTCTTTTGATGCCGCCAATGAGATGATGGTGAAAAATCCCGAAGAATTCAGGAAGCAGGTGCAGGACTCCCTGCGGCGTCAGGCGACAGCGATCAACCACCATACCCGGCGCGGCACCTATTTCTTTGACTACGGGAACGCCTTCCTGCTGGAGGCATCCCGTGCGGAGGCTGATGTGATGGCCGATGACGGCATCAACTTCAAGTATCCGTCCTACGTGCAAGACATCATGGGCCCCATGTGTTTTGATTATGGATTTGGTCCATTCCGTTGGGTATGCACGTCGGGTTCGCAGGAAGACCTCGACCTGACAGATCAGATTGCCGGCAAAGTACTGGAGGAAATTCTTGAGCATGCGCCGAAGGAGATACATGCCCAGCTGAAAGACAATATCGACTGGATTCGGGCCGCGAAAGAGAACAACCTGGTGGTGGGTTCGAAGGCGCGAATTCTCTATGCAGATGCCGAAGGCCGCATCAGGATTGCCGAAGCGTTTAACAAAGCCATCCGGGACGGAAACCTCGGGCCGGTCGTGCTCGGCCGTGACCACCACGATGTGTCCGGCACCGACAGTCCCTACCGCGAGACCTCCAACATCTACGACGGATCAAAGTTCACCGCGGACATGGCGATCCACAACGTGATCGGCGATTCATTCCGGGGCGCAACCTGGGTCTCCATTCACAACGGCGGCGGCGTAGGCTGGGGTGAAGTCATCAATGGAGGATTCGGACTGTTGCTTGACGGCTCCGGTGATGCAGAAAGAAAATTGCAGAACATGCTGCACTTTGACGTGAACAACGGCATTGCTCGGCGCTCGTGGGCGCGCAATGAAGGCGCCATTTCCGCAGCTACCCGGGCGCAAAAGGAAAATGCAGACCTGCAGCTAACCATGCCGCATCTGGCGGATGATAAAATAATTAACGGACTCTTCTGATGTTGCGGCCCCTCTACCTGTTGCTGTTCAAAATCCTTGACTGGAAGATTGTGGGAAGCATGCCCACAGACATTAGGAAATTCATCATCGCCGTAGCACCGCATACCAGCAACTGGGATTTTCCGGTGGGGCTGGCGGCGCGGAGCATTTTACGCATTCAGAAAGCAAAATTTTTAGGTAAGAGCCCGTTGTTCAAACCACCCTACGGCTGGTTCTTCCGCGCGTTGGGCGGTCAGCCGGTAGACCGGTCATCAAGCCATGATGTGGTGGACCAGGTGGTGAAAATGTTCAATGACCATGATGAATTTGTGCTCGCGCTCGCACCGGAGGGAACACGGAAGAAGGTAGAAAAGCTCCGGACCGGCTTTTACTACATAGCCAAAGGGGCCAACGTGCCGATTGTCCCGGTTGGGTTTGATTTCAGAACCAGGGAGATCATTGTGAGCCAGCCGGTGTACACCACTGACAGTTTTGATGACGATATGGAGAAAATAATGTCATTTTACCGACCGATTACGGGCAAAAACGCTGAGTTGGGCTTGCACTAACTAAGAATGGGCTCTTCGGCATTACATTTGCATTTAGAACACAAAAAAAATCATATGATACAAAAGCTAAGAATTTCCATGATTACCGTGGCGGCATTGTTTGCGATGCAAACGGTGTACGGCCAGGCTGCAGTTTCCCTGGGCCTTAAAGGAGGCTTGAATTTTGCCAATGTCAACACGAGCAGCCTGACTGCAGCGTATGACAGCAGAACAGGTTATCACTTTGGAGCATTTGTCGGGATTAAACTCGCAAAGTTTGCCATTCAGCCGGAATTGATCTATTCCCAGCAGGGCTCTACTGTGAAGATCAGCACAACCAGCTACGATGCCAACTTCAGTTACCTCAACATTCCTGTTATTTTTAAACTTTACCTCGTGGGGGGTTTGAATTTGCAGGTCGGCCCGCAGTTTGGATTCCTGATGAGTGCAACCGGCCCCACGACCAGCGGCGGCAGCGGTATTACCACCGGGGACATCAAGAGTAATTTTGCCAGCTCGGATATCAGCATTGGCATGGGTGCGGGTATAGACCTTCCCATGAAATTGAGTATTGATGCACGCTATAACCTGGGTGTATCAGACATCAACAATGTTTCCAATCAATCGGCAGTAAAGAATCAGGTAATACAGCTCTCACTGGGGTACAAGTTGTTTAATTTCGGTAATTGATTTACTGAATCCGCTGTTGGCTTTTAGCTTTAGCCTTTGGCTCTTGGCCCCTTAGCTAACAGCTACATCTTCAACCTGAAGGCCGCCCGATTTTCGGAGCGGCCTTTTTGCGCCCTGCCAACAGCCAACATTCCATCCAATTTTCCTCGCGGCCCTTTTGTTCCGTAGCTTTACGTCTTGATTGTGGATAATTATCAACAAACCCTCGACTACCTCTACCAGTCCCTTCCGATGTACCAGCGGATAGGGGCGGCAGCCTACAAGAACGACTTGAACAATACCCTTGCTTTGTGCAAGGTCCTGGGCAATCCTGAGCGAAACTTCAAGTCTGTTCACATCGCCGGCACCAACGGCAAGGGCAGCAGTTCACACATGCTGGCCGCCATCCTGCAGTCGGCGGGCTACAAGACCGGACTGTATACTTCACCACACCTGAAAGAGTTTACAGAGCGCATCAGGATCAACGGGGCAGAAGTGGAAAAGGAATTTGTCGTGGACTTTGTCGGCCGGATGAAGCCACAACTGGACACCCTTCAACCTTCCTTCTTTGAAATGACGGTCGCGATGGCCTTTGACTATTTTTCCAGGCAAAAAGTTGATATCGCCGTGATTGAGGTAGGCCTGGGCGGAAGGCTCGACTCCACCAATGTGATCATGCCGGAAGTCTGCCTGATCACCAACATCAGCTTTGACCACAAAGACTTGTTGGGTGATACACTGGAAAAGATAGGAACCGAAAAAGCAGGAATTATCAAGTCAGGCATACCAGTCGTGGTGAGTGAGCGACAGCCAGAAACCGAAAAAGTCTTTGAAAGGAAAGCCATGGAAATGGGGTCTGAGATTTCCTTCGCCTCCGATTTCATCAGGCTGCAGCCGTCGAAGCACGGGTTTGATGTATGGCGCGATGAGAAGCTCTGGCTGTCGGACATCCACCCGCAATTGAAGGGTTCTTACCAAAGGAAGAACATCACCGGCGTACTGGCTTGTGTCAATCAGCTTCGCATGATCGGTTTTGATATCGCTGACGGGGCCGTTCGCAAGGGAATATCCGAGGCGGTTTCCCTTACG
Organism: Cyclobacteriaceae bacterium; assembly: GCA_043744235.1. Classification (GTDB taxonomy): domain Bacteria; phylum Bacteroidota; class Bacteroidia; order Cytophagales; family Cyclobacteriaceae; genus ELB16-189. Next base: position 48,455 of record JAYTVB010000024.1, on the reverse strand, counting down.
GGACTGAAAGGCCGGTGGCAAAAGTTGAGTGATGCCCCGCTCACCGTGTGTGATACGGGTCATAATGCGGCCGGTATCCGGGAGGTCGTGGGCCAGATTAACCAGACCCCGCATCGTCACCTGCATATGGTATTCGGCGTTGTGAAAGACAAGGACATTACAGAAATCCTTGGCCTTTTGCCTTCTGATGCGAGTTACTATTTTTGCCAGGCCTCTATTCCACGGGCAATGGATGCTGAGGCGCTGTCACACGCAGCAGCAAAGGCAGGCCTCATCGGCAAAGCCATCCCTGATGTGAATGAGGCATTGCGGGAGGCCACACGGAATGCTGATCCCTCCGATATGATTTTTGTTGGCGGCAGCACTTTTGTTGTCGCAGAGATTGAAGGACTTTGATAAACCGCGATTGAAAAACAAACTCGAACGATTCAGAATAATTTCCGAAAGGGCCAACGTACTTGAGCCGGGCAAGGAGCTGTTTGGAAAGATCAAAGGGCAGTGGAACAGCCTTTACTTTGAAAGCAGCCGGCCCATCACCGTGGAGCTGGCCTGCGGAAGGGGAGAATACTCCGTCGCTCTGGCCAAATTGTTTCCGGACCGCAACCACATCGGGGTTGACATCAAAGGGGACCGGATATGGAAGGGCAGTACGCTGGCACTGGAGCAAAATCTTTCCAACATCGGGTTTCTCAGGGCCAACATCCTCAACCTGGATGTTTTCTTTGATCCAGGCGAAGTCAGCGAGTTGTGGATCACCTTTCCGGATCCCCGGCCCAAGAAACGGGATATCAAACGCCGGCTCACTAACGGACGCTTCCTCGAGCTGTATAAAAGGGTACTGCATCCCGGGGCATTTGTCAGGCTGAAGACCGACAACACAGGTTTGTATGAGTATACCCTGGAAGAGTTGAGTCAGCGGTCCGACATTGTTGACCTGGCTTTCACTGATGATGTTTACCAGTCGCCGCTCAGGGCGGAATGTTTTGATGTCAGGACACGGTATGAGGAAATGTTTGCCTCACAGGGGGAAAAAATCAAATACCTCCGTTTTAAGTTCAAGGTGTAGCCATTCACATCAGGGCTCAGCGGCTGGACCTTGTGCAAGGGAGTCGATCCTTTGCCAGTCCGGTAACGGATAACATTTTGATAACCTCCAGGCTTAAAATCTTTCCAGGAATAAGCCTATTTTTACCTAACCGATAACCCACTTGCCTTGGGCAAAAAGAAGAGAAGGGAACTGGATCTGGTCATACTTTCCGACATACACCTCGGTACTTACGGATGTCATGCTGAAGAGTTGCTGCGTTACCTGAAAACGGTCAAGGCCCGGACCTACGTCCTCAACGGCGACATCATTGACATGTGGCAGTTCAGCAAGCGTTACTGGCCAAATTCCCACATGGAAATAGTAAGGCACATCACCGGCCTGCTGTCGAAAGGGTCAAAGATTATTTACCTCACGGGTAACCACGACGAAATGCTGCGGAAGTTTGCGGGGTTCCGGCTCGGCTCGTTCCAGATTGAAAACAAGAAACTGATTACCCTGGATGGCAAGAAAGCCTGGATTTTTCACGGTGATGTCTTTGACGTGACCATGCAGCATTCAAAGTGGCTTGCCAAGCTGGGTGCGGTGGGATATGATGCGCTCATCGTGATCAATATCTTCGTCAATTTTGTCCTGAACCTCTTTGGCCAGGGGAAAATATCCCTTTCAAAAAGGGTGAAGGACAGCGTCAAGCAGGCGGTTAAATTCATCAATGATTTTGAGAAGACCGCTGCTGACATCGCTATTTCACATGGTTACGATTATGTTATTTGCGGCCACATCCACCACCCGGAAATGAAAAGAATTACGACGGCCAAGGGTGAAGTGATGTACCTCAATTCAGGTGACTGGGTAGAAAACCTGACAGCGCTTGAATTCAGCCAGGGCAAGTGGGAGATTTACCGGTATGCCGAAGACCCTGTTGCACAGTCCGTCAGGCTTCCAGGGCGTTTGAAGAATACCAGGGACACTGATGAAATCTTTAAGGACATGGTGAATGAATTCATGAAGGAACCGAAATGAAAATATTATACGCCATCCAGGGAACGGGTAATGGACACTTAAGCCGGGCGGTTGACATCATACCGGAGCTTCGGAAATACGGAGAGCTTGACTTGTTTGTAAGCGGGGCTCAGGCCGAATTTAAACTTCCTTTTCCTGTTAAGCATAAATCAAAAGGACTGAGTTTCTACTTTGGGAAGAACGGGGGTATCAACTTTTACAAGACCTTTCAGAAAAACAGTTCCCGGGATGTCATAAAGGAAGTCAACCAGTTCCCGGTGGAGAAGTATGACCTGGTTGTCAATGATTTCGAACCCATTTCCGCCTGGGCGGCCAGCAAGAAGGAGGTGAAAATTGTCGGGCTGGGCCATCAGGCTGCCCTGCTTTCAAAGAAGTCTCCGCGGCCGAAGATCATCGATCCGTTTGGCGAATGGATGTTAAAGAATTATGCTCCGGTTGACAAGTATGTGGGTTTTCATTTTGAGGAGTACGACAAGAACATCTTCACGCCAGTGATCCGGTCAGCGATTGCCGACGCGCCCGGGAAGGACAAGGGACACTACACCGTTTACCTCCCGGCATACGACGACAAGAAACTCGTGTCCTTGCTGATGAAGTTCCCGGCCATTCGCTGGCATATATTTTCCAAGCACACCAAACAGCCTTACCACATTGGCAGGATCTCTGTCTACCCGGTAAGCGGAGAGGATTTCGTTGCGAGCCTGGTAGACAGCACCGGCGTACTGTGCGGCGCAGGATTTGAGACCCCAGCAGAGGTCATCTATCTCAATAAGAAATTGTTGGTTGTGCCGATGAAGAATCAGTACGAACAAAAATGCAATGCAGCGGCTCTAAAGAAACTTGGCATTCCGATACTGAAAAAAGTAAGAAAGAGAAATCTGGAAAAAATCAAGATCTGGCTGGAGACCAGCAAGCGGGTAGATATCGAGTATCCGAAAGTGGCTGACAAAGCTGTTGAACAGCTGATGAAGAAATACGGGCTTGGCTAAACCCAGATACACTGTCATCCACTTGCTCGCCAGATTACCGATTACCGATTACCGTTTACCCCCTAACCCTCCAACTCCTCCAGTACCCTGGCCAGGTGCTCATAGTCCTTCAGCCCGGGTGCCAGTTCGCGCGAACCATGCAGGGCGAACCCATCCGCTTTAGTGTTTCTCAGCAAGGGCAGCAAGGGTCCCGGATCTGATTCCAGGGAGAGTAAGATATTAATTCCCGGCAGCTGCATGAAGGTCACAGGGGGATCATTGTCGATGAAGCCCGTGATGACCACGCAGCTGATGTTGCGTTTGAGTTGCTGGATCCGGGCCAGGCCGATTTGCCAATTGCGGAAAGGGATAGATACTACCAATGGCAACGGTGACCCTTCGTACAGGCGGACAAAGTCCAGTGGCATGTGGATGGCATCAGGCAAATACGCCGCGGTTAGTTTCGGGAGGTCCAGTGCCGGGGATGTAATTTCAATCACGCGGGCAGGGCCGGAGATCCAGCCTACCATTTCCTGGTATTGTTGCGGACTTACATAATCATCATGAGCCGGATCAACCACATAGCCGAGCATGTCCACGCCCATGCCGGCACAATAGCGGGCGTCGCTGAGGTTGGTAATACGGCTGACGTACAGGAACGATTTTTGCAGCATGGCCAAATATCAAAAAGAAAAAATAACTTTGGAAAATAAGTTTGGCGCATTGAGGCTGATTTACTCCATTCTGTTGTTTCTGCTGCTGTTGGCCTGCCAATCGAGAGAAATCCTGCCGAAGGGCACCGGTACCGATTACTTTCCCCTGAAGAAAGGCGGGTATTGGATTTACCATGTGTCTGAGACTGACATCAGCCAGGTGGGCGGCCAAACGAATACCGTTTATGATCTGAAAGTCGAGATCACAGACTCAGTTCTACTTTCCGGTCAATGGTCGTATATCATGGTCCGGTCCAGGAGGGCAACTGCCGCTGAGGCCTGGGTAACTGCAGAAACCTGGTCGGCCAAAAAGGACCCGTTTCAGGTCATCATCCAGGAAGGCAACACACCTTTCGTTGCCTTGACTTTCCCGCTTTCGGAAGGCAAGACCTGGAACGGCAATGCGCTGAACAGCCTGGGCGGTACCGATCGCTGCGCCGACGGATCGTCGCAATGCGAGAATTATTCTGCCAATGATTTGTCCAAACGTTTCGAAGGCACTGACTTGTTCTTCGACGATACCGTTACGATTTATGAGAACAATGACAATGACCCCATTGTTAAACAGGATGTGAGAAAGGCCGTATATGCCAAATCTGTTGGTTTGATTTATCGGGAAGCGTCAATATTGGAATACTGCACGATTGGCACTTGCATCGGCAAACAAATCATTGAGAATGGCCACATCGTCAGGCAGACCATGATCGCTTATGGCGGGCTGTAGAGGTATTGTTCTCCTGCTGCTTCTGTCATTGCAGGGCTGGTCCCAGACCAACCGTTATGTGGTATTTTTCAAAGACAAGAACGGCTCGCCGTATCAAATCAGTCAGCCGCAGGCCTTTCTTTCACAACGTGCGATCGATCGCCGGAATCGTTTGGCCATCACGGTCAAGACGGAGGACATCCCCGTAACACCCTTTTATGTCGCCCAGGTAAAGGGCCTGGGAGCAAAGACATTCTATACCTCTCGGTGGATGAACGCGTTGTTGGTTGAAGCCAATGCAGCGACGGTCTCCTCAATAGCCTCTCTGCCTTTTGTGGCGAAAGCAGAGTATGTGGCACCTGGAAACAGGCTCCTCGGCGGCCGGGTCAAAAACCTCTCATGGCAGCAGGCAGCATCGGCTGAAGTGACGGGTAATCAACTCGCCATGCTTGGCCTCGACAAAATGCACGCGGATGGGTGGCGCGGTGAAGGGGTCATGATCAGTGTCTTCGACGGCGGCTTTACCGGTGTGAATACGGTTGCGGCATTCCAGGATATATTTTCTGAAGGGCGGATGAAAATGACACAGGACCTGGTGACCAATTCGGGGAATGTATATCAGTTTCATGATCATGGGACAAAAGTATTTTCAGAAATCTCTGCCCGGATCCCGGGTGAGTTTACCGGCGGCGCCTACAAGGCCGACTACCTGTTGTTCGTCACGGAAGATATACAGACTGAATTCAGGATCGAAGAATACAACTGGCTCTTTGCTGCGGAAAAAGCCGACAGCGCGGGAACAGACATCATTCAGTCATCGTTGGGATACAACACCTTTGATGACCCGTCGATGAATTACAAGATCGCGGACCTGGATGGAAAGACATCGGTGATCACCAGGGCGGCAGGTCTGGCCCGCGACCGGGGTATCATCGTGGTGGTAAGCGGCGGTAACCAGGCAGGCTGGCCGTATATTTCAATGCCGGCGGACGCCGACGGCATCCTGGCCGTTGCCGCAGTGACATCCACAGGGATAAGGGCCAGCTTCAGTTCTTACGGCCCGACGGCAGACAACCGGATCAAGCCTGACATTGCAGCCATGGGGCAGGCTGTCAGCGTGGTGCTCTCCAGCGGTGCAACCGGATTGGACACCGGTACGTCGATGGCCGCGCCGCTGGCGACGAGCCTTGCAGCCGGACTGCTGCAGGCTTACCCTGCCTCCACACCTCAGGAGATCATTCAATTGATTAAAGCATCAGCCAGTCAAAGTGAAAGGCCTGATAATCTCCTTGGCTATGGCATTCCAAACTACATGTCCGCCAAAAACTACCTGGCAGCCTCAAAGTCAGTGAATGAAGTCTCCCTCTTTCCCAACCCGGCAACCGACCTCATCCGGCTGGCCTTTAAGAAATTGCCGGAGGGCCCGGTCACGCTGACTTTTTATGACGGCCAGGGCCGGCAATTGTCAACACCGATTGTCACACTCGAGTGGTACACCAATCCGGTAGAGATGCAGGTCACCTCCCTGCCCGCCGGTATTTTTCTGCTCAAGGTCCAGACGGCTTCAACGGTGATGACGATTCGTTTTGTGAAACTTTAAAGTGCTATTTTTGGGTTTCAACACTGCCATGAAACCATTGGTTGCACCGTCCATTCTAGCCGCTGATTTTGCTAACCTGCAGCGGGAAATTACCATGATCAATGAAAGCGAAGCCGACTGGATTCACGTTGACGTCATGGATGGGGTATTTGTCCCCAATATCTCTATGGGCCTGCCGGTTGCCGAAGCAGTCAGGCGGCATGCCAAAAAGCCGATCGATGTTCACCTGATGATCGTTAATCCGGAGCGGTATGTCGAGGCTTTCAGGAAGGCAGGAGCGGAGATTATCTCCGTGCACCTTGAAGCGTGCCCGCACCTTCATCGTAACCTGCAGCAGATCAGGAGCATTGGCGCCAAGGCAGGCGTTGCCATCAATCCGCACACACCGGTATCCTTGCTCGAGAATGTGATGCAGGATATCGACCTCGTTTGCATGATGTCCGTTAACCCCGGATTTGGAGCCCAGAAGTTTATTCCCAATACCTACCAAAAGATAAAAGACCTCAAAAAGATGATCCTCGCCCATCAGTCGACCGCCTTGATCGAGATCGACGGGGGTGTTAACCAGGAGAATGCGAGGGCCTTGCTGGACGCCGGTGCCGATGTGCTCGTTGCCGGAAATGTGGTGTTCTCGTCGTCCAATCCAAAAGACATCATCAGCCAGCTAAAAAGGACCTAGGTTGTGACATCTGGCAGGAATTTTGATCTAAAATGACGAAATTGTATGCCATGAAAAAGACCTCAGGCCTTGCCCTTGCCGTCCTCGTTTTGATTGCAGCCGGCTGTGCCCGTTCCGTCACCCGCCTTGACCCAGGTCAGCCGATTGATTTGTCAGGCCGGTGGAACGACACGGACTCGCGCCAGGTGGCCGACAAGATGATCCAGGAGTTGAAGGGGAGCGAGTCGTTTAAGACTTACTCCCAATCGCTGGGGAGAAAACCAACCATTGTTGTGGGGTTGGTCAGGAACAAGACCAGCGAGCACATCGATGCCGACAACTACATCAAGAAGTTTGAGCTGGCTATTTTCAACTCTGGCGTTGCAGACCTGGTTGAATCCGATGCCTTCCGGAACAAGCTGAGGGAAGAGCGTGCGCAGCAACAGGATTTTTCCGATCCGGCAACTGTAGCGCGGTGGGGAAAAGAATCAGGTGCAAACCTCATGCTCTTCGGCGAGATGACGTCGGAGACCGACGTTTACCAGAAGAAAAGGGTAGTCAATTACATCACCACACTCTTCCTGACCGATATGGAAACCAACAAGCGTGTTTGGTACGGACAGGAGGAGATCAAGAAGTTTGTGAAAAATTGATGAAGGGACTTCCTCAAGCGCGTTATGAAGAGCAAGGTGTTGTGTGTCCTGGGTGCCGTTTTGATCTGGACATCGTGTGCCACCTACTACCAGGCCAACCAGGAATTTAATCAGGAATTTGAGACCGGCGATCTCCGGAGGGCGCTCGCAACCTTACGCCGGCAGTCAGCCGAGGAAGCCGGGAAGAAACGATTCCTTTACTTTGTCAACAACGGCCTGTTGTTGTCCATGCTTGGCAAGTACACCGAGAGCAATGACTATTTCGAGAAGGCCTATGTATACGGGGAGGACTACCGGGTAAATTACATGGATGAGGCGGCCTCTTACCTCACCAACCCGAATTTCACGTCTTACCGGGGTGAAGACCATGAACACCTTATGCTCCTGTACTACAAGGCGATCAATTACATGAAGATGGGCGATTCCGAAAATGCCCTCGTGGAATGCCGGCGGCTGGTTACCCGCCTCCAGCAGCTCTCGGACCGGTATGATTCAGAAAATACTTACCGGAAAGATGCCTTCATCCATGTGCTCATCGGAATCATTTACGATTCAGACAAGGATTACAACAATGCCTTCATCGCTTACCGGAACGCACTGGAAATCTACGAAACTGATTTTGCCAAACTGTACGGACTTACGGCGCCGGAACAGCTCAGGAAGGACCTGCTGCGAACGGCCAGGTTGAGTGGGTTTGATGATGAGTTTGAAAAATTTAAAGTACAGTTCGGCATGCCCGATTACGAGGCAGGTGCTCCGGATGAAAGCCAGGTAGTTTTCTTCTGGCACAACGGACTAAGCCCGGTGAAGGTGGAGTGGGGGATCAACCTGGTGATCAGCCGCAATGGCAACGCCATCGTATTCAGCAATGCGAAGCTGGGCATCAGTTATGCATTTGATGCGAGCAGCTATTACGAGCAGGACAGAAAGAACCTGCTCGACATGAGTGTTTACCGCGTCGTATTTCCAAAGTACGTGGAAAGGCCTCTTTACTTCGTGAGTTCTACACTCACCGTAGACTCAACTGCTCAGGAGCACCCGTTGCAATTGATGGAGGATGTAAACGGTATTGCGTTCAAGTGCCTGGATGAACGGATGAATCTTGAACTGAGCAAGGCTTTGCTCAGGGCCGCCGTGAAGAAGGCCAGTGAGTATGCAATGCGGAGCAAGGATAAGACGATGGGCTCACTGCTCAGCATTGTGAATGCCATGACGGAACGTGCAGACACGCGCAATTGGCAAACCCTGCCGCACAGCATCTACTATTCCCGGGTTCCCCTCCGGGAGGGTTCCAATCAGGTGGTTTTCAGGACCACCGATGGCCAGGGAAGGAGTGAATCGCACCGGTTCACCTATGACGTGAAGAAGGGGCAAACCCTTTTTCATACCTTTAGCAGCCTTGAAACCAGCTATCCAAACTATGGATTGTATTAAGTTGGGTTAACTTTGATCGTTATAGGGGCCATTTTAAGGACTTCTTTTCACCATGGGGCTTAGGCGTTTCATCGTATTTGCATTGCTTTTGGCTGTGGCGGGGTCATTCCTGCCCATGGCAGCGCATGCCCAGGAGGAAGATGAGGCCACCACTTTCCCCCTAAAGAACTTCTACGCCAAGGTCAAGAAGCGGCCGAGGACCATCCTCCAGAACATCAAATTTGGCCTGAGCACAGGTTACGGAAGTACCTTCTTCAGTCACGACCTCAGCGGTTTTGATATATACCAGGCACCGGGGAAGGAGCCTAACTTGTTTATTTCAGGATCCCCGGCGGTTCGCTATTCCAATTGGGTGAATCAATCGGTCAAGGATACAAGTCCGGTTGACCCGGGCAGCGTCACATTCTCCTCTGCAACGTCCCCATTGGGTTTCAAGGGCAACGCCATGAACATACCGCTGAAACTGACCATTCACTATGAGTGGGGCGGAAGGTATCGAATTGGCGGCGGCTATTCCTTTGAATTCATGTCGGTCGGCAGCATGCATCCGACCGCCAATGCCGACAAGATCCGGGATTTTCAACCGACACAGCCTTCCGGATTCATGAGCAAGTACTTTGGACTCGTCGGTGTATCCTTTTACCGGGCCGGTGATTATTTGTTCACGGGCGATCTTCAGGTCGGGGGATTTTCACCCGGGAGCAATTTCGATGCATCGATTATCAAGACGGGCATGAACATCAACCTGGGTGTTACGATCGAAAGGGAGTTGTCGGAATACCTGAGGCTTTTTGTGAGGCCATCGTTTGATCTGAAGAGCTATACCCTGACATTGCCGGAAGGCGGACCGGCCATCACCCACAACATGAACGCTTTCTATGTCAGCGTGGGTTTGAGCTACAGCATACCGGAATTGCCGAAGTGCTTCATCCACGACTGCAAGATCCAGATGAACCATGCCCATGGCAACCGGGAGTACCGGAGCAGGGTCCATCCGATCTACAAAAAGCAGAATCCGCAGTATGGCGAAAACCACCCTAATCTGATCAAATACAAGGGCAAGAATAAGCGGAAAATGAACCCCTACTAAGGGTTTGAAAAAACGAGTATTTCAGGGTCAAATTCATTGATTTTAAACCGGTTTCAGACACCTAGTTTCAGCCCTTTTGCCTATCTTCGCGCGTTAAAATGATTGTTCAGTAATCGACAGCAAAACAGTGGCAGAAGAGACCAGCGGCCTACCCCCCCGGCAGAACATACTCCCGATCAACATTGAAGATGAAATGCGTGGCGCTTACATCGATTATTCGATGTCCGTCATCGTTTCACGCGCCCTCCCGGACGTCCGCGACGGCCTGAAACCGGTTCACAGGCGGGTGCTTTACGGCATGCAGGAATTGGGGGTCAACTACAACAAATCGTATAAGAAATCAGCCAGGATCGTCGGAGAAGTACTGGGTAAGTATCACCCACACGGAGACTCGTCGGTTTATGATACCATGGTCAGGATGGCCCAGGACTGGTCATTGCGGTACACCCTGGTGGATGGCCAGGGTAACTTCGGATCCATTGACGGAGATTCACCCGCCGCCATGCGCTACACGGAGGCGCGCCTTCGCAGAATGGCCGAGGAATTGCTGGCCGACATCAACAAGGAGACAGTCGACTTTCAACCCAACTTTGACGATTCGTTAACTGAACCTACCGTTCTGCCGGCCAAGGTTCCCAACCTGTTAATCAACGGATCCTCAGGTATCGCTGTAGGTATGGCGACCAACATGGCGCCCCATAACCTCACGGAAGTGGTGGATGGCATCATCGCTTACATCGACAAGCGCGATATCACCATACAGGAATTAATGACCTTCATTACCGCTCCGGACTTTCCTACCGGTGGTATTATTTACGGATTATCCGGTGTGCAGGAATCCTACCTCACCGGCAAGGGAAGGGTAGTGGTCAGGGCCAAGGCCGAGATCGTGACCAACCCCAAGGGCAAAGACCAGATCATCGTGACGGAAGTGCCTTACCAGGTCAACAAGGCCCTCATGATTGAGAAGACAGCCGCCCTGATCAATGAAAAGAAGATTGAGGGTATTACAGACCTCCGGGATGAGTCGGACCGGGACGGATATCGGGTTGTTTATGATTTGCGGAAGGACGCCATCCCCAATATAGTCCTCAATAACTTGTTTAAGTACACACAGCTACAGTCCTCATTTGGAGTTAATAACGTAGCCCTTGTAAAAGGCAGGCCGCTGACCCTTAACCTAAAGGACCTCATTGTTCACTTTGTGGAGCACCGGCATGAGGTGGTGGTCAGGAGAACGAAGTTTGAGCTGGCTGAGGCTGAGAAACGTGCCCACATCCTCGAGGGCTACCTGATCGCCCTGGATCACCTGGACGAGGTCATCGCCCTGATCAGGAATTCAAAGGACCCTGACGTGGCCAAGGTCGGACTGATGGAGCGGTTCCAGCTTTCAGAAATTCAGTCCAAGGCGATCCTGGAGATGAGGCTGCAGCGGCTCACCGGCCTCGAGCGCGAGAAGATTCAAAATGAATACAAGGAAGTCAAGGCCTTGATTGCCGAACTCAACGAGATACTGGCCAGTGAAGCCAAGAGAATGGGCATCATCAAGGCTGAGTTGCTGGAGATGAAAGAGCGGTATGGCGATGCGCGCCGGACGATGGTGGTAGCCAGTGACGATGACATCACGGTGGAAGATATGATTCCCAACGAGGAGATGGTCATTACGATCTCCAACCAGGGATATGTGAAGCGCACGCTGCTTTCCGAATACCGGACGCAGGGGCGGGGCGGGGTTGGGTCGAAGGGTGTCAGCACAAAGGAAGACGATTTCACCGAGCACCTGTTCATCGCGCATGCCCACCACTACCTGTTGATATTCACAGCCTTTGGAAAAGTTTTCTGGAAGAAGGTTTACGAAATACCGGAAGGCACCAAGACATCAAAAGGCAGGGCCATCCAGAACCTGCTCAACATTGAGCCGGGCGATTCGGTAAGGGCTGTTCTCAATGTCCAGAACCTGGAGGACGAGGAGTATGTCAACCAGAATTTCGTGATGCTGTGCACCGAACAGGGCACCATCAAGAAGACTGCGCTGGAAGCGTATTCACGGCCGCGTTCCAATGGCATTACGGCCATCACGGTGCATGAAGGTGACCGTTTGCTGGAAGCTGCGCTGACCAACGGGAAGAACCACATCGTTATTGCCAAGAGTGGCGGAAAGGCCGTTCATTTCAATGAATCCGATGTCAGGCCGATGGGACGCACCGCGGCCGGCGTGCGGGGCGTGACGCTGGAAGGCGCTGATGATAAAGTCGTGGGCATGGTTTGCATCACCAGTGAAGAGGCGAACTTGCTCGTCGTTTCCGAGAAGGGATATGGCAAGCGGTCGTCCATCGATGACTACCGCATTACCCGCAGGGGTGGAAAGGGCGTAAAAACCATTAATATCACCGAAAAAACTGGCAAGCTTGTTGCAATTAAGGAAGTCGGGGATAATGATGAATTGATGATTATTAACCGTTCCGGGATCAGCATCCGCATCAAGGTGGAAGAACTGCGCGTGATGGGCCGGGCCACACAGGGCGTGAAAGTGATACGATTGAACGACGACGATTCAATTTCGTCCGTTGAAAAAATACAGAAGATTGAAGATGTTGAAACGCAGGAACCTAAACCAAATTGAAATATAAATTGACCCAGAAGATGAAAAAGATTGTTTTAACCCTCATCGTGCTGATCCCTGCTTTGGCGTTCGCACAAATAAAACCCAATGTGGCTAAAGCCGAGAAGGCCTTTCGCGAAGGCAAGATTGACGAGGCCAAGTCCATTATTGATGCCACCGTAGGTGCGCAGGAGTTTATGGTTGACAAAAAGGGCAACCCCTCGAAGCAGGCAGCCAAGGCCTGGTACATCAAGGGCGTCATCTACATGGCCATCGACACGACCAAAAAGGAGCAGTTCAGGAGCCTGGATGCCAACGCATTCAATGCTGCCAAAGAAGCATTTGACAAGTCCAAGGCCATTGACAAAGGGGAGACACCCTCTTTCGTTAATGATCCCAGGAATCCTGTTTTTCCTATGCTGACGAGTGCTGTCAATGACGGTTATTCCGCCTTCTTCTGGAACAATGCCATTGCTGCATACAATGAGAAGAAGGATGTGGCTAGCGCTTTCGTGCTGTCAGAGAAAACGCTTTATTTCAGGGAGGACACGCTTGTGCTCCTCTATGCCGGCGGTGTATTTGCTCCGGGCGCCAAGGAATATGATAAAGGACTTGACATGCTTAACCGCTACGTAAAGGCCGGAGGCCAGACCCCGGAAGCCTATACCATGATGGCTTCCATCTACAAGGACAACAAGAAGGACAATGCCGCGGCACTGAAGGTTCTCCAGGAAGCCAAGGTGAAGTTCCCGAACTACAAGGACATCCGGATCATGGAACTGAACATCTATCTCGGTGAAAAGAAATATGATGTTGCCAGGGAAATGGTTGAAGGTGAGCTCAAAGCCGAGCCGAATAACAAGGATAACTATTTTCTGTACGGACAGCTCAACCGCGAAATGGGTGACGCTGAAAAGGCGAAAGCCGCATTCAAGAAATTCATGGAAATGGATCCTGCCAGTTTTGATGGCGCTGCCGAGTTGGCCAACCTCTATTGGGCAGAGGCCAAGGAGATCAAGAATGAAATGGGTAAACTGGGAAGCAGCAAAGCTGACATGGAGAAACTCAAGAAGCTTGATGTGGCCTATGTTGAAAAATTGAAAATCTATATCCCGTACATCGAAGCCTGTGAAAAGCTTTCGCCGGATGATGTGACCGTGTTGTATTCCCTGCTCAACGTCTACGGCGATCTCGGAGAGGACGCTAAAGTCGCACGCGTGAAGAAGAAACTCAAGTCATTGGGTGAAGACGTTAACTAGGATATCCCAACTGAATTAACCGGGAGCCGGTCTCAAATAAGAGGCCGGCTTTTTATTTTATAAGGGTATTTTATACCGGTATTTTAAAGCGGGGAGCGAGGTTACTGCCGGGGATTCGTAGATTTATTCACCATGAACCAGTTGCAGACTCCAACGCAATTTAAACGCATCCTTACACCGGCCATGGTTTGGGCCCTGGGTGTAGGCTATGTCATTTCCGGCAACTACTTCGGGTGGAACCTCGGACTTGAGCAGGGCGGCACATGGGGGTTGGCGATCGCCACGGCGTTTGTCATCATCATGTATGTGACCTTCACCTTCAGCTATGCCGAACTGGCGTGTGCGATACCAAAGGCAGGAGGAGCATTTGATTATGCCACGAGGGCCTTGGGTGCCGATGCGGGATTCATCGTCGGTATGGCCCAGAATATTGAGTTTGTCTTTGCGCCGCCTGCGATCGCTTTTGCCATTGGATCCTACATGAACCTGTTTTGGCCGGCCGTCCCCGCGGTCTGGTTTTCAATTGCCGCCTACCTGATCTTCACCGGGCTTAACATAGTCGGCATCAAGGCTGCGGCAACACTTGAACTGGTTGTGACCATCGTGGCGGTTGCAGGACTGTTGCTGTTCGCCGCCATCATGTTTCCCCATGTGCGCATGACCAACCTTGGCTTGCATGCCTTCCCTCATGGTATCGCCGGGATATTCGCAGCAGTACCTTTTGCCATTTGGTTCTTCCTGGGCATTGAGGGGGTTGCCAACCTGGCCGAGGAGACAAAGAATCCAAGGCGAACCATGTCGCTCGGATTCCTCTCGGCGCTGTTCACGCTCATCGCCCTGTGCCTGCTTACGTTCACCACGGCGGTTGGTGTTGGCGGGTGGGAATCCATTGTATTCCTGCCGGACGGAACCGCTTCGGATTCACCGCTGCCCATGGCCATGCTTCGGGTAAAGGCAGGGGAGAGCTGGCAGTACAGCATGCTGGTATTTGTCGGCCTCTTTGGACTGGTCGCATCCTTCAACGGACTGATGCTGGCAGCAGGCAGGGCGAGTTTTGAATTTGGCAGATTGAAAGTGGGTTCGCCGTGGCTGGGCAATCTCCATCCGCGGTTCAGGACTCCCGTGAATGCGCTGCTGGTGAATATGTGCGTGGGTATCGTGGCCCTGTTTTCAGGAAGGACCTTTGAAGTGATCACCCTGTCCGTGTTCGGAGCGCTGACACTGTACGGCATTTCGATGGTCTCCGTTATCGCGCTGCGCCGCAATGAGCCATTTCTCGACAGACCCTTCCGCCTGCCGTTTTATCCCTACTTCCCGGTGATTGCCCTTGTCATTGCGGGGATTGCACTGGGGGCGGTGGCCTTCAATAATTTGATGCTATGTAGCCTGTATCTCGTACTATTGGGCGCTTCCTATGGTATATTTAAGTTAAGAAACAGGCGGGCGAAAACATCCAGCACATGACCACCAAAATGATACTCGATTTTGTAAAGAACCATCCTTCGGGGAA
Organism: Cyclobacteriaceae bacterium; assembly: GCA_043744235.1. Classification (GTDB taxonomy): domain Bacteria; phylum Bacteroidota; class Bacteroidia; order Cytophagales; family Cyclobacteriaceae; genus ELB16-189. The sequence continues at coordinate 33,197 of JAYTVB010000024.1, read as the reverse complement.
GGTTAAGATAGCCTACGCCGACATGGATGGAATACTGCGTGGCAAATACGTTTCTTCTGAAAAGTTTCTGAGCGCCGTCGAAGGAGGTACGGCTTTTTGCGATGTGATCTTTGGCTGGGACTCCAACGACGTTGCCTACGACAACGGGCAATACACCGGGTGGCACACGGGCTACCCGGATGCGCCTGCGCGCATTGACCTGACTTCCTTCAGGAAGATTCCATGGGAAAATGATCTCCCGTTCTTTCTTGGTGAACTGTTGGACAAGCATGGAGAAGCTGTGTTGATTGATCCCCGGCAACTGCTCAAAAAGGTTGCTGGTGATGCGGTCAGGGCCGGATTTGCGCCGGTTTTTTCCCAGGAATTTGAATGGTTCAATTTTCAGGAAACCCCGAATACCGCCAGGGCAAAACACTTCAAGGACATGCAGCCACTCACGCCCGGCATGTTCGGCTATTCGATTCTTAGAAGCACGCTGCAAAATCCATACTTCACGGACCTGTTTGATTTACTGAAGAAGTTTGACGTCCCGCTGGAGGGTCTTCACACCGAGACGGGCCCGGGTGTACTGGAGGCAGCCATCGTTCATGCCGGCGTTGTTGAGGCTGGTGACCGGGCAACATTATTCAAGACGGCTGTCAAGGAGATTGCCTACAAGCATGGCGTGATGGCAACGTTTATGGCCAAGATCAGCCAGGACCTCCCGGGATGCGGAGGGCACGTGCACCAGAGCCTGTGGGATAAGGGCCAAAAAAAGAATTTGTTTTATGATGTGAAGGATAGCCTTAAGATGAGCGAAACATTTCGCCACTATCTCGCCGGTCAACTGTATTGCCTGCCGCACATACTTCCCATGTATGCCCCCACCATCAACAGCTACAAGCGCCTGGTGGAAGGCGCGTGGGCACCAACCACGATGACCTGGGCTGTTGACAACCGTACGGTGGCACTTCGCGTGATGAATGTCAGTAGCAAATCGTGCCGCCTCGAAACCAGGGTTATCGGTGCGGATGCCAATCCCTACCTGGCCATGGCAGCCTGCCTGGCCTCAGGACTCTATGGCATCAGGAAAAAACTCAAACTGAAGCAGAAACCAACGGTGGGCAACGGTTATCGTGATTCGTCGAATGGTGTGTTGCCTGGAACCCTGGAGGAGGCAACCCGCAACATGAAAGGATCGGCTGTCGCCAGGGAAATATTAGGTGACGGATTTGTCGAGCATTTTACCATGACGCGCGAATGGGAGTGGAGACAGCATTTGAAAGCGGTGACGGATTGGGAGTATGCGAGGTATTTCGAGATTATTTGATGTGCTGATGCGCTGATGTGTTGATGTTGGAAATGAACGATAATGAATATGAGGTTTGATTCGATTTACCAGTATAATTTTCCCACTACCATTCGGTTTGGGGCGGGTTCGAGCACTGAACTCGGTGACTACCTCCTGCAACATGATCTGAAGCGCCCGTTGATTGTCACGGACCCCACTGTTTCCCAGTTGGGATTCATGAGGCAGATCCGGGAAAATATTCAGAAGAAGAATATATCGGTGGAAGTCTTTCATGACATTCACAAGAACCCGGTGAAGTCAGACGTGTACAAGGGCACCGATGCTTTTGATGCCATGCACAGGGATTCCATCATTGGTATTGGGGGCGGAGCGGCCATCGATGTGGCCCGATCCATTGCGCTCCGCGTCAACCACCGCGAAGATCTCTTCAAATATGATGACCTGATTGGCGGAGATGTATACGTCACGAACGACGTTCCTCACTTCATCACCATCCCGACGACTGCCGGAACCGGAAGCGAAGTGGGCAGGAGCGCCATCATCGCCGATGACGTTACCCACCAGAAAAAGATCCTGTTCTCACCAAAACTGCTCGCGAAGATCATTTTTGCAGATCCCGAGCTGACCATGGAGTTGCCGCCGTTCATTACGGCAGCGACCGGTATGGATGCACTTACCCACAACATGGAGGCTTTCCTGGCCAAAATGCCGCATCCACTGTGCGAGGGTATTGCGCTGGAAGGCATAAGCCTGATACACCAGTCCCTCGAAAGGGCCGTGAATAAACCTGATCTTGAATCGAGGAGCAAGATGCTGATAGCGTCGCTGATGGGGGCTGTAGCTTTTCAAAAAGGTTTAGGGGTTGTGCACTCACTGGCCCACCCGATGTCGGCGCTGCTGGATACGCACCATGGGCTCGCCAATGCGGTGAATATCCCTTATGGCATGGCCTTCAATATCGAAGGATTTGAGGATAAGTTCAGAAGAATAGCCAGGGCCCTTGAACTCAGTGAGGAGTCGGGCAAGGCTGTTGTACAGTACTTGTTCGACCTGAATGCATCGATCGGGATTCCCCGGCAATTAAGACAGGTGGGGGTAAAGCCGGAGCACGTTGAGACTTTAGCCGACCTGGCCTTTGCGGACTTCGCCCATCCCAACAATCCCAAGCCGGTATCCCGCGAGGATTTCAAGACGCTTTACCTGAAGGCACTATGAAGGTCAGAAAAGTGATCGGTATTGGGGCTGGAAGGAAATATGATAATTACTTGAAGTGGTTATTGAAAGCTCCTGATATAGAAGTGATTAAACTTGGTCATGAGGATCAGAACTTTGATGCATTGCGGAAATGTGACGGGCTGGTGCTCAGCGGGGGCGAGGATGTTCATCCCAGGTTTTATGGGCACCCGGAATACCTCTCAGCGTATAGTCTGGACGATATCGATGAGGCCAGGGATGAGTTTGAGATGAAGCTGCTGGACTACGCCGGGAAACATCAGCTTCCCATTTTAGGGATTTGTCGGGGTCTGCAGGTTGCGAACGCCTATTTTGGAGGCACGTTGATCCCGGATATTCCCTCGTTTGGGAAACCTGATCATACCAAGCACGGTGAAGGGAAGGACCGCTACCATGGCATTTCCGTCACGCCAGGAAGCATGTTGCAGGGAATTACCGGCGCCGCTGCCGGCGAGGTGAACAGCGCCCATCACCAAAGCGTGGACTTGCCGGCACCAGCGTTGACAGTCAACGCTGTTTCTGCAGACGGAATTGTAGAAGGGATGGAACGGAGGGATGCTGGCAACCATCCATTTTTGCTCCTGGTTCAATGGCACCCGGAAAGGATGAGCGACCAGGAGAGCGTATTTTCGAAAAACATACGGGAGCGCTTTGTTAAAAGCATCAACCCCCGTTAAACAATCACCATGATGCAAATCATCAACCCGGCCACCGCAGCGGTCCTACTCGAACTGGAGGAAGACACCACCGAATCGCTGCAGGTGAAGTTAACCACATTACAGCAAGGCCTCATTGGATGGCAGAAAGCTCCTCTTACCAGGCGCATCGACGCCATCCGCACGTTTTCATCGCTGTTGGAGAAGGAACGAGAAACACTGGCAGCTGTACTTACATCGGAGGTGGGCAAGCCGTTACAGCAGTCCCGCAATGAAGTGAACGGCGCACGGGCAAGAATTCAATGGCTCGCGGACCATGCAGAGCAATACCTTGGCGATGAAGTGATGACCAGCCAGGAAGGCATGGTAGAGAAAATCTGTTACGAGCCGTTGGGCGTCATCGCCAATATATCGGCGTGGAACTATCCTTACCTCGTTGGAACCAATGTGTTTGTGCCCGCCTTGCTGGCAGGCAACGCGGTCTTCTACAAGCCCTCCGAATATTCAACACTAACCGGGCTTGAAATTCAGCGCTTGCTGGTTAAAGCAGGTGTTCCCGCTGGCGCATTCCAGGTAGCCGTGGGTGGCAAGGCGGTGGGAGAGGCATTGCTGGACATGCCGCTAGATGGATATTTTTTCACCGGATCATACAAGACCGGCCGATCCATCTATGAAAAAGTAGCGCCTAAAATGGTTCCCTGCCAATGTGAAATGGGGGGAAAGGATCCCTTGTATGTGACGGATGACATCACCGATGTAAAAGCTGTGGCAGCAGCGACGGCGGACGGTGCCTTTTACAACAATGGCCAGAGCTGTTGCGCTGTGGAACGAATTTATGTTCATGAAAAAGTGTATGACCAGTATGTTGAGGAATTCGTGAAGGAAGTGAAGGGATACAAAATCGGTTCTCCATTGCAGGATGGCGTGTACATTGGACCGCTAACCAGAAAGGAGCAATTGGATGTCCTCGCTGAACAGACCGAAGAGGCCGTAAAGTACGGAGCGAAACTTCAGACGGGCGGGGTAAGGTGGGTGGAGGGTGGCGAGGGTTATTATTTTGAACCTACGGTGCTTACGGAAGTTACCCACCAGATGAGTGTGATGCGGGATGAGTCCTTTGGTCCCATCATCGGGATCATGAAGGTAAAGGATGACGAGGAAGCCATGCACCAGATGGCCGATACGGAGTATGGATTGACTGCAGCGGTCTACAGCAACAGCCAGGATCGGGCTGAGAATATTCTCCATGGAATCAATGCAGGCACCGGCTACTGGAATTGCTGCGACCGGGTCAGCGCAGCCGTTCCCTGGAGCGGCAGAAAGCATTCCGGCTTTGGCGCCACCCTGGGTCATGCGGGATTGCGGGCCTTTACCAGGCCGAAGGCCCTGCACTTGAAGAAATAAGGCGTCATTCCATTTTTTTTGTCAACGCTGTCCGGAACGGCACAGGCGGCTCGTCATAGAGCAAAACCAATAACATGATGACTACACAACAAGTTGCAGACCGCCTGGTAGCCTTATGCCGCCAAGGCCAGATTTCACAGGCGATGGAAGAGCTGTATGCCGATGACATCGTCAGCACCGAGCCAGCCCACGCACCCGTGAAAAGTGCTAAGGGCAAAAAGGACGTCTTTGAAAAAGGAAGGCAATTCGCTTCCATGATTGAAGTCAGGCATGGCGGTTCCATTTCCGATCCTGTTGTTGGAGGACGCTACTTCAGCATGGCCATGATGCTGGACGCGACCTTCAAGGGGCAGGGCAGGATGGTGTTCGATGAGGTTTGTGTTTACGAAGTAAACAACGGAAAGATCGTCAGCGAGCAATTCTTCTTCTGACCGGCAGGGTTTGAACACAAAAAAAGAAAGGCCCCTACCAGGCCTTTCTTCAACTTCAATTGGTGCCGATTCTATTATTGAACGGCAATCTGCTTCGCAGCTTTCTCTACGGTGATTTCCTTTTTCGGTATGATCACCTTCAATATGCCGTTCTCATAGCGGGCATCAATCTTATCTGCCTTACTGTTTTCAGGGAGCTGGAAAGTCCGGCAGAATGTGTTATAAGAGAACTCCCGGCGCGAATAATCGACGTCTTTTTCTTCTTTTTCTTCCTGCTTCTCAGCGCTAACGCTTAAGAGATTGTTTTCGATACTCACTTTGAAATCCTGGCGTGTCAGGCCGGGTGCAGCAAGGTCAATCTGATACTCCTTGCCTGTTTCTTTGATGTTGGCGGTCGGAATTTCGACGCCCAGGCGTTGTGACAGGAACGTGTCATCCAACAGGTCTGGTCCGAAAAATGTGCTGGGGAAATCAGCGAGCATGGAAGGGACGAGCCCTCCGTTTCTTAGTGTCAGGTTCATAATCTGGATGTTTTAGTTTCAGGTTCAAAGGTATACTGTCAGCCCGCTGAAGGCCATGATTTCAATGCGCGTTTCCGGAGATTTTGATCCGGCTGATAATGTTTCCGGATGATAAAAGTCACTCTTTGAGGAAACGGCAATCATTCGTATAGCCATCAAATTATCCCAACTTATAGGCGTCCTGAATGAGGAAATGAGATGAGAGTACCGGACAACCTGAGGGCTTTCTTTGATGAAATCGGTGACCTGAGCCGGTTCATTGCGAGGTTTTTCAGTGAAGGCTTCAAGCCCCGTTACGAATTCCGTGAAATGGTGGGTCAGGCCTATTTCATCGGCTACAAATCACTCGCCCTGGTGGGCCTGACTGCCTTTATCATGGGTCTGGTGTTAACCATCCAATCCCGCCCGACCCTGGTTGATTTTGGAGCTGAATCCATGCTGCCGGCCATGGTTTCGATTTCACTGGTCCGTGAGATTGCACCGGTCCTTACTGCCCTGATTGCCGCCGGCAAGATTGGGTCGAGCATCGGCGCAGAGCTCGGTTCCATGAAGGTTACCGAGCAAATTGATGCGATGGAGGTATCAGGAACCAACCCATTCAAATACCTGGTAGCCACGCGTGTTATTGCCACCACCCTGATGCTGCCGCTGCTCTCCCTGTGGGCGAATGCCATAGCGCTGTATGGAAGCTACCTCGGCGTGAATATCCGGGGTGTGGTCAGCTGGAGCCTGTTCTGGACGCAGGTATTCAATGCACTTTCCTACAGCGACTTTGTTCCATCGCTGATCAAGACCTTTTTCTTTGGCTTTACCATTGGTATCATTGGATGCTACAAAGGATACAACTCCAACAAGGGAACGGAGGGTGTAGGTCGCTCGGCCAATTCGGCTGTGGTGGTTTCCTCCATGTTGATTTTTATTATTGACCTGATTGCTGTGCAGATATCCGATCTGCTGGGGTTCACATGACAGACTAACTATGAATTCTCAAAACGACGCGGTGATGGAAATCAGGGGGTTGAAAAAGTCCTTTGGTGACAACCACGTCCTCACCGATTTCGATCTAACGCTTTTCAAAGGAGAAAACCTGGTTGTGCTGGGCAAGTCAGGGTCTGGGAAATCCGTCCTCATCAAATGTGTGATTGGCCTGATGAAACCTGACCAAGGGTCGGTGATGATCCTGGGGCAGGATGTATTGTCCCTGGACCATGAAGACCTTGACCGCTTGAGGGGCAGGCTGGGATTCCTGTTTCAAAGCAATGCGTTGTATGATTCGATGACGGTCAGGGAAAATCTGCTTTTTCCCCTGCGAAGGCACTGGATGAAGGCGGACCTGAACAAGGATAAAGTGGATGAGATGGTCCATGAAGCCCTGAGCAGTGTGGGACTCGCCCACACCCAGGAGATGATGCCGGCTGAGTTGTCGGGAGGGATGCGCAAGAGAATTGCCCTGGCCCGAACCCTGATCCTTAAGCCGGAGATCATCCTCTACGATGAGCCGACCACTGGGCTTGATCCCATTACCGGAAAGGAAATCATTAACCTGATGATTGATATCAGTAAAAAGTATAACACCTCTTCCATCATCATTTCGCATGACATGCAATGCGTGCGCATGGCCGCGGACCGGATCATTATGCTGATCGACGGGATTTGCTTCGCGTCAGGCACGTATGATGAGCTTTGTAAAATTGAGAAGGAAAAGGTGAAGCAGTTCTTTCATTAATGTGTTTACTATGAAAAGGAATACACTCAGCAACGTCCAATTGGGATTCTTCGTGATCGCAGGAACGTTGTTTCTGATCATCGGCCTGTACATGATCGGCAATAACCGGAACCTCTTTGACCGAACGATTACCATCCATGCCACCTTCGTTAATGTCAATGGTCTCATGTCAGGCAATAGCGTTCGCTTTTCCGGCATTGACGTAGGCACGGTGAAGAGTGTACAGATTATCAGTGATACATCGGTCAAGGTAACGATGGTCATACACCGGAATGTTCAGAAGTTCATCAAGAAAACTTCAGTGGCTTCTGTCGGCACGGACGGGTTGATGGGCAACAGGCTTGTGAACATCGCCACCGGTTCAAGTTTTGGAGATCCGGTGGAAGAAGGGGACATGCTGATGTCCTACCGGGCCGTGGAGACTGATGCGATGATCCGGATCCTGAACAGGACCAACATGAACCTCGCGGACATCACCGAGGACCTGAAGAAGATCACCCAAAAGCTGAACAACAGCAAGGGCTTGTGGAAGATCCTGGGCGACACCGCCGTTGCCGATAACCTGAGGGAATCGATTCACGGCATCCGTGCCACTTCGGAGAATGCTGCGAAATTCACCCGCAACCTGAATACCATGCTTTCTGACCTCCAAAAGGACAAGAGCATTGTCAACTTCCTGCTGAAGGACACAGCCTCCTCAAGGCAGCTCCGCACGGCGCTGGTTGACATCCATGATGCCGGCGAGAAAGCCAGGCAAGCCGCGGATGACCTGAGTGTGTTGACCGGCAAGATGAAACGCGGGGAGAGCGGTGCCGGCGTATTGATGGCGGATACCGTGTTTGCCAATGATCTGAAGAAGAGCATGAGGAATGTCCGCACGAGCACAGAGAAACTGGATGTGAACATGGAAGCCATGCGGCACAATTTCCTGTTCAAGGGGTATTTTAAGGACCTCGAGAAACAGCAGATCAAGGAAGCCAAAAAATAGCCTTGGAGCAGGGTGGCTAGGTTTAACGTAAGCGCAGTGCCATGAGAACAATACTTTGCCCGACGGATTTTTCGGAAACGGCTCTCCACACGATCGCCTATGCAGGTAAGTTCGCCAAAGCCACCGGGAGTGACCTTACCTTGCTTAATGTTCAGTCTTTGTTTTTCCTCAAAGCATCGGAGGCTGTCTGGGGCAAGGAGATGACGATACAGGCGGTGAATGACCGGCTGGAGGACCAATGCCGGGAGGTATCAAGGGTTTTTAAGATCGCGTGTTATCCTGAAGTCAGTGCCACTGTACGCTCCCTGTCAACGGTCATTGCCGAGCGGGCTGAAGCTTTTGACCTGATCATTATAGGCCACAGCGGAGCCCAGGATTTCTATGGTTTGTTTTTTGGAAGCAATGCCTATCATGTGGTGAAGGAAGCTTCTATTCCTGTTCTTCTCCTGCCGTCGGGCACAGGATACCAGGATGTGACCTCCATTGTGTTTGCCTTTGATTATTGGGGTGCACAGGGAGTACCCCTGGTTCAACTGGCCAGGTGGGCAAAAATACTGGAAAGCAATATCCGTGTGTTGCAAGTGGCCAGGAGCAACCCGTCCCGTGAGGTGCAGGACAGCCTTGAAGCCGTGCAGCATATCATCCGGGAGCGCTACAAGGAAATCGCTATCCAGTTTGACACGGTCTATTCCGATGATGAGGTCGGTGAGGGCATTCACCATTATATGCTCCATCATGACGCAGATATCCTGGCACTGTGTTCGATGCACCATGGCTTTGCAGAGAAGATATTCCACAGGAGTGTCATTAAAAAGATGACTGCGCTGGCGCAGTATCCTGTCTTCATTTTTCACCAGCAATGACTTTCTCCCCACTGCTCCATGAGAGGGCAGCGCGCTGGCTTAATTCCCCTTTATCCTCCTGACCAGGTCAATGGTCGAGGCCCTGTTCCAGTTCTTAAATCGACCGCGCTGGACGATCAGCTCATTGTCGTCGGGATACTGGAGGTAATAGTGAAACACGAAATTGGCTGAAGGATCCGACCAGCCAGCCATTTGTCCGAAACGGAGATCATTAAACACGGTCGTGTCACCCCACTGTTGGACCGTGTAATAACCCTGGGAGAACGTCAGAAGCTTGTCAACATCATGCCGGCCCAGAAAGGGCTTGAGCAGGGAGTCCTGGCGGTCAAAGTGAAACAACTCCAGGTTATTTCCATGGTCAAAAACTGAGCGATACCCGGTATGAAAGCCGGCGGAATCTTCAGCCACAACAAACCACAGCATGCTGTTGAGCGGCGTGGGTGTGGTGAAGTAGCGGTGGTGGCTGACTTGTTGACTGGACAGGATGCTGGAAACGCTGCGGCTGACGAGGACTTTGCTGGTAACGGCAAAGACCAGGTAGAGGGAGCTCAGCATCATACCAAACTTTACCCAAAATGATCTTGACGGACTTTGCGTATGCAGGATGAATAGCATTGCGGTGGCAATGGCCAGCCATAGGGTGAAGAGCGGATCGGCAACGAACAGGGTGTGGTAGGAATACCGTACATGGCTGAAGGGTTCAAACCATGCTGTACCGTACGCATTAAGTGAGTCCAGCAGGATGTGGAGCACAACCTGCCCACCCAGAAAAATCGACCACGTACCGTATGAAAGGCCTGACCTTGACGACCGGGATGCCAGCCAAACAAGCAACGGGGTCACCAGGATGGCGAACAAGAATGAATGGGTAAATCCGCGGTGTGCCAGCAGGTCATCGGCCGTGGGCAACCAGAAAGAAGAGATGAAATCGATGTCCGGAAGTGATTGGGCTATGGCACCGAGGACCATCGCGCGTTTGCCCAGTTGCTTGCCGGCCAGGGCTTCACCCATGACGGCGCCAAGTACTACGTGCGTGATGGAATCCATCCCGAAAGATAGAGATTCACTCTTTCAGTTTCTCTTTCCACTTCACCAGCTGGTGTTTAACGGTATCGGCGGCTTCCGTGGCAGCTATTTCAAAAGAATGGGACTTGCGTTCAACAAAAAGGTCGTTGCCGGGTATCACCATCTGAATTTCACAGATCTTATTCTCCCGCGTAGAGGACTTGTCCAGTTTGAGGCAGACTTTGGCTTCAATGATCCGGTCGTTAATGTGTTCAAGCCTTTGAAGCTTGGCGTCCACGAAATCAAGTAATTCCTGCGTGGCTTTGAAGTCTGGTGTTTGAATCGTTGTTTTCATAATGGTTTTTATTTAAAAAACCTCATCGTATCGCTGGTAAGATAGTAGTTCGAAACGCCGCTGGCGATGATGTCAGTCATGAATGGAAAAGATAAGAATCTCCTAGTGTGCCAGCTTGGTCAATTTTGGTTTGTCGAGGATAATAATTCCGTCGCTGCCGAGTTCAATCAGTCCTTCTTCCTTGAAGTCAGCGAGGGTTCTGTTGAGTGATTCGGTAGCGGTACCGACGATGTTGGAGATATCCTTGCGCGCGATGGTGATGGCATCGTGTTTGTCCGGCGATCCGAGCTGGGTCTGGAGTTTGATCAGCGAACCGGCTACGCGTTGACGTACTGACTGGTAGGCGAGGTCCAGGAGCCGGCCTTCAGCCTCAGCGAGGTTGTTGGACAGCAGCTTGATGAATTTCCTGGCAACGTCCTTGCTCGAGTACAGGAGTGTGATGAAGTCCTGCTTGGGGATCATGGTCACTTCCGCTTCGGACAGGGTCACGGCGCTTTCATTGGAGGGCTGGTCTTCCAGCAGGGGCACGTAGCCGAGGAAGTCGCCTTCCCCATGGATGCCCGTGATCAGTTCCTTGCCTTCGTCATTGACCTTGTAGGTCTTGACTTTACCTTTGCTGATGAAGTACAGGTCGTTCAGGGTCTGGCCTTCCATGAACAGGAATTCCTTCTTCTGGCAGGCACGCGTATGACGGTTTTCGGACAGTTTGTGGAATTCTTTAAGTTCCTTGGCTTTGTTAAAGAACAGGTTGACATCCGTGAGGTCATTCTTGTAAGTTGACTTGAGCAGTTCATTTTTCTTGAGCCTCATCTCCACTACCTTGAGCAGGTCAAAGCCGTCAAAGGGCTTGGTGATGTAGTCATCGGCACCCAGGTTCATGCCCATTCGGAAATCGACCTTGTCGGCTTTGGCCGTCAGGAAGATGAAGGGCACGTTGGAAACTTCGGGGTCCTTGCTCAGGATGTGCAGTACGGCGTATCCGTCAAGCTCGGGCATCATGATGTCGCAGAGGATAAGGTCAGGGTGCTCCTTTTGGGCCATGTCAACGCCAGCCCGTCCGTCCAGTGCGGTGAGTACATTGTAGTGAGCCAGTTTGAGGATGGCGGCAATGTTCTCGGCCATCTCCTGGTTGTCTTCGATAACAAGTACGGTGCTCATATGATGAATGGGTTTATGCTCCATCGGAGGAGTCGTGGTGGGCAGGCCTCAGGGTTACCGGCAGGGCAACGGTAAACGTGGTGCCTTGATTGAGTGTACTTTGAAAATCGACGTTTCCCCTCATCAATTTTACGTATTTTCTGACGATGTTGAGGCCGAGCCCGGAGCCGTCGATGTTCCCTGCGTTCTGTGCTCTGTAGAATCTCTTGAAAATATGGTGTTGCTCAGCGGTTGGAATTCCCATGCCCTGGTCAATGACTTTGATCCTGATTTTGCTGTCGGTCACATCGACCTGTATCCGGATTTCTGAATTACTGGAAGAGTACTTGATCGCATTCCCAATCAGGTTCATGAGTATGCTCCGCAACATTTGCTTGTCCAGGAATACGGTATTGTCTTCCCCCGAATATTCGCACCGGATTACCTGGTTGTTCTTGCGCGACAGTTCCATTTCCGGCACCAGGTCTTCCAGGAATGTCTTGATGTTGATTTCAGAAGGAATCGGTTTGATCTTGCCTTCCTCGAGCTTGCCGAGAGAGATCAGGTCGTTCAGTAATTCCGTCAGGTTCTGAACAGACCGCTTGATCTTGTTGATGTGTCCCGGCTTTTCACGTTCCAGTTCATCCCCGCTATAGTTTTCCAGCAGGAATACGGACGACAGGATGGTGCTCAGGGGTGTGCGGAGTTCATGAGAGGCCATGGTTACAAACCGCGACTTCAGGATGTTCAATTCTTTTTCCCGCTCGATGGTTTTCAAAAGGTCGCGCTCCATTTGTTTCTGCCGCGTGATGTTTCGGATGACGACCAGGATTTCGTGAATTTCGTCCTTGAAATCGGGTAGGGGCTGTGATGAAAGGTTGTATGATTTATCTCCCATCATAATGTCGTAACTGATGGGTTCTCCCCGGAATACATTTTGCAGGGAGACTTCCGCTTCGCGTGACAGATCAGGGTGGACGGCATCAAATACCGATTCCCCTGCATTGCTTCCTTCCGTTAAACCGAGATTATGGAGTTCCTGCCCGTCGGCGAAAATGTACTTCATATCCTTGTTCAGTACACCGATCACGCCGTCCGGAAAGTGGTGGGCCATGGTGCGGTACAACTGCTGGCTTTTGGCCAGGTCAGCCTCAACAACTTTCCGTTCTTCAATTTCCTTCTGAAGCAGTTGGTTGCTTTTCTCAAGGTTTTCCAGTGTCTTCTTAAGTTCATTGGTGCGTTCCAGTACACGGCTTTCAAGCCTTTCATTGATCTGCCTGATTTGCTCGTGGTTGGCGGCGATCAGCATTTCCTGGCGTTTTCTTTCGGTGACATTAACACCCGCACTCAACAGCAGAATGGGTATTTCGCTGGCATCCCGGATCATGGTATTGGTCCACTGTATGTCCAATTCAATTCCTTCGCTGTTCAATACTTTGTTCTCATGTTTGAATTCAATCGGGCGGCCTTTAAAGAGCATCTTGAAATACTCATAGGTTGGACCCTGGATATCCGATGGTAGAAAGTTTTCAAACCAGTTCTTGCCGATCACTTCATTTTTCTTGTATCCCAGCTGATCGCACCCGAATTGGTTGATCATCATCACCCTGCCTTCTTGGTTCAGCGCCACGAACAGGACCGGTGACAGTTCAAAGTAGGTTTGGGTGAGCTGATGTTCCTGCAGCAGCTTTTCTTCCGCTTTTTTCTTTTCGGTGAGGTCAATGATAAAGGCAATGGGAAAGAACCCCTGCGCTGTGGTAAAATGACTCAGGCTGACGGCAACGGGAAATTCAGATCCGTCGTACCGGCATCCGGTGAGTTCTGCAGCTTCTCCAATGGACCGGTGATGCGGCTTTTCAACAAAGTCCCTGAAATGGTCCTTGTGCTTATCGTGAAATCTGCCAGGGAGCAGCCGCTCTATGCCTGAACCCACCAGTGCACCTGTCTGGTAACCAAACATTTTTTCGGCGCATGAATTGATCAATATTATTTTGCCCTGGGCATTGGTGATCAACATACCCTCGGTTGCGTTATCGAAAATGGCATGGAGTTGTTCCTTTTCCTTTGCCTCCGTTTCCATCAGGTCTTTGTAGCGCAGGGTGAAGTAAACGGCCAACCAGATGGCAAATATGGACAGGACCCGGTCAAGGGGTACTGCCGGCTCGTTCTTGAATTTGTCAGCAGTTAGCAGATATCCAAAGGTGATGAGCAACGTACCTGCAAAGCCCATGATCATGGCATAGCGTCCCTGCTGGGGAAACTGAAGCATATACAGGATAACCAGGATGTAGCCCACGGTTCCCAGTAAATTGAATTCGGTTGTAACCTCCAAAACGAAGATGGCGATCATCATCATCAGGCCCAGGACGAATACCCGAAAAGGTGCCAGTGAGGGGGTTGTATAGTTCATTGTCCAGCCAGTCTGTTCCTGACCAACTGGCGTCAATGTAGTCCGATACTTAATGACGGTGAATGACAAGGGTCAATGGCAGGTATGATAATAATCATCATGACAATGACCCTCATTCCCAATGGATGGAACTACAGTAAATGCCCGACATCAGCACTTTCCTGGCGGGATGCAGGACAGGCTTCGGATGCCCAAGTGTCTAAATAGCTGATCAGGTCCTCCACTTCAGGGCTGGTGCCCTCTTGAATGTAGGCTCCCGCCGCAGCCATGCCGAGAAGCATGCAGTATGGCATCTCCAAACCAGCCAGCCAGCCCAGGCAATACCCGGCATTGAGGTTGTCACCACCGCCGGTGAGTACGGCAGGATGAGCAACAAGCCTGCCGTACAATTCAACGACATGGTGCTTGCCGGCGGCATCACCGCTGTTCCGCGTGAAAACCATGGTACGGTCAGGTGGGTGGATGAGCAGTGTTTCAATGTTGATGGCATTATAGATAAAGTCTCCAGCAGACTTGAGTGGAGGTATATTGATTTTGTCGGCAGCGGTGAGATCAAAATCATTGAGTGCCATCCAAATTTTGTTGGTTTCGTTTTCGTTGAGTCCCACGGTAACCTGGCCAAATTCAGAGAAACTGCTGATCAGGTTCAGGACTTCGCGCACCTGCCTCGGTGTTTTCTTTGACGGATCGCACAGGTCAAACAGGAAAAGAAAATCCTTCCTGTTCGCAGATTTGATGACGTCGTCCAGGAATCCTTTCCACAGGCTCGTGGCCTGGGGAAGGTTGACCCAGTCTACGAAAGCGAACAGGCGACAATCATGAACCAGCGAGCGCAACTTCCCCAGTTCGATGGTACGCCTCACGTGGGTCCAGTCATAGTTGTCAAAGGCACTCAGTTCGGAAAATATTATTTTGCCATCCCCGAATTCCAGGGCATTGCTTTTGCCGGGTGGTGAAAGTGATATGGGATGACAGAGCGGATCCATTTGGCTGAACATCGGATGAATTTCAGGGAAGCCCATGGCGCCAAGACAGACATTTCTCACACCGAGTGCTCCCAGGGCGTTAGAGAGAATGGGAGCATTGCCGCCGATCTTTATCTTCTTGGATACCAGTTCAACCTGTCCGCTCTTGCCGCGGAGGCTTGCCAGGTGGCTGGAGAATTCTGTAATGTTACCAAAGAACCTTTGACCTTCCTGTGGTTTGGAATGGACGGCCCTCTGGATGTTGTCGACAAACCCGTCGAAACCGACGCAGGCCATGGTTGATCGGTCAAGTTCTGGCAGTCCCATCAGGTGGTCCCGCAACTGAAGCAACAATGATTCGGAGGTTTCCATATTTGAATGCGTATGCCTATTGATAATATTTCTTAACCATTTTCTTGATTTTTCTGATGTCCGCCTCATTTTCCGTTGTCAGCCTTTTCACCTCAGCCGTGGTCTTGTTCCTGATCAACTCGTAGGTCAACATCTGCCGGTCGTGCCATTTACCCACCAGGGATTCAATACGCCGATAGAACTTATCCAGTTTCCGGCCGCCGTTCTCTACCCCGGACAGGTAGATGATCTCTTTCATCGCCTTCCTTGACTTGTGCAGCTGGTCGAGGTGCAGGCGGGGATGAAGTTCGGACCTCAATGCTCTCTTTCTTTTTTCGATGTACTTCCGGATACAACGCCTGTTAATTTTGCCCGCCTGTTGACTGACGATTTGCCTGAGGCGCTTGACCGTCTTGAGGTGTGCAGGAATCTGTCTGATAAACGAATCGTTGAGGCGGACAGCACTTTTGGACTTGGGGATGGCTTCATCCTGCACGCCCTGGATTTGGTACAATAGCAATAGTCGGTAAAACACGTCCGGCTGGCGAATCTCGCCTGCCCTTCGGAAAATGGTTCGAAGGGGAATGAACGTTTTGTGTGCTTTGAATTTTTTGGAGCAGTACTTGATCAATAGGAGGAGTGTCTTGATCTTCTTGATCTCCACCCTGATGCTGTGCAGTATTTCAACTTCCGGGTCCTTTGTGTAGCTGACCAGTTCCTCTTCAAGATTGCTGAACCTTTTGTTGACGTATCGCAGCACACCCTTCATGATGCATTCACATTTGTGCGTGAGCAGCCAGGTGCAGCTTGTCTACGATTTCGATCGCGGCTGTATTCAGGCCGGTCAGTTGATTGGGAGTGTTAATACTGCCTCCCTGAAGAGTAAAGATGTCCCCGCCCTCCATGACCACAACAAATCCGTTTGGGTATGATTTGATCTGGCTGACTTTGTCATCCGGTAAGCCAGACCGGGCTGCCGTTTGGAAAACAACAATGGCCGACCACTCCTGTGCATCGATCGCTGTCAGATCGGAGAGGTTGTAGACTTCGATGGTGATATGTTCGGTTTCAAGGCCTCGTATAACTTTTCGGATCAGCGAGTCCTGTACGTTAACCTGGTCTGCGGCCACCAACACTTTTTGTACCGGCTCAGGAATCAAGGGTTGCGTTGCAGTACCTTCATCCTTTGCGTGTTGTACCGAATACCAGGTCAGAAAAATGATGCTCGCTGCACCCAGCGCAATGAAGGCAACTAATATTTTCTTGAGCAAATTCATGGGGATGGTGGATTGGGCGAATCACATAATGGCCTAATCAAATCTACCATCAAGCCTTGCGGCAAACGATGATAAAAATCAAGGCCAGTCAGGATTTTGATCACCGGTGGAACACCGCCAGGGATATGTCATTGGGTATTATTGACAACAGCCCAACTGCAAGCATGACCAAAGTCATCGTTTACCGGTACCGTGCTCATTTTTTGCGTGACCAATGGAGGGTTGTTTTGCATTGGCATTGATCATGAAAAATATCCTGGTTCCGGTTGATTTTTCGCCCTTTTCGCTCAGTGCGGCAAGGGCCGGTGCGTTCCTGTCGACGGCGTCAGGCGCAAAGGTTCACCTGCTGCATGTCGCTGACCTTCCGCCCGGCTGGAGTAAGTTACCTGTTGAAGTTCAGCAGGAGTATCCTGCGATTGAAAACAGGATGGTGGAGGCCAAGATGACCCTTGACAGGTTTACCCTTCATCCTGACCTTCAGGCATGCGAC
The DNA here is from genome assembly GCA_043744235.1 of Cyclobacteriaceae bacterium. Taxonomy (GTDB): domain Bacteria; phylum Bacteroidota; class Bacteroidia; order Cytophagales; family Cyclobacteriaceae; genus ELB16-189. Next base: position 16,094 of record JAYTVB010000024.1, on the reverse strand, counting down.
CTTCAGCTTTGGGTAAAGGGAGGTGTGGCCTTTGAGCAAATCGGTCTCTTTGCACAGGAGAAGGGCATGGATATGATTGTTATGGGGGTTCATGGAGTGGGTGAGCCGAAAGGCCAGTTCATTGGATCCACAGCCCAGAAGGTGATCAGAAATTCAAGTTGCCCTGTCCTCGCCGTCCGCAAGAATTACCATCCCGGAAGTATCGATAAGATTCTGTTTGCATCGGACTTTGATGAAGACTTGCTGCCGGCGCTGCACTTCGTGAAGGACATTGCAGCGCACCATGGTTCTTCGATCGACCTGGCGTACGTTAACACGCCGCTGCATTTCATGGAAAGCGAAACCATGCTGAAGCGCATGGGCAATTTCATCACTGCCATGAATGGAGTTAAGGTGGATACTGTCATTCACGAAAGCCGTGGCGAGGAAGAAGGCATACTGCAGTGTGTGGCTGAAAGGCAGGCCGGCATGCTGGTCATGGTCAGGCACCACCACCAGGCCAAGCCGGCATACCTGATGGGCCTTTCAGAAGGCGTTCTGTTTCATTCCAAGGTGCCCGTACTGTGTATACCGCAATAGCCCAATCCATCACAATGGAAACAAAATCCGCATGGGAGCGTCGTGAAGAAAAGAAGACCCTTCAGATGATGGCCGGCAGCATACTGGAAGCACAGCGGGAGCTAGATGACCTGGCTCTGCAATTGTCCCTCGGCAAAGTAGCAGCGATGGATAAGTTTGAGGAAATCAAAGGAGGATTCAGGCAAAAGGTGGCTGAATTGAAGCTGGTGCTTGAGGACTCGCCAGGTGATTTGCCGATGGATGTCCGGAAGAAGATCGTAGAACTGGAAGTACAACTGGCCGTGGGAAGGGCAGAGTCAAAGGAGAAATTTACCAGTCAGCAGAGGAAGATCCTTGCGGCCATCAACCACGTTGAGAATGAGCTCCGGATCGGTATAAGCAAGGTTCACTCGCCCCATTTCTTTGTGCACGAAGTGGAAATATTCAGGCTTAAACTGGAGATTCTCAAACTGAAGGTTGGACTGAGGAAGTTTGAGGTGAAGGATGAATTCAGGCAAAGCATGGCCGCAGCCAAAAAGGAGATAACAAGAATTTCGAAAGGAGTGAGGACCAAACTGGACCAGGGCAAGGAGAAGTATATCGACATCAGCGAGGAGATAGCAACAACGTACCGCCATTTGAAAAGGGCCATTGAGAAACTGTAAGTCCGGGCCTGTGCCTGCTAACCCAATATTATTCCGCATTTCGTGTATCAGGCTTCCTGGGAATGCGGTTCATTCCGGGCAGGATTCATGTTTCTGTGCGCTTTTAGCTGCAGGGACAAGTCAGTGGTCACGTTCATGTAATTCATGAATGCTTCGTACGGTGAAGGGTAGGGACTGAAGTAATTGTGGATGCTGTTGTCGTCCCCCTTCTTGGTAGACATGTAATAGAAGTGGTCGCTGGTTTGCAGGTAGCGCCAGGTGGTGAGGAGGCCGGGGTCTTTGATCTTCTTGATTTCCAATTCCATTTGCTTCAGGGTATTGAAAGCATCACGCTGCATGTCATTGCCAAGCCACGCCGAGAGGTCCCGCTCTTCGTCTGCCCACGAGGTAGTGGAGGGCACGCTGACCGGCAATACCGGCTGAAGCAAACCAATGGCCTCTGAAGGGGTGACCATGGATAATTTTTTGTTCGCTGCCAGCAGGTCCAGCAGGGAATCGAAGAACTGGAAGATGCCGGTATCAGCATGGTGATGCTCACCGAAGGTTTCATAGTCCATGCCCAGGTTAACGAGGTTTTCTGCGGCGGGCAGGGCCTCCAGCCACTTGACAAATTTTCCGGAAGTCAATGGCCAGCCTTTCCAGTCGCGCTGGTTAAACCTGAAGGCAATGTCATCGCTCAGTTGGTAATTCCTTGGAAACAGCCTGAGGGACGTATTGGGATGCTGATAGAGGTGGTTTGGACTGTGACCGGCGAGGATCCGGGAGATACCATCCATCAATATTCCTTTGTAGCCCAACAGCGAAACCAAGTTTCCTATATCATCATTATAAATCAATTCAGTGTTTCTGAAAACGACCGGCTTCACACCAAAGAGCTGCTGAATTTTATCCTGGTGCATTTTCACCTGGCGGTTAAACTCGTCCGCACTGGTGATGGAACACAGGGAGTGGAAGTATGTTTCTGCAAGGAATTCAACTGCTCCGGTGTCGGCCAAAGCCCTGAAACTGTCAATCACCGAGGGAGCGAATACTTCCATCTGTTTTAGTGCTGCGCCGGAAATGGAAAATGTAAACCGCAGCCCCGGATGTTTGCGAATCTTCTTGAGCAGGATATAGTTCATTGGCAAGTAGCATTGCTTGGCGACACGCCGCATCACCAGCTGGTTCAGGCCATCGTCGAAGTAGTCGCGGCTGCTGCCGATGTCAAAGAAACTGAACTGTCCCAGGCGCCTCGGCTGGTGAACCTGAAAATAGATGTTCAGATAGCGCTTTTGGTTATGCGAGTTCATGATAGAGTTGGTTTATTTTCCTGGCCGCACGGCCCCAGGTAAGCTTCTTGAGTTCCTCGTGGCTTTTGGTTTTCAGGGTTTTGGAAAGACTCTCGTAGCGGAAAATATTGCAAATGGCATCCGCCAGTGCTTCTGTGTCCCAGAAGTCTATTTTAATTGCATTCTTGACAACTTCTGCCACGCCGGATTGTTTGGAAATAATCACCGGGATGCCAGACTGGATGGCTTCAAGCGGAGTGATTCCGAAAGGTTCTGACACCGAGGGCATCACATACGCCCGGGTGATGGCCCAGACCTTGTCCAGTTGTTCTCCCTTCAGGAACCCGGTAAAGTGAAAATGCGATGACATCTTGAGCTCGGCCACATGGTCGATCATCCGTGGAAGCATGTCGCCAGAGCCGGCCATGACAAAGTGCGCATCGGGAAATTTCTGCAGGACCTTATGGGCAGCTTCTACGAAATACTGCGGACCTTTCTGATAGGTGATGCGGCCCAGGAAAGTGACCACTTGTTTTCCCATAGGAGGAAGGTTGCTGATCTTCCTCGCCGTCCTGGGCGACACGCCATTGTGCACAACCCTTATTTTTTTGCCGGGGATGTGGTAGTTCCGGATAATGGTATCCTTGGTCATTTGGCTTACCGCTACGATGCGGTCTGCGACGCGCATTCCATCCAATTCCGACTGGTAAACCTGGTGGTTGATGTTGTCGCCGGCGCGGTCATACTCGGTGGCATGAACGTGCACCACCAGGGGTTTGCCGCTTACCTTTTTGGCTTCCATGCCAGCAGCAAAAGTCAGCCAATCGTGGGCGTGAATTACGTCAAATGTATACTGCCTGGCCACTTCCGCTGCCACTTGGGTATACCATTGAACTTCTTCCATCAGCCTGGGGCCATAGCCACCTGAAAAGTGATATCGGCCTTCCTTGAGGCTGTTGGCGGTAGTTTCCGTGTCGGCACCAGGAGATGCCCAGCCTACCTGGTAGTTCCAGTGGGTAATGCTGTAGGGTGTGTTGAGCACATCCGCGGACATGTAGGGTGCAATGCCTGAATTAACAGGCACCGTCGTAATGAGGGTGGCTGATGCCTTTTCAGTGCTTTCACCTTTGCCTTTTTGGCTTGATTTTCTGGTCTTTGATTTGAGGGCTACAGCAAGGGAGGGAAGCTGTATATTACTTGCGTTGACTATACTTAACCCGCTCTCTTTCTGAATATTATCAGCCTTTGGTATAACAAAAATAACATGTGTATTTTCCCTGGCGAGTGACTTGGTGAGGCCCTTGCAAGCTGTTCCAAGCCCACCAGAAATGTGGGGTGGAAATTCCCAGCCAAACATCAAGACCGTCATATTCCCAGGGTTTTCTGGCTACTCAAAATTATTCCCGAACCTCAGGCTTTCATATGACCGATATCATTTCGGTCGGGGATATTTATTCGCCTGGCAGCCTGAAACGAACAATGACCAGAATCATGTCAATGATGGTATGAATATCATGTTTTTCAGCCGATTTAGTGGCTAGATTTTGGAAAAAAGAACCATGAAAAAGATACTCGTGCCATGCGATTTCTCTGATTGCGCCATTGAGGCCTTCAAATTCGCCATTGACCTGGCATCCCATACGAAGGGAGAGGTTTCTGTTGTCAAGGTGATTGACCTTCCGGTCGTCTACGAAGCCACCTTTGGCATGCCTCCGTATGTACTGAATCCGGGGTTTGTCAAGGAACTTGATGATGACGCCCAGGCCAATTTTGCCAAGATGAATGAGAAATATGGCAAGAACTTTCCCGGCGTTCAATTCATCGTGCTGCATGGGCCAACCACCACGATGCTGCGGGATTACATTGAGGACAAAAAGATCGATCAGGTGGTGATGGGCACGCATGGCGCCAGCGGCTTCAAGGAATTTTTTGTGGGATCGAATACTGAAAAAATTGTCAGGTTTAGTAAAGCACCGGTCTTTGCCATCAAGAAAGCCGTGCCGCTTGACTCGATCAGGAGTATTGCTTTCCCCACGCTGCTGGAAATGGACCAGCCTGATCTCGCCATGAAGGTGATGATGCTGCAGAAGTTCTTCAATGCCAAACTGCACCTGTTGCTGGTCAATACACCCTCCAACTTCAGAACACAGCAGGAGCAGAAGGAAGCCATGGACGAATACATCAGGCAATACGGCTTTGAAAACTTTACCGTCAACATGAGGAACGACACATACTTTGAACCTGATTCCATTCTGCGGTTTGCCAGTGAAGTGAAGGCTGACATGATTGCCATGGGCACACACGCACGCAAAGGTATTTCCCATTTCCTGATCGGCAGTACTGCTGAAGATGTTGTGAACCACCTCAATTGCCCGATTTGGACTTGTGCCATTTCGAAAAAGTGATCGGGTCCCTGGCGGGGGACGAACCATGAAGAGAATACTGATACCGACTGATTTCTCGCTATGCGCACAGGCGGCAACTGAGGTGGCTCTGGAAATCGCCCAGGTATTCAAGTCACATGTCTACTTTCTGCACATCAGCCCTGACCCGCTCATCAGCCATCATGTGCCGGGTATGTCGCAAGGCAAAATTGAACTTGATCCGGAATCAGGAAGGGTGCAGGGCAGGTTGAATGAACTTGTTCACCTGGCAGAGAGAATGGGTGTTCAGTCTACGCCTGTCCTGGTGCTGAGCAAGGGCAATGATCACATTGAAAGTTATATCAAACCCTACGGGATCGACTGGATCATCATGGGCTCCCACGGGGCCACCGGAATCCGCGAACTGGCTTTGGGTTCCAAGACAGAACGTGTTGTGAAGCACGCCAGTGTGCCGGTCCTTGTCATCAAGAAAAGGCCCAAGGTTGTGGCTTTCAATAGCATAGCCTTTGCTTCATCCTTTGGCAATGGCAGTTTGATCGGAGCCATGGCGCAGTGCATTGATCTGGCCAGGCCATACCAGTCCCACATCCATCTTCTCTACCTCAATTATGTCAACCGGCTTGTAGAAGAAGGAACTGCGCGGGAGCGGATGAAGTTGCTGACCAACCAGTTTCTACTCTATTCATTTACCACCAACATCATCGAAACCAATGATGCTGAGTGGGGCATCGACGAGTTTGTGCGTAAGGCCGGGTGTGACCTGGTAGCCATCACGTCAGATGAAGTACAGGGTATCATCAAAATGACTTCCAGGCATATCGCCCTCAGCCTGATTAATCATGAAGCCATCCCGGTACTTGTACTCACAGCCAAATAATTTCTGACCCTGTCAATCATGTTAAAAAGCAATCAAAATTGATTCATATGGAACCCAAAGAAGTGATAATCATCGGAGGAGGCATGGCAGGCCTTACTGCTGGCACCTACCTGCGGATGAATGGCTTTGAAACCACCATATTGGAGATGAACCAGACACCCGGCGGCCTGTGCACATCCTGGGACCGGAACGGATACAAGATAGACCTGTGTATCCACTGGCTGGTGGGTAGCGGACCCGGAAGCAGTTTTTTTGAGCGCTGGAATGAACTCATTCACCTGGATGACATTGATTTTGTCAATCACGATGAATATTTCCGGTTGGAAGATGCACAAGGACACACCATCAGCGTGTATACCAACCTTGATCGGCTTGAGAAGGAGTTCCTTTCCAAAGCGCCGGAAGATACCGTTGAGATTCTGAAGTTCATGAAAGGCGTCAGGCGGCTGGTGGATTTCGACGCGATGCCTCCTGATGACGCTAACCTGTGGAGCAAAATGAAGGCGACCTGGAAGGTGCTTCCTTACCTGGGCACGGTTGGCAGGTTCATGCGCTACACATGCCTCGACTACAGCAAGAAGTTCAGGAACCCCCTGCTGAGAAAAGTAATTGCCAACCTGTTCGAGCCGGGCATGAGCATTGTTTTCGCGATGATGTCACTCACCTGGTTTCACAAGAAGACAGCGGGATACCCGGTAGGCGGCTCGCTGAACTTTGCCATGAAAGTGTATGAACGTTACAATGAACTGGGCGGCAAGATACAGTTTGAATCAAAGGTAGTGAAGATCCTGACCGAGAATGATGCAGCGGTCGGAGTGGAACTCACCAATGGCGAAAAGCGCCGGGCAGACTATGTGATTTCTGCTGCCGATGGATACACAACCATTTTTGTCATGCTCAATGGATGGTACCTGAGTGAGAAGCTCCTCCGGTTCTACAAGAAGGCCAAGACATTCCCGTCGTTGATTTTCATGGCCATTGGCGTTCGGAGGACATTTGAAGGCATGCCAAATACGCTGGGTTTCCCGCTCGACAAAGCCATGTACGTTGATCCAAAAACAAGCATTCAGGATATTGCCGTACGCATCAATAATTTTGACCCCACACTGGCTCCGGCCGGCTGCACACAGCTGACGGTCATGATTGAAACAGATAACTACAACTACTGGAACAACCTGCACCACGACAACCATAGCCAGTACAGCATCGAGAAGGAGCGTATCGCCAATGAGGTGATCGACATTCTTGACAAGCGGTTGGGCAAGATCCGGGAGAACCTGGAGATGGTGGATGTATCCACGCCGGTGACCTTCAGAAGTTTCTCAGGTAATTGGAAAGGGAGTTTCGAAGGATGGCTGATGACCCCGGAAACGGGTTTCCGCAACCTGCCGCACAACCTGCCAGGATTGAAGAATTTCTACATGTGCGGACAGTGGGTGGCCATCGGCGGCGGCTTGCCGGGTGTCTTGTCTTCAGGCCGGGAAGCAGCCCAATTGATCTGTCACGACGAGGGCAAACCGTTCCAGGTTGTTCCTGCTGAAAAGGAAGCCATGGAATTGACATACTGACCAACGGCAAACCGGGTGCGATTGGGTACTGGCACAAATTTTCCAGCCCGGTGATAACGATCATCGGACTTGGAGACATCCATCAACGCAAAATTGCCGTGACTTGATCAACTTTCACATGGCTAAGGAGGCCACCAACATATCATGAAAAAGATACTATGCCCCGTCGACTTTTCGCCTGCTGCCATGAACGGCATGGAGTATGCCGCGCAACTGGCCAAGGATCTTGCTGCTAACCTGACTTTGCTGTACGTGCGACCTTCCATCTGGCCTGAAGCGGTACAACTGGAGCAGGAGGTGGCCGTTGGTCTGGAGGGTATAGGCGACCGTCTGGAGGTGTATAGTCAGGAAGTGCACAAGGAGTTTGGAATCCTTTGTGACAACCACATCGAGCAGACGACCGACACGGTAGAAATGGCCATCGCCTCCGAGGCAGGAAACTACGATATGATTATCATGGGCACCAACGGAGCCGATGATGTGTACCAGTATGTTTTTGGGACCCATTCCTTTCACGTAGTTGAGCAGGCGAGGTGCCCGGTGATCATCGTGCCTGAAGGCTATGGCTATCGGCCAATCAGGAAGATCATTTATGCCTATGACCCAGTCACGAACCCGGTGTTTCTGATTGAACAGTTGAAGGCCATTGCATTTCCGCTTAATGCTGAAGTGAAGGTACTGCACATTGCCACCGACAAGCGTACGCCTGAATTGGAACAAAAGGTGCAGGCGATGATGGATGCACTCAAGGTTCGGGAGACCCGGCATATTTCATGGAGCCTGGACTTCCAGTATTCCGATGAGGTGCCGGATGCCCTCGACCGTTACCTGAGGGTCCATGAAGCGGACATGCTGGCACTTTCCTGCCACCACCAGAGCTGGATTGAAAAGTTGTTTAAACCTGATATTGTAAAGGAAATCAGCATGATCGCCGACTACCCGGTCCTGGCATTTTGGAACTAGCCTTGTTAATTAAAATCACTTGTTATGAAAATCATCATCAATGACCATCGCAAAGTGTCTGCCATCCAGCAGGAATTCAACCTTGTATTCCCGGACCTGAAACTGGAATTTCATGCACGCCCCAGCAAGGCCGGTGCAGCGGCCGCCAGGAAGTTTGTAACCGATGGTGGCAAGACCCTGTTGTACTGCAGGAACACACACAACAAAGGTGCTATTGACCTTTCTCCGGCCATGTCAGCGGCGGAAATTGAGGATAGCTTCAGGGATGCATTTGGACTCTCTGTCGAGGTTCTACCGGCTAATGCTTCAAAGAAAACTCATGGAAGCGGGGTCATGATTCTATAGCTATAATTAATTGAAAGACTGACAATTATACTCTAAAGCCTCAATATAAAAATTAGAATAAGTAAACGGGCCATCTGGCGTAAGCCAGATGGCCTCACCATATGACGGCACCAGCCTGCCATCGAAGTTCCTGTAATCGCGCACCGGGGTTGACCATGGGTATTGGAGGTAGGTTTTGCCGTCGGAGGAAAGGAAGCGGTCGTTGGAGACAAAATTAATCAGTGCACCAGCCTGGTTGAAATAGAGGATGGCACTGATGGTATTGCCCTGGTTGGTGAACGTGGCTTTCACGGTCAGGGAATCTATCGTTTCCCAGAGGATAGGCGCATCGATCAAGGTGGCCGGTGCAAGCAGGCACATGTCATTCAGCATGGTCACCGTTTCACCCTGGTTCATTTTGTCGCCCCTGGCATCCACTACTTCAGCAAGGGCCGCTACCTTGATGGTCATGGTTGCCTGGCTGCCGACATACCGGTGAAGGCCCTCGAAGGGCAGGCCGTACATACTCGACTTTACGTAAAAGAGGCGTGCGGGGTCATCAAAGAAATTGTATTGCTCTGAATGGATATCGACCCAGTTGCCCTCCAGGGAAGTTTTCATCCTCCCTGAAAAGACGGCCCTGAAATTCCTGACGATGGGCTTTCCAACCTGACCGGTATACCAGAGGTACTTAATGATAGGTTTTGGTAATTTCTGTAACATGCTGTCAGTGAGAACGGCATCGTCTTCAATCTGCACCAGTCTTTCATGTGCAGCGATTCTGAACAGGTTGTAATAGCTGTTCGGAAGGGAAGCCATGAATGCCACCAGCACGGGCACCAGGATGATCACATTCGGGATCGTACCATATTTGGTGTCTTTCCATTGGAGAAGGATCAACACTTGCGACACGACAATGGCCGCTCCGGCCAGGATGTACCAGGTTGACCGGCTGGTCACATAAAGGCCAAGGGCAATGAGGAAAAGCGCCGACGCCAGCAGCCACAAGCCGCCGGCCGTCCGGGTAATCGGCTGGGTGAGCTGCGACACCTGGGCGAGGTTGAATGCTTTGGCAAAACCCATGAGATGGATCAGTCCATGGAACAGCAAGAGGAGGATCAGGATAACTTTCATCTGGACAAAGGTCATTCCTGATGCCTAATCCAGGCCATGAGCCAGGTCATGACAGATCCTGATTTTTCTAGTATGAACGATCAGGGAATCACTTCGAACAACAGGAACTGCGTTCTTTCCAATGAATTGAAATTGTTATCCGTAACAAACACCAGGGTTTGATGCCCGTTGGGTAATGTGGGCCCTACCGTGACGCCTTCCACATTGTCGATGTAGATGTCCAGTTTGTCCATGTTGAGCAAAAGTCTCTTGGCGACCAGGGCTGTTGGCGGATTTTCCTCAAACGAGGGATTTGAAATAACATTGGTCGCGTGGCTGAGATCAGCCAGGAAGACCTTGATCGTGCAGGGCAGCCGTCCGGTAGAAAATGAGCGTTCGACAACCAGCAGCTTGTTCTTATCCAGGGCAAGAATTTCCGGCGCACCGTTTACCTTGAAAGCGGTTGGAAGGATGGCCGGGTACGCAACCGGCTCGAGCGCATAGGCATACTGGGCGATATTCTTTTTTTCAGAAGCATCAAACTGATAGATCCTGATCCAGGCACGGGACGGCCGGAGGTCGGCGCGCGGCCCGTCTTCATAGAGTGGTTCTTCAATGTTGGCGTAGAGGGTATTATAGTTGTCGGCAAAAGTCAGGCCCTCGAGTGTTCCATTCTGGCGTGGTCCCAGTGATGTCTTGCGCATGCCAAGATTCCCGGGCAGGGGAAAAATGCCGGTGTGTTTCCCGGATAAGTCCATGATGGTAATGGAGGGATTCTGCAGAATGGTGTCCTTCTGATTAATAGTCCGTTCACCTTCACTGGTCCAAAGGAGTTGATTGGTCAGCGCATTGTACCGGATGGATTCCGGGTCAGGCGTGTTGGCGCGATCCTGCTTCGCGCCGGGATAGGGTTGGCCATTTTCGCGCAGCATGATCTGCACCCCGCTAAAAATAACAGTATCAATGCCCCCTTTATTAACGTTGATGGTTGCCGTGTAAAATCTTGCCGGCTCTAAGGCGGAACGGTCATCGCTGATCAGAAAATAGCGGTTGGACTTGCTGTCATAGTCAATTCCGGAAAGTCCGCCGATGGTGGTGCCTTTAAAGGGCTGGTTGAATGGGACCTCATAACTTCCGAGGTATCGCAACGAATCAATGGAATGAACGGAAGGCTGCGCGCAGGAAGACAAGAAACCCAGCAAGTTGATCAGGAGTACACCCGTGCTGCGCAGCATGTTAATTATTAAGGTAAATCGTCGGGCAATCTAAAAAAATTTTATGAGAAGAGATAGGTAGGTGGCAGTGTGCGTCCTTCAATCTCGTCAGGTTCCGTATGACACACACCACAACAGGCGGATAAGAATTTCAAGAGTGGCGGGAACGGCCATGTTCGTAAGTTCAAGCGGCCAAAGTTCGTCAACTGAGATTGCTGGTTTTATGCAATGACTATGCCTTCATCATAAGTGAAATGCGTAGAGTTTAAAAGGTATCAAATACATTTAACATTAGTCATGACCAAAATCATCTTTGGATGCTGCGATCATGGATGATAGTAGGCTTGTTTTTTGTTACATTCATATTCAAAAGATGAGGTACTCGTAATGCCTAAATTGTGAAACGGATATTGACGTTTATACGGAAGATATGGCCAGTCCTCGCAAGCATAGGAGGGGCTCTTGTAATGATTCTGGCATTTTTTGTTCCGTCTGTTCAGGAGCAATGGGACCGCTATGAGGCCAGGAAGGTGGTTCAGCAATATGAAGAAATTGGCGATGACCTTTTCAATGAAGCCCGTTATGAAATGGCTGAACAGTCTTATGCGAAGGCGTTCGCCCTCTCAGAAGATAAGCGTCTCGATATAGAAGTCAAGCGACTGAGTGCCAAGGTGTCCAGGATCAGCAATGATCCAGCCTGGGGTAGCAAATCTCCGGAGGATCTCCACGACATCGATTTTCAGCTGTTGCTTCATCTGGAAAAAGATAGGAAAGCAAAACGGGTCGGAATCCTGAACAGCTATGGAATTTATCTCTCTTCTTTGGGAAGAATCAAGGACGCCGAAGCTGCATTTGAAGAAGCCGTCATTATCGATCCTGAAGATGAACTTGCCTATGTAAACATGGGGAACCTTCTTGACCAACTGGGCAGAAAGAAGGATGCGGAGGAAGCCTACCGGAAGGCCATTGCCATAGAGCCGGGAAATGCCAGGTCCCATTATAATCTTGGACTGCTTTTCGAAGAAGAAAACAGACTGGATGAAGCCCTGGCGGAATTGACGAGGGCCAATGAGTTGGACCCCGATGACATTGATGCCAGGATTCAGCTCGATTCTGTCCTGAAACGCATTAAGAAATAAATCGGTGGATGTGACGACTCGTTTGATCTATTTAATCATCAAAATACAACCATTCTGCTTTAGCCATGTCTGATAAACCCGAACCAGATAATAAGTTTTGGAACATCGTCCGGCTGATCCTTCCGAGCAGGAACCGGTTTCTGCTGGTGGCCTCCATCAGTCTGTTGGCCACCGGAGCCAGCCTTGTGGAGCCCTTGATTTACCGCGAGGCAATCAATGACGTGGCTGGTCTGTTTGTACAAAGCGCCAGGGAAGACACCAGAAAGGAATATGAGTCAAGAGATATTCAGCCTGACGATTCTGTTTCGGTTGACGAAGATTCATTGGCTGTTGCCTCTAAGGATTCCCTGATAACAGATAAAGAATCTGCTTCAGGCTTAATCACGCAAAAACAAGTATTAAAAAAGGAGGCTCACAGCAAACATTATGTTGCGCCCCGGACACCGGAACAGGCCATTAAAACCCTGCTTACCGCGGTAGCCCTATTGCTCATCGTCAACCTGGTCAGTCGCATACTTACGCTGATCGGCGACAACCTAAATGTCAGGCTCGCATGCCACATTGAGCAATCCTTCATACAAAGAACATTCGAGCATGTACTGAAATTGCCGCTGGCCTTTTTTGGCAAACGTTCAAGCGCCGCCATTGCAAAGCGAATCAATCAGTCCGATGAGGTCACGGCCATCGTTAACGGATTCTCACAGCAAATTCTTCCGGAGATCATCAGCCTCATAGGTATTTTGATCATCATGTTCTGGCAGAACGTCATGCTGACCCTGATTGCCCTGGCGGTCATACCGGTATACGTTTTTCTTGCCTGGCGGTCGGCCAACAAACTCGAGTCGGGTCTGACAAGTTATTACGATCGATGGGAGGAAGTGTCGGCCAGGATGCAGGATGTACTCGGTGGAATAAAGACCGTGAAGTTGTCAGGTTCCGAAAAGCGGGAGGCTGAAATGTTCAGAAAGGTTTCTATGGAGGCGTATGGCGATTACATCAGTCGTTCAAGATTGGGCAACCGGTATTTTTTTCTGGAGTCCATGCTTACGAAGGTGGCCAGCGCACTGGTCCTGGGCTATGGGGGGTATCTCACTTTGGAGCATCAGCTTACGCCGGGAGATGTGGTGATGTTTGTCGCTTACCTTGACAGGCTGTATGACCCGATCGATTCGCTCGCCAGTTTATGGGTGAATCTCCAGCAGAATATTGCATCTGTGGCGAGAGCTTTCAAGCTATTGGACAATACCGTAGAAGAAAAACAAGGTACAGAATTGGCCATGGAACATGGAAAAGTTGAATTCCAGGATGTACATTTTTCTTATACGCCGGCCCGTGAAATATTAAAGGGCATTTCATTTACATTGGAGCCCGGAAGGGTGACTGCTATCGTAGGCACTTCCGGTGCCGGGAAGACCACAACCGTTGATCTCCTGATGAAGTTATACAAACCTTCGGTTGGAAGGATTCTTATCGACGATCAGGATATAGCCATGCTTGATTCTTCCTCCATCCGCCGGCAAATTGGGATGGTAACTGCCGATGGGGCTGTGTTCCGTGGTACGCTGGCAGACAATATCCGGTATAAATGGCCGGCTGCAACTGAAGCAGAAGTACTGGAAGCTGTGACTGCCGCCGGAATGGAAGGAACTCTGCAAAGGCTGCCGGAAGGCCTGCAGACGCCGGTAGGTGAAAGCGGCCTTGGATTGTCGGCAGGCGAAAGGCAGCGGATCCAGATTGCCAGGGTGTTCATTGCCCATCCCAAGATTGTCATTCTTGATGAGGCCACCGCCAACCTGGACTATGCCACCGAAGCTGAAGTAAAAAGAACCATCTCGGAAATGCGCAAGGACAACACCGTCGTGGTCATTGCTCACCGATTCTCCATGGTGCGGGATGCCGACAAGGTAATTGTCCTTTCCGGCGGTAACATCCTCGAACAGGGCTCACCGGAAGAACTGGCCTCAAAGGGCGGATGGTTTGCCAAATTTGCCGCAGCAGCGGAAAAAGATACCGAAAAAAAATAAGGTCGCTTCGGGCCTGCCATTCATCAATATTTCACATGAAGTTAGCTTAAAGTTATCTTTCTTTAGAGTATCCAACATAATCTTCCTTTCATGAAAAAATTAATCCTAGTTGTTCTGATCGCTGGTCTGGGTTATCAGACGTACAGTCAGAAGTCCGACCCGGTCATTGACGCCATCGTAAAGGAGGCTACCGAAAACTCGCAGCTTGAGAAAATGGCCCGCGATCTGTTTGACGGCATTGGCCCGCGCCTGGTTGGGACACCCCAAATGCAGAAAGCTCATGATTGGGCGATAGCCAACTATACAGGCTGGGGTATCTCAGCGCGCAACGAAAAGTGGGGCGAGTGGCGTGGATGGGAGCGGGGCCTGTCCCACATTGACATGGTGTATCCGCACATGAAGTCACTCGAAGGTACCCAGCTTGCCTGGTGTCCGCCCACCGGACCCAAAGGAGTTACGGGTGATGTCGTGATCCTGCCCGATGTGACAGACTCACTGGCCTTTGTGAAATGGCTGCCTTCCGCGAAAGGAAAATTCATCCTGATCTCCATGAACCAGCCCACCGGACGCCCGGATTACAACTGGACTGAATTCGGCACGAAGGAATCATTCGAGAAAATGAAGGCGGCACGTACCGTGCAGACAGAAGCATGGGAAAAGCGCATTAAGAATACTGGATATACGACACGCACGTTGCCCCTTGCCCTGGAGAAGGCGGGAGCACTGGGCATTGTGGCATCGAACTGGTCGCGGGGATTTGGCGTGAATAAGATTTTTGACGCCAAGACAAAGAAGATCCCTACCGTAGACATTGCCCTGGAAGACTATGGGCTGCTGTACCGCCTCACAGAAGCAGGTACCGCTCCAAAGATTATGGTTCGGACCGAATCCAAAGAATGGGGCATGGTACCAACCTACAATACCATCGCGGAATTGAAAGGCGGAGAGAAGGCGGGAGAGTTTGTGATGATGTCAGCACACTTTGATTCATGGGATGGTGGTGCCGGTGCAACGGATAACGGTACAGGCACGATCACCATGATGGAAGCCATGCGTATTTTGAAAAAGGTTTATCCCAACCCGAAGCGAACCATCCTGGTTGGCCACTGGGGAAGCGAAGAGCAGGGGCTGAACGGATCGAGGGCTTTTGTCGAGGATCACCCTGAAGTGGTACAGAATCTTCAGGCCCTTTTCAACCAGGACAACGGCACGGGGCGCATCGCCAACATCTCAGGACAAGGTTTTCTGAATTCATATGAATACATCGGCCGATGGCTCGGAAAAGTACCGGAAGCGTACCGCACAGGTCTTGAAACCCGCTTCCCCGGCGCGCCCAGCGGCGGCGGGTCGGACAATGCATCTTTTGTGGCAGCAGGGGCACCGGCGTTTGGACTGGGTTCATTGAACTGGTCATACTTCAATTACACCTGGCACACCAACCGTGACACCTACGACAAGGTGGTGTTTGACGATGTGAGGAGCAATGTGATCCTCACAGCGGTCATGGTCTACATGGCGAGCGAGGATGCGGCGAAGACTTCGCGGGAACGAAGCATACTTCCGATCGATTCAAAAACCGGGTTGCCCGGACCATGGCCTGCGCAACAGAAAGCAACGAGGAGGGGTGGGGTGGATTAAGTGCGAAATTTGATGTTGAATGCAGAAACCGCAGAGGGCGCTGAGGAATACAACGCAAAGTGCGCTGAGGCTTAGCTTGTATTCTCTGCGAACTCAGTGTATCTGCCTCCGCGATCTCTGCGGTTAAATCCAGCAATTAAATGCAGAAACCGCAGCGGGCGCTGAGGTTTAAATTGTATTCTCTGCGAACTCAGCGTATCTTCCTCCGCGATCTCTGCGGTTAAATCCAGCAATTAAATGCAGAAACCGCAGCGGGCGCTGAGGAATGCAACGCAGCGTGCGCTGAGGCTTAAATTGTATTTCACCGCCGGCGGTGGCGGATACGGTTTCTCGACTGAGCGCGCGGGCGAATTGGTTGA
>JAYTVB010000023.1:0-64589 GCA_043744235.1 Cyclobacteriaceae bacterium | reverse complement strand
CCACCCGCGCTGATGGTACTGGAGTAAAATCCGGGAGAGTAAGTCGTCGCCTGACTTTATTAAAAAACCCCACTCGAAAGAGATGGGGTTTTTTATTTAGCAACACCCCCTGGCCCAGCCACTTGCCTGCGCTAAAGCTCCGGCAGGCAAGCCTGACTTTAAAAAGAGCCCCGATGGAAACGTCGGGGCTTTTTTATTTTTATAGCAATCAAAGTAAATATATACCTGCTCGCCGGCACGACCCGAATGCCGAAGTGCCTCACGCAGGCATGAGTGCCTCGCTTAGGCGGGGCTTTATTAAGAAGCCCCTTTCTCTTACGAGAAGGGGTTTCTTATTCTTGTGCCTCCATAGACTGTTATCCTGACCGGGAGAGTAAGACTGCTCCAACGAAGGTTTCCAAAGTCGGGTTCCGGCCTGCCTACCCACCAAAGGTTACTTTAATAAACCAAAGGTGACCTTCAGCCAATCGTATAGATAATTTACCAGAAGGCCAAAAAGAAATGATATTGGTATAGCTAATATCGCTAAACGCGCCGCAATTCTTAAATCTTCCTTAGGATTATAGAAGTAGTACAAAATGGCTTCAAAGAAATTTGCCAATTTAACTTTGACGGGTGCAGAAGAAGTTTTGTGAATTTTTAAATAAACACGATCTTTTTTCAATAAGCCAATGTGATCTTTGGTGATATGCTTATTCGCACCCTGATAAAATTTTCTATAGATAACTCGACCGTTAGCCACTATTTTTAAGATTGGCCTGTGTATTTCGGTTAAGTGCTCGTTGAACCCCAAGCCTTCCAAAACATTCGCATTCATAAAGGCTTTATCAAAATGCTTATCATCAATTAAGGATAGACCATCCGCGTCATACTCTGGCAGTTCAGTACTAATAAATTCTTTGTATGTAGCTGCAGGGATTTTCCAAGAGAAATTTTGCATATGCATAGAAATATAAACAGTTTGTTAACTTCCATGATTATTGCCGCCATCATGGTTGGTGCTTTCTTTGCCATACCATTAGAAGTTTCTAATTGGTCTAGTATAATATGGATTATCCTTCGTACCAAAACTTATAACTCCAGTCGATAATTGCTCAACCGACGCATAATCGGCACTAATACTATGTTGAGTAGAACTCCAATAGCTTGCGTTTGTAGTGAATGAAGTCAATCCACTTGCTGTTATCGCAGTGAGGTTCAAACTGAATTTGTGCAATTCATCCCTACTCGGTAGATACCAGTCAGAATATCCACCCGTTACCAGATTATCGCACAATCTTGCGGCAATTAATGGAGTAGCGCACCCAGCTACAATGTCTAACGTATTCTGCTTACCACCACCTACAGCAACACCAGTTGCTCCAACGAGCAAAGTTCCTTTGCAACCCCAAAACGGATTATCTTGTCCAGCAAGAAATACACCTGTATGAAGGTCCGACAGGGAAACAATAAACCCGTGTTTCACATTTGCATCATATCCTATATCACCAGATTGTAAAAGGTATGCAACGACTCCACCTTGATATGCATCACCAATTTGTAAAGAGCTAGTTGTGAATGTTATTTCATTGCCGTAAGCAGTGCCCACACTATTTGTGGCATACGCTCTTACATAATATTTTGTTTCAGGTAGAAGATCAGTAATCTTTGGACTGTTAAATGTTCCTATGCCAGCATTGCTGTCTACCGATTTTGTTGTAAGATTTATTGTCGGCGCTGTAGATGTACTCCAAACTATACCACGAGTTCCTGCTATTGGAAATCCACCGTCCACTACACTGCCGCCACCACCTGTTGCAGTTGTAGCTGTGAATATGGTTATCGGAGTTGTTGTTACTGTTGCTAAACTTGGAGCTAACGTGGTGAATGTAATATCAGTACTTAGAGCAGTACCTGCGGTACTTGTTGCAAATGCTCTTACAAAGTATGAACTAGCCGGCGTAAGACTATACAACAGTATATCAAGTGCGCCAATTCCTGATCCACTAGCCGATGTATAGTTTGAAGTGCCGCCAACAATACCATATATAACACCACGCATAGTAACTGGATTACTACCTTGAGCAGTAACATTCATACTAACTTTAGCGGATGTATATAATATGTTAGTTACTGTTGGATTTATTTCAACAGTTGGTAATACCGCAGTCGGTGTAGTAGGCACACTCGGTGTCGTTGTCGGTATTGTGGGTGGCGGATCGTTAGATTTACATCCAATATCGAATAAAAGAATAATTGCTAATAGCAATATAATTATATGATTCTTCGCCATAGAGTTCGAAAAAGATTTTTGAGCCGTATTCCTTTCTTTCTTCAACTTAGCAGGAAAAGCCGCGAGGAGTCAGGAAAAATCGGTTATTCAGGTTATCTTTCTTTTGGAAACCAATTATCACCTATTGATCTTGAGTTTCCTGAATTCGTCTCGAGAAACTCATGGCACAAAGTCCAAGATAAAAGGCCCAATCTGATGAGAAAGGACCCACCCACAATCTTCATTGCTTTATTATTGCTGACTAATGCCATTGGTTCTTTATCTCAGACGCTACCAGCGTATCTCCCAAAGGAAGGCCTTGTGGCCTGGTACCCGTTTGATCGGACCGCCGATGACCGATCAGGGAATGGCAATCACCTAAGGATTAATGGGCCTGTACTTACCGCAGACCGAATGTCCAATTCCGGAAGTGCTTACCTGTTTAATGGAACTCCAGAATCCGCCCAGTGGCTCGAACCGGCTGACTCAAAGCCTTTTGCTACCGAGCAATTCACTTATTCTGTGTGGATAAGCCCCATTTACTTTAACCCGATGAATTCCGGTGGTATAAACTTTTACTACCAAGGTGTTTTAGGATTCTTCCCTGCATCATGGGTGCAAGGCCCTGCCTACATGCTTTCCCTTTTCCAGTTAGACAATGCTAAGGTATTGACAGGCAACTGGTTGAAGGGAAATTCGTTTCCCAACAACTGGTCACCGCCGCATTCGCCTTCTAATAATGCTTATCAATTGATATTGACCGACCAGATAATAGAAATTGATCAGTGGGTTCATTTAGCAGTGACTTTTGATGGTAAGATGCTGACCCTGTATGCGAATGGTAAGCGCGTGTCTTCCATTTCCACCTCGGTCTCTTATGCAAACCAGAGCAGGTTTATTATAGGAGGTAACGTTGATGGATCTGAAGGCAAAGTGATGGGAGGATTTAGAGGTGCCATTGACGACATCGGATTCTGGAACCGCGCCTTAAGTGAACAGGAATTGATTCAGGTGTACAAGAGTATTGGTTTTCACGGCACTGTGACGGACATAGTTGGCAATCTGTATAATACCGTCTTGATAGGTGATCAGGAATGGATGGCCGAAAACCTCCGTACGACTAAATTTGCCAATGGGGATCCTATCGCGTTCACCGCTGATCGTTGTGAATGGAGCATGCTCTCTTCTCCAGCTTACAGCTACCCGGAAAATGAAAGCAAATTCAATATACCCTATGGCAAACTTTATAACTGGTATGCCGTGGCAGACGAACGCAATCTTTGTCCATCTGGCTGGCACGCTCCTTCTGATATGGAATTAAAGAGGCTTTCTGCCCATTTGGATTCAACTACCAATAAAAATCTCAATGCTCTGGGTTCGGAAAGTAATGCTGCCGCTGCCATGTTGAAAGATTCGACCGCACTCTATTGGGAATTTTCCAATACGAAATCTTCAAACTCCAGTGGCTTTTCATTTTTGCCAGCTGGTCATAGAGAATTTTACGGCGCCCAAACGTTCACTTTGGGTCGGTATGGCTATCTATGGACGACGACCTCAAAGTCTGATTGGCAGGCTTGGCTGCGATATATGGATTTTACAGACGCAGCGGTTGTCAGGGTAATTGCGGATAAACGAGCAGGACTTTCTGTTCGCTGTATTAAAGGTGAAATGAATCCATTCAAAAATACAGCACCAACCGACATTGCATTAAGCTTAACTGAGGTGCCAGATAATGCACCTACTGAATCCCTTGTGGGCACCATAACAGCTCTGGATGTGGAGGGAGGTTCAATCTATTTTTCCTTAGCCAAGGACACCATATCCACGGATAATGCAAAGTTTAAGATTGGTAATCGGGAATCTGGTGAGAGCACACTGATATTATTGGAAGACTCTGGCGAAAACAAAAGTCATTCCTACAAGATCCGGATAAGCGCATCGGATGGAGGAGGATTGGTTACTGAAAAAGAGTTTAAGATTACAGTTAGTGAATCCTTGCCGAAATGGATTAGCCTACCTTTCCTTTCACTTATTACGGGCATAATTCTCTCACTGCTTGCAGTTATTCAGTTGACGCTTAATTATCGAAATCGGAAACCGAATGATACGAATCAACAAATACTCTTTGAAAAAATCGAACAGGAATTAGTCCAAACCATTTTCGAAAATTCGGACCATGCTTTATTAATCGATGAAATTAACGGCATTCTGGGTACGAGCAATAAGTCTGTGGAGGTGCAGAAAAAACATCGAAGTGACGTTATTAAGGAGATCAATAGAAAATATAGGGCGTTTACGGATGAAGTGGAGCCGCTATTAGAAAAACAAAGGCTTGAGAATGACAAGCGGCTCGTGCGGTACTTCATCCATCCAGAGAAGTATAAGAAAATTAGCGGTCTTATCACGCTGTCTCAGCAGAAGGCATCTATGCAAAATGGAAGGAGCTAAGTTCACAAGTGCTGCCCATAAAAAATAGGGCACTGTACCCTTTTTAAGTAAAACCCGGGAGAGTAAGCATGCCCGTCCGAAGCGTTTTGCGAAGGCGGGTCGTCGCCTGCCTGCGCCAGAAGTTCCGGCAGACAAGCCTGACTTTATTAAAAGACTCCTTCTCGAAAGAGACAGGGTTTTTTTATTTTATAGCCTTCCCGGTAATCCCTAACCAGACCACCTCTTGCATCACGATGCCTATCTGAAAACCGAATCGTCCAACTGGCGGACAAGCCCGCCCGGGCCCGGTTATTTACCCCTTGACTTCTCAAACATATCCCACATTTCCTTAGTCACATCTTCCAGGTGACTGAACTCCCCGCCGTTGCGGAGCCATTCACCGCCATCGATGGTTACTACCTCTCCCGTTACATAGGCTGAAAAATCTGAAAGGAGATAGGCCGCGAGGTTGGCCAGTTCCTGGTGTTCTCCCACCCGGCCCAGCGGGATTCGCTTTGCCGGATCAAATTTCTTCGCCAGTTCGCCGGGCAGCAAACGGCTCCAGGCACCTTCCGTCGGGAATGGTCCGGGCGCAATCGCGTTGCTGCGAATGCCGTACTTCGCCCACTCTACGGCAAGCGACCGGGTTAGTGCCAACACACCGGCCTTGCCGCACGCCGAGGGAACCACATATCCGGAACCCGTCCAGGCGTAAGTGGTGACAATGTTGAGAAAAGTGCCTGGCTGCTTCTTTGTAATCCAGTTCTTTCCGGCGGCCAGCGTAACATAATAGGTTCCTCTCAATACGATATCCACAACAATATCAAAAGCGCGATGAGAAAGCCTTTCCGTGGGGCTGATGAAATTTCCTGCGGCGTTGTTGAGTACACCATGCACGGTACCAAATTCGGCTTCAGCAGCCCTGAACATGGCTTCGACTTCTTCGTATTTGCGAATGTCGCAGGGCACTGCCAGGACTTTCCCCCTGGTTTCTGCCATCAGTTCGGCGGCGGTCTTGTCGATCACCTCTTTCTTGCGGCTACTGATCACCAGGTTGGCTCCCAATTCGAGCAGGTATTTACCCATGGACCGGCCCAGGCCGGTACCACCGCCGGTAATCAGAATTGTTTTCCCTTTAAATGAGCCGGGTTTGAGCATGCCTTCCATGATAAATAGTTTAGGTTGAGCGATTGATTTTTCGTGTCAGACAAATCTAATAAGTTTCAGGAATGAAGGCGCTTTGGATGAACGAATTCAAACGCATACTTTCGTTGTAGATTTTGGGATTTAACAACCTCCTTTTATGACAAGATTTTTTCAACTTTTGACCCTGGGACTGCTTTTGAGCCTTCAATCTTGCATCGTCACCAAGAAGAAGTACGATGATATGCTTGCCCAGAAAGTGAGAACGGACGGTGATTTGGCGGAAAGAACAGACCAGTTGACACAGGCCAAGAGCCAGTTGGAAGAATTGAACAGTAAAGTAGCCAAGCTAAAGGAAGACACCACTTCCCTCGGCGAGCAGAAAAGGGCCACTTCTCAAAAACTGTCAGACCTCAACCAGGAATACGAGACACTAAACGCTTATTACAAGAATCTTCTTAACAACAGTGGCAAGCTTAACCGTGATCTGGCGCAGCAAAAGGACCAGCTGTTTGCCATCCAGGAACGCCTGGATCGCACACGGACAGCCAATGATTCACTGAGCATCAGCCTGGCTGAAAGGGAGAAGAAGGTGAAGGAACTGGAGACTGTTTTGGCCAACAAAGACAAGGCAGTCCAGGACCTGAAGAACAGGATCAGCAATGCGTTGCTCAACTTCAAGGAGAATGACCTCACAGTAAACGTGAAGAACGGCAAAGTCTACGTTTCGCTGGCAGAACAGCTCTTGTTTGGATCAGGCAGCATCGAGGTTGACGCAAAAGGTGTTGGGGCCCTGCAGCAATTGGCTAAGGCCATCAAAGACCAGAAGGATATCCAGATCATGGTGGAAGGGCATACGGACAATGTGCCTATTGGAAAGAAGTCTCAATACATGCAGGACAACTGGGACCTGAGTGTCATGAGGGCAACATCAATCACCAAAATTCTGACCCGGGCCGGCGTGTCATCCAATCAGATTACCGCATCCGGCAAGGGAGAATATTCTGCACTGGTGCCCAATACATCGGACCAAAACAAGCAAAAGAACCGCCGTACGGAAATCATCATTACGCCAAATCTGGACGAATTATTCAAAATACTGGGCACTAACTAACCAACCGTTATGGGAACCTTATCTTACCTGATTTACATTGGAATATGTGCGGTAGCGATTATGGATATTCTGAAGGGGGCTTTGCCCAATGACAAAAGGGTTATTTGGATCCTTGTTGTGGTTTTTATACCGGTCCTTGGAGCCATCCTTTACTACTTCCTGGGTAGAAAATAAAACAGGCTGCCCACGGACAGCCTGTTTCTCATCATCGGATTCCAATCCTAAAACACTTCTGGAATGGAGACGGGGTTCACCTGTTTCTGTTTCACAAGGTCATTGAATTTCGGTATGCGGTCGGTAAAGATCTTGTTGAGTATTTGCAGCTGGTCATCAATCTTTCCGGTGATTTCCTGGTGAACAGCCTTCACCTGTGTGGTGGGTTTGAAATCACTGCCATCAGTTTCACCACCGACAGCGGCCAGTTTGTTGTTCAGGCGTACCGGGTAGTTCAATGGGTCTTGGCCACTCTTGTTCTTTGTCTGATACAACGCTTCTTCAATTTTCTTCATGTCGTCCAGGATGGATTTAGCCATGTCATTAACATCTTTCATGTCCTCCTTGCCTTTCATCGGTTCCGTCACACGATTAATTTGATCTCGCGTCGTACGGATCTTCTTGACAGCCATGTTGGTCTCTGAAAGCTTGTTGCGCACAGCGATGAGGAAATCAAACTGCTCTTTAATATCACTCAACGTTCCGGTAGTCCTGGGATCTTTCAGGATCTCAAAATCGGTCTCCTGTGATTTACCATTCACTGTCAGTTTCGCCTTGTATGTGCCGGGCACAGCCTTCGGCCCTGTTACCGAGCCAGCCCACATGATTAGCCCGTCAAAGCTTTCTGCATCAGGATAACGCATGTTCCATACAAACCGGTTTGAGCCGGGGTTCACCTTTAGGCTTTCATCCTTGGCCTTTTTGTCGGGCTTGGTTGAAAATTTCTTGATCACCTTGCCGTTGCTTTCGAGAATTTCCAGCGAGACAACTGCCTTTGCTGTGTCTTTCACATAATAATGAACCATAACACCACCAGGATGATTCTTGCCTGCCTTCTTTGAAGGTCTGCCGAATCCAAACCCTCCGCCCATGCGGTAGCTTGGCATAGGCTTGAACAGGATGTACTCGCTTGCAGCTACAGTTTCATTCAACTGATGAAGGGGGGTTAGGTCATCGATGAGCCAGAAGCTGCGTCCCTGCGTGGCCGCAATGAGGTTGTCATTCTTGATCGTCAAGTCCGTGATGGGTACAATGGGCAGGTTCAACTGGAAAGACTTCCAGCTGGCTCCGTCATCAAAGGAGATATACATTCCGCTTTCAGTACCGGCGTAAAGGAGGCCAGGGCGCTTGTGGTCAGCGCGGACCACACGGGTAAAATGACCGGGGTTAATGCCGTCCGTAATTTTGGTCCAGGTCTTTCCATAGTCTTTCGTCTTGAACAGATAGGGATGGTAGTCACCTGATTTGTAGCTGGTGGTGGCAACGTACGCGCCGCCCTTTACAAAAGGATCGAAGTCAACACTGTTGAACATCGTCCATTCAGGAAGGCCACTGATGGTCAGTTTCTCCCAATTTTTTCCGCCGTCCCGGGTGAGATGCAGCAGGCCGTCATCGGAACCGGTGATGATCAGGTCTTTTTCATAAGGTGATTCTGCTGCTGTAAAAATCGTGCAATAATATTCTACTCCGGTGTTATCCTTCGTAATGGAGCCTCCTGAGGAACCCATTTTGGTCGGATCATTCCGGGTGAGATCTGGGCTAATAATTTCCCATTTCTCACCACCATTGTAAGTAACATGCATGACGTTGGAGCCGGCATACATTTTCTTTGGATCATGCGGTGAAAAGAATACTGGGAAATTCCATTGGAAGCGGTACTTCGCGCCTTCCGCACCGTGTCCCATCGGGTTGTCCGGCCAGGCATTGATGCTTCGGCTTTCACCGGTTGCGTGATTTTTTCTTTCAAGCAGACCATCATAACTGCCGCCGTAGACCACTTGGTTATCCGTTGGGTCAACCGCGAGCCAGCCGCTTTCACCGCCCGCTGAAACATCCCAATCCCGTTCACCAATGGCATTGCCGTCGGTGCGGTGAAGGATGCGCTGGGTGCTGTTATCCTGTTGGGCACCCAAAATCCTGTATGGAAAGTGGTTGTCCGTGGTGACCCGGTAATGTTGAGCCGTTGGCTGGTTTTCATAGGTGGACCAATTCTCACCGGCGTCAAAGGATACTTGGCCCCCGCCATCATCAGCGATGATCATGCGAAGGTTGTCTTCAGGGGCGATCCACAAGTCATGGTGATCACCATGATTTGCATTGAATGCCTGGAATGTCTTGCCGCCATCCTTGGAGCGATGGTAGGACACGTTCATCACATAACAAATGTCAACATCCTTTGTGTCCGCATAAATGCGTGAATAATACCAGGCACGCTGACGCAGGTTGCGATCATCATTCATTTTCCTCCAGGTCTTGCCGCCGTCATCGGAGCGGTATACACCACCGTTGTCGTTTTCAATGATGGCGAACACACGGTTTGAATTCACAGGAGATACCGCCAGTCCGACGATACCCCAGATGCCTTTGGGCAGGCCTTCATTTTTGGAAATGTCTGTCCAGGTGTCTCCACCGTCTTTGGTCATCCACATGGCAGAACCTTCTCCGCCGCTTTCCAGGCTGTAGGGTGTTCTCTTAATACGCCAGGTAGACGCAAACAGTATTCTTGGATTGTTGGGATCCATGGCAAGATCAACGACGCCAGCGCTGGCATTAGCAAAAAGAATTCTCTTCCAGGTCTTCCCTCCATCCTCAGAGCGGTATACGCCACGCTCTTCTGTTGGCTTGAACAGGTCACCCATGACCCCGGCATAAACAAGATCGGGATTCTTTGGGTGAATGCGGATGCGTGGAATGTGCCGTGAGTCCTTCAATCCAATGGACGTCCAGGTCTTGCCGGCATCAGTGGATTTAAACATTCCGTATCCATAGGACACGTTGCCGCGAACAGATTCTTCTCCTCCTCCTACATAGATCACGTTGTTGTCCCACTCGCTTACCGCTACTGCTCCTATTGACCCTCCGAAGAAGCCGTCGGAAATATTCTCCCATGAGTTACCGGCATCCGTGGTGCGCCAGACGCCTCCACCGGTGGAACCCATGTAGTATAAGTTGGGCTTGCCTGGAACACCAGTTACGGCTGCTGACCGGCCTCCGCGGTAGGGCCCGATGCTGCGCCACTCTGCCGCGCTGTAGAGTTTTTCGTCAAACGAAAGGGTTTGTTTCGCTGGAACGCCTTTCTTCTGACCGAAACCAGTCAGGGCAGAAAAGCAGGCTATGAAAATGAATAATAATCGCTTGTTTATCATGGCTTTTGGTTTTTTCCCAGTACGAGTTTAGCACTATTTTGGCCAATCCTGATCCGGTTTTTGATCAATGGTTGGAAAATATAACCAAGGGTTAAACACCGCTATTGTCAATGGCTCAAATATTCCTATTTTGCTGATCCATGAAAGAACAGAATTCCAAGAAATTATTTAGCCTGCCGGTGATCGTTGCGGCACTGGGGTATTTTGTAGACATCTATGATCTTCTCCTGTTCAGCATTGTCCGGAGGCCCAGCCTGATGTCGATGGGCGTGGCTGAAGACCAGTTGCTGGTCCAGGGTGAATTTCTCCTTCAGGTACAGATGACCGGCCTTCTCGTGGGCGGACTGGTTTGGGGAATCATGGGCGATAAAAGAGGACGCTTGTCGGTTTTGTTTGGTTCTATTTTGATTTACTCCCTGGCCAACATTGCCAACGGGTTTGCGACGGATGTAACCACCTATGCCATTCTTCGGTTTATTGCCGGGGTCGGACTGGCAGGTGAGTTGGGTGCCGGGATTACCCTCGTCGCTGAAGTATTGCCGATAAACCTTCGGGGTTACGGAACGACCCTGGTGGCCAGTTTCGGTCTGTTGGGCGCGGTGGCAGCTAACTTTGTAGCCAAAACATTCGACTGGCAGATCGCCTATTTTATTGGAGGAGGCCTCGGACTTGTCCTTCTGCTCACCCAGGTCAGCGTTTTTGAATCAGGTATCTTCCTTAAGGTGAAGGAGGCCACTGTTAAACGAGGCAATTTTTTCGCACTGTTCAACAATGGCGAACGATTTAGAAAGTTCATGGGGTGTATATTCATCGGGCTGCCCATCTGGTTTACCATTGGCATCCTGATAACTTTCTCACCTGAATTTGCAAAAGCCCTCCATATTGATGGAGTGGTTGCGTCTGGAGATGCAGTCATGTACAGCTACATTGGGCTTGCTGTGGGTGACCTTTCCAGCGGCTTCATTAGCCAGATGATGCGGTCAAGAAAGAAAGTTGTCTTGCTCTACATCTTCCTGACTTTGAGTGTCATCGTGTTGTACCTGTTCACGCCGGGACGATCCGTTACGAACTTCTATATAACCTGCTTCCTCCTGGGTGTTGGCATTGGCTATTGGGCACTGTTTGTCACTATTGCCGCGGAACAGTTTGGTACCAACCTGAGGTCTACCGTTGCCACAACAGTGCCTAATTTTATTCGCGGAACGGTGGTGCCCCTGTTGATTGCGTTCAAATTTCTTCGTGAATTATTTGGAGGCGATGATTCGGCTGTTATTTATGGGGCACTCATTGTGGGGGTGTTTACCATTGGGGTGGCCATTGTTGCCTTGCAGGGCATCGACGAAACCTTTGGCAGGGACATGAATTTCCTGGAGGAAGATAAGCCAACTATCCCCGCTACAAGGTAGCAAGTGCCTGGTCCATATCGGCCAGTAGGTCTTCAACATCCTCTACTCCTATACTCAGGCGCATCAACGTATCTGTGAGGCCATTCTTAAGCCTTTCGTCGCGCGGAATGCTGGCGTGTGTCATGGATGCCGGGTGATTAATCAGGGATTCAACACCGCCCAGTGATTCGGCCAGCGAGAACAGTGTCACGCTCTCCATCAGTTTGGTTGCTTGTTCGATCCGGTCATCTTTCAAGGTGAATGAAAGCATTCCTCCAAAGTCACGCATCTGCTTTTTGGCAATGGCGTGGTTGTGATGCTCTTCAAAGCCTGGCCAGTATACTTTTCCGATTTTGGGATGATTGCGTAAATGCTCGGCAACTTTCCGGCCATTAAAGCAGTGACGCTCCATCCGCAGGTGGAGTGTTTTGATGCCCCTCAGTACCAGGAAGGAATCCTGGGGTCCTGGCACTGCCCCGCATGAATTGGCGATGAAGGCCAGTTCCTGCTGCAGTTTCTCATCGTTTACCACGAGAGCACCCATGATTACATCGCTGTGACCGCCGAGGTATTTGGTGACAGAATGCATCACGATGTCGGCGCCCAGGTCTAGCGGGTTTTGGAGGTAGGGGGAAGCGAAGGTGTTGTCAACCGCCACGATCATGCTGTTTTTTCTGGCCATCGCCGTACAGGTCTGTATGTCGATGATCCGCATCAACGGGTTGGACGGTGTTTCCAGCCAGAGCAGTTTTGAGTTCTGGTTCAGGTAGGGACGGATGTTCTCGGCATTCGTCAGGTCAATGAAATGAAACTTGATCCCGAACTTTTCATAAATCTTGGTGAACATGCGGTATGAGCCGCCGTACAGGTCGTTGCTGGTGATGACCTCATCGCCTGGTTTCAACAGCTTGATCACGGCGTCCGTGGCGCCCATTCCTGAGGAAAAGCAGATACCGAATTTCCCATTCTCCAATGCAGCAATGCTCTTCTGCAGTGCATTCCTGGTGGGGTTCGCGCCACGCGCGTAGGCATAGCCCTTGTGCTTGGCCGGTGACTCCTGCACGTAGGTGGAAGTCTGAAAAATGGGTGTCATGATCGCCCCGGTGGAGGGATCAGGCTCTACCCCTGCGTGGATGGCCTTGGTGCCGAATCTCATAATTGGGATTTAAAAGATTGAAGGATTCTGATTTTCTTGAATGCAAAATAAGCAATTGTTAAGAGGTTGTTAACGATAGCAACCTTGAATGGTTCCTTACGTTCTTCAGGAGAAATCCCAGTATCCTCTTAATCCTGGTTATGACTGCTGAACAAAAGACAAACCGAAACTTGCTGATTTGGCTTGTCGTCACCCTCCTGATTGCTTTATTGCCGTGGTTTATCCTGGCTTAGGCTTGAGGACAGGTTAGATTGTCCTGTTCACATCAAATTTTTCCAGGTAATCTGCCACCCTTCTTACAAAGCTGCCGCCGAGCGCACCATCAACAACGCGATGGTCGTACGAGTGGGAGAGGAACATCTTGTGACGAATCGCGATGGCGTCGCCTGCCGGAGTTTCAATGACAGCTGGTTTCTTCTGAATCGCTCCGGTTGCCAGGATAGCGACCTGGGGCTGGACGATGATGGGGGTGCCCATGACATTTCCAAATGTGCCGACGTTGGTGATGGTAAATGTACCCCCTGAAAGGTCGTCCGGCTTGAGTTTATTTTCACGGGCCCTTTTGGCCAGGTCGTTCACGGCTTTGGCCAGGCCCGCCAGGCTGAATTGGTCTGCATTCCTTATGACGGGAACAATCAGGTTGCCGGAGGGGAGTGCCACGGCCATACCGATGTTGATGTCTTTCTTCCTGATAATTTTGTCGCCGTCCACCTGGATGTTAATCATGGGGAAGTCCTTGATCGCCTTGATGATGGCTTCCACGAAAATGGGAGTGAAGGTGAGGGCCTCTCCCTCGCGTTTTTCAAATTCTCCTTTGGTCTTGTTTCTCCAGATCACGATGTTGGTCATGTCGGCTTCCACGAAAGAAGTAACATGCGGCGACGTACGCTTGGAATCCACCATCCGCTCAGCGATCATCTTGCGCATGCGGTCCATCTGGATGATCTCATCTCCCGCACTGATGGAGGCAGGCACATATGGAGCGGTACTTCTTTCCATCACCGGTGCACCGGGCTGACGTTGCTGCACGTAGGCGAGGATATCTTTCTTTGTAACCCTGCCTTCCAGTCCGCTGCCGGCAATGCTTTCCAGTTCGGTGACGGGTATCTTTTCTTCCCTGGCAATGTTCTTGACAAGGGGTGAATAGAAGCGGGAGGAAGATTTATAGTCGGCAGCCGGAGCATGACTGGCTCCGTTGCCATTGGATGACACCGTAACAGGTGAAGTAATATTCTTTTTTGCTGCGGCCTTTTCTTCTTTTACCGGGGCAGGGGAGGCCTTGGGCAGTCCCTCAATTACTTCAGTAGTCAGGATGGCTATGGCGCTCCCAACCTTCACCACTTCGCCGGCTTTCGCCAGAATTTCGGTGAGCACGCCGGCGTGGGTTGAAGGGACTTCCGTATCGACCTTGTCGGTGGCAACTTCAAGCACGGATTCGTCCTGTTCGATTCTATCACCTGGATTTTTGAGCCAGGTCAAAATCGTGGCTTCCATGATGCTTTCGCCCATTTTGGGCATGATCAGTTCTACCCTTGCCATGTTTTCAATCGTTTGAGGATACTAAGGTAAGGAGAAATTCAGAAGCATCGCACCGGGTAAAGGCAGGCACTTTTGTCCGTGCCTGGTACTTCCGCGTCAGCCCGGGCCTAAGGATACAAAGGCACCCGGAATCCCGGCAAATGCCATAGTTTATATCAGGGCCGGTACGTTTTTCAAAATCTTCAACTGACAGATTTTTCAATTCCTGAAGCTGTCAAAGGCAGGGAAAAGTCCTGTCAGACAGGGCCACAGGATAAGTACGCGTATTTCTGTGTGCTTTTGTGGTTGACTGTTTAATAATCCCGCTTTACACTCGTCTTCTTTGAAAGTTCCTTAACAAGCTGGTACAAAAACTCCTGGCCTTCATAGTACGATTTGATTTCAATGCGTTCGTCCCGTCCATGTGCTCGAACGTCAGTGATGTCGCCGAAAATGCCGGAAACGCCGTAAGTGGGAATACCGGCATTGCGCAGGTGTGCACCATCCGTTGCGCCGGTTGACATAGTAGGTACAACGGGGACATTGGGCCACATTTGCTTGGTAACTTTCTCGATTGGTCCGAATACGTCCGGGTTCATGGGTGATGCCGGACTGGGCCTTGCAGGCCTGATCGCATTGACTGAAATGCCGGGATCTGCAAAAACGCTAACCAGGGTTCCCTTTATTTTCTCAGGATCTTCACCGGGCAGAATCCTGCAGTTGATGGTGGCCGTGGCTGTTTGAGGGAGCGCGTTTTCAGCGTGGCCGCCGCTGATCATCGTGGCCACGCACGTTGTGCGGAGCATCGCATTGTAGTTTGGGAAAACAGAAAGCCTTGCCACCACTTCCGGCTTGGGGGCAGGTTCCAGAATTCCTTTCATATCGTCAGCCAACTGACCCGTTTCAAATTTTGCGGACCGTTCAAAGAAGACCCGCGTGCCTTCGTTGAGGTTCACCGGGAAATCAAACTTCGCCAGGTTGTCCAGGGCTTTGGCCAGTCGGTAAATGGCGTTGTCTTTGCGTGGCTGTGAACTGTGGCCGCCACGGTTCTTCACTTCCAGCCTGAAGCTCTGAAATACCTTTTCGCTGAGCTGAACGTTGTTGCTGATCTTCTTCCCTTCCAGTTCAGCGCCGCCGCCGCCCTCGTTAAGCGCGTATTCCGCGTTGATGAGGTCCTTGTGATTTTCGAGCAGCCATTGCACACCGTTGGAATCACCGCCTTCTTCATCAGCCGTGAGCGCCACGATGATGTCGCGGTCAGGCACTACTTTCTCCTGCTTCATGCGGATCAGGTTGACGATGAAGATGGCCGCCATGGCTTTGTCATCCCTTGACCCCCGTGCGTAGTAATAGCCGTCGATTTCCTCAAATTTGAACGGGTCCGTGGTCCAGTCTTCGCGCAGCGCCTCAACAACATCCAAATGCGCCAGCAGGAGCAAGGGCTTTCTCTTGCCCGTGCCCCGGAGGGTGGCCACGAGGTTGCCCTTCCGCGGATTGGGTCCACCAACAAAAATATCCTTGTCTGAGAACCCGGCCATCCTAAGCCTGGCGGCCATGGCTTCGGCTGCCAATGTGGTGTTGCCGGCTGAATTCGTCGTGTTGATTTCGATGAGTTCTTTAAAAATATCGTGGGAGAGTTTCTGGTCGGCCTGTGCGGAAGCAGTCCATGAGGCGCAGACCACGCAGCATAGGATTATGAATGGCTTTGTTTGGAGGTTCATAGCGGTGATTTAATGGCAATTATTTCCAAAGTACGAAAATTGGGTTCGAAGAAAATAGGTTGTCGGATGAATGGAAATTGACATATGAGAATAAATTCATTGGAACCAAGAACGGGTCGCTCCAGGCGGGGCAAATCCCCTGCAGGGAAAATGGCAAATTCCTTACAAATGAACGTCTTGCCTGGCAGAGCCAATCCTAATCTTATAACAATTCTCTTTTTAAGTGTAAGGATTCATGGGAGCTCCTGGCTGACTTTTGTGATGTAATTATTTCAATCACAACAAAAAAACGAAAGCGTATGAAAAACATGATTTTCAAAAGTCTCCTGCTTTTTGGGGGATTGGCGTTGACAACAACCGGTTGCAACACCAATGCGGACCTGGCTGCCGGCAGCGGCAACAGCACGACGTTGACTGATGTGGCACAGACCTCTGGACAGCTCGCCAGCGGGTCAAGTTTCACGCTGAGCGGCAGCTCAACCTCCAGCAGTTCCAGTTCATCAACAATGCCTTCTGGCCCTGGGCCCGGTGGTCATCATGGTCCTGGCCATGGACCAGGCGGCGAGGGTGGCTTGTTGGAAGGAACCAACCTGCTGGCGCCCGATGACCAATTACTGGCCATCATTGAAGCTGAAAGCGCTGGTGATTTCAGGGGAATGCGGATGCACCACATGGGAGGGGCGACAGTAACCAACTATGATGCTTCAGGCGCGGAAATTACTTTGCCCATACCGGCACAAAATGCTGGTGGTCCGGAAGGATGCAGTTTCAGTGGCAAGCAATTCCCGAAATTTGATTCAGTGCTGGTCAAAGTGGCCAGAACCGTTATCGATTTTGGAACTGGTGTTACGAATAACCATGGCAGTCGTTCCATTACGCGATCCGGGAAGATCATCATCACGCGTGGTGGTGATGCCAATTCGAAAAATGAAAGCATTACTTTCGAAAATTACAAGGTGAATGGAGCATTGATAGAAGGGACGAAGACCCGCATCAATACTTTTGACCCTACTACCGGATCGGGATCTTCAACATCTGCTGTTATTGACGGCAAGATCACCTTCAGCGACGGCACGGCAGCTGTTTGGATCAGCACAAAGACCAGGAAATCGTCCATTGTGCTGGACAGCAACAACAAGCCGGTCAGCGGCAAGGTGGTAACGGACGGAGGCACTTCTGTCACTGCGACGGATGGCACCCTGATCTACTCCCACAACATTACCAAGTCGCTGATCGAGGATATTGCCTGCGCACGGGATCGTCATGCGCCGGTCAGTGGTACCGTTGAAACTGTATTCAAGACCAACACCCTTTTGGTTGACTTTGGCGACGGGAGTTGCAGCAACAAGACGGTGACCGTAACGCTCAATGGCGTGGTAACGACAAGGACTTTGGATTAGTAGGTTTTGGTCTGTTTGGGAGGGCCTTTCGGGAGAAAGGCCCTTTTTTATTTGGGATACCCTTCAAAAGGTGACGGCTATGACGTCACGTTTGATCCACTGTTTGAAATACGCAACGGCGCGATCAAAATTCTGATGAGCTTCCACACTCAGTCCCTGACGGAGTTCCCAATTGGTTCCCTGGATCGACATGACATAGGCGGTTGGCATCTTCCCGTAGAGTTCCTGGCACAGCCACAGGATATAGCCCGGTTCGATCTTGTGCGTGGAGAATGAAAATGAATTGACAGGCTCACAGCTTTCAAACAGAAATCCATCTTTTAGGCGTTTGGTGGTGGCATCCACAAAAATCACAGTGTCATAGTTGCTGATCAGCGCGGCATCTTCGATCTGCAACTGATACCGGTACTCCACATCATACGGAGTTAGACCCGTTACCTGGTCAATGAAATGCCAACCCATGGCGTCATCGCCCCGCCCGTTGTTGCCGATCCCCAGGATCAGGGACTTAGTATCCATTTTTAGTATGTTCATAAATCATTTCTCCTTTATGATTAAACATTTCGAGCTTCAATGACATTTGACCGAGCGCCTGTGTGGCGCAGCTCAGACAGGGATCATAGGCGCGGATGGCCACCTCCACCTGGTTGAGCATGCTGTCGGTAACGGCACCTTTTTGGCTAATGACGTTGTTGGCCACCCACTTCACGGCCTGGTTCATGGCCTGGTTGTTATGCGTAGTGGAGACAATCAGGTTGCAGCGCGTGATCATTCCTTTTTCATCCACCTGGTAGTGATGGGTGAGTGTTCCCCTCGGTGCTTCAATGATCCCGATCCCTTCCAGTCGCGGCCTGCCTTCTCGCACCAGGTCTGTTCCGAGGATTTCTTCGTCTTCCAGAAGGGTTTTAATTTCTTCCGCACAATGCAGCATTTCGATCAGGCGGGCCCAGTGCGAATACATGGTGCTGTTGTTAACTGCTTTCCCTGTAAAGGCGAAGAACTCCTGGCGTTCTTTTTCAGCCAATGGGGTGGGAATGGCGTTGCAGATGTTAATTCTTGCCAATGGACCGACCCGGTTCCAGCCCTTTTCCCTCCCGATCTGGGTCAGGTAAGGAAACTTCATGTATGACCACCGCTCAATCGCTTCAGAGAAGTACTTCTGGTAGTCATCGGTGGGAACGTCCTTGAGCGTCGGCTTTCCCTCGCTGTCGATGGCCCTTAGGTTGCCATGGTAGAGCTCCAGATTTCCAGCCCCATCAACCATGCCGAGGTGACCGGAGGGGAATTCTGCAAACGTATCCAGCAGCAGTTTGTGCTTTTCGTGATAGGACTTGATGAAGGAGATGATCTCCTGCGACCACTGGATCATCGTATTGACATTGGGTATATCCTTGCCAGTGAGAAAATAGTCGCGTTCCTCAGGGAACAGGGTCTTCTGCATACCGCCGGGTATGGCTGCGACACCGTGGATTCGCTTGCCAGCAATGGCTTTGATGATTTCCTGTCCAAACTTTCTCATCAGAATGCCTTTCTTGGCCAACTCCTTATTTTCAATGGCTACGGCAAATACGTTCCGCTTTTCGACCGGCGCGTCCATTCCAAAGAGAAGATCAGGGGAGGCCAGGTAGAAAAAGTGCAAAGCATGAGATTGGAAAATCTGCCCGTAGTGAAGCAGTTTCCTGAGCTTTCGTGCGGCCGGGGTCAGGTCCTGGGGGTCAATTCCGACCAGCTGATCAATGGCCTTAGCGGCAGCAAGGTGATGGCTGACGGGGCAGATGCCGCAGAGCCGTTGTACCAGCACGGGTGCCTCCCAATACGGATGCCCCTGGATGAACCTTTCAAACCCTCGGAATTCCACGATGTGAAAGAATGAATCCTCCACCTTGCCGTATTCGTCCAGGTGAATCGTCACACGACCATGACCTTCTACGCGCGTTACCGGATCTATTGTTATTTTCTTGCTCATGGCTTAGTCATATTTGAATTCAGAATAGAGGATGGAGTACTCTTCACCCCACAACAGGTTTTTGATCACCTTCCAGATGTGGTTGGCCGTCGGCGGGCAGCCCGGGATAACGTAATCCACTTTCACAATCTCGGAACAGGAATAAATGCGGTCAAGGATTTTGGGCAGGTCTTCATGATAAGGAACCCCGACACCGCCCGGTTCATTGGTCACGCTGTTCAGGTACGCTTCTTCCAGGCACTCGCCCAGCGGCATGGTGTTGCGCATGGCCGGAAGTCCGCCCCATACTGCACACTCACCCACCACCACCAGGATGTCGCACATCTTCCTGAACTCCTTCAGGGTTTCAATGTTTTCATCGTTGCCACAGCCTCCTTCCACAAGGCCAAGGTGACAGCGTGTGGTGAAGGTCTTAATATCATTGAGGGGTGATTTATTGAAGGACACCAGTTCAGCGACATCAAGAATTTCAGTGTCGATGTCCAGCAGCGACATGTGGCATCCGAAGCATCCCGCCAGTGAAACGGTAGCGATGATTTTTTTGTCCATCTGACCTGTAGTGGTTTTTTTCTTTGCCAGTCGCTTGAAGTCAACCTGCTCGGAGGCCATGTCAAACTGGCGGTCTCCGAATGGCTTCAGGATACTCTTGCCCCTGACGATGATGGCGCCGGTCGGGCAAAGGTTCATGGCCTGTTCAGCCTGTGCGTCGGTCAGTCTCGATTCCTGTTCATAGTCAATGCCCACCTGGGTATCATTGCCGCGGTTGAGGTAAGTGAATACGCGCTTGCCGTCATCCGTCATCACTTCCTCCACACAACGTTTGCACTTAATGCAACGGTTGTGTTCCATCACCATGCGTCCCGGTTTGTAGTCGATGAGCCGGTCTTTGAACAAGTGAGGGAACCGGGACAAGGAGACGCCCAATTCATAACCCATGTGTTGCAGGTGGCAGTTGCCGCTCTTCTCACAGGAAGGGCAGAAGTGGTTGCCTTCGGCAAACATCATTTCAATAAGCGCCTTGCGGGTATCCTTCAATTCGGGGGAATTGACCTCTACTTTCAATCCTTCGTACACTTTTTCTGTGCAGGCTGGCTGGTATTTGCCGTTGATCTTGCAGGTGCAGGTCCGGCAGGTGCCAAGCGGAGGTTCTATTTCCTTGAAGTAGCAGAGTGATGGGATAAAGATCTTGTTGTCCCTGGCTGCCTCCACCAGGTTTTGGCCTTCGGGCGCCTGGTAGCTGACGCCATCGATCCATATGTTTACCATTTTTGACATGTCGTTCATGATTTGAATTTCTCGTAGTCGGCCACAGCGGCTTCCATATCAAATTTTTTGTTGTCCCCGTTCGAGGAAGCAAAATGGGGTGCGAAGTAATCTTGGAACTTGTCCAGCGCCATGGTGAGGCTGTTGCAGGCCGTCTTGCCAAGGCCGCACCGGCTGGTTGTCTTCATGATCCGACCCCAACTTTTGAGATCGGCAAGGTCATTGCCGTCTGCCAATCCCAGGCGAAGGCGCTCCAGTTTACGTTGGATGATGAAATTGCCGGCCCGGCAGGGTGTGCAGATTCCGCATGATTCATGTTTGAAGAACTGGGAATAGTTCATCAGGATGTTAATCAGGTCGCGCTGGTGGTTGAAGATCATCAGCGAGCCACCGCAGCGTATGTCCGTGTGTGACATGAGGTCGATCATGGATACCCGCCTGTATTTTTCCTTGATGGAAATGCATTCACCGGAAGGGCCGCTGAACTGTATATAGTAGGGATCCACTGCCTCACAGGCTTCCAGGATTTCAGCTACGGTCATACCCCATTCAATTTCATAAAGACCGGGCTTGCGGCAGTCGCCGGAGATGCTGATCAGTTTGGTGCCTGGTGAGCCTGGGATGCCGCGTAGTAAATATTCCTGGATGCCCACACCGATGATCCGGGTGACGGCGCATAACGTCTCTACGTTGTTGATAATCGTAGACAATTGAAGATATCCTTTTTCAACCGGGAAAAACCATTTGGTCCGGGGCTCGCCGCGCTTGCCTTCCATGGATTCCAGCAGGGCAGTCTCTTCACCGCAGACGTAGGCCCCAGCACCCATCTGGATGCGAATATCAAAGTTGAACCCTTTGATTCCGGAGACATCTTTTCCCAGCAGTCCTTTTTCGTAAAACAGGCGGATGGTCTCGTCCAGTGTAGGCTTGAGCCAGCGGTATTCGCCGCGCAGGTAGATGATGCCGTAGTCGGCTTTCACCGTATAACCGGCGATGATCATGCCTTCCAGGAGTGAGCCTGGCTGCGTGTGCAGCAGTATCCTGTCCTTGAATGTTCCCGGTTCTCCCTCGTCGGCATTGCAGACGATGAACTTGGGCTGGGCTTTTTGTTTGCGGCAGGCTTCCCATTTTTGCCATACGGGATAGAAGGCGCCTCCTCTGCCGGACAATTCTGAAATGCGCAGTTGTTCAATAACGCCTTCTGGGGAGAGTTTAGCAAGTTTCAACAAGGCATCGCCCGGAACGTAGGGAGCAAAGAAAAGTGTGCGGTTGTCTTCAGGGACATAGCGAAGGGGTTCCTCCACCTCATCACAAATATCTTCCGGTTTCTTACCCTGGCGAAGCGCCGTAACGATCTCTTTTACCTTTTGGGAATTCAGGTTGGTGAAGGGATAGAAGTTAATGAGCGCTGCCGGCGACTGGTCACTCAATCCGATGCAGGGTGTGTTGAACAGGCCAAAGGTTCCGGTGCGGTCGGTGGAACCAATGAAGGCACCGGTTTCCTTTTCAAAGGCTTCCTTGATCCTGGCGTATCCCTTGTGTTCGGCGATGATGCTGTTATCCAGGTAAATGGTAAAGCGGCCTGCAGGCTGCTGATGGAAGAAATGATAGAAGGAGACGGTGCCCTGGATTTCAATTTCAGAAACCTGGTATTCAGCCGCCAGACGCTTCATCGCCTCCTGGGGGATGAAGCCTTTCTCCAGCTGCAGGTTCCACAATTGATTCAGGAGGCGGGAGCGCGGTGGCTCGATGGGGAAGAATTCGTCTTGTGTTTTCATGGTCATTGACCCCCGAATGTGGCCAGAGACGCGCACATAGGACATGCGTTCCGTCATCAAAAAGTAGGATATTTGTTATGAGTATAAATGCTTGATTACGAATAGAATGGCCTCTGGAAAAGATCTTTTCTACACAAAAATTATCGGAATCGTTTCCGGTGGAGGGCAAGTTCGGTAGGAGAACGCCAAAGCCGTGGATAATGGAGTGGGTCGGTATCTGTAATTATACAGGAAACAGACCATTTCAAATCTTGACTGCCTCTTATTGAGGTACACTCAGCCTTATTAAGTTCAACACTGCAGCAGACGCCAGCCTGATGTTGATCATCCGGTCCTTGCTCAGTTGAAGTTTCCTGGTAACGGTCTGATGTTTGTCTGAATAGGCAATCCATACGGTTCCTACAGGCTTGTCGGGTGTGGCGCCGCCAGGTCCGGCAATGCCGCTGGTGGCCACGCCGATGTCGGTGTTGAATTTGGCCCTAACGATGTTGGCCATTTCGATAATGGTGGGCTCGCTGACCGCGCCGTATTTTTCAAGAATTTCCGGTTTTACACCCAACTGTCGCATCTTGATTTCATAGGCATATGGAATCATGCTGCCGAGGAAGTAATCAGAAGCGCCTGGAATACTGGTGATCAGGTGGGACACATAACCCCCGGTGCAGCTTTCAGCAATGGAGAGCGTCAATTTTCTGGAACGCAGCAATTGTCCGATGGCTTCTTCCAGTGTCAGGTCGCCATAACCATAAATGCAGGAACCAGCCACCGGTTTAAGCTTTTCCACCTGTTCATCGATTTCGCTTTTGAGCTTTTCTTCAGAACTCCCAAAACCGGTCAGTCTCAATTTCACATCACCCAGGCCGGGCAGGTAGGCCAGTTTGATGTGCTCGGGAAGAGACTTTTCCCAGGGTGCGATCCGGTCGGCCAGCATGGATTCACCAACCCCAACGGTTCGGACAACTTGGTGAACAATCACCGGCAAGGTGAAAGTCTTTTGAAGGCGTGGGATAACGCGTTCGGTCATCATCTTTTTCATTTCATGCGGCACGCCGGGCATGGACATGAAAACCTTTCCATTTTTCTCAAACCACATGCCGGGCGCTGTGCCGATGGGGTTGGTGATCTTCGTGCAGCAGGAGGGAAGCGCTGCCTGCTGGCGGTTCGTTTCGGTCAACTCGCGGCCGCGGCTGACAAAAAACTCCGTGACTTCAGCCAGGGCTTCTTCGTGGATCTTCAGTCCGCAGTTGAAATACCTGGCCAGGCATGGCTTGGTCAGGTCATCGCTGGTCGGGCCGAGGCCGCCAGTGATGAGGATGATGTCGGCCCGTTTTTCAGCTTCTTCCAGTGCCGTCAGGATTTCATCTTCGAGGTCGCCCACGGAGGTTTTGCGCACCACCCTGATCCCCACCTTGCTGAGTTCCACACTCATCCACTGTGCGTTGGTGTCGACGATCTGGCCGTAGAGTATCTCGTCTCCAATGGTAAGAAGTTCAGCAAGGATTGGTTTCATGCAGAAGGATTTTCGAAAGATCTCAATTTATTTTGGTATCCAACGTTATGCAGGGTTTTTGGGTGCTCATCATTCATGGTCGCATGAAAATTGGCGTCGAAATCAGTGTATAACATTAAGAAATAATATCGATTTTAGCGCCATGCGTTATTTGGTCTTTCTATTATTGACTCACCATTGCTTATTCGGCCAGGGACAGGAGTCCTACCTGCACAACCGGATGGTTCTTGAGCGGGCAGCTCTTCAATCAGGCAGCACCAATGTTACATTTTCACCCGCATCTGCTCCTCCCGGTATGGTGGGTGATGTCTTTCTGAATCACGACTTCCGCCCGTCA
This sequence comes from Cyclobacteriaceae bacterium, assembly GCA_043744235.1. GTDB lineage: Bacteria > Bacteroidota > Bacteroidia > Cytophagales > Cyclobacteriaceae > ELB16-189. The sequence continues at coordinate 40,261 of JAYTVB010000023.1, read as the reverse complement.
AAATTCATCCTGTTTGTTGACGACAAGGTCGTGACGGGGTATGCCGCACGACTTGATCTGCGGAGGAATGAGTTTGACATCATGACAGAACAGGGGATAAGGGCCCTGGCCGGAAGCAGGGTAAAGAGCCTCGAGTGGAGCGACAGCCTGACCAAACAGCCTCAGTTTTTTGTTAATGCCAGCCGGTTCAACAATGAGGACGGTATTCCCTATCTTGGTTTCTTTCAGATACTCGCTGAGGGCAAATTGGTTCTGCTCAGGAAAACTGAATTGATCTTTAAGGAGGCCGACCGCAGCCCCCATCACAATGCCGGCAACGCCGACCATCGATTTCTTAAGAGGAGTGCGCTGTATTATGTCGAAGGAGACTGCTCACTAAAGCTACCTGGGAAAAGGAACCTGTTAAAGTTATTTGCAGGAAAGGATGAGGAAATGAGCAAGTTCATAAAGATTAATGCCCTCGACCTGAACCAGGACAGTCATATTGCTGCGCTGTTTGAGTACTACAATTTGTTGGTCAACAAGTCAATGGCCGAATGAGACAGTGCCTAAGGTCGGTGTATTCTCAGCAGTTCCTGCTCGTCACAAAACCGTTGACTCTGTCCCAATTCTTGATTAAATAACGTGACGTAAGCATAACCCCGTTTTCTATGAAATCAACCAAGAAAATAGCAATCCTGGCAATTGCCTGCGGACTGGCCAGTTCATTGCCCGCCCAGACTCTCGATAAGACTATGGCCAACATGAAGTGGCGGCCCATCGGACCGGCCAACATGGGCGGCCGGGTTACGGATATTGCAGGCATCCCCGGAGATCCGACAACCTACTTTGTGGCAGGGGCCGACGGCGGCTTGTTCAAAACCACTAACGGCGGAGTCAATTTTGATCCACTCTTCACCGACCAGAAAGTATACAGCGTAGGGGCGATTACCGTCGCACCTTCCGACAAGGAGGTGATCTGGCTGGGATCCGGTGAGGGTGACCCACGAAATAGCATTGGTTACGGTAATGGCGTGTATCGCTCACTCGACGGCGGTAAAACGTGGACGCATCTTGGGCTCGACAAAACTGACCGTATCAAGCGAATTGTTGTTAGCCCGCAAAATCCTGACGTGGCATGCGTATGTGCCCTAGGCCGTACCTGGGGTCCGAATTCCGACCGTGGTGTATACCAAACCAAAGATGGAGGGAAAACCTGGAAGAAGACTTTGTTTATCGACGACAACACTGGTTGTTCTGATCTAGCCATAGAAATGAGCAACCCGCGCGTGATGTATGCCGGCATGTGGACGCACCGCAGGAAACCCTGGCGGTTTGATGACAGCGGCGAGAAGACTGCTTTGTATAAATCAATGGATGGCGGCGACACCTGGTCCAAGATCTCCCATCAGAATGGTCTCCCCAACAAGCCGATGGCACGCATCGGTGTGAGTGTCGCGCAGAGCCAGCCCAATGTAGTTTACCTGATCACCGAGTTTAAAGATGGCGGTACCCTATTCCGTTCGGAAGACCGCGGTGCCAACTGGAAAATGGTGAATGACAACCGGCAGTTGAATTTCAGGCCATTCTATTATGCTGACCTCCGTGTTGACCCCAAGAATCCCGATCACGTTTACACACTGTCTGGCGGGCTGAGCAAGTCAACCGATGGCGGCCGGACATTCAATGGTATTGCTCAGGGTGTTCACGGCGATCATCAGGCGCTGTGGATTGACCCCGAGAATTCCAACCGCGTACTCAGTGGCAGCGACGGCGGCTTCCAGGTAAGCTGGGATGCAGGAAAGTCGTGGGAGATTATTAATAATGTAGAGATCTCTCAATATTACCAGGTGTTTGTGGATGACCTTGACCCATACAATGTTTATGGCGGTTTGCAGGATAACGGAACCTGGGTGGGTCCCAGCAATTCACTCCTCAGCGCAGGGATCATGAAAAGACATTGGAAAGCGCTGGCCGGCGGTGATGGATACTACGCCGTCCCCATCACGGGCAGTGAGCATGAGATTTATGCCAACCTGCAGGGCGGCGTTCCTTTCCATGTTGATACGCGCACCGGGAACGTGCGGAATATCCACCCGTTTCCAAACAAGACCGGCTCGGCGGGTGATGCGATTGACAAACACAAATACCGCTTTAACTGGGATTCACCCATTCATGTTTCTCCCAATGATGGCAACACCGTGTACATCGGAGGTAATGTGTTGTTCCGAAGCCGCGATAAGGGATACTCCTGGGAAGAAATCAGCGGCGACCTGACCACAAATGACAAATCGAAGCAGCTTTCATCTGGTGGTGAAATCTACCAGGATAATACAGCGGCCGAGTTTCACTGCACCATACTGAACATTGCTGAATCACCGGTTAAGAAGGATGTGATTTGGGTGGGTACCGATGACGGAAACATCCAGGTGACGCAGGACGGAGGAAAGAACTGGACCAATGTGAAAGGCAATATTGTCGGGCTACCTGCTTTTGCCTGGGTTTCCAAAGTTCATGCCTCCGAGCACGATGCAGGAACCGCCTTTGTCGCGGTTGATCAGCACCGCATGGATGACTACAATGCCTATGCTTACATGACAACCGACTATGGCAAGACCTGGACGAAAATCAGCGGCGGACTTCCGCAGGATTGGGTCTATGTTGTTCGTCAGGATCCAATCAATCCCAATGTGCTGTATGCCGGCATGGAGCATGGCATTTTCGCATCCCTTGACAAAGGCAAGACCTGGAGCAAAATTAACAGTAACATGCCTCCCGTCTCTGTTCGGGATCTTCGGATTCAGAAACGCGAGCGTGATCTTGTGGCCGCGACTCACGGACGCGGCATCTGGATCCTGAATGACATGCGATGGCTGGAGGAAATTGATCCTGTTGTGACGGGCAAGGAGCTCCACGGCTTTAAGGTAAAAACAGCTACTCTTTGGAATATGTACGATCAACTCGAAAACCTTGGTGATAAGACATACCGGGCAAAAAATCCTGATTATGGTGCCTACCTGAATTTCTATCTGAAAAATGACTTGAAGCCGAAGGAAAAAGTGGAAGTGACCATCCTGGATGCTGCAGGCACCATGGTAAAAACGTGGAAGGACTCAACAGCCAAAGCCGGTATGAACCGGATTGTTTGGAACTTCCGTCATACGGCTGCTACGCCGGCAGCGGGTGCTGGAGGCGGAGGTGGCGGCGGTGGTGGTGGTTTTGGATTTGGCGGCTTTGGTCCGCTGGCGGCGCCCGGCGATTACACGGCCAAACTGACGGCTGCAGGCCAAACCATCGAACTTCCATTTACCGTAAAGGCGGATCCGCGTATCAACATTCCGGTTGAGGACCTGAAGGTGAAGACGACCACCGCCCTTGCTTTGCGCGACATGCTTTCCGAAACCAATAAAATGATCAATGACACCGAGTCATTGCTGAGGCAAATGGATGAGCTTTCGAAAAAACTCAAGACCAGCGGGGACAAGTCTACCGTCGATCAGGTCGCTGAGACGGTGAAGAAGGTGAAGGAATTCCGCGATGAGGTGCTCCGCAGGCCGCCGCCCGCGATGAACTACCGCTCGAGGCCTCGCTTGAGAGAAGAAGTACAGTCGCTGATGGTTACGGTGGATGATCCGGTGGCAAAACCCACCACCCAGCAGGTGTCACGGGTAAAGGATTTGGAGAAGGAGGTTTCAGAAGCCAAAGGCGTTCTCGATAAGATTCTTACGGATGATGTTCCCAGGATCAATGAACGGGTAAAAGATATGCCCCAGATTGTTGTGGGAAAGCCAGTTAAACGCGACATGTAATTCTCTAATCAGCCCTGCAAGGTATACCCATGTGCAAAGCATTGGTATATTTCTTTGTGGACACACACATCATTGATGAAAACATTTTCCGCCGCCGATCGCCAAAAGGAAGTTTACCTGAAAGGGTTTGCCGGCATACGTTCTGCCGTACCGGTGGACTGGAACAGGCTGGAACAGAAAGCAAAACAGGCAATGAGTGCCGAGGCCTTTGCTTACATCGCGGGCGGCGCCGGGCTGGAAAGCACGATCGCCTCTAACCGATCTGCATTCGAATCGGTCAAGATTGTTCCACGCATGCTGAGGGATGTCAGCGAGGTGGACCCAAGTATCGCGCTGTTTGGAAAGAAGCTGCCGTCGCCGCTGTTGCTGTCGCCGGTTGGCGTTTTGGAAATGGTGCATCGGCAGGCTGACCTTGCGGTAGGTCGCGCTGCGGCAGAAATGGGTGTGCCGTATATTTTCAGCAACCAGGCGAGCATCCCGATGGAAGAGGTTGCCGCAGGGATGGGAAACCACCCGCGGTGGTTTCAATTGTATTGGAGCAAGTCGAATGACCTTGTGGCAAGTTTTGTCCAGCGCGCGGAGAAGTGCGGATGCTCCGCGATCGTCGTTACGCTGGACACCACGCTGCTGGGCTGGAGGACCCGGGACCTTGATCTGGCTTACCTGCCATTCCTGGAAGGAAAGGGAATTGCCCAGTATACGTCTGATCCTGTCTTTCAGAAATTGATGGATGAACCCCACCGTGGTCCCGCACCAGAGCGAAAATTATCCATGGCCTCGGTAGCGGGTTTGATCCGGATGGTTCAGGCGTATCCGGGCAAAGGATTCTTCAGTAAAATAAAATCCGGCCGCCCGGTCAAGGCCGTTCAAAAATTCATCAGCATCTATTCCAACCCTTCACTGACGTGGAAAGACCTGGCGTTTCTCCGGCAGCATACCAAACTGCCCATTCTCCTGAAGGGTATACTTCATCCGGATGACGCCCGCATGGCCATTGACCATGGCGTAGATGGCATCATCATATCCAATCATGGCGGACGGCAGGTGGACGGTTCCATCAGCACGTTCGAAGCCCTGCCCGGTATCGCAAAGGCTGTGCAAAAACAAATACCGGTACTGATGGACAGCGGGGTGAGGGGCGGCGCGGATATGTTCAAGGCGCTAGCCCTGGGCGCCACCGCCGTGTGCATCGGCAGACCGTATGTTTATGGTCTGACGATTGCCGGTGAGGAAGGTGTGAAAGAAGTGCTCAGGAACCTGCTCGCGGATTTTAACCTGACCATGGGTTTGTCGGGCTGCCAGCGCGTTTCTGATATCAATGCGGAGTGTTTGTCCGGCTTGTAAGTCAAATCGGGTCATTTTCCGTTGGTAGGACTTTCCTACCTTGCACTAACGAATACGACATGAGGAGAATATTCATTATTATTTGCATTGTGGCAGGTGCTTGCACGACAGCCCAGATCAACCAAGCCGTGTCTGAAGCCGAAAAAGCACTGGAAAACCAGCCGCCTGCGCTCACCACGGGGGATGTGGCGGAAGGTTTGAAGGAAGCCCTTGTCAAGGGAATTTCAACTGGTTCTGACCTGGTGTCCCAGACAGACGGGTATTTCAAAAGCCCCGAGATCAAGATCCCGTTTCCTCCCGATGTAAAAAAAGTGGAGGACAAACTCCGGCAGATCGGCCTGGGAAATGAAGTGGACCGCTTTGTCCTGACACTCAACCGAGGTGCGGAGGATGCGGCCAAAGAAGCCAAGCCGATTTTCATCAACGCGATCAGGCAGATGACCATTGAAGATGCCTGGGGTATTCTGAAGGGTCAACCCGATGCCGCTACCCAATACCTGAAGCGCACCACCTCAGCCCAGCTGAAGGAAAAATTCAAGCCGGTCATCCAGAGTTCACTGAACAAAGTGAGTGCCACCAAATATTATGGAGACATCATTAACAATTACAACCGGATTCCCCTGGTGCAAAAAGTGAATCCCGATTTGAACGAGTATGCTACCGACATGGCTATGCAGGGATTGTTCACCATGATCGCCAAAGAGGAAAAGAACATCCGTCAGGACCCGGTGGCACGGACAACGGAATTATTGAAGCGGGTCTTCGGCTCACAAACAAAATAGTATGTTCATCGGTCACCTGGGCGCCGGCCTGGCGCTGAAGAAAATGGATCGCACCACCAACCTCGGTTGGTTTGTTGCTTCTGCCTTGCTGCTGGACGTGCTGCTTTGGATCATGGTGCTGCTGAAGGTGGAGTTTGTGATCATTCCGGAGAACTACCCTGAGCTTCATTACCTGCTTTTTCAATTTCCCTATTCGCACAGCCTCGCCGCCGGTATCTTCTGGAGCGGACTGGTGTACCTGCTCGTTAAACAAATTTCGAGGAAAGACGTGACTGCCCTGGCCATGGCTATCGGGGTTTTTTCTCATTTCATCTTTGACGTTATTGCCCATCCGCCGCGGATACCGCTGATGGGTGAAGACTCGATGATGATTGGATTATCACTGTGGGACACCATGCCGCTGGAGCTGGCTGTTGAATTCATGATCCTCACCTCGGGCATGTACTGGTATGTTTCTGTCACCACATCAGCGACCGCGGGCGGGAAGTATGGCCTTATGGTGCTCATGCTTTTCCTCAGCATTGCCGCCTTTACCGGTCAGATGCTTGGTCCTGCTCCCCAGACGGGCTCACAGGTGGCGCTCAGTTCATTGTTCACCATCATCATTACTGTTATCCTGACTTTTTATCTTGACCGGAAACGAATCTCCAAACCGCTATGACTCTTTTTGAGAAACACCAGGCCGGTATCACCCGTGCCATTGAAGCACTGCATCACAGGACTTTTTATGCGGCTTTTACCGAACAGCCTTCTCCTGCTGTCTACGGTGAGACAGCCGATGCCGACGGTCAGGCAAAGTTTAAGGCCTCACTGAATAAGCAGTTTGATGAATTAAAGCAAAGCAATCCGGATGGATGGGCAGGGCAGGAGGAGTCACCGTATCTCCAGGAGCCATTGAAGATTACCTACCCGATCTTTTCTGCGTCCACTTTGGTTGAGCGTGGAGAAAAGGCATTTCATACTTGGAGAAAGACCAGCGTGAACGACCGCGCGGGCATCCTGGCTGAGTCACTGGAGCGTATGAAGGGGCGTTTTTTTGAAATTGCCTATGCTACCATGCACACGACGGGTCAGGGATACATGATGGCATTCCAGGCATCCGGACCGCACGCAGCCGACCGCGCGATGGAGGCGATCGCAGCGGGTTATGAGGAATTGAGCCGATTCCCATCGTCTGTCCTGTGGGACAAGCCCATGGGTAAGTTTAATCTCCAGTTGAAGAAAGAGTGGAGGGCCGCGCCCAAAGGAATATCCGTTGTGATCGGATGCTCAACGTTCCCCACCTGGAATTCTGTAACCGGGATTTACGGAAGCCTCATAACCGGAAATACCGTGATCGTGAAGCCTCATCCCGGCGCCATCCTTCCCATCGCGATCGTCGTGGCCGAGATACAAAAGGTGCTTGCTGAGAATGAACTGGATCCCAATACCTGCCAGCTGGCGGTTGATACCTTTGACAGGATGATCACGAAAGAACTCGCAGAGCATCCGCAAGTCAAACTCATCGACTTCACCGGCAACTCGGCATTCGGATCTTACCTCGAGGCCCTGCCGGGAAAAACCGTCTTTACTGAAAAAACAGGTGTCAATTCCGTAATACTGGATTCCGTGGAGGATGCCGACAAGGCAGCGGCCAACCTCGCTTTCTCTGTTAACCTCTACAGCGGTCAGATGTGTACCGCGCCCCAGAACTTTTTCATTCCGGAAGGCGGGATTGACAGCCCGGCGGGCAAGGTTTCCTTCGATCAGTTTGCTCAGAAGTTTGTAGACAACCTCAACAGCCTGGTCGACAACCCCAAGGCCGGCCCGTTTGTTCTCGGCGCTGTACAGAACAAGAAGACCAGGGAGCGTGTGATTGAATCTGAAAACCTTCCCGGCAAGGTGTGGCTGAAATCCCGTGCTTTTGAAAATCCCATGTTTAAGAACGCGCGTCTCGCGACGCCGGTGGTGGTGGAAGTAGATGCATCGAGGAAGGATGTTTTCAGCAAGGAACTGTTCGGTCCGATCGCACTGCTGATCAAGACAAAGAATACCGATCAATCCATTGCTCTGGCGAAGGAGATGGCCCTTCATTACGGCGCCATTTCCTGTGGCGCCTACACCACGAATGCACAAGTCAGGGAAAAAATAGCAGATGAAATGTCGCTTGCGGCCACACCCGTTTCCTTTAACCTGACCGGAGGAATTTACATGAACCAGAACGCAGCGTTTTCGGACTTTCATGTAACGGGGGGGAATCCGTCTGGCAATGCTTCATTCACAAACCCTGATTATGTGACAAGGAGATTTACTTGGGTGGGACACCGTGAACCGGTAAAATAGCATGGACGGACACTTCGGTGTTTGGTATTCCCTGTTCGATATTCATGTCTTGTCCTGCAAGCGAACAAGGAATATCGAACTATAAGTTAATCGCCTTTGAACGCAACCTTTGCGTACAATAATCAGTCTAAGGGATAGGTTTAAAACTATCGTTATGTCCCGCCCATTGTTTTTGGTTGCAATAGCCCTGTTTTCAGTTTCCGCCACCTATTCCCAGGGGCTGGGTGTTCCTTCCAGGAAAGGAGGGATAGGCTTTGGAAACCTTCACCGTTTCACCGGTCTGCGTTTCAATTTCAGGGACAAGAATGTGGAGAAGATTTCCGGCGTTAACGTGACCGTCTGGCAGCCCAAAGGGGAGGACGAGCAGACCGGTACCATGAATGGTATTTCTTTAGGACTGCCTTTGGCCATGGGCACGGAAGACAGAAACGGAATCGGGGTGGGTATCGCCGGCGTTGGAGCAAAAAGAAGTTTAACCGGCCTGAATGTTGGAGGTCTTGGCGTGGGAGCAGGCGGCAATGTTAAAGGGATCACCATCGGAGGCCTGGGTGCTGGTGCGGGAGGGAGCGTCAAGGGGATTACCATTGGTGGATTGGGCGCAGGCTCCGGAGGCGATCTGAGTGGAATTACAATTGCAGGCCTGGGTGCAGGTTCTGGCGGAGATGTAAGCGGTATCTGTATTGCAGGCCTTGGCGCTGGAGCAGGCAAAAGTGTGAAGGGTATTTCGATTGCCGGCCTGGGCGCCGGAGCGGGTGAGGATATGGTTGGGATGACGATCGGAGGACTGGGTGCCGGTGCTGGCGGGAGCATGAAGGGAATCACCATTGGGGGAATTGGCGCTGGCGCGGGAAAAGAACTCAGCGGGTTGGCAATCGCAGGCATTGGTGTTGGAAGTCCGAAAATCCGGGCTTTGGTCATCGCACCCGCCGCAGGTGGCAATGATATTGCCGGATTATTTATCGTGCCGGCCTATCTCCAGGCTGGGACCAAGGACTCCAACGAAGAGGAAGTGAGCATGAGCGGCGTTTCAATCAGCGCTGTAAACATGATCAAGGGAACCCAGAAAGGCGTTGCCATTGGGGTATTTAACTACGCGAGGAAGCAGCGGTGCTTTCAGTTGGGACTGCTGAACTATGTGAAGGACAATCCAAAAGGGTTGAGGCTGTTGCCAGTATTTAATGCACACTTCGGTGGCAGAGAACGCACCGGCGAAAGCCAGAACTGAAAATGCCAACAATTGCCTCATTGGAAAAAAGCCTGGGAATCTGATTCCCAGGCCTTTTTTATTGTGGAGAATATCGGGGTTCGAACCCCCTCCTTCGCGAGACGCTCCGGTGGGCAGGGATGACCTCTTCCATGCCATGGAAGCGTCCCGACGCGTCGGGACCAGCTGAGCTAATCTATAAAATAAGGAGACCCGGGACCAGATTCCAGGGTCTCCTTTGTGGAGAATATCGGATTCGAACCGATGACCTCTTCCATGCCATGGAAGCGCTCTAGCCAGCTGAGCTAATCCCCCGACTTTACCATGCCTTCGTCGGGTCTTACCCTAAAAGCGTCAAGGGCTGCAAATATATTTTAAATTATCAAATGACCCAACCGAAAGCGTATGTCCTTTTTAAACGCACAGTGGTTATCAAATTTTGAGTTCAAAGACGACAATTGTCAATCTTGGCATAAATTTGATTTATGTTAAGATTTTCGGCATTAATCATCCTCGCCGTTTTTGTCTGGGGCCCGGCATTGGGCCAACGAAGCCAGCTATCCAGCGGTTCGGTTGATTTGGGTATGGGGGTGGCCACCGACCAGCTTAACTTTTCTGGAGCTTACGTTTACAACTGGAGCCTGGGAACCAAGAGAAAATTTGAGGCAGGTGTTGGGGGTCGGCTGACGACTTCTTTTGGGACAAACCAATATTTCACAACGGCTCCCGCCAAACTCACTACCGGCGGATCACCATTCGGTGAACCCATCAAGGCCAATATTGACAGCCTGCTGATTGCCAGCGTCCAGATATTCTCTATAAACGCGATGCTCAATTTTGGATACCACATCACGAAGGACCTGACGGTTGGTTTTAATATTGATGCCATCGGATTTTCCTTTGGCGGCAGGAACAAGGGCACTTATGTCAACGGCACAACAGTGGAAAGCGTCATCAGCAATCCAACGCCATTTAACTTGCTTCTGCTTGGCGATAATGACCGGGGGACCCTGAATTCGGAATTCTACGCCAGGTACAGACTGAATGACAGGTGGTCGGTGAAGGCAGGACTGCAGCACTTGTTTACGGAATACACCACAGAGACCCAGGTACAGCAATTTCCGGAGCCCAACAACCGGTTCAGGAACAAGTCAAATCTCTTTACCGTTGGTGTTAGCATGACACTCTAACACAGCCTATGGCCTACAGTGAACGCCTTGCTGATCGAATCCGTGAAGCGCTGGAGCTGGTTCCAAAGACCATCGAAAAGCAGATGTTCGGCGGGGTCGCCTTCATGGTCAACAACAAGATGTGTGTGGGTGTTGTCAAAGATGATATGATGTGCCGCATCGATCCAACACAGCAGGCTGATGCGCTTGAAAGGACCGGCTGCCGCCCCATGGATTTTAGCGGCAGGCCAATGAAGGGCTTTGTGTATGTGAGCGAGGAGGGAATGAAATCTCAAAGAGATTTCACGTACTGGATCAATTCATCGCTGGCGTACAACAAGGTGGCAAAGGCTTCAAAAAAAAAGAATAATAAAACGGAGCTAAAGAGAAAGACATTAGCTGTAAAGACGCTAAGAGGGAAACGTTAAGAAGAAATTCAGCAATTTGAACTTTGGGTCTAAGCGACTTCGCAGCTAATAATCACTGTCCCCGTTTTGCATTTATCGGGAACGACCCGAATCCGCTGGTCATGGTGCCTTTCATCGAATCGCCGTCGATAATTGATTTGACGGAGATGGAAGAAGTATTGCCCCCAAAGCTGACTTCGTAGCTGTAATTGAGCTCGTTGCCGGTGAGCGTGATGGTCTTCAGCGCCGTCTCGCGGTTGTTGCGGCTGTTGATGATGACACCCGCGTAAGCGTCTCCGGTCTTTTTGATAATGAGCTTGCCGGAAGCGCCTTGCGGAGACTCTACGGTGTAGGCCCAGTTTCCTTCAGGGTTCACCACTGCATTGGGATCAGCGGCTGTCTTTACAGTGTCCTTTGCATTAGCCGCTCCTGCGCCTGGAACTACTACGGCTGCGGGCCTGCCCTGGCCACCGCCTTGTTGTCCGCCGCCCGCCGGTGCGCCTTGTTGCTGGTCGCCACCCTGACCGCCGCCGCCTCCGTCACCACCTTCTTTCAGATCGTCATTGTTAACGGACTTTTTCCGTTTACGAGGAGCATCATAGGTCATCTTGCCTATGCGGTAGCTGAACGTGATCTTTACGTTGAAGTTATACAGTTCGTTAGTGCTGTTTTGCACGATGACTGGCGATGTAGTATTATTCTGAATCCTCATGACGGGTGTGAGGAACTGGTCGGCGCCTATGCCAATGCTGCCTTTCTTGTTGGGCAGATCTTTCCGGAAGCTCATGCTGTAGGCATAGAATCCTCCCTGTACGCCCTGTAGTTGCACCTGCCTGCCCCGGATGAAACTGAAGAACTGGATTCCCCAGCCTTTCCCGAGGACATAGCTTCCAAAGAGCCTGCCGCTGACGACCCAGCCCTGGTTCTTCGCGTTGTACAATGGGTTGGGATCGTTGTTGTTCAGCACAGCATAGTAGATATCTGAGCCCCCGTTGAGGGTGAACTTGTTAGATAGGTTTATACCAACAAAGATGCTGCCGCCATAGGCATCTTCCTTGCCAATATTTTTGTAGGTTGTTACGATGGTATCTCCTTTCACGGAGCGGATGCTCTGGATGGCATCATCCGTATTCCGAATGAAGGTCGTGAAGCTCATGGTTGTGCTTTTTACAAATGTGCTGTAGGAAAGTTCGTAATTGTTGGTGTACTCCGGCCCGAGGTTCGGATTTCCATAGGAAATGGAATAGGGATTGGAAGCCTGAATGTTTGGATTCAGGAATTGTATGGATGGCCGCTGAATCCTGCGGTTATAGGCAGCCTTCAGCGTTGAGCCATTCCCGAGTTTCTTCGATACGTTGAAGCTGGGTACCAGCACGCCATAGGAGGGGATGATCGTTGGACTCTTTTCCACAGCGAAGTTGGCATTGATTGTCGTGTATTCATAGCGCGTGCCTGCTTTGACGCTGTATCCTGACTTCGAGCTGTAGGTGTATGACAGGTAGCCGGAACTGATATTTTGATTGTAGTTGAATACGTTGGCAAGGCTGCTGTTGGAAGCCGGCACAAAAGGATCGCCGGCGGCAGGAGCAGCATAATACTTGTAGTCACTGGCCACTTTCCGGGCAATGTTCTTGCCCCCGAACTCCAGAAGCTGCGTCGTGCCGATGGGCGTCTGATAATCCGCCTGAATGGTCACCTCCTCGTTGAAACTCTTGTTGATGTTCATCAGCTGTTTTGAGGTGGACGCAAAGTTCTCCTCCACATACGCATTGAGAAAATTGTTGGTACGGTCATTCTTGCTGTAAAGTGCCAGCAAACTGAACTCCCGCTGAGGCTTATTGAAGGTGTGGGTGTAGCTCAGGTTCGCATCAACAGTTCCCGACTCATCTGTCGTTTGCACATTGCGCAGGCTTCCCGAGGTAAGTATGTCGTTCTGGTAGATTTGGGTGTTGAGATTATCCTGGTATCCATAATTATTGCGCGTACCGTACCGAACCGACGCAGCGAGCGAGTTGTTCTTATTGATGTCATAGTCCCATCCAAACTGGCCATTGCCGAAAAGGTTGGAACTGCGTGTGTCAGCCTGTTGCAGGTTGAGTGACTGTGATCCCGTACTGGACGTGGTCCGCTGGCTGTTCTCAAACTTCCCGTTGATATTGTAGCCGGAGCGACCGAAGCCTCCCAGGGAAAATCCCATTTTGCCCTGGCGGTAGTTACTATTAAGGCTCAGGTTGGACCCCCGGTATCCAGAGCTGCCATCCACGTTCAGCGTCAGCCCCTGTAATGTGTTTTTCTTGGTTATGATGTTGATGATGCCGGCAGAGCCCTCGGCGTCGTACTTGGCAGAAGGGGAGGTAATTACCTCCACCGTCTTGATCTGGTCGGCAGGAATTTGTTTCAAGGCATCGGCAACACTGCTGGCGGTAATGGTCGAGGGCTTATTGTTAATCAGTACCCTGATGTTCTGATTTCCTCGCAAAGAAACGTTACCGTCCATGTCCACCGACAGCATGGGCACCCGTTTCAATACGTCTGTGGCGTCGCCGCCTCTGGCGGTTTGATCGTTTTCGGCGTTGTATACGGTGCGGTCAACCTTCTCTTCCACCAGCACTTTCTGACCTTCTACCACCACTTCCTGCAGCTGTGTAGTGCTGTACGTCATTTTCATGGTGCCTACATCCACAGAATTCTGCTTGTCAGTTATAGTAACTTTTTCTACGACCAGGTTTTCATATCCGATAAAGGAAATGATCAGTTTGTACGTTCCATTGGGAATTTTATGAATGGAGAACTTACCTTTTTCATCACAGACTGAACCATCGATGGGCTTGTCCGAACCTGGCAGGGCGAGGGCAACCGTTGCGAACTCCACCGGCTTTTGGGTGGTAGCATCCATGATGGTACCGCTGATCTTGCCGGTGCCTTTTTGAGGCTCGGGAGTTGCCACGTTGGTTGGCTGGGGCCTTCCGCCTGGCTGTTGTGCCTGAGAAAAAACACTGACTACAAGGAGAAAAAATAGTAAGAAAGTCTTCATGCTGTGTTAACCTGTAAAGAAGTCCCGCAATCCTTCGACTTTAACCTGTAGCAAGGCCATTTTGTTAGCCCGCCCGGATAGAATTACGACCGTTTAAAATTCACCAATTAACATTCATTAACATTGGCTGCAGTTAATGACTGATAAAAGCGGCCACAAAAGTACGCAACTCTTTCTAATTGAGTAGTCAATTTCTGTTAGCGGTATCAGGAAAGGCGGGGGGCAGGGCGCCGATGAGTAGAGATAGATGACCAACAGGATTAAGCCCGTTGGTCATCTCTTTGCGCCTACCGTGCTCCGGGGGGGCAGTTTCTCCTAAGGTATTCTGTAAACAGAGTGGCAAGGTGTTCGGTCGTTCCTTCCCCTTCAGAGATTCCATGGGAACGGTTGGGGTATGGCATGACCTGGAATTGCTTGTTGTACTTGATCAATTCATTGATGAGCATTTCAGCATTGTTGTAATGCACATTGTCGTCACCGGTTCCGTGAATGTACAGCAGGTTCCCTTTCAGGTTCTTGGCGTAGGTGATGGGAGAGCCGTCCATGATGTCTTTCAGGTTTTCCTGCGGAAGTCCCATGTAACGCTCCTGGTAAATGTTGTCGTACGTGAGCTGGTTGGCCACCGCGGCAATGGAAATCCCGGTTTTGTAGATATCCGGATACTGAAATAACAAATTCAGGGTGGCAGAACCGCCGCCGCTCCAGCCCCATACTGCGATGCGATCCGGATCCGCGAATGACCACTTCAGGATCTCCTTCGCGGCCAGGCCCTGATCGCGGATGTTGATAACACCGATCTTCTTGTAGATGCTCTTTCTCCAGGCACTTCCCTTGGGAGCAGGTGTCCCACGCCCGTCGAGCGACATGTAGATGTAGCCGTCTTCTGACATGTCGCCTTTGTAGAGGCGGTTGATACCGGTTCCAAACCGGTCATTCACAGTTTGTCCCGCGGGTTCCGTGTAGACCTCAAAGAGCACGGGATATTTTTTTGAAGGATCGAAATTTTTCGGCTTCACCATCCAGCCGTCCATTTCGGTGCCTTCTTCTGTTTTGATCTTGAAGAATTCCACTTTTCTCGGACCTTGTGCCGCCGCCAGCTTGGACTGGATACTCTCTTTGTCAAGGAGTGGTTTATGCGAGTTGAGTTCAATCAGTTCATTGATATTTCTGGTGTAGGTATTCGTAAAGGTGTGTTGAGCATACTTGCGGTTGGTTGAAATGGAGTATCCGTGCGTCCCTTCCAGGCCTGCCGGCGTCACCATTTCCAGTTTGCCTTTTCCATCGAGTTTGGTTTTGTACAGGTATTTTTGCGTGGCATTGGCAGGGGAGGCGAGGAAGTAGACATAGTTTGCCTTTTCATCGGCCCCAAGGAAATCAATCACATCAAAATTTCCTTTGGTGATCAGCACTTCCTTTGAGCCGTCATGGCTGACGCGGTACAGGTGTGTCCAGCCGTCTTTCTCACTCATCCACAGGAATTCTTTTTTGTCGTTCAGCCAGACAAAAGGATGCTGAAAATCAAGGGCACGTTCGCTCCCGGTGAAGGAAAACAGTTCGATCCATGAATTGTCCTTTTCCGTGTAGATGAGTTTTGCATCTCCGCTGACCGGGCTGCAGGAATAGATCTTACTCTCATTCTGCTTTCGGTTAAGCTGCTGCACCAGGATCTCGGTAGCCGAATGCCACTCCAGCCTGGGCAGGTAATGTTGCTTCGGGTCGCCAGGGATATTCAGCCAGTTGACTTTACCACTGGCAATTTCCACAATCCCAATCCGCGCAGGCGATGGGGTTTGGCCGATGGTGGGATATTCAACGGGAATTATTTTGGAATAAGCGGAGTCAGTAGTGTTGATCATGTAGTAGTCCCTGATCTGGTTCGCATCGATCTGCCAGAATGAAATCCGGGTGCCGTCGGGACTCCATTTAAATCCATCGCGGCAGGCGAGTTCTTCTTCATAGGCCCAGTCAAAGGTTCCATTAATGAGCTTTCGGTTGCCGTTGGTGGTCAGTACCTTGATCTCCCCGGTGGACAGATTCTCATCATACAAATTCTGCTCGCTGACATAGGCGACGTGCGAAGCATCCGGTGAGAATTTTGCAAACATCAGCGAGGACTCAGGCCGGCCCGCGCCCAGTTTCTTCAGGGCTTTGGTCTTAAGGTCCATGACCCAGTAGTCTCCACGGGTATCAGCCCGCCACACCCGCCTGGTGTTGGTGTAGATCAGCAGCTTTTGAAGATCATTCGAAAAGTAAAAAGCCCGAACGGTCAGGGGCTTGGCCTGGCCGGTAGGGGTAAGATCAGCCGCTGCGATGAAGGTTGTCTTCGTATTGGCCGGCAAGGTGTATTGAATGACCTCATTGGATTCGACACGGTAGTAAGAATTGCCGTCCGGAGACCATTTGATGGCACCGGGTTGCGCCAGGACTGCCAGGCTGGAAAAAATGAAGATTATCAGCGACAGCAAGGGGCCTTTTGTTCTGCTGGAGGTCATCATAGCGGTAGTTTGTTTGGTATTGGGGCTGTAAAGTTAGAATTGCCCCCGACATTCCCATAACTGCCTGCTATCTGGACTATTAGCCGTACCTTTGCCGCTTATTTAACAAGCAATAATGAAATCTTTTGAGACCCTGGGCCTGTCCCCAGGTTTGGTCGAGTCTGTCACCGTTCTCGGCTTTGAAACACCCACCCCAATTCAGGAAAAGGCAATCCCTGTATTGCTGAAAGGCAACAGGGACTTTGTAGGCCTCGCCCAAACCGGCACAGGAAAGACGGCCGCCTTCGGACTTCCCTTGCTGGAGCTCATCGACGAGACGAGCAAGACGACCCAGGCCCTCGTGCTCGCGCCCACACGCGAACTGGGCATGCAGATCACCAGCGACCTCGAGAACTTCGCGGAGAAATTCAAATCATTCAACATCGTTGCTGTTTACGGCGGTGCCAGCATCAGCGAACAAATCAGGAAAGTGAAAAGGGGAGCCCAGATCATCGTGGCAACACCCGGCCGCCTGATCGACCTGATCGACAGAAAGGCCATCAACATCAGCACCATCAAATACGTCGTGCTGGATGAGGCGGACGAGATGCTCAACATGGGCTTCAAGGAAGACCTGGATAAGATACTCTCCTTCACACCCAAGGAGAAAAACACCTGGCTCTTCTCGGCCACCATGCCCCGTGAAGTGCGGTCCATCATGAAGAACTACATGGAGGATCCTTTTGAACTGACGGTCGGCGAACAGAATGTTGGAAACGTAAACATAGAGCACCGCTATGTGCTCGTGCCCGAGCGTGACAAATACCTGGCCCTGAAACGCATCCTCGACTTTACACCGGATATCTTTGGCCTCATCTTTTGCCGTACCCGGATCGACACCCAGCGGATCGCTGAAATGCTCATCAAGGACGGCTATAACGCAGACTCCCTGCATGGCGATTTGAACCAGCAGCAGCGCGACCGTGTCATGATCAAATTCCGCCAGCGCACACTCCAGATCCTGGTGGCTACAGACGTAGCGGCCCGTGGCATTGACGTGGAAGACATTACCCACGTCATTCATTTGAACATGCCCGATGAGATGGAATTTTACACGCACCGAAGCGGACGCACCGCCAGGGCAGGTAAGAAAGGCATTTCCATCGCACTTGTCAGCAAATTTGAACTGGGCAAAGTCAAGCAGATTGAAAGAAATATCAAGACACCCGTCAAGAGAATGATGGTTCCTACCGGAGCGGAGGTATGCCAGAAGCAATTGCTGGCGCTGATGCACAAGGTGAGGGAAGTGAAGGTGAATGAAAAGGAGATTGAGGAATTTCTCCCTGCCGTGTACGAGGAACTCAAGGACGTCACGAAGCAGGAACTCATCAAACGGTTTGCTTCCATTGAGTTCAACCGCTTCCTGGACTACTACCGGAATGCACCAGACCTGAATGCCGGCGACCAGAAAAGAACGGACTTCGGCGCGCCACGGCCTTCGGGGGGCACGCGTTTCTTCATCAACCTCGGAAAGATGGACGGCCTTGACAAAAGCCAGATGCTCGAACTCATTGATGAATATACCGGACTGGAGAAGAAGGACATCGGCACCATTGATCTGAAAAGCGCCTATTCTTTCTTTGAAGTGGAGAAGCAGCAGGCTGACCGTGTGGTACAGGGATTCAAGAACGTTGAACTTCAGGGCCGCCAGGTACGGGTGGATATTACCGACAACAGCGGAGGCGGACCTTCAGCCGGAAGACGGGATGAATCGCCCAGGCCACGCAAGAGAATTTATCCTGATAAGAAATTTTCAGGCAAGAAGAACTTTCACAAAAAGTGGAAGAAGGACTAATTGAAAGTTACCGTTGAAACAGGAAGACACTAAGCAATTGGTGTCTTTTTTGTTTTGTTCCCGGGCCTGTAAGTCCCGTGGGACTTGACCTGGTTGACTGCCGTGATGATCATTTGTGAAAAACTGTCCATGCTTTTTGATGACCGAGGCTCAAAATCCTTTCCAAAACAGCCGGACTGAAAGAATGGAGTGAAATCAGGCGACACGGGCCTGTCAACCGTGGTTTGCAATGCTTATTTTTGTACTTTTTACGGCTGATTATCGGCCCGGTACATGGCAAAACTGAAGAACATCATAAAGCAGCTCTCTGACAAGGACTACCATGCCATTCATGACTCTTTGATCAATGGCAATGCCGAAAAGTCAGCTTACCTGCTGAAGGCCATGCGGGAGCGGCAACTCTCTGAAAACAAGGTAATGGTGGAGTTGGAGATCAATGCCAACGCTTACTACACCATGCGTTCGCGCCTGAGCCAGAAGATTGAGGAATACCTGGTGCAGCAGATGGAAAGCCCCCGGACAGACCTGCTGCGAAAAGTGGCAAACATCAACGAGGTGTTTTTTACCAAGAAGAAGACGATTGCCATCGCCATGCTGCGCAAGCTCGAGAAAGAGCTGATCGACGCGGACCTTGCAGGCGAATTGCCGACCATCTACAAGCTCCTGAAGAAACTCCACCTCCATTCCCCGGACTATTTCCAGTTCTCACAACTCTATAACCGGAATGTCGCTTACATGCTCGCTGTCGACAAGGCGGAGGATGTGCTTGCGGACTATTTCAAGAAATACGGCAACTACTTCCTGACGGGAGATGAAACGGAGAAGCTCAGCCTGGAGCTTCTGATGAGGGAGATGTACAACATCGCCAACCTCTATGAGTCACACCGGTTGTATGTATACAAATGCTGCATCATTGTCTTCCATCGCCTGTTTGTTGACAAGGAAGAAAACCTGCAGCAGGAGGAGGAGTCGATTGAAGACATCTTCAGCCGGGCACAGGATATCTTTGATACGTATAACCTCGACCCGGTCTATTACCACCTGAATTTGTTGTTTGAATTCCTCAAACTGGAATACTACAACCACTACAAAGTATACAAGCAGGCAGAGCGTTATTTTGAGGAAGTCAATGACGCGGCATCCAACCTGCTTGTAAACTATCCCTATTACACCTTTTCGGTCCAGTTCCTCATTTCGAAATTTGAACGGGCGCTGCGGCTCGGTACGGAAGGTGACCTCTACGCCGAACAGGCTGAGCTCTTCAAGGATTTTGAACCTGACCCTAACAACGTGCCACAGCACGTGATCTATACAGTGTATTGCGCCTTGTGCAGTTATTACAACGGGCGGTATGATGAGACGGCCAAACTGCTGAATTCGCTGATCAACGATGTCAGCCTGAAGAAGTACCCGCAGGCCCAAATGGAGATCAAGGCTTTGCTGTGCCTGCAGTATTGCCTGCTCAAGGACATTGAACTCTACAACCAGCTGTCCAACAGCGTGCAGCGCAATATCCGCATGATTGGAAAGGATGCCTGCGAAAATGTGCTTACGTTCCTGAAGATCCTGAAAATAGCGGTAAGCGAAGCCAAGAAGGAGAAGCACAAGAAGATTTCAGCACTCATTCCAAAATTCCGGTCCATGTCGGTAAGTTACTTCGCCCCGACGTACCTGATCCGCCTGGATGAAAAATTTATCGAACGCCTCATTGCCCTTGAAATCCAGGGCGGCAGTCCCGATGAAGAGGGTTAGACGAATAGAATCAAAAAAGAGGAGACAGGCGAACAGAACTAGACATTCAGCGCGTGGATGCTGTCGTGGGTGAGGGGCTTGTTCAGGAACAGTTTCACATGAACATATTTCTTTGACCGGTTGAAATCCTGCGGATTAATGGAAGAGGTCAGCATGACAATTTTGCATTTGGTCTTCGTGAAGGTGGTGAGCTTCTCAAACTCGTCCAGGAACTGAAATCCGTCCATCAGGGGCATGTCGATATCCAGAAAAATAACATCGGGCAGCACCTGGTCGGCGATGTCCAGCTTTTCCATATTCCGGAGAAACTCAATCGCGCTCTTCGCGCCGGTGTGAATGTAAATGTTGCTTGTTATGGATGCCGATTCAATCATCTTCTGATTGATGAGATTGTCAATCTCATTGTCATCAATCAGCATGACGGACCGGTATTTCTTGGGTTGCATAGGTTCTTTGCCTAAAAGTAAGATGGATAATGACCAATCACAAACATCCTGAATATCAGTTAAATATCAAACTTGATTCCCTGGGCCAGCGGAAGACTGCTTCCGTAGTTGATGGTGTTGGTTTGACGGCGCATGTAGACTTTCCAGGCATCAGAGCCCGATTCACGTCCACCGCCGGTTTCCTTTTCCCCGCCAAAGGCACCACCGATTTCGGCTCCCGACGTTCCGATGTTCACGTTGGCAATACCGCAGTCACTTCCCGCAGTTGACAAAAATTTCTCCATTTCCTGAACCTTGGTGGTCATGATTGCCGATGAGAGTCCCTGCTTAACCCCGTTCTGTAACGCGATGGCCTCGTCAAGGGTTTTGTATTTAATCAAATAGAGAATGGGGGCGAAGGTCTCCGCCTGAACAATGGCAAAACTGTTCTTGACTTCAGCAATGGCGGGCTTCACATAACAACCCGACTCATATCCCTTGCCGGTAAGCACGCCGCCTTCTACCGCAAATTTACCTCCTTCGGCTTTGATTTTCTTCAGGGCATCCTGGTAGGACTTGACGGCCAGCGTGTCGATCAGCGGACCGACATGGTTGGCCGTATCCAGTGGGTTACCGATCTTCAACTGGCCATACGCTTTCTTCAGTCTTTCCTTTACTGCATCGTATACTTTTTCGTGAATGATAAGCCTGCGCGTGGATGTACACCGTTGCCCGGCTGTTCCCACGGCACCAAACACCGCTCCGCGTATCGACATGTCGAGGTCGGCGTTTTCAGTAATGATAATGGCATTATTGCCTCCAAGTTCCATCAGCGGCCTGCCCAGCCTTTCGCTCACGGTCCTGGCTACGGCCTTGCCCATCCTCACCGAGCCGGTTGCCGACACAAGAGGAATGTCTTCATGGGAGGCCATCAGCTGCCCGATGGTATGGTCTCCGTTCACGATGCAGGAGACTCCCTCCGGCACATTGTTCTTTTTCAATACGCCTGAAATGATGTTCTGGCAGGCGAGGCTGCACAACGGCACTTTCTCGGATGGCTTCCAGATGCAGGTGTCTCCACAGACAAACGCGAGCATGGCATTCCATGACCATACGGCAACAGGGAAATTGAATGCCGAGATAACACCCACGATTCCCAGTGGATGATATTGTTCATACATCCGGTGCTGGGGCCGTTCGGAATGCATGGTGAGTCCGTGAAGCTGACGTGAAAGACCAACGGCGAAATCGCAGATGTCAATCATCTCCTGCACTTCACCCAGGCCTTCCTGGTATGACTTGCCCATTTCGTAGGAAACGAGCATACCCAATGACTCTTTGGATTTCCTGAGTGCTTCTCCCATCTGGCGAACGATCTCGCCGCGCCTGGGGGCCGGAACGAGTCGCCATTCCTGGAATGCTTTGTTTGAAATCTCAATCACCCTGGCAAATGACTTCGGGTCCGCACATTGTACAGTACCGATCAGCTGCCCGTCAACCGGTGAGAAGGAGCTGATAACGGGTCCGGACGATTTTATCCATTGCGTCCCCGTAGAAACACCCGCATTGACATTCTTTATTCCAAGCTCTTTTAGGACGGATTTGATGTTGATTTTAGCCATGATCGAAGATTATGGCGCGAATTTACGATACCGATTACCGATTACCGAATACCTGCCAAAGGCAGGCCTGATCACCGATCACCCGATCACCGATTACCCGATCACCGATTACCCGATTGCCATTTACCCCTTACTACTTACCACTTACCACTTACCTCTTACCACTACCCCCTCACCACTCCACCCCATAAACCCCCTTCTCACCATTCTGATAAACTCCTTCTACGAGGATTCCGCCATGCTTAAAGGTGAGAATCCTGTTCAGGTCGGGAACATTGTCTACGGGCAGTTTGTCGACATAGGTGATAATAAATCCTTTGTGGAGGCCGGCCTTTTTCCATTTGCCGTCGGTGAGGGTTGCAACCAGTACGCCGCCGTCGAGGTTTTGTTTGGTGAGGGTAGAATAGGCCATGTCTTCAAAGGTGGCGCCCTCCATGGTGTAATTCACTTCTTGGCGTGTGATGGACTCACGTCCGTCAAAGTTTTTCAGCACGGTCTTCACGGAGGTCACTTTTCCATCCCGCCTGTAGGTAACATTCACGGCATGACCCGGCCGGTGTCGTGCTACCAACTCCTGCAGTTCGGAGGTGCTCACCACCTTCTGCCCGTCGATGGCTGTGATCACGTCGCCGGCCAGGATTCCTGACTGCGCCGCGGCACTGCCTTCGTTGACCTGGCTGACGAATATGCCCTGAACAATGTCGAGGTTTTCACTTTCGGCGACCCGCGCATCAACGTCCATGATGCGGACGCCGAGCAGGCCGCGCTGCACTTCGCCGAATTCCAGCAAGTCGTCCGCAATCTTTTTCACCAGGTTCACGGGGATAGCAAAGGAATATCCCTGGTACCCGCCGTTGGCTGTCGCGATCGCGGAATTGATGCCGACCAGTTCGCCTTTCAGGTTAACGAGCGCACCGCCGCTGTTGCCTGGATTGACGGCTGCGTCGGTTTGGATGAAGGCTTCCACCTGGAGGTTATTCTTGTCGCGGAGTATGCCGATGTTTCTGGCCTTGGCACTGACGATGCCTGCCGTGACCGTCGAATTAAGTTCAAAAGGGTTGCCCACGGCCAATACCCATTCGCCCGGCACGATGGTGTCGGAGTTTCCATAGCTGATGAAAGGAAGGTTCCTGGCCTTCACCTTCAGCAACGCGAGGTCTGTGCTGGGATCGCGCCCGATTACTTTGGCGTACAGCCGTTTGTTGTCGCTCATCACGACTTCAATGTTGCTGGCGTCTTCGATCACATGATTATTAGTGACGATGTATCCATCGTCCGAGACGATCACGCCGGATCCCGATGAATGGGACTGTTGTTGAAATCGAAGTTCCAGCGGGTTGAGGCTAAAGTCGCCGGGGCCGTAGGTGGTCCGGATATGTACAACGGCAGGGGTAATGAGTTTCGCGGCCCTTTCGAAATTGGGCCCGATGGAAGCACGGGCGGAAGAATCCATACCGCGGCTGGCCAGGGTAATGTTCTGCCGGGCTTCAATGGAATTGTAGGTGGCGCCGCTGTCCACATAGCGCAGGGTATACATGATGCCCAGGACAGCCCCAATGAAGGCTGATATGACAACAGTGAGAATGGCGAGTAGTCCTTTGAAGCTCATGGATTTAAAGTTAGTGAATTCCGTTGGTCCGGATTTTCATTGAAATAGGGCGTTGGGATGACATTTCATAAACCGGATTCAACCAACTCCGGTCAACGTGAACGGGCAAGAAAGGATTCAATGGTTTTGTGAAGCTGCCCTGCACGGACAAACGATGGTTGCGCCAATCCCGTTCCGCAGGTACTACCGGGAAAGGTTCGGACATTCATAAAAAAGGGCGCCCCGTTTCCGGGACGCCCCAACCTAAACCCCACAACCAACAGTCTTAGTTAACCTGAATCGTCGTCTTCAGCGCTTTTTTCTCATCCTTTGGAATGGTCAGTTCCAGGATGCCATTGTTGTATTTGGCAGCAATCTTTGAACTGTCTACATTATCCGGAAGGGTGAAGGAGCGGCTGAAAGAGCCATAGTTCGTTTCAATCGAGTAGAAGTTCTTTTCTTTCTTCTCATCCTTCAGTTTGCGCTCACCGCTAACGGTCAGGACATTCTCATTGAGTTCAATCTTGAAGTCTTCCTTGCTGAGACCGGGTGCGGCCACATGCAGTTCAAAGGCCTTCTCGGTTTCAATGATGTCCACTTTCGGCACAAAGGTGCTTCCGCCAGAACGGGCCATGGAATCATTGAAGAATTTGTCGACCAGCGTGCTGAAGGATGTCGGCACATAGTCATTGGGGTTGTAGCGAACCAGTGTCATAGTAGTTGTTATTCTTTAGGTTAAACAATCAGTTTTTGAATCTGATTACCCCTCAGGAAAATCTGTGCCGATCCAGTTTTGTTCAGAAAAAGAGACAGAATGGCTTGAAAATGTTATTAGGTTGAACATTTCAGGCCATTATGGCATGAAATTCAACGTTGGTGGATTCGGGGTTCAGGGTTCCGGGTTCAGGGTTCCGGGTTCAAGGTTCTGGGTTCAAAGTTCAAGGTTCCTGGGAGAGAAAAAACTAAACGCAGAGGTCGCAGAGCAATGCAGCACTGAGATCGCAGAGCGCTACAGGAACAAGAACCTCTGTGTCCTCTGCGTGCATTCCTCAGCGTGCTCTGCGGTTAATCTTTTTAAGCCAGGATTTCTTTTTTCTTCAGACCAGTCAAATACTCCGGGTCCAGAATCGTCCTGGCGCAAGCCTGTGCATGTGGCAGCTCGTACCGGAAGAAAAACTTCATGGTATGCACCTTGCCTTCATAAAATTCCTTCGACTGCAAGGTGAAGTTGGATGCCTGCAGCTGGGTGTAGGCGATTGCCGCCTGTTTCAGCCACTGCCATGCGATGACCTGGCAGCTCATCATCTCCATGAAAATCGAAGCGTCCGCCAGGAACCGGTCAAGGTCGCCCATGCCTGCAAATTTCTTCAGATGCTCCAGCACCGCCCTCAGCTGTTCAATCTCATGGGAGAGGGATTTGGCATAAGGTTTAAGCGGTTCATATACCCCGGCCTTTGAAATGGTTTCTTTCATCTCAGCGATAAGCGCATCGAGGGCTTGTCCTTTTTCCATGATGACCTTCCTGCCCAGCAAATCAATGGACTGGATGCCAGTAGTGCCTTCATAGATCGACATGATTTTCAAATCACGGTACAGTTGCTCCACCGGGAAATCAGTAGTGAAACCGTAGCCCCCGAGCGTTTGAATGGCCAGTGCCGCGGAACGGCTTCCCTGCTCGGCGGAGTAAGTCTTCACGATGGGCGTTAGAATTTCAAGCAACAACCAATTTCTGTGTTTTTCATCTCCGTCTTGCGCATTGGCCAGGTCAGTCAGGCGACTGCTTTCCATGATCAGTGACAGCGCGCCCTCGACGATGGCTTTTTGCGTCAGCAGCATGCGTTGCACATCAGGATGGTTAATAATCATGGTAGGAGCCTTCAGCGGATCCTTTTCGCTTGCCAGCCTCCCCTGGGGTCGTTCATTCGCATACTGCAGGGACGCCTGGTATGCAGCCATCGCAATGGATGCGGCCGCCAGTCCCACGGCAATGCGGGACTCGTTCATCATCTGAAACATGTAAGGAAGGCCCCGGTGCGCTTCGCCCACAAGCCATCCTTTGCACCCGTTGTTGTCGCCAAAAACCAGGTGGGTGGTGCAGTATCCCCGCTGTCCCATTTTCTGAAAATCGCCGGCACAAAAAACATCATTGTCGCTCAGTGTGCCGTCTTCCGCAGGCCAGAACTTGGGGATGATAAACAGGGAGATGCCCTTGACACCAGCAGGTGCGCCTTCGATTCGCCCCAGGGTCAGGTGGACAAAATTCTCGCATGCGTCATGCTGGCCTCCGGAGATGAATATCTTTTGCCCCTTGATTTTATACATTCCATCGCCGACCGGCGTTGCGCTGGTGGCCACATCGGAAAGGGAGCTCCCTGCCTGCGGTTCGGTCAGCGCCATGGTGCCCTGCCACCGTCCATCGAACATGGCCGGGACAAAGGTTTTGATTTGTTGTTCGTTTCCGAAACTGGTGATCAATCCCGCGGCTCCTGCGGTGAGTCCGAAATAGCCGCAGTTGTTGTTGGCTGCCTGGAAAATATGCTGGCCGGCATTGTAGATCATCATCGGCAGCTGAAGGCCGCCGTGTTCAAACTTCGCGGCCCCGCGGATCCAGCCCTGCTCTGCGGCTTCACGGATGATGGTTTTAAATTGAGGATGTGTGCGAACGCCGCCCTTTCCGTCATAAGCGGCAGGCTGCCGGTCCATCTCCTTGAAATAGGGCGCCATGTCGCGGTCGGCGAGCAGCCTGGCAGCTTCCACCACCATCCACGACTCCTCCCAGTTGAGGTGTGAGAATTTCTCGCGAGTGAACAGATAGTTCAGGTTGTGGACTTCCTGCAAGAGGAACTTCAGGTGTTCTATACTGGTGTAGCGAGACATAGTTGAATATTTTGGTTCTATTGTTCCGGGTTCCGAGTTCAAGGTTCGGAGTTCAAGGTTTAAGGTTCAAAGTTCAAGGTTCAAGGTTCAAAGTTTGTTGAGTCCTGAATAGGGTTGACCGATTACCGAATACCTTTTACCCGCCTACGCGAGGCGCTTCGGCGGGCGCGGCCACTTACCTCTAATCACTTACCCACTTTCATCACCTAGACCACCCCACCGATCACCGATTACCGACTGCCGATTACCTGGCGGCGCCTCCATCAATCGTCAGACAAATCCCACTGACAAACCGGGCTTCATCTGAAGAAAGATAAACATACCCCGCCGCGATATCCTCCGGTTCACCCCAATGTCCAACAGGAATAAACGCCAGGCTTTGCTTTCGTACCTCTTCCGGCATGGCATCCGTCATGGCGGTTTTGATGAAGCCCGGCGCGATGCAGTTGGCCGTGATGCCGTAGCGGCCCAATTCCATGGCCCATACTTTGGTCATGCCGATGATCGCCGATTTGGTCGCAACATAATTGGTTTGTCCGTAGTTACCCCGGATAGCCACATTCGATGACGCAGAAACAATCCGTCCGTAGTTGTGGTCTTTCATGATGGGGACGATGGCCTGGGTACAGTTGAATACACCGGTGAGGTTGACGGAGATCACATCATCCCATTCCTGCTGTGACATTTTCAGCAGCGTGCGGTCTTTGGTGATGCCGGCGTTGTTGATGAGGATGTCGATGCGTCCCAATTGTTTTACCGCAGCCTCGGTGGCTTTCTGCACATCGTTCTTGTTGGCCACCGACACTTTTGTGAACGTGACCTTGTGTCCTTCATTGGTTAGCTGCCGCGCAATCTCTGAGCCTTTGTCGGACAAATCCCACATGGCCACGGAAGCCCCTTCACGCACGAAGGCCTGTACGGTGGCAAGGCCGATGCCATTGGCGCCGCCGGTGACGACGGCTGTTTTACCTTTCAGTCTCATGTTCAGTCAGGTTAGTCGATCAAGTTAGAAAATCGCGCTGATTAATTCGGCAATGCAGGCCGGCTTTTCTTCACCCTCCAGGTCGATCTGGCATTCGAGGTAAAGTTTGATGCCGCCGTTCGGCATGTCTTCCACGTTCGCGATCTTCCCGCGCATGCGGATGCGGCTTCCTGCTTTCACCGCGACCGGAAAGCGGGCCTTGTTCAGTCCGTAGTTGATGGATGTGCTGGCGCCCTCGATGGCGAGCAGTTCGAAGAAAAATTTTGATGCCAGCGACAAGGTGAGGTAGCCGTGCGCGATGGTTTTTCCGCCGGGCATGTGCGCCTTTGCTTTCTCGACGTCAACGTGGATCCACTGGTGGTCGTGGGTGGCATTGGCGAAGTCGTTGATCATCTCTTGTGTCACCGTGAGCCAGTCGCTGATCCCAAGAGACCGGCCGATATGGTTTTTGATTTCGGTCAGTTTGAGGATCAAGGGTTTCGGGTTCGGGTTCGGGTTCGGGTTCGGGGTTGCGGGTTCCAGGTTCAAGGTTCCAGGTTCCAGGTTCAAGGTTCCGGGTTCAAGGTTCAAGGTTCCAGGTTCAAGGTTCAAAGTTTCAGGTTCAAGGTTCAAGGTTGCGGCTTCGGTCCAGGTGCCGACTTTGATGACGGCTTTGCCTTTCACTTTACGGTCCATCAGGTTGCGGAGGGCCTGCGGTGCCTGTTCGAGCGGGTAGACTTTATCTATATACTGCTTGATTTTTCCGGAGCGCATCCATGCCAGCAGTTCGCCGAAGTTCTGCATGTTCTGCTGTGGTTCGCGTTCGGCGAAGCTTCCCCAGAAGACGCCGACAATGGAGCAGCCTTTCAGCAGCGGAAGGTTGGCGGGGAACTGCGGAATGTCGCCCGCGGCAAAGCCCACCACCAGGTAACGGCCTTTCCACGCCATGGACCGCAGGGCATCTTCTGCATAGGTTCCGCCCACGGCATCGTACACCACATCGACACCTTTGTCCGCTGTTATTTCTTTGATGCGGGTGCGCATGTCTTCCGCCGTATAGTTGATGAGGTGATCGGCGCCCTTCGATTTGCACACCGCCAGCTTTTCAGGGGAGGACGCCGCCGCGATCACGGTAGCGCCCATGATTTTTCCCAGCTCTACGGCGGCGAGGCCTACGCCTCCGGCCGCACCGAGGACGAGCAGCGTTTCACCGGACTTGAGGGAGGCGCGGTCTTTCAGTGCATGGTAGGAAGTGCCGTAGGTATAGAGTGAGCACGACGCATCGATGAGGCCCATGCCCGGAGGGATGGGGATGACAAACTTCGCAGGCACTGCAACCTGCTCGGCAAATCCACCGAAGCCGCAGAGGGCCATGACGCGGTCACCGGCTTTGAGGTGTTTCACCTTTTCGCCGACTGCTGCAATTACACCGGAGACTTCACCTCCGGGTGAGAAGGGCAGGGGAGGTTTGACCTGGTATTTGTTCTGGATGATGAGCACATCCGGGAAGTTCAGGCCGCAAGCCCTGACGTTGACCACCACCTGCCCGGGTTCCGGTTTGGGGGCAGGTGCATCGGCGAGCACAAGGGTTTCAGGCAGGCCGTGGGACTGGCAGAGGATGGCTTTCATTTGAAGTGTCTTTTTGGTTGGTCTTTTTCTTCGGGATTGTCTTAGCGGGGAGAGCGGTTTTTAAGTTCAGTCATTTCTTGCTTCAGGGATCTCAGTTCAGCAATCATGGATTGCATGCTTTCCTGCAGGGAGTCACGGTTATTCTCATTCGAAGGCTCGTTTGCCGCCTGTATTCGATCCGCCACCTGGGATGTCATGACCGCGATAAACACATTGAAGGCGACGATGGAGGTGAACACCACAAAGCTCACGAAATAGGTCTGGATAATCATAGGATGATAAAGGGGGGCATGTGTCTTGACATCGACCATCACATCCGACCAGTTGTCCAGTGTCATTACCTGGAAGAGGGTGACAAATGAATCGAAGACGGTACTGTAGTTGCAGGTGGAAAAGACCATTTCATCAAACATGTACATCCCCAGGATGGCGTAGATATAGAGCAGGATCAGCAGCAGGACAGCAAAGGAAAAAACAGTAGGCACGATGCTCATGATTCTGCGTTCTACTTCTTTCAGGTGATCGCTGATTTCCAGAAGCCGGATAATCCGAAAGATCCTGAAGAGGCGGCCTATTTGAATAATGGTAGGTTGGAGCAGCAGATGGGCCAGGAGGCCGAAGACGCTGAGGAAGATCAGTGCAAAGTCGAACCAGTTCCAGAAGCCATGTTCGGTGAGGACGATCCGGGTCCGGGAGATGCCTTCTACTGTTTCGGTTCGTCGGGTGAAGAGAACGAAATACAGTCCCGGATGATCTTCGGCCAGGATTCTGATCAGGATTTCCAGCGTGAAAAAGGACAGGTAGAGGTAGTCCATCACCTGGAAAAGGGCCAGCCACTGCGGGTCTTTGATCACGGTTTCAGTGCCCACCAGGAAGGCAAACGAGATGATGGCGTAGTTCACCAGGTTGCAGAATAGTTTGCTGTGCGCAAATTCTTTCAGGCGTTGATGGCTCATAAGGCGGTTGGGTTAAGGAAAAGGCATGATTTCGATGGAATTTACACCAAAAGGCAAATAGCCGGATAGTGACCCGAAATATTTGCGTGGATAGGCCCGTGGTCCATTCCAGCTCCCAAAAGGCCGCTATTCCTTAAATCTTGGCCGCCTTTTGGGGTTTTTATCTACAATCCATTAATATTGCACTCCCAAATTCATGCTTGCGGAAGGCAGGCCAGGGTTTGCGGGACCAGTAATTTTCAACCTATTCTTCCTTAGCTCAGCTGGTTAGAGCATCTGACTGTTAATCAGAGGGTCCTTGGTTCAAGTCCAAGAGGAAGAGCTTGAATTAGAGGCAGTTACGAGAGTAGCTGCCTTTTTTTGTTTATGGATTTAAAACAATTTTAAAACAATAGGGCGAGATAACAGTCCTTTAGCCCTCAGGGGAGCCTGTTTACCCAGCATCAATTTTGATCGCCTAAAGCCTCAACTCTACCCTCGCGATGGATTGGGTGGTAGCCTTTCTGGAAGATCTATCTTCAAGTATAAAATGTAGTTTCTTTCCGTCTCTTCATTTGAATGAATTACCAAACATGGAATGATTATCCAATTCCTAAAATTGAAAAAAGTGTAGTTTTTTTACCTCTTTGAAGAGGATGCTTGTTCCCGCATGATCGAATTGCGGTAGTTCTGCTGGGCGTACTTTGCTCCGGAAATAAATTGCCGCACGATAGTCATCCCCTCATAGGTCAAGATCAACTCACCTGAGGGTTCCTTGCTGAGAAGCCCGGCCTCACGAAGTTTGCGGCCGCTGGTGCCCCGCCAGCCGTTCACATAGGAACGTAGTGCCGGTGCAACCAATCCAGACTTGGTGCGCTGCTCCTGGCGCAGATACACGCCTAAGAGAAACACAACGGAGGTGCGTTCAAGGTTATAAGTCTGGGCCAGTTGTCCCAGCAGGGCGAAGGATTGGAGGGCCTTGAGCACGTTTTCTCCACCCCGTATCTCCTGGTCAATTTTGCGTTGGCCTACGGGCTTTCGCAAGGGCCTGGACATCAAGATGTCGGCCTGAGCTGTGGCCCTGGCTTCGTTTCCTTGCGATAACCCGCTTATGTCATTCATATCTCCCGATGTTAGGTTTTGAAGCGATGTGGTTGCCTCATGCTCCGAGTCAGATCATAAAATTATCGAATTCGCCAATAACGATTCCCGGTTTGGACTCCTGATTGGTTTTCAACTGGCGCATTGATGAAAAGGAATGGCGAGGCCGAAAACGGATGCCACCCGGTCAATGGATTTTGATTTCGGGAGACATATACTCACCCCGGTCTGAATACAGTTGCCACATAATCAAACTTGCCTGGAATTCGGCCCCTATTAGATATTTGACTGTTCTCGCCAATTTGCTGACTTGCAGCCAATCCAAAGTTTCGTATTTCCATTGGGTACCACTTCTGTGGAGTTCAAATTTTTAGCTTAAATTTCAGTCATCAACTATGCCTAATCCCTAATATCTGAGATATGAATAAACCAAAATTTGGAGGCGGGATTGTGGCGGACGGTGGTAGAATTCAACCTAACGGGAAGCCTGATGCTCATGGAATTTTTACAATGTTTTTGGCATGGGGATTTCCAGCAACTCGATCATGGTCATTGATCCTAACTTTGTTTGACGTACCCCCTACGCCTACAATAATTTCAATCTTTATCAAGAGAAAAGGCGATTCAAAATTAACCCTAATTAGCCAAGTACCCATTGAAGATTCAAATATTGGAAATAGTCATACTGTTCAGGTTGGGTTGGGATACGAATTTAAAAAGGAAGGAGACTATGAATTAATTTGCTCTCTAAAGAATCATACGACAAAGCTCAAGATTCCAATGAGATTGAGATTTATGCTATGGCCAACTTTCACTGAAAAGGAGCTTAGTTTAATTAGAAGTAATAGCTCTTCTATAATATCTAAACTGTCAGTACATATAAAGTGTAAAGACTGTGGGCATCTTTATGTTTTTGAGGAAAATGTTCTGCCAGAGGAAAATGTTTCCGGAGGCGCAATTCGATTCCCAGAAAATGGTATTTATTTGTGTAAGGAGTGCTCTGGTTCTCTTAAACTTAAAGACATGCAAGGCCAAATGAGGACTGCCATTAAGGAATCATTGATGCTCCACCTCAAGTCCTCAAAAAATGTTTAGCCCGTATCATAAGTTTGCCAATTGCGGGAAACTGCAAAAGACGATAGCACGACTTCGTGCCGCGGGAAATGTAAGTGATGCTTTGTACAGTGAACATGTTAAGTACCACTATTCAATTATTCATAAACTAAAAAGTGCTAAAGTGCATTTTGAAAATTTTGAAGGTCTGCTTAGAACGACAAACCCGGCAGAGGCTTTGGGGTCAACAGATTTCTTCAATTCGGCAAATATGCATTTAGATAGTTTTTTTTATAGTAGTGGTAGTGTATTGGATATTTTAGCGAGAGAAATACTTATTTACTTTGCAATACCTTTGCCTGCAAGAGTATACTTTCAAAGTGCACGAACTGAGTTAGCAACTCATCGACCTGGTGATTCGCTTTTGACTAAACTTGATGACCCAGCATGGAAAAATGAGTTCTCGAATTATCGAAATTCACTCACACATGAATTGTTAATTGGCACGAATTATCAAATCACAGTTTCAGCAGAAGGCAATAGAAATATAACAAAAATAATATTTCCCTTACCAGATGATCCGAGATTGGCTGTCAAGACATATAACATTCATCCTGACTCTGCTGAATATTGCAGGCAAACTTTAAAAAGACTACTTAGTGTTGCAAATATTATTTATGATGAAATTGAAAGTAGAGCAAATACCAGTGGGGCATTGCCACTTTAATTGAATTATCCGTGAATTACTCGTCTCTACCTACTTAGGGAGCATCGGTTGCATCTGCATAATTGGGGCCTGCATTTGAATTATTTCAACGAAGGCAATCCCCATGTGGTTCTCAACAACTTTAACCGCCATTGAATTAGTGAACGTGTGCATAAAGGAGTGATGCACTGTTAGAATTAAATCTTGGAGTTCGTGATCTGCCTCCATATCTACTACTGAGAGGCCAATTTCCCGGCATTTGTCCTTTGAAATATGTCGCGCGTGCGACTTGTTCATCTTATGATCACTAAATTCCTTTAAAATTTTCTTTGCTTTTGGAGAATTGCCCTCGCACATATTGCGACTCAACCACTCTTCTGCCAGTTTCTCAGACCAGTCGATAGCATTTTGACATGTGCCTAAGAAAGTCGGATGGTACTTGCTTATAATAACTTGCCAGAGCGGTGCTGAATTAGGATTTGATTTAATATCCTTTTTCGCTTGCTCAAACTCATCAAGTACACCCTGACACGGCACTCCGCCAATCTGGGGATCAATCGGTCCAAGATTGGATTGTTTGCCCATCATGATCTCCTTGCAGGAAAGAGCAATCATTGTTCCTGCCGACATTGATATTTGGGGAATGATAGCCCTAATGTCTTTGCCAAACATAGAGTGCAGATAGTCCACAATGCTTTCGGTGGCAGCAAGGTCCCCTCCGGGAGTATGAAGGATCAAGTCGAGGCCTTTGGTCCTATCCAACTTATGCACAGTCACCATGAAGGCATTCTTATCCTTATCATTTACGATGGCATCAGATTGGTTGGGCTTTTGAAGCCATCCGGAGTAATATGCGATTACATTCCGGCCTGTCTTCTGTTGAATTTGTGCGAGGTATTTTCTCCTTACAACATCCAGGGCATTAGGATTCCCTGTTTGCATTTGCCCTTGAATTTCCTCAAGTACCTCTTTCCAATTTGGCATTTCAGGAATTCAATAGAAGTGACGTGCTTGGGGATGCAATGCTTGGGGTGTCCTTGTACAAGGTGAATTTTTGGAAATAGTCCCCTTGTGAAGTCCACTGAGGATTTGAGGGTGGAAGCGGAACGGCAGGTCCAGTATTCAAAACCTTTCTGTAATCCTTAGCATAATCTTGCTTACTTGCTTTTTTAGTCGTTTTGGCCATTTTTATGCGGTTTCAATAATCAAATTTATTGATCTTCTGAACTATAACAAGTGCCCTGCTGAATGAGTTTCAATCCTTCAATCTCGCGTCATCGCTTACTGCAACTCCCCCCTAAACGCCCTCTGACTCAGCGCCCCATACAAATTCTCCAGCTCCTGCAAGCTGGCCTGGTAATGGGCTTTGAGAGCTTCTGTTTTTTCTACGATTTGGGCGAACTTGGTCTGGAGTTTCATGGGTGGATTCAGGAGACTGAACTTCCTTATGTCTTTGACGTTAACGTGCCCAACGGTTGAGCCGCTGTTTTTCTTCTTGGCTTGTCGATAGACGTAGTCAGAGCGAACCATTGCCCAAAGAAAAATGCCATTGCACTTTCTGGAATCAGGACGAAGGAGCATTGTTCTTTGGCCTAATGAGAATTTGTATCCTGCTGGGATTCTAATTGCGTCACCATAAGTCCCTTCACGTCCATAAACCAAATCACCCTCTACGGGTACCAACCTCTGTGTTCTTTTTATGTATTCGTTCTCTTCCAAGTATTGCATTGAATCCCATGAGATATAGCCATCAGTTAGTTCCGATGTTCGGATACAAGGAAAATTCGTCACCGAATCAGCCTTATTGGGTGTGGAGTGTGGACAGTCAACAACCTCAGTACATAAATCTTCCAGTTGGGAAATTGGGAATCCATTGTCATTTGTTTCCGGGTCCCCAAACATATCCAAAAACGTACTCTTCAAAAACTCATCCAGCAGCCGGATACTTTCCTTGCGCTTGCTGATCAGCGACTCGGCTTTGCTTAAAATGTTGGCGATGTGGGTTTGCTTTTCAAGCTCTGGTAGTGGTATTTCAAATTCCTCAAATGTTTTTTTTGACAACTCTCGAAACGTGGCTCCGTTGCCCATGCTGTCGAGGCGCTTGGCAAAGAATTTCAGCGTATAGTAGAGGTAGAGAGATGAAACATCTTTATTCGGAATAATGCTCTTGAACCCTTGATTGGTGCAAACTGGTATTTTGTTAATTGCGACAAGACCAATAGGTGCGCGAGAACTGAATAGGACACTGTTTGTTGGAAGCATCGTGGTGGAACACGACTTGTATCCCTCCTCCGTAATTTTCTCAAGAGAATCGTTAAGGTACTGGCCCCGTAATGAGCTTAATTCCTTTGGGGTTACCCAGGGGATGTGACCTCCCCAATAATTATGAATTCCTGTTTTTGGGGTCGATCCAGAAACTACTCGTCCAATGTCTTTGATTCTCGATCTTCTCATTTGACCAGCTTTTCAAGCTCCTGGATTCCCTCGCCAATTTGTTTTTCTAAGATGGTTAACTTTTTAAGAATTGCGGCTGGACTTTCATAATCAACAGCCTTATAAACTTCCTCCTTATATTTACTCAAACTCAAATCATATTCATTGATCACCAACTCTTGCTTAGCCACAAAGAACCACTTCTGCGTCCTGTCCTTATCCTTCTTCACATCTCGTTTCTTGTAGCGATCCACTACATTCTGCAAGTCACCATAGCCTTCCAGTTTGTTGCGCTTGTCGTCCAGACTGTACCCATCACTTTGCAGATCATAGAACCAGGTGTGCTTGGTCTCACCGCCTTTTGTGAAAATCAAGATGGATGTGCTCACTCCTGCATAGGGCTTGAATACCCCGCTGGGTAGTGTGATCACAGCTTTCAGTTCGGCCTCATCCACAATCTTTTTGCGCGCCATTACAAAGGCTTTGCCGCTGCCAAACAATACGCCCTGCGGTACGATCACGGCAGCAGTGCCGCCCATTTTCAACATGGTAAAAATTCGCTCAGTAAAGAGCAACTCGGTCTTGGTGGTGGGCAGTTTCAGACCTTCGTTGACATCGCCCTTGTCAATATTGCCGGTAAAAGGTGGGTTGGCCATGATCACATCGTACTGGCTGTCCTCATTAAAGCTCTTGCTAAGGGTGTCTTTGTAATCAAGGTGCGGGTTGTCTATGCCGTGCATCATCAGGTTCATCAATCCCAACCGAACCATTGTGGTATCTACGTCAAAGCCATAGAAGCTGTCTTCCAGGATTTTCTTCACTTTCTCCGTCAACACCGCGCTCATGGTACCGCGCTCAAACCCATCTTCGTCTTTCACCAGCTTCTTCGGGTTCTTCTTCCGTACCAGGTCGGTGAGGATGTATTGATAAGAACCCAGGAGGAATCCACCGGTACCACAGGCAGGATCAGCTATGCGTTGTCCAAGTTGAGGCGCTACCAGCTCGGCCATCAGTTTGATAATATGTCGGGGGGTGCGGAACTGCCCGTTCTTTCCTGCGGAAGCGATCTCACTCAACAGCATCTCATACACATCGCCCTGGATGTCCTGAAACGCCTGGCCGCCTTCGCTGGCATCTTTCTCTATCTCGGCAAAAATCTGTTCAATGATATTAATAGCCTCCACCAGGAGGGAGGGCTTGGGCATGATGAAAACGGCATTCGCCATAGACTTGGTAAATGAACCCAATCCGGCTCCCTCTCCTTCGCTTTTGGAGTTGAGTTCTTTCAGGAATGGAAACACCTTTGTCTGAACATGCAGGAGCATTTGATCGGCTGGCATGCGCCTGAACTGACTCCAGCGTAGTTTTTCTTTCGGAACGCTCTCCGTGCTTCCTGGTACCTTGAATTTTCCGCTAAACCGTGACGTGTATTTCTCTCCGGTGAACTCTGCATCGCGCTCCCGTTTGGCCTCCAGGTCATCCAGCCGTTTCATGAAGATCAGGTAAGTGATCTGCTCGATGGCGGTGAGTGGATTGGAGATTCCCCCGCTCCAGAAATTTTGCCAGAGTTTGTCGATGAGTGACTTTAGTAAAGGATTAGATTGAAGCATGTTAGGCAGCTATAAGTCGTTGGGTAAAATCGAATATTTCAGCAATCTGTTTTGGATTGAACACTCCACGAATGCCCTCAGGGTGAAGCATCGTGAACGGTGATTCGATAAGGTTCTTTTTGGTCAAGTCTCCCTTTTCAAGAATGTAACCTTTCAATAGGTCCAGGAATTGCAACTGGCGGCTGTTCAAACTACTGTGAGTTGCAATGAACTGCTCAAAAGCCTTCGAGACTGTTTCAGGGAAACTCTCCAGCACTTCAATACCCAGGATGTGTTTAATGAACTGCAATAGCTCGGCTTTCTTGTGATTGTACACCCTGCGCAATAAGTCAATGGTAATGTGTGGATGCTCATCATTTAATTGATCAGCCAGCTTCTCCGCCTCAAACTCATTGATGGTTTTGCCATCCTTGATCTTTTGTAGGATGGGATTATGGGATACAAGTTCATTCACTCGTTTCTCTACCAGCTCACGGTACTTGGCCACACTGAGGGCTTCGTGCTGCGGACCGAACTCAACATGCTCACGCGCATACAGCTCGTCTTTGAAGTCGTAGGTGGCAGGACCCAGTGGGACCACAAATGATTCGATCAGTCTCATCATCGGACTCAGCTTATCAATGAGCTGATCAAAACCATCCTCCGTTACCGTAGCCCAAAAGTGATTGCTCTGACCTTTGCGGATCAGTTCTTCCTCTGCTGCCACTGTATTAATAGAGAGTGGAAGTTTGGCGATCTCCTCAACGATACTGTCTTTCAGCGCATCAAACTTCTCTTTCTGCCCATTCAAATGAGCAAGCGATACCTCCACAATATCTTTTTCAAAGCGCATGGCCTTGAAGTCGGTATTGGAGACCGTTCTGAGTAAGGGCTTGACGGTGGACCGGAGAAACTCAATTTTCTTGTCATCCAGCTTCGCCCAAAAGTTTGGATCGTCCATCCTCTGCAAAGTTGATTTCACGTCCATGATGGTGACGGAGTTCTGGGGCAGGTCATCAATCTGTTTCCGCAGCCTTCCGATTTCCTTTGCGACTAAATCCTGCTTACCCAGTTCAATGGCCTTTTCAATCTTGTCGAGACGGAATCCGAATAACCGTACCGGCAGCGGTACCTGTGATTTTAGCTCTTTGCCCTTTGGATGGAGTTTGAAGTACTCAAAGTTGTCCCAGCAGTCAAGGACAAGGAAGACCTCTTTTTCCGTACACCAGGGCTTCATCGCGGTTGGTTCCAGCAGCCGTGTTCCGCGCCCAATCATCTGCCAGAACTTGGTGTAGGAATAGACGGGCTTGGCAAATACAAGATTGACGAGTTCACGAACGTCAATGCCAGTGTCGAGCATGTCCACACTAATGGCCACCCTGGGCATGTCCTGGGTCTTGAACTGATCGAGCAATCCACCGGGACCATATACCCTTGAGTCATCCGATACCAGCACCTTTGCCAGCTCACCATTGTATTCGGGATAGAGAGCGTCAAAAATCTGTTCTATCCTTCGGGCGTGGTTCATGCTCATGCAGAAGAAAATGGTCTTGCCCGGCAGTACGCCATTGGAGTCCTTAATACATTCCTCCATGAACTGCCGGACGATTAGGGCATTGGTACCCTTGTTGACTACCGATTTCTCTAAGTCCGTTCCTTCATAATTGATCTCTTCAACCTCCTTGCCATCCTGAATAAGACTCATCTGGTCCTCCAGCGTGATCGTGCGCTTGCTGATCCCCTCCTCCTGGAACTTCGTCTTGATCTTCATCACCTGAAAATTACAGAGGTAGGGGGGGATGTTGTTCACCGCCTGATCATAGGAGTAGGCGAATGTGGGTAACCCGTCCTCACATTCAAACAGCTTGAAAGTGTTGTGATCAATGACATCGGTTGGCGTGGCGGTTAAGCCGAGCATTATGGTATTAAAATAGTCCAGAATTTCCTGATAGGTGTTATAGATCGAGCGATGACTTTCATCCACCACAATCAAATCGAAGAAATGAGGTGACAAGGAATTCTGCTCATCGCGGATGATGTTGAGCATGGCCGGATAGGTGGAAATGTATATCCTCCGATCTTTTGAGATTGTTGTCTCACCTTCTTTTGGCCATCGTGGTTCGTTGGGCAAGTGGATTTTGAATTCACCTCGCGTTTGATCGCGCAAGGCAATTCGATCCACCAAAAACAGAACCCGTTCCGCCCAGCCGCCTTTCATCAGCGCATCCACCAGGGCAATACAAGTGCGGGTCTTGCCGGTACCGGTGGCCATGACCAGCAGGAACTTCCGTCTCTTCTTCTCAATGCCTTCCAGCACCGCCCGTATGGCTTGAATCTGATAGTCGCGCCCAACAATATTTGTATTGATCAGTTCATCGGCCAGTGACTTCCTGGCTTTCTGTATGTAGCGGAACCGTTCAAGGTCATCGCGGGTGGGGAAGCCAAACACTTTACGGGGTGGGTAGTGTTCAATGTCCCAAAAGAAAATGTCGTGGCCGTTGGTGTAGAAGCAAAACGGCAGCTCGTAGCCCTGCTTGTCGCGGATGTTGGTGCAATATTGTTTGGCTTGCTCCCGGCCAATGGCAGCTTCCCTAGCCGTCTTCTTGGCCTCCACCACTGCCAGTGGCTTGCCGTCTTTGCCCATCAGCACATAGTCGCAGAATTGATGGCCGGAGTATTGGGAAGTCGGTTCCTCAACCCCCTCACGAAGACCCACCTCAATGTCATATTCCTCCACCACCTGGGACCGGTCGGACAGGTTCCAGCCAGCCTCGTGGAGGCGTTTGTCAATAATCTGCTTCCTGGTCTCGTTTTCGCGCATCAATAAAAAAGCCACTATGTACCGTTAACAGCTTGTACATAATGACGTTGATAAATATATCGAATTTGTTGAAATTTCCGTCCTTCTTGTTTTACCCACCTATGTCAATCAAACGAGCCATCAGCATCCGCCAGCCCTTTGTGGAACTCATCCTTAGAGGTGATAAGAAATTCGAGTACCGTTCAACTCCTACCAAGCTGCGAGAGAGAGTTTATATTTATGCCAGTCAAAAGCCGAAGGATAGGCCAAGCGAATGGCGGAAAGTCGGTAAAGAGCCAGGCGAGCTGCCAGTGGAGAAACCGGTCTAATTGACCAGTGTAATCCGGAGCTAACTGACCACCTGTTCCGGGCCAAACTGACCACCCCATTCCGGAGCAAATTGACCACCCC
>JAYTVB010000022.1:0-67541 GCA_043744235.1 Cyclobacteriaceae bacterium | reverse complement strand
CGCTAAAAGCCAAATGTCTCCCCGGCAGGCCGGGGAGACATATACTTAACCTAACCCCCTACCCTCAACAATCTTCAGAAGTACTTCTTCAATATTGTTGATCTCCCACTTTGGTTCGTGATCTCAAATGAAACCGGACCTGATATCTGCCTTACATCGAATACCCGGGCGAAATCTCCTGACACCGTGCTTTCGAACCGGCCGATCCTGTCACCCTGATCATTCATCACGTTGATGGTTAGTTTGTCCTCCCTGCGGCCCGGTACAGTCAACAACAGTTTGCCTTCAGCCACTTTGGTCAGGTGGGCCACCAACTGTGTCCCGCCATGCTGGTAGTGCACCTTTTCCGTCAGCCCGTTGGAGCCATTATCAACCTTGATCGTGTACTCTCCCTCTCCGAGCTTCGCAAAATCATACGGACGCATAAACCCGTCCGAATTCCTGATGGTTTCGGCAAATACAAGGTCATTTCTTTCATTAAAGATCTTTACCTTAACATCGGATGCAAGTTCTGATTTGTAAATCAGCTTGTATGACGTGGCGCCCTTCCTGATCACCGCCATGCCCGAGGAACTTTTGGGACCTTCATCCCTTACACCAGCGAACGCAAATGAACTCATGAGCACACCTGCGAGAAGTAGATAAACTTTTTTCATAACCTAAACCTTTTGTTTGTTTGGTTATGAGACGATGACATGATGTTAAAAGTTGCAGCGAGAATGTTAATAATTCTTAAACCGTATGTTAATCCCACGAACGATCAGCGAACTTCCGAAAGTGAACACCAGAATAGGTAAGGCTTGAAACATTTCAGGC
Source organism: Cyclobacteriaceae bacterium (assembly GCA_043744235.1). Classification (GTDB taxonomy): domain Bacteria; phylum Bacteroidota; class Bacteroidia; order Cytophagales; family Cyclobacteriaceae; genus ELB16-189. The sequence goes on along the minus strand of JAYTVB010000022.1, from coordinate 66,725 downwards.
CATCCGGGAAACTAATTGAGATGAAATACGTCTTTGGATTTATCAGCTTCCGTCAGCAAATGCTGCTGAAACCGCAGCCTTGAAGAAAGGAAACTTTCTCTCTTGTCGGGTGGGGTCGAAACAAACTTGATCCGGTCTTCAAAGTCAAGACCCAGTTCATTGGCCACATGAAAAGCAGAACAGGGAGCCGGAAGCTTGTGGATTTTCAGGTGGTTCATGAATTCCTGAAACTCCTGGTGCAATTTTTCGGTAACCGGCTCTTGCAGGTCCACATGCCAGAATTCAACTTCACCGCCCGGATACAGTTTTTCCTTGTAGTTGCGAAAAAGGGTCTCCATGCGGAAAAGATCCTGGCACTTGACAATGATGTCTGATTCGCCGCCGGGATAACGCTTGATAACGGTTTCCAGCTTGACCAGCGAGCCCATTTTCCCGGTATTCATGACGTGATTGAAGTAAATCCCAAAGGATATATCCCGCTCTTCGGCATCCTTCAGCAATTCCCGGTACCTGGGTTCAAAAATATGCAAGGGCACCATCTCCCCCGGTAGCGGAAATATGGTCAGGGGGAACATGGGAATTCTCATTCAATAGGCTTTAATGTATTAACAGGAAACCTGTCGGAAAGTTATTGGAAAGTTAAGAATCAATAGCGAACCAGGTAATGAGGGCTGACACCAAATTGTTTTTGGAGCTTCTCCTCTCCGGGTAAAAATGTCAAATTGATCAAAAAGGAGTACCCGGCTACCGTTCCCCCCAACTGCTGGACCATATTTCCAGTGGCGGCCGCTGTGCCTCCAGTGGCCAGCAGATCATCATGGATGATCACACGCGCACCCGGTTTGAACGCGTCTTCATGCATCTCAATTTCCGCATTGCCATATTCAAGCTGGTACTCCTTCCGCACCGTTTTGTGAGGCAGCTTGCCAGCTTTGCGCACGGGAACAAACGGAATACCCAGCCTGTCCGCGATGAGCATTCCGAAGATAAACCCACGGGCCTCCACGGCAGCGATCACATCCGGCTGGAGGGGTCTGCAATATTCCACAATGGCATGCACCACCTCACCACGCACCACAGGGTCGGCCAGCAGCGGCGTGATGTCCCTGAAGATAATGCCCGGCTTAGGAAAATCCGGAATATCGCGCAGGAGTGCCTTGATTTTTTCTTCTATGTCCATCGGTGGCAAAATACTAAATTTGCAGTCAACACACCCACGACAAATCCGCTGCTATGAAAATCATTACCAAATTGGTATCTGACGAAGTCTTTGAAGCTGTCAACGACAACGGCAATACTGTCACCATCGATATGAGGAAGTCGGAAGACAAAAAGGCCCTGTCGCCCACACAACTGCTTTTAGGTGCACTTGCGGCGTGCGGCGCGGTCGACATTGTTGTGATGCTGAAAAAGAGAAAAAAAACGATCATCGATTTTGTAATCGAAACAGAAGGGACCCGCCGGGAAGAAACACCTCATTCCTTTACAAAAATCCATTGCCTCTACATCGTCACCTCTCCTGATGCTACAGAAGAAGAGCTTGAAAAGTCGGCCGGATTGGCCCTGGAGAAATATTGCTCGGTTGCGGCATCCCTGAAGTCAGAGATTACGTTCTCTGTGAGGGTGAACCGTCCCCTGTAGCAAAACATGCTTATTCTCCGGAATTTCTCCAAGCGCTACAGCGATCATCTCGTACTGCAAATCAGCCAGCTCACCTTTGGGTCTGGTGCTTACTGGATCAAAGGAGAGAACGGCTCCGGCAAAACAACCCTGTTCAGGTCATTGGCCGGCATTCTGCCGTTTGAAGGCGAAATTCTCTTTGAGGATGGCGTAAGTCTTAAAAAAGACGCGGTGGCCTTCAGAAGGCGAATCAACTACTGCGAGGCGGAGCCAGCCTACCCGGGTTTCCTCACCGCCAAGGACCTCATCCGGTTTATCGGTAAAACCAGGGGCGCGGCCACCGACCAGCAGGATTATTACGCACGACTCCTCGGCGTCGATGCATTCTTTGACAAATCCACTGAAACCTATTCCAGCGGAATGATGAAGAAGCTGGCACTGGTAATGGCCTTCTTCGGAGAACCGCAGGTCATCATACTCGACGAGCCCCTCATCACACTGGACGAGCATGCCCGGTCAGTTCTTTTTCAGCTCATTCGGGAAAAGCTTGCCCAACAGGTGACCTTCCTGATTTCTTCTCATCACACCATCACCACGGAAGAGATCAGCGTCAACGGTTCTTACCTCCTCACGGACAAACAGATCAAGGCGCTGTGAACCCCATTACTTCCGTACTTCACAAAATATTCACACGGGAATTCTACCGCATCAATGCAGGATTCTTCCTCCTGGTGATTGGTATCTGTTTTGGTTTTCTCAGAGACGTTGAGCACCTCGCCCTTGCACAGTTTTTTGTCAGCTCCATTTTCCTCATGCTCATCCCGGCAGCTGTGTGGCTTTTGTACGCACTTAAAATCGCAAGCTTCAATCGCCTCGCGGTCCGTCAACCACCAAACTCATTTGTTTATTCAGCGGCACTTATCCCCTCCCGACTGGCAGCAGGACTTATGCTGGTCAGCTTCTTACAATTCATGCCCGCGCTAATGTATGGAGGATTCCTGGTGGGCATAGCCTGGAAGTTTCATCAATCCACGGCACTGCTGGAAGCAGTAATGGCGCTCATGGTGTGCCTGGTGATCATAGGCGGCAGTCTTTACCGGGACATCAGCCATGCCAATGAAGAAAAGAAAGTCTCCTGGCTGAGGAGCTGGCTCAATGTGGCCGTCACCCGTCCTTACATTTGGTTTTATCCCGCGTGGGTCCTGCGCAGACAACCCGGCCTGGTGATCGGCACCAAAATATTCTCCATGCTGCTGATTGCAGGCGTATCAAAACTGTACACGTACGAAACATACGACCCAAGGCTTTTCAACATGGGATGCTCGCTCGCGTTCGCCTCCAACCTGGTCCTTGTTTTTCACTATCACCGTTTTGAAAATTTTCACTTCAACCTGTTGCGCAGCCTGCCATTGTCCCTTGTTCAGAGGCTGACCCACTTTGTTCTTTCCCTTACCGTATTGCTGTCGCCGGAGTTTGCGGTCATGCTAAACTACCTGCCCCAGGACATCTCAGTACTACAACTTACATCATCGATCGTGTTCTGTATATCAATAGTCCTCCTGGGTTATGCCTATCTTTTCCTCAATGACATCAGGCTGGAATCCGTGATCCAAAGAATATTTGTGATGTCCTTCTTATGGATTGTGCTCACTCTGTTCAAGGTCCCGGTGATATTGCTGGCTGTCGTCCAGGGCCTGCTCGCTTTAGCAATTTACCGAAAGCATTTCTACTCCTTTGAATTCAACGCACTCCTCGACTCCGAAAAGTAGATGCCCCATAATTCGATGGCAACTGGCTTAAATGACCTTTCCCTGCAGGATAACCCGGTCAATCAACCTGCTCCCAAACGCATAGGGCAAGTAGGCGTATGAAGGCATGGGCTTTGTGATGAAGAGATTCGCTGATTTACCTATCGTGATACTGCCATGGGATGCGAGCAAGTCCATGGCGTATGCTGTGTTGATGGTAGCCGCATTGATCGCCTCTTCAGGTGTCATTTTCATGCTGATGCAGGCAAGGGAAAGCATCAAGGGCATGTTGCCACTGGGTGCGCTTCCCGGGTTGTAGTCAGAGGCAATGGCAAGCGGGAGTCCTGCTTCCATCATTTTTCTCGCCGGAGGGAAAGGAAGGTTCAGGAAAAACGCGGCGCCGGGCAGAGCGGTGGGCATGACCTGCGTTCCTTTCAACAACTGAATCTCCTCATCTCCGATATTCTCCAGGTGGTCAACGCTGATGGCCCGGGTATTTACCCCCGCCTGTACCCCTCCGGACCGGTGGAGCTGGTTGGCATGCAGGCGGGGTCTCATGCCAAACTTCCTGCCTGCCTCGGCAATCTTCTCAGTCTCCTCCTGCGAAAAGAATCCCCGTTCACAAAACACATCAATATAGTCTGCGAGTTTTTCCAGGGCGACAGCCGGGATCATCTCGCCGATGACCAGCCTGATGTAATCTTCTTTCGTTGTTTCCTTCGGCACGGCGTGCGCCCCCAGGAATGTCGTCTTTACGGTGAGGGGTGTTTCCCTTCCAATACGCCTTGCCACGCGCAACATTTTCAATTCATCCTTTACCGTGAGACCGTATCCGCTTTTAATTTCAACGGCTCCAGTACCCGTGCCGATGATCTCCCGGACGCGGGGCAATGACCGCTCGAATAGCTCATCTTCAGATATGGCCTGCAGCTTTTTCGCCGAGTTCAGGATACCGCCCCCGTTGGCAGCTATATCCTCGTAAGAGGCGCCATTGATTTTCATCACAAATTCCTCTTCACGCGATGCTGCAAAGACCAGGTGGGTGTGGCTGTCGACAAAGGATGGAAAGACATAGCCGTGGGCGGCATCCACGACTTGCTTGCCTGAAATCCCGTCAAGATCGGTCATTCGGCCATAGCCTGATATTTTGCCGTTATCGATACTGATGTACGCCTCTTCCAGGGTAGGCAGTTCCGCCATTTCAGCGCCAGCCAGAAAACCTAGAGTTGTGTCCCTTACCTGGACAACGGATTTGATATTGGTGATGAGCAGGTCAGCCGCCATGCTATTCGACAGGAATCAGCTCGCCATTCCGGAAGTATACAAATTGAACTTCCTGGTTGTCACGGGCAGGTGAGATTTTATATCCCCTGCTGAGCCACCCGGGCATCAGTGGCGCATCGATCAGGCCTTCCTGGAAGTAGACACCGTATTTTTTCATAGCCTGCCCGATGAATACCATGAAATCGTATCCCAGCTTGGTATAGTTCATGTACTCGGGAGGAAAGGATCCGTGTGTTCTTATATACCGCTTCCTGAATTCCACAAAGGTGGTCAACTTCAGCGGAGTATAATTGGGCGCCGCCAGCATGATGTGAAGCCGTTCGTACTTGGTCAGGTCAACAGATGGGTTATCCAGCCATACTTCGGATCCCACCAGTACTACGGAGTCTCCCCGGGACTCGACCGAACTGATCACCTTGGTGTAGATCAGCGGGTTATCAGAAGCCACAAAAATGCTTCCGATGCTATCCAGCTTCATCTTGAATTGCGTTGGATTTTTGAACTCGTCAAATTCAGTGGGGGTGGCAAGAATGGAAATAATGCGGGCGGCCGTCTCTTTTTTGAACTCTTCAGCCCACACGATATTCAGGCCCAGCTCTTTCGCCCGGATTGAAAAACTTACGGCCAACAGCGAGTCCTTGGCTGCCTCACCGTACAATATCATGCAGTTCCTGTTTTTTATACGTCTGGCCAGCAACTCAGCAGATCTTGCTCCGCTGGTCTCATTGGAAGGTTGAAAGAGCATGGCATGCGGATTTTGTCCTGCATATTCCGAATTGGATGACACGGGGTTAATCATGTTGACCATGTGTTTCTCCGAAAACTGCTGAACCAGCTTGTCGTCTTCCCGGAACAAAGGACCGACAATCAAGTCTGTATTTTTCAATTCATCCGTCTCAAGCAATTTCCCAATCACCCGCTTGCTGTGTTCCGGATCCGCGGGGTTGCGCTCCGTATCATAGGCTCGCAACTCAATCTTTATGCCTTGCCGGGCAAGGGAATCATTGGCCATCCTCATCCCTTCGTACAAATCCAGAACGAGTTGATTCTGCTTTTTGTTGGGAGATGGCTCAAGCGTAGCCGTGAGGAACGGGAATAAGACACTGACTGTATAATGGTCCTTGTAAACCGGGGGAAGGGCCGATGACGACACATACTGGTCGGGGGGAAGTGAAAACCTGTGAATGACGGAATCCAGCAGTACGCGATCCTGTTGCGCATATGGCTGATGCGTAATGGACCTTGCCAGGGATTTCCCGACATCCGGATCCTGGGGATATTCTTCAAGCATCATGCTCAAAACTTCAGTGTCGGTAATCTGGGACAGGTAATGCCGCTTAAGCCTGGAGATTTCCTGTGCTTCAATGAAGTCCTCCTGACGGACATCCTTCAGGATGTACATGGCCTGAAAATACTCCCGCTGATCGAAGTAGATTTTGGCCAGCCAGTAGTTCACTTCATTCATCTGGTCCCAGGCAGGATAGAGCTTCTTGATCTGAAGGAACATGTCGCGCGCAACAGCGAGGTAGTTCTGTCGGAGGGCTGACTGCGCATAATAGAAACAGGCGTACTCCGTATACGGGTTGTCCTTGTCGTAGGTGAGCAAGGGCTTGAAGGACTCCATGGCCAGGTTGTACTTGCGCTCCACGAAGAATTCTTTGGCGTTCTTGTACTGACGCTTGGGGTCCTGGGCCGTTACACCATGAGCCATGAGCAGCAGGCAGAAAAATCCTGCAGCGCTCAAAAATGCTGCTTTAGAAGTATTCCTTGCCATTTGAATTATTCCCATTCAATCGTAGCGGGCGGTTTCGAACTGATGTCATACACCACCCGGTTAACTCCTTTGACTTTATTGATGATCTCCGATGACACCTCACTCAGAAATTCATACGGGAGGTGCGACCAGTCGGCGGTCATGCCATCCACGCTGATCACCGCCCGGAGGGCAATTACTTTCTCATAAGTACGCTCATCACCCATCACACCGACTGAATGAACCGGCAGTAGGATAGCTCCCGCCTGCCATACTTTATCGTACAAGTTATGCTTTCTCAACCCCTGGATGAATATGTAGTCGACCTCCTGCAAGATCCGTACCTTTTCCGGCGTAATGTCACCCAGTATGCGAATACCCAGCCCCGGGCCTGGAAAAGGGTGCCTCCCGAGTATCAGCGTGTCAATCTGAAGCGTCTTCCCCACCAGCCTCACTTCATCTTTGAACAGTGTATTGAGCGGCTCGACAACCTTCATTTTCATGGTCTCCGGGAGCCCGCCCACGTTATGGTGAGATTTAATGGTGGCAGAGGGCCCTTTGACGGAAACAGATTCGATCACATCAGGATAGATTGTACCCTGACCCAGCCAGCTAACATCCTGGATCTTGTGCGCCTCTTCATCAAACACATCAATGAATGTTTTGCCAATGGCCTTTCGCTTGGCTTCCGGATCAGAAAGATCCCGCAGGGCATTATAAAATTTCTCTTTGGCATCAACACCCTTGATGTTCAGGCCCATTCCCTGGTAGGATGTCAATACCTGTTCAAATTCATCCTTCCTTAAAAGCCCATTGTCAACGAAGATGCAATAGAGGTTTTTTCCAATGGCCCTGTGAACAAGCATGGCCGCCACGGTAGAATCAACACCGCCTGACAAGGCCATCACTACTTTATCCTTCCCCAATTTCTTCTTAAGTGCATCCACGGTGGATTCAACAAACTGGTCCGGCGTCCAGTCTTGCGCACAACCGCAGATGTGCACAACAAAATTCCGGAGCAGGTTCTTCCCTTCCGTGGTATGGGTCACCTCCGGGTGAAACTGTATGCAATAAATAGGCTCACCCTTCTTGCGGAAAGCGGCAACCCTGACTGACGCCGTGCTGGCGATGATCTCGAAGGCCTCCCCGATTGATTCAATGGTGTCACCATGAGACATCCACACTTGGGTATCCAGTGATATCTCCTTCATCAGTTCATTGTGGTGGTCGACTGTGGTGAGGCGGGCCCGCCCATATTCACGGATCTGCGACGGTAGGACCTTTCCGCCCGTTTTGTGGGCAATCAGTTGAGCGCCGTAGCAGATGCCAAGGACCGGTATGCTTTTGAAAACCCTGAGATCGACATCGGGTGAACCCTCATCGCGTACAGAGCAGGGACTTCCGGACAGGATTACTCCTTTGATATCAGGGGAAAGAACAGGGATTTTGTTGTAAGGATGAATCTCGCAATAGACGTTCAGTTCGCGGACGCGCCTGGCGATCAACTGGGTATACTGGGAACCGAAATCAAGGATGAGAATTTGCTCTGCCATGCGCAAAAATAGGGCAAGAAGGGCGTTTTAGAAAGTGTTATTTTAAAGGTTTTTGAAGCCTGGTCATATGGGAATTATTAGCATGACCGCCAGGGCAAATTACTGAGATCAGTATGGGGTAAGTGCCACAGACAAACTAGAAAGGAGATCCGCTTCCAATCCAGAAAACCAGGCCGGTTCGAAGGCCAAGGTTGGTAAAATTCCTGTAGGCGAACTTGTCGCTATTTACCGAGGCATAATCGAAATGCACGGAAGTTATAAGTCCCCAGACACCTTTCCTTCCGAATTTCACGATGGCCCCTGCCTCCGGCCGCAGGAGAAAACCCCATCCGCTGTCGGACTGTTCAAAGACGTTGTATAAGACTTTGTAGGAGTGATGGGTTGCCCCTATCCCCAGTCCTAGGAAGGGTATAACTTTTTTGTCGGCCCTGAACTGGTACTCTCCGCTTAAGGTGGCACCGTAGGTGGTAGCATATTTATAGAAATCCGTCGTTACTGCACCGGTCTCATTGTAATAGGTCTGTCGGGGTGCATAATCCGAATATCCGGCATAATTAAAGTCCACACCCATGTAAAACCCATTGCTTATGCGTTCACGATATCCGATTCGCAGTCCTTTTGACGTCGCATTCTTTATAAAGTCGGTATTCGTCATCGGGAGATTAATATCCCATGCGAAAGAAATATTGCGGTCATAAAGCAATGCGGTATCCTGTGCCTTCACACCGAAGCCAAACAAGGACATAGTCAGGAAGATTGCGAAGACCCGTTTCATTGCTTCTTGATGTATGACGACTGGGCAAAGGCCTGGTCAGCGCCTTCTTTCGATTTTTGAAAACTGTCCACAGATGTAATGACATCCCCGATCTGGGCGGTCCAAATTACCCTGACCCTGCCCTGGCTGTCTTTGTTCTTCAGATCCATGATCTCCAGCACTAGGGTGGTCGAGCTGGTGGCAGAAACACTCACATAGGGATAAGAATAGTATCCGGCATATCCAAAATAACCACGGCCATAGTAATAATTAGGGTAAATGAGTGACTGATTTATACTGTAGTTGACTACGACGTAGACATTCACTCCCCAATCAGGATTCTGATTTTTATCCACCATCGCGTAGCCGGCCTTGTCAAAGTTGTTCTTTACTGTCCGGGAAATAAGCTGGGCATAATTCCCGACAATGATCGTGTCGTTGGGATACACATTATAAATCTGCCCAATGGTATCCAGCGGCATCGCGTAGGTGGAGTAGGTACTGAAGTTCACTCCCTTGTCGAAGCCGGTCTGAACAACCATGTCCTTGACCAGGCTGTCGATGCCAGGACTGGGCTCGCACGAAAAGAGGAGCAAGATCACTCCAGGCATAAAAACCCAATATCTCAGGAAGTAACCCATCCGGGAAAATTAACGTCAGAATGAATAAAATATTATAACAAAGATACCAGGCGTGGGGTTCCGTGGAGCCTCCGGTGTACATGATTCGAAATACAATACTGCATCATGCATAGCGAATAAAGAGATCGGGGCCGTGACCATGCATCGGACCTAGTTCTCAGTCCCAAAGCAATGCTCCTCCAGGTAATCGCCTGCATCATCCATGCCGGCGTAGAAGGCGCGGTTAAGGCACCTGCAGCCCTCATCGGATCTGTTCAGCTCAACCAATGCAACACCCTTATAGTATAAGATCTCTTTATTGGACGGATCGATCCGCAACGCCAGGTTGAGGTAGGTAAGGCCAAGTTCATAGTCTCCCTCATCGAGGGCTAGCGATCCCACATACAGGTAAGCAGGCATGTAAGTTGCATCCATCTCGATAGACCGGTTGAATGAAACCAGGGCACTGTCTTTCTGTTGCAGGTTGTAATAACAAAGACCGAGAAAGGTTTCTGTTTCCGGATCGTCCTGCATACCCCTTGCCACCAGTAAATCTTCGCTGGCCTTTTGGTATTCATCCTTCCTCATAAACAGCAAAGCCCGCCATTTGAGCAGGTCAGGATTGGGTTCTTCCATTTCCATGACGGCCTTCAGGCTGCTGAGCTGTTGGTCATCATTATCCATTTCGCGATAGATGAATGCCTTCAACAGGCTGGCCTGGGGCACATTCGGGAATTCCGTACTGAATAATTCGATATCCTTCAGCGCTTCAGGATATTGCTGAAGGCTGTAACGGCAGACAGCACGCCTGTAGACCGTTTTGTAAGCGTCCTTATCCTTCAGTTTGCTTTGGCTGATGGCCTTGTCGTAGAACCTGATGGCTCCTTTAAAATCTTCCCTCGAATAGAGTGTATCCCCTTTGACACTCCATTCCTTCCACTTCGCGGATTGGGATAATGACGGTAAGAAAGCAAGCGTGAGGGCTGTCGACAGGATCAAAAACAGAAACTTTCCACGCAGAGATGCCGTGGATGGGCAAACCACGTGGTTCATAGCTGTCTAGCTGTTTACAAGGGCCTTGTTCCTGTCGCGCTTACGGTCGTTCTCGTTGAGGTAGATTTTGCGAATGCGGATAGACTTGGGTGTCACCTCCACATACTCATCACTCTGGATATACTCCAGCGCTTCTTCCAGCGAAAAACGAACGGCCGGGGCAATGCGCATCTTCTCGTCAGCACCCGATGCCCGCATGTTGGTCAGTTTCTTGGTCTTGGTGACGTTAATCACCAGGTCACCACCACGGCTGTGTTCACCGATTACCTGCCCTTCGTAGATGGGATCACTGGGGTCAATGAAAAACTTCCCGCGATCCTGCAGGTTGTGCAAGCTATAAGGTATCGCTTCGCCCTGTTCCATGCTGATCAGCGATCCATTGATCCTTCCGGGAATTTCACCTTTGTAAGGCTGGTATTCCTTGTACCGATGCGTGGCAACCGCCTCGCCCGCAGTCTGATTCAGTAAATAGTTTCGCAAACCAATAATACCCCGTGAAGGCATCATGAACTTCAATATCATCCGGTCGCCTTTGGGCTCCATGTTGGTCATCTCCCCTTTGCGCATGGCCACGGTCTCAATGGCTATGCCCGCATGCTGCTCAGGCAAGTCGATAGTCAATTCCTCGATAGGCTCACATTTCTGGCCATTGATCTCCTTGAAAATTACCTGGGGCTGCCCTATCTGGAGTTCATACCCTTCGCGCCGCATGGTTTCAATCAAGACAGACAAGTGAAGTACTCCCCTTCCAAACACCAGGGTGCTGTCAGCGGAGCCGGTGTCTGCTGTGCGGAGCGCCAGGTTTTTTTCCAGTTCCAGATTCAGGCGGTCCTTGATGTGGCGTGAGGTCACGAATTTTCCTTCCTTTCCGTAGAACGGTGAGTTGTTGATGGTGAACAGCATGCTCATGGTAGGCTCGTCGATGGCGATTGAGTCCATGGCCTCCGGGTTCAGCGGATCAGCAACGGTATCACCAATCTCAAATCCTTCCAATCCTACCAGGGCACAGATTTCTCCGGCCTTCACCTCTTCTGCTTTCTGTTTGTCAAATCCTTCAAAGACGTACATGTCTTTGATTTTACTTTTCACGATCGGGCCGCCATCACGCTTCATGAGTACGATTTGCTGGCCTGACTTTACGGAACCGCGGTGCACCCTTCCGATAGCCACCCTTCCGATGTAAGAAGAGTACTCCAGTGAGGTAATCAGCATTTGGGTATTGCCTTCCTCCACTTTGGGAACAGGAATGTATTTAATGATGCCATCCAGCAGCGGAACGATGTCTGTTGTGGGTGTCTTCCAGTCATCGCTCATCCAGCCATTTTTGGCCGATCCATAAAACGTTGGAAAGTTCAACTGGTCTTCCGTGGCATCGAGCGAATACATAAGGTCGAACACGGCCTCATGCACCTCATCCGGCGTACAGTTCTTTTTATCAACCTTATTTACAACAACGATTGGCTTCAGACCAAGCTGAAGGGCTTTCTGCAAAACGAAACGGGTCTGGGGCATAGGGCCTTCGAAGGCATCAACCAGCAGGAGGCAGCCGTCGGCCATGTTGAGCACGCGTTCAACCTCGCCGCCAAAGTCGCTGTGGCCAGGGGTGTCAATGATGTTAATTTTATAGTCGTGATAGCGTACGGATACGTTTTTTGCCAGGATGGTGATCCCGCGCTCACGTTCGAGGGGGTTGCTGTCCATGATGAGTTCGCCCGGGTTCTCATGGGCTTTGAAAAGATGCCCCGCGTGGAGCATTTTATCAACCAGGGTGGTCTTGCCGTGGTCAACGTGTGCAATAATGGCGATGTTTCTGATCTTGCTGACTTCCATAAACGCTTAGAATCCTCTTTTTTGATGAAATAAGCCGCAAAGATAACGGAAATTAAAGAGAGATGGGCATGGCGTTGAAAATATACCAAAGACCTGTTTTGGCAGGCATTCTGTCAGGATGGTATCGGTTAACTTTGCCCATTACAATTCCGGACGGTATGGCTAGATTATTTCTATTCACGTGGTTGATGCTTCTGGTTTTCTCCTGCAACGACACCACGCAAAAGTTTGATCAGCAGTCGCTCGACACCAAAAGACAAAACATCGTGGCCTTCATCAATGCAGCACCCTGCAACACACCCAAAGGCTGCCGTGCCATCGGAGCAGGATCAAAGCCCTGCGGAGGTCCTGTCGAATATTTCATTTATCCTGTATCGCTTGACACAGCGAAACTCATTCAAATGGTGAAAGTATACTCACAGGAAATGGCTTCCTTTAATCTAAAGTGGAAGTTGAAGTCGGATTGCTCGGTAAAGGCACCGCCGGATAGTTCACGATGCATCAGCGGCACATGTTACGGATATTGGGATGGGGTGGCGAGGCGGCAGCAATGACAAAAGACCCGCCAGAGGGACAAGGTTACTTAAGAGGCTCACGACAACCCCATTTGCCCTGTTATGAAAGAAACAGTAGTCGATTTTAGAACCAGTAACTACTTTTCGGGCGCCATTCAGTTCATGGGGCTGGTGCTGACTTTCATTGCCGTGTTAGTCATTCCCAGCAGCAGCATCGCCACACTGGTTCTTTTAACGATCAGCTTGCTCATCTTCACGTCCCACTACCGGCTGGCCCTTCATTTAGAAGATCAGTCCTATCATGACTACCTGTGGATCCTGGGTATGAAAACAGGCGACCGTGGAAAATTTCAAAACATAGATTACCTCTTCATCAGAAAAGCCAGGATCAGTCAGACCATGCATCTCAGGGCTGCCTCCTCCACTGTCAGCAAGGAAGTGTATGAAGGGTACCTTCGGTTTTCCGAGCAAAATAAAGTACATCTCATGACCAGGGACAGCAAAAATGCCTTGATAGCCAGGCTAAGGCCCATTGCAAAAAAACTGAAAGTAACTATCATTGACTATTCCGAACAGCCGCCAAAGGAGGTTTAAACCCCTGTACAAAGGCCTCGGTCGGATCTATTCAAATTCCGCTTCTTAAGACCCTCCGCAAAACTCCGTGCAACAGCAATACACCCGCAGGCTCACGGAATAATTAATCATTCTACAATTCACTACATTTACTTAGTACGCGGATTTGACCTTCGCGCCTGCCTGGACTAACCTGCCATAAAATACATCATTATGAAAAAATCAATCACTCCCCTTCTACTCTTTTTTCTGTTCATTTCACCTTCCGTCTTTTCACAAGACGCTGAAGGCAGTAAGGAGCACCCCATGTTTCCCAACCGGATGCCCAACTACCTAATAATTGAATACACCAACAATTATGACGCGGTGGAATTTCCCCTCGCCGCCAACGGGACAAAAATGGTGACCAAAGAAGGCACCAAGACATCCATCAACTACGGCTTCGACAATGAATCCGGAAAACAAATGCCCAGCAACCTGCAGGTCCTGAGAAACTACGAAAATGCCGCTAAGAAAATCGGAGGAACCACCCTGTTCCTCAATGCGAATGAGGATAAGCTGGCTGTATTCAAATTCAAGAAAGGCAACCAGGAAACCTGGGTTAAGGTGGAAATGGGCCCTAATGACGCCCTAAACTTTACGCTCACCGTGCTTGAGTTGGAAGCCATGAAACAGGAGGTCACTTCCGACGACATCCTGACCGCACTCAACACTGACGGGCACATTGCCCTGTACATCAATTTTGCCACAGGCAAATCTGACATCGATCCAGGCTCCCAGAAAACCGTTGACCAGATTGCAGACATGCTTTCAGCCAACCCGTCCCTGAAGGTCAGCGTTGAGGGGCATACTGATAATACCGGTACGCCGGCAGGGAACAAGACACTTTCTGAAAACCGTGCGAAGGCTGTCATGAACTCCTGCCTTTTAAAAGGAATCGACAAGTCACGGATGTCCGCCAAGGGCTGGGGCCAGGACAAACCGCTTGCCGACAACGGCACGGAGGAAGGAAAGGCACAGAACAGGCGTGTTGAAATTGTGAAGATGTAGGTCAACTTTATGGCCGCGAAAACTTTTCTTACTATTTGCCTGGTTGTTTTGCTATCCGATACTTTGTCTGCGCAAAGCAGCAATACCAATTATGCTTTACCCGCAAACGCAACGGAAATCGTGAACACGGTGAGTAACACTCCCGGCTATATGCTAATGCTATCAGAAGGTGGATCCGTTCCCAGCGACGGTAAATCCACTTGCGATGGAAACGCGGATGGTGCCTTCAAAAGCAGCACGGGCTTCTCCCTCCAACATTACTACGACAAGGAACAGTTAAGCCAGATGTCCAGTGCCTATGCCTCCTTTGGTGGGATGAAAGGCATGTTTACCAAATCTGTTGAGGACCGCTACAATGATTATGAAAAGGGCATGCACCCGGGTCCGGTACAGAAAAAAGGAAAACTGCAAACGGAAGAGTTGCAGGGCGCCCTTGTTTCCTATTTCATGGTTACCTACGGTTGCGTACAAACCAGCAATCCTACCGCTACAATAATCATCTGCATGGCCATGCTTCTTACGGATGCCGATTATGCACAGATCAGTAACGAAATCTATTCATCTGACATTGGAGTGGCCAGGAAATACACGGAAGAGACAATCATCAAAATAAAAGCATTGAACTACGAAAAAGTAGATTGATTCAAGAGTAAATTGTACGCCGAAATCATCCTGTGCCGGCGGAATCAATACCCGGCTGATGGCCATGGCCCCTCTTTCCAACGAACAAAAAGCAATCAACACTACGTACTTCAGCATCGCCGGGAATGCAGGCCTGGCCCTGCTGAAAGGTCTTGCCGGTTATTTCGGAAATTCCTATGCCCTGATTGCTGACGCCATTGAATCCACAACGGATGTCTTTTCATCCATCCTCGTCTGGTTCGGGCTCAAGTACTCCAGCAAAGCAGCTGACAAGGATCATCCCTATGGTCATGGTCGGGCAGAACCCCTGATCACGTTCATTGTTGTCGGCTTCCTCATCACCTCCGCCACCATCATCGCCTACGAGAGCATTCAGCATATTTCCACCCCGCACGTACTGCCGGCCAAATGGACCCTGCTGGTCCTGGCTGCCATAATCGCCTGGAAAGAAGTCTCCTATCGTCTGGTGATGCGAAAAAGCATAGAGACCAACAGCTCATCCCTGAAAGCTGACGCCTGGCATCACCGCAGCGACGCCATCACTTCGGTGGCGGCGTTCATCGGTATTTCCATCGCGTTGATCTTTGGCCAGGGCTACGAGGAGGCTGATGACTGGGCCGCCTTGTTCGCTTCGGGATTTATCCTGTACAACAGTTACAAAATCTTCCGGCCTGCCCTCGGTGAAATCATGGATGAACATCTCTACGATGATGTTGTAATCAATATTCGTAAAGTGGCCAACGGTGTGGAGGGAATTAAAGGAACTGAGAAGTGCTTCATCCGGAAGGCGGGCATGCAATACCACGTGGACCTTCATGCCCTGGTGGATGCCAACATCACCGTAAAGGCAGGACACGACCTGTCACATAAACTGAAAGACACCCTCCGGCGTGAGATCCCGCAACTGGGTCATGTGTTGATTCATATCGAGCCAAACGAACAGAAATCAGAAGGAAATCGTTAGCACATTATAAACCTACGACGATGGCACAGACATATAATAATTGTCAAAGCTGCGGAATGCCTCTTATAAAAGACCCGGCGGGAGGCGGCACCCAGGCAGACGGCACCAAAAGCCAGGCCTACTGCAGTTATTGTTACGAAAACGGCAAATTCAAACAGCCCGACTGGACGGTAGACCAGATGAAGGCATTTTGCAAGGGAAAGATGAAAGAGATGGGATTTCCCGGATTTCTGGCAGGGCTCTTCACCATGAACATCCCCAGACTGGAACGTTGGAAAAACAAATAAGCATGCTGGAAACCGAACGATTGATCATCAGACCACTTACCCATGGCCAGCTGGTCAAGTATTTGCGACTTGACCATTCTCTGGAAGCAGAACTCAAGGTTACCCCCTCAACCCGAATCATTTCTCCGGAGTTGGCGGAGGCGCTTGAAGAAAGCATAATGCCCAATACTAAAGATATCAGCAAGAACTATTTG
Source organism: Cyclobacteriaceae bacterium (assembly GCA_043744235.1). GTDB lineage: Bacteria > Bacteroidota > Bacteroidia > Cytophagales > Cyclobacteriaceae > ELB16-189. Next base: position 50,285 of record JAYTVB010000022.1, on the reverse strand, counting down.
TTCTCGACCCTATGGACCATCATCCTAAAGGAGACCAACACCATGGTAGGTGACTTGTGTTTTGTCGGTGAGCCCAATGCGGATGGTGAAATTCAAATTGGTTACGGTACCCATGCGGCGTTTCGGGGACACGGCTATATGACTGAGGCGGTCTCGGCCATGGTGGCGTGGGCGCGACAGAAGTCAAAGGTCAAATCAATTGTTGCATCCACGGATAAGAAAAACATCGCTTCCTATTCAGTCCTGATCAAAAACAATTTTGAGAAAATAGTAGAAACCGATACACACTTCATGTGGCAGCTCAAACTTGACAAGAATCCTAACTCCGGGTAGCCACAAAACTCTGGCCAGGCATCACCAGGATTTTGAACACAACGTACTTCCTTTGATTGAGGTCGACCAGGATTCTTCCAGTTTGCTTCTTTCCATTCACCGATATCTGTGGATTCTCTGAATAGAATCCGGCACTCCAATACACCGGTCGTTTTGTATGGTTGACGAACACGCTCTTTCCTGAACCAACATGCTGAATGTTAATGGTGCCGTCAAAAACAGGCAGACGATTTAGGGTTGCCTGATCATTTTCCCCTGGCAGCCTGGCCAACGTAGTGATCGCATTATTGGACGCATCTGCCTTTATGCCCATCAGGCCCTCCACGTAGGCCTCCAATGCAGCATAGGAAACTTCAGGGTACTCCCTTCGCTTCAATGCCTGGCTGGTCATCTTCTTCAAAAGCCGGCAGGCCGTCAGCGGATCAGCGTATCGAAACACTTCAATGGGATAATACGAGAATGCCTCAACCCAGATCTTGTCCTCTTGCTTCGACAGTGTCTCCAGAAAAATCTTAGCGCGATCATGGGTGATAAAATTCCACCGCAGCAAGAACAACTGCATCGGATCGTTATTCACCCAGGTTCCGTCCTCTTTCAAAAACTGGCGATACGTTCCATTCTTTTCGTCCCACCAGCTGTCTTTGAATTCGGAAAATAACTTTTTCGATTTTTCCAGGTAGGGCCTCCCGTCGGCGCCCCTCCCCATCAAGGACAACATGGCTGCGTAACTCCGGTAACCCAGTGACTGCCCTGCTATCAGGTCACTGCCGGTCACGCCATACTGGTCCTCATTGTAAGAACCAATTCCGCGGTAGTGAGGGATTTTTGACAACGTTCCTTCCATGATGCCGTCCCCGTTTCTATCCCAGCGGGAAACATAATCGTTGCAGGTGCGGCTGTAAAATTCCCGGAAAGAGGGGTTGTTGATATACGTCGTATCGCCGGTCCAAAGATATTGGCGGTAACAGGCATCCAGAATATCAAAATTCGCCGGAAGGTTATACCAAAAGTCCGTGTCGCTCTTGTAGTCCACGGGTGCAGGCCTGTCCTGCCTGTCAATTTCCCAGTAGCCACACCAGTCACGGGACACTGATATGGATCTCACGAATTTGGTCAGCATGTTCTTGTTGACATCCTGAAGGCCCAGGACATTCGCGCCAGTTAATTGATGCGATACATCCCGCATGCAGAACGCCTCGCGGTTCGGCAGTGCCGCTTCGTACCAATCACCCACGGGGTCTCCCTTCCGCCTCACATAGGCAAGGGCCTGCATCTTTGCCCAAACAAAACCCTGCTGCAATTCGGGATCGGAAGAACTGAACTCCACCAAACCGTCGTTCACGGATTGCGTCAGGCCGATTCCGGGGATGAGCAGGAAAATAGCAATTATTGACTTTATTTTCACAATGCGCCTATTTGCCTGGTTGGCCAACTGCAGCATTTACCATTGACTTGTCTCCCGTCATTTCCCAATAAACCAGTGACACCGGAATAATGCCCACCCGGTTGAACGCATCCATAAATTCCTTCCAGACAAATTTGTCCTCGCGCTGCCTGGCATATTCAGCGATCAGCTGATCAACCTGAACTTTCCCGATAACGTAACTGACTTCATAACCGGGCTGCTGCAGGTACATGTGCTCTTCATGCTGAATGGTGCTTCCATCAGCCGGAAGCAAGCCCCAGGGCACCCACTTGGATGCATATTCCGTAGCCTGTTTGAAATCCATGTCGAGGCTGTGCTGGTACATGCCGCCAAGGCCTCTGGCGCAGCGCTGGGCCAGCATGATGTAAATGAGTTCCTGGGCGCGCGGCCGGTCCTTGAGCAGCCCGGCATTCATGACCAGTTCTTCCATTGCGGTTGCAAGTCCCTCAGCACGACCATCAAAAATATTGCTCAGCAAGGGAGTTGCCCGGATGGGACTTTCATTCGGCTCTTCGCGGTTGCGGGCCAACTCAATCCAATGATACATGTGTGCCTTAAGGGGAATCGGGTCACGGTAGTCGACCTCATAGAAAAATCCGCGGATGCCTTCGTCCGGAACAAAATCCGAAACCTGGGCGCGGAGGGCAGGGTCCATGTACGATTTTACGGTCATGAATTCCTCCTTGTCAAAAAATTCAATCATGTCGTCAATGCCCTTGCCCTGCATTTGACTGTAGTCCTTTGCGTTATTCTTCTTCTCCAGCTTCGGGAGTTTGCGGTTACGGTGTTCAGCGAGACGGAGGCCGCTGTGCGCACGGTACATCTCCCGCTCGGTGAGCATTTTCTCCTCGGCCCAGGTGTAAGGCACCAGGTGCACTTTCTGGAGGTTCCAGGTGAAGTTGTCCTTACCGACACCCGATTGACCTGTCTTCTTGGGTGCCTCCCTAGTCAGCCAGTCGGCAAAACTGGCGGATGCCTTGATGGCGTCCCTGCCTGCCGCTGCCAGATCCGGATACTTCGCTTCTACCGACTTCGAAAAAGATTCAATATCATCCATCTGCTCTCGGATGCTGCGGATACCGAGTACCCACAAGTCCTTTCCATTACCCGTCAGGTTTATCCGGGCTTGTTGAAATACCGCCTCGGCCTTGCGCAGTCTGCCGGCTATGGCTGCCGCATCGGATTCAGAGAAAGGCTGGGCATAGTCTGGCAATTCCACCCTGCCAAAGATGTGAGGACCCTCCCTTCCCGGTGTGTCGGGTGTGTTCGGAAAGAACCACACATAGAACGCCGGGTCCTTTACCCAAGGCTGGTGCACACGGTGCGCAAAATCCAGCCCATTCATTTCCGCCCAGACAATGTACCAGTCCACCTGATGTTTGATGGGCCAGCCAGTGGTATCAAAAGCATTGAGGCGGCGCTGCCAGTTGGGAAGTTCGGCCTGTTGCTTCTTCATTGACGCTGCCGTGTAGTCCGGGACACCATCGATCAATTCAGGCGATTCAAATTCCCGCCACTCTTTGAACAAAGTGACTAGTTCATTGTAGGAATTTGCCTTTGTTACAGGAGCCGCCGGCGGCGGGCTTGAGCAATTGGATGTAACCAGAATAAGAGCTGAAAACAGAAGGGCACTTTTAAGGATGGCGTGGCGCATAGGGTTTGTATGGTTTGTCAACATGAAAACTATCTATATTCCGGGAAAGGTCAAAGAATTTCGCATGCAGGAATTAGCCCAAACGTCCGTATACCGGTGAGAGCCATTTTTCTGCCGGCACATATTTGCTGGCGCTGGCCCAGCGTATTCCGCGCTTGAGCATTTCTATGGCATCCGGCTGTTCCAGTACATGGCTGAGGTTATGCCCGACAGAAGTATAAAAGATTCTTCCTTTGCCATATGACTTCTTCCACGTTACTGGCAGGACAGCGCCATCGATCCAGTAGTTGACATTTCCATTGAATCGTGTTGTCGCCAGGACTTTAACATTGGGATCAACATGCATGTAGTACTGTTCACTCTTCATGCTGAAATTTTTCAAGCCCCTGGTGACTGGGTCCTTTTGATCAACGATCTTCACGTCGTAACCGATGACGCCGCCGGGGTGTGCTACCCATTGACCACCGGTCATGAACTGGTAATCCGGGTTGTTCCGGAAAGCATCGCACATGCCGCCGTGCCAGCCAGCCATGCCTGTACCATTCTTTTCAATAGCAGCCAGCAGGCCTTTCTCCTGGTCGGGGGTGATTTGCGACATGGTAAATATCTGAATCACCAGGTCGATGCTGTCCATCAAGGCCTTGTCGGTATACGGGTCAAGCGTGGTGTACACCTGCACATCCGCTCCCTCCTCCTTCATCCAGCCTGTCATGTATGGTGCAAATTTTTCAGGCTCATGCCCATCCCAGCCGCCATACAGGAAGAGCACTCTTCTTCCCTGCAGGGAAGGCAGATCTGCGGCAGCCGGTGCCTCATCACTACCAAAACCGGAAAACGGCAATGCGGCCAGTGAGCCCAAAGCTGCAGCCTTTACCAAAAATGCTCTTCGATTGTTGTTTCCCATGCTGAAAAACTAGTGACTCATCACATATTGATAGATCCTCTCCGAAACACCTGCCATGGCGAGTGTACCAGCCTCCCTGTCTTTGAGGCCCTTTGACAGCAGTACCAACACATACTTTCGGCCATCGGGAAGATAAACAATTCCCGAATCGTGTTGAACGCCGGTTATCCAACCGGTCTTATGGGCCACCCTGACGGTCGGCGGAAGCCTTGCAGGAATGATCGTGTTGAACTTCTGATCGAACAGGATTTCTGTCATCTGACGGCAAGCATCCGGGTTGACCGCCTCACCGGTGGCTATCTTCCTGAAGATCAGCATCAAGTCGTAGGCTGTGACGGAATTGCTCATTCCTGCGGCAAAGGCTTTTGAATCCTCCACGCCGCGCAGCACCTGGATGTCCTTCGCTCCGAAGCTCCTCATGGTTTCCGTAACCTTCTTTGCATCGACCATTTCAATAAGAATGTTGGTAGCCAGGTTGCTGCTTTGAATGATCATTTGATACTGGAGGTCGCGGATGGCGTGTTTCTTTCCCAGGATTTTATAAAGTTCATGCTCGCTGTCATCCGCAGAATCGAGCGAGAAAGGCGAGGCATCCACAATGCTTTTGAATTCATTCTTCACCAGCAGGGAATCTGTCAGGCTGAACCTTCCTTCCGCGGCCTGTTTGTATACCTCCACCATGACCGGGGTTTTCATGGTACTGGCCGCATGAAAAGACTCATGCTCATTGACCAATACTTGTTCACCGGATTGCAGGTCCATGAAGGCTACAGCAAAAGTTCCATTCTCTCTTTCAAGAGTGGTTTTGATATCGGTCTTCAACGTATCCAGCCCAGACTGACAACCGAAGAGAATTAGTGCGGTGAATAGGGGAAATGTTGATTTAGTCTTCAAGGTTTAGAAAGTTCAAGGTTTAAAGTTCAAGGTTCAACGGCGCCACCAGCAGCCAGATACCAGATAAAAAATACAAGATACCAGCATCTAGTTTCTCATCCTGACAAACGTCCCCATTGGCAAGTCCTTTCCATTTTTAGGATGAAGGAAGAATTCGCCGTAATCAACTTCACCTGCCGTAAAATGTGTCTTTACCACGTTGAGTCCAACGGTAGCCGAGAGTCCAACGGCATACATGGAGAGAATGAAAAATGAATCCTTCTCCGCCAATAATTCCTTGCTGAGCTTGACCAATTCATTGAGTTGCTCCTGCAGGGTCCACTTCTCCCCTTCCGGACCCCGTCCGTAGGGCGGTGGGTCCATAATGAGTCCCTGGTATTTGTTGCCCCGCTTGACTTCGCGCTTAACAAATTTGAAAGCGTCTTCATACACCCAGCGAATGTTGTCAAGGGCATTGAGCTGCATATTCTGGTTGGCCCAGTTCAGGCCGGGGCGGGATGCGTCGCAATGCGTAACTTCCGCACCCGCGGTGCGCGCCACGACAGAAGCGGCGCCGGTATAGGCAAAGAGGTTCAGCACACGGGGATTCGGTGTGCGCCAGCCCTTCACCGTATCATAAATAAAATTCCAGTTTTCTCCCTGCTCCGGAAAGATTCCGACATGGCCAAAGCCAGTGAGGGCCAGGCGAAGTACAAGGTTCAGGTCATTGTAGCGGTAGGTGACCTGCCAGCTTTCCGGAATCTCTTTCAATTTCTTCCATCCCCCTTTTACTTCGTCCGTAAACCTGAACTTGTCGCTTTGCTCGCGTGAAAAGTGAGCATGCGCCCTTCCCTTCCAGTCAGACAGCGAGCGTTCCCAGATGGCCTGTGGCTCAGGGCGGATGAGGATGTACTTCCCGAAGCGTTCGAGCTTTTCAAAATCACCGGAGTCGAGCAGTTCATAGTCTTGCCAGGAGGCGGGGTGCAGGAGGTTCATGCCCTAAATATAATCGCTAAGTTTCACCTTTCAGATTTCAGGTTACACCAATTGAACACTAACTTCAAACCTGAAATATGAAACCAGGGACCGTCATCACCAGCACCCACAATCCGAAGGTCAAAAGCCTGCTTTCCCTTGAAAAACCCCGTGAACGCCGAAGACAGCAGCTCTTTATTATAGAAGGCAAAAAAGAGATCGGCATGGCCCTTCAGGCCGGCTACAAGATTGGAAACCTCTTCTATTGCCTGGACATTGTTCCGGAAACCGATTTAAAGTCACTTGGTGTTGAGGACAAGTTCCTCGTTCCCGTAACACAGGAGGTTTTTGACAAGATAGCAGTGCGGGAAAATTCCGGCGGTGTTATTGCCGTTGCTGAAATGAAAGCCCATCGGCTCGAAGACATCAGCCTCAGCAACAACCCACTGGTACTCGTGCTGGAATCTGTCGAAAAACCCGGCAACCTGGGAGCCATCCTCCGCACCAGCGACGCTGCCGGTGTCGACGCGGTGATCATCTGTGATCCACAAACAGATTTCTACAACCCCAACGTGGTTCGATCAAGCCTGGGGTGCCTGTTCACCCAACAAATCGCCTCGGCCACATCCGATGAAACCATCACCTGGCTGAAGAAGAACAAGGTGAATATCTATTGTACCTACCTCCAGGCATCAAAGCCCTATTGCGATGTAAACTTCACTACCCCCTCCTCGATCGTGATGGGCACCGAAGCCACAGGGTTGTCGGATGTATGGGTTAAAAATTCAAACGCAAACATCATTATTCCCATGCAGGGAAAAATTGATTCCATGAATGTGTCAACGGCCGCTGCGGTTGTTGTGTTTGAAGCTTTGCGGCAGCGGGGATTCAGCAAGGGCTAGATTTTTGGAGCTGAAAACTTAGCGCTGTTTTCTTGAACAAAACATTATTGATCCCTCAAGGATATCACCGGGTTTAATCTCGAAACGGTGGACTTTTGGAGAAGGCAGACACAGGCGTCAGACACCTCCGAGGTGCCAGACGCCTGACGCCTGTCAATTTTTGCTCAATCCCGGCTCACGTTTTAAAAACTCGTCATAGAGCTGGGTCTGGCGGCTTTGCATCGGCATCAGCCAGCCTTCAATGAATACATGGCTCACCTGGGTTTTGGTCTCGAAGATGTCGCCGTTGCAAACAAACAGGTTGGCCGTTTTGCCCACCTCAATGGAACCCAACTTGTCGCTGACGCCAAAGATCTCAGCAGGCACAATGGTCACTGCCTTGAGGGCATCTTCCTTGCTCATGCCATACGCTACTGCAAATCCCGCGTGATACGGCAGGTTGCGGTAATTGCCGTTGCCTTCCTCCTGGGAACGGATGGCCACTTTCACACCAGCTTTCCTCATCAGGCCCGGATTGGCATAAATGGCATCGTAGCGGTCATATTCCCGATTGGGAATGGCAATCACGGGACCGGCGAGTACAGGTATATTGGCCTTGGCAATGTTCTCGGCTTCACGCCAGCCTTCTGATACGCCCATCAGGATCACCTTCTTCACTTTCTTTTCCTTCACCCATTTCAAAGCAGCCTGGATATCCTTTTGCGCATTCACTTCGATCATCAAGGGAGCGATTCCCCTCACCACGGGTAGCATCGCCTGCATTTCCGGGTAATAGGTTACCCCCTTTCCATTGGTTGCAGAGTCCAGCTTGTGATACTGCAGTGCTTTGTCCCACACATCAGTCAGCTGCTTCAGGGATTTCTCGGATGCCTTCTTGATCTCATCATCGGTCCTTCTGTCAAAGAAACCACGGCGGCCCGTATTGGGGAAAGTTACCACGATGCCTTCAAAACCGGCATACATTTGATCGGCGGTGTAGCCGTGCAGGTTGATCAGTGCCGCGGTGCCCGGCAGAAGACCGCCTTCAGGCGCCGTGAGCACGGTGGTTACACCTGCGATCCGCGTTACCGGAATGACCGTAGCATTGGGATTGACTGCCGTCAGCGCTTTCATCTGGGGAATTACTTCTCCGCTCTCCCGCTCATCGGATCCCTGCGGTATGGAACCCACTTCCAGCAGCCCAACTTTCGTTCCGCTGTCGATCATCCCGGGGTATATCGTCTGACCGTTGCAATTGATGACTTCAGCACCGGCCGGCACCGGGACATTGGCTCCGACGGCTGTGATCTTTCCGTTGCTGATGATCACGGTGCCATTGGCTATCGTGCCTTTTGTTACTGTCTCTATGGTCGCATTGGTCAGCGCAAAGGTGCCGGTTCTTCCCTTGGCGGACTGGGCACTCACTCCGATTGCGCTCAAACAGAGTGTAGCAAGCGTGACTAGTATGTTGATCTTTCTCATGACTTCTCAGTTTTTATTTTCATTCTGACCGAAACCAAACAATGATTCCACTCCCTGCATGCAGTTGTCATGCACATGACCATTGTCATAGAAGGTGACATCGACTGTTTCCTTCGGGTCAGGCATGAGCCTCATGTCTGTGGGATCTTTTTCACGGTCAAATCTTACGATGCCGTCGACGATGGAATATTGAGGAACTCCATAAATGGAAAGCGGATGATTCCTGAAAATCGCAAAGTCTCCGTCTTTTCCAACTTCCAGTGAACCCACGCGGTTCTCAATCCCCAGCTGCCTGGCCGGGTTGATGGTAATCAGGGACAACGCCTCCTCATCGGTGAGACTGCCGTATTTCTGTGTCTTGCCGGCCTCATGGTACAGGTGGCGGATCAGGTCAGGGGAATCAGAATTAATCGAAGTAACTACTCCATTGCGTACCAGGATCGCAGCATTATACGCCGTCGAATAATATACTTCGAGCTTGTACTGCCACCAGTCTGCAAATACGGAGGCCATCGCACCAGCAGCAGCCAGTTCCGGGGCCACCTTGAATCCTTCGTTCGTGTGCTGGAACACCAGCTTTTTGATCCCAAAATCCTTGCACACCTTGAGCATCATGTTGATCTCATCTGCCCGGTAGCTGTGGCAGTGCAGGATGATTTTTCCCCTTAGCAGGTCGGCCAGTGTCTCATAGCGCAGGCTGTAGGCCGGAGGAGCGCCGCGGAAGCCTTTCACCATTTTGTTTTTGTTGTAGGTGTCCCACTTGTCCATATACTCCTTTGCTTCAGAGAAAGCCTGACGGATCACAAACTCCACACCCATCCTGGTTTGAGGCTGAAGTCCGTCGCGGCGGCCATGTCCTGTTGGATTCTCGCCCAACGCAAACTTGATGGTTCGGGGGGCCCCTTCCATTTTCATGGCGTCGGGATCAAATGTACCGTAGCGGTGCTTGATCGTCTGGGATTGTCCTCCGATGGAATTGGCAGAACCATGAAGCGCATGGGATATCGTGCAACCGCCAGCCAGTGCCCGGTAAATGCTCATTTGAAAAGGATTGATGACGTCCCCGGTGTTCACCTCCGGAGTAATGGCATTGGTACCCTCGTTAATTTGATCCAGCCCGATGTGCGAGTGCGCATCAATAATGCCGGGCATGACATAAAGACCGGAGGCATCTATTACTTTAACGCCGGCCGGTGCCGAAATGCCTTTCGCTATCTGGCTGATCTTGCCGTCCCTGACAAGCACATCGGTTCCTTCCATGACACCTTTTGTAACGGTCAGAACCGTTCCGTTCTTGATCAGCACGCTGCCTTTTTCCACCTGGGCCTGAGCCCCGACAAGGAAACCGCTGATGATTATTGTAAGAAATATTTGTTTCATGTTGATCGTGTTAATCTGAATCATGACGCTCGCTATTTAGGATCCCTGGTTCCTTCGATCGGAAAACTTCCGCGCTGTCCTACCGAGGAAGTGCCTTTGAAAGTATCGCCTTCAACCTTCACCTCTACTTCAATCTTGACTGAATTGGCCCCGAAGGCAACCGTGTAATTAAAGGACAGTGTATTGCCGTCCAGTGTCACATCGCTCAGGTCAATGGGCGACGGGATTCTTCCGCCGGATACAGTACCCTTATATCCGCTGCCTTCCTTTTTGAAAGTCAATTTGCCTTCCGCCTTTCCCTGGGGGTTCTCCGTCACTGTCGACCAGCTTCCTTCGATCTCCACCTTGGCATTCGGGTCAGATTTTTTAGTCTCCTTGACATCCATCTTGTACATAATGCCGTCGACAAACACATACCGGACTTTGGCTTTTTCATTGAAGTAGGATTTGTCCGTGATAACCAGGTTGGCCATCTTACCATTGTCAACAGTACCCATCCGGTCGGACAGGCCCAGCATCTGCGCGGGTGCTGTTGTCAATGCAGCAAGGGCAGCATCTTCAGGCAGGCCGGCGGCAATCATCCTGCGAAGGTTGGCGGGAATGTCTTTGGACTTCGCACTCATGCTGGAAAAACCGAAGGGAATTCCGGCCTTCTGATAGCTGGCCGCCTGGGAAGTGTAGTTGGCAATGGCTTCTGCTTTTCTTTTGTCCAGTGCCTCCTTCTCCTGTTCGGCGGCCGTCCTGGCCTTGGTCGTGGCCGGCGCTTTGGCCTTGTCATCTTTCTTTATTTCCTCGGGCAAATCCAGCGACAGGAAAACTTTGGCCCCGCTGGCTTTTACTCTGCCCGTGATCGGCCATCCCTCTTTCAGGTCGGCAAGGATCAGCGGGAAATTCAATTCGCCCTTCAGCGTCATCACACGCGTGGCATCGAGAAGCCGCTCGGACTTGAACAACATTGGCATTTTCTGATCAATGACCGGATAAAGCGCTTCGAGCGTGCGGTCTGTCGCAGGCCGCTCGAGGCCTGACCGGTTGGAGGCATACATAGCCTCGTATGATTTGGACTGTGAAGCCTGGCGATACAGTTCACGCCACTTCGCCATCACACCGAGAATGGTGGCCGGATAAATATTGGTAGCACCGGTCAATTCGGAATACATCGCCGACTTGCTGACAAGGACCATGGCATCGGCAGACGAGGCTCCCGTCAGCACAATGGCCGCCTGGCCAGGCAACAGGTTTCCGTATGGAACAACCTGGGCTGCGGTGAAACCAACGCCCCGCAGTTCTTCCAAAGCCTTATCGGAAGGATTCAATGAATTCCTCACATCGACCTGCGGGGTAATGCCAGCGCGGTCAGGAGGTGGGTTGCCCGGGTCCTTGATTTTTTCTCTGGTTTCTTCCTTGGGCTTAGTGACCCCGGCGCGGCTCAACCCGTCGATGAAACCTGCATAAACGTACATGGAGTCGGCCTTGATGACAATGGCTTCTGCAGGAATTGCCACAGCTTTTCCAACCGCAGTGATCAGTCCATCTTTTACCACAACGGTACCCATGTCAACCTTTCGGCCGGGTCCCTGGATGATGTTGACATTGGTAATGGCGTAAGTGCGCGTAACAGGCGCAAGCTCCTGGTCCTCCTGCGCGAAGGCGAAGGCGGGTAGTAGCAGGACCAGTAGGATCATGGTCCATCGATGACGCAAATTCATGCTGAGTATGTTTGGTTGTGAATTAGAAGCGGGTAATATAAAATGAAATAACAGACCGCACCAACCCACTTACAGGAAAGGTAAATGAAGATGCGAATGCCGTCAATTTTATCTATTTTACCCGATATTAAACAAACACATTATGGCACTGGCATCCATCGATTCATCGTCAATTCGCAAGCATTTTCCCTCCCTCCTTCGAAAGCACAACGGAATGCCCATGGTTTTTGTTGATGGGCCGGCCGGCACCCAGGTACCTCAGGCCGTCATTAGTGCCGTGTCTCACTATTATGAAACGTCGAATGCCAACACGCATGGCGCTTTCATCACCACGCAGGAGACCGATCATGTAATTTCAAATATGAGAATAGGCATGGCGGCTCTGCTGGGGGCAGAAGGAGAAGAGACCATTTCGATCGGCCAGAACATGACCACACTGAATTTTGCGCTTGCGCGCGCCATCTCGCGTATGCTTCAGCCCGGCGATGAAGTATTGATCACCCAACTGGATCATGAATCAAACCGAGGGCCCTGGCTCGGCCTAAGAGACTTTGGAATCAAGGTACGCGAAGTGCGGCTGTTGCCCACCGGTGTTTTGGATTACGATGACTTTGCTTCCAAGATCAATGAAAACACCAGGCTCGTTTGCATGGGCATGTCAGCCAACTCAATCGGAACAGTGAATAATTTCAAACTGGTAAGGGAACTAACTTACCGGTACAATGCCTGGCTCCTGCTGGATGCCGTACACTATGCACCGCATTTTACCATTGATGTTCAGTCCATCGGCTGTGATTTCCTCTTGTGCTCCGCCTACAAATTTTATGGTCCGCATGTGGGCATTCTATACAGCAAGCCCGGGTTGCTCGACAGGCTTCCTACGGACCGTTTGCGTACAGCAGCGCAGACTGCACCGTATTGCATCGAGACGGGTACTTTGAATCACGCTGCCATTGCCGGCGTGGGTGCTGCTGTTGATTTTCTGGCAAGCCTCGGCCAGGGAGCAACACAACGGGAGAAACTCATCCATGCATACCAAAACATTGCAGCCCACGAGCACCAACTGGCAAGCAGGCTCTATAACGGCTTGAAAAAAATCAAGGGCGTCACACCGGTGGGCCAGGATTTTTCTTCAGCGGCAAGAACACCCACGGTATCCTTTACCATGACAGGAAAAACTCCTTTGCAGGTCTGTGAGCAGATTGCCAGGAAGAACATCTGTGCGTGGGATGGCCATTTCTACGCCATCAGGGCTATCGAAATGCTGGGGCTCCTGGAGAAGGGAGGAGTTACCCGACTGGGCATCTCGCTGTACAATACCGAAGAGGAGGTTGACTTTGTGCTGTCTGAACTCAACCAGGTCGCCGCTCATTAGCATGGAAGGGCCTGTTAAAAACTAATTCATTAACTTGGTTATTCAGTACCCAAAATTCATTCCCATGGACAAACGCACTTTCCTGAAGAACATGACCATGCTCAGCATGGCAGGCATTCCCACTATGGATGCCATCGCAAAAATGGTGAGCGACGTCAGCCACCTTCCATCCGATGTTGTTGCCAAAGACGAAGACTTCTGGGCTGGGATCCGCGGAGGATACCGGCTCAAGCCGGACTACATCAACCTGGAAAACGGCTATTACTGTTTCATGCCGGAGGAGACATTGGAAAAATTCATTGGACATGTCCGGGAGGTAAACTACCAGGGCTCGTATTATATGCGCACCGTGCAATGGGACAACAAGAAGGCCGTGGCTGCAAGACTAGCCAAACTGGCCGGTTGTTCATCCGAAGAACTGGTCATCACCCGCAACACAACCGAGTCGCTTGATCTTGTCATTGGCGGACAGCACTGGAAGGCAGGGGACGAAGCTGTCATGGCCGAACAGGACTACGGCGCCATGCTGGATCATTTCAAGCTGGTAGCTAACCGGTATGGTGTGGTCAACAAGATGGTCTCTGTGCCCAACCATCCCAAGTCTGATGAAGAAATTGTGGATGTTTATGCGAAAGCGATTACCGACAAGACGCGGCTGTTGATGGTGTGCCACATGGTCAACATCACTGGCCAAATTCTGCCGATCAGAAAGATCTGTGACATGGCGCACAGCAAAGGCGTATTGGTCATGGTGGATGGCGCTCATGCATTCGCGCATTTCCAATATTCCATTCCAGACCTGGGCTGCGATTTCTATGGTGCCAGTCTTCACAAGTGGCTGAGCGTTCCACTTGGCGCCGGCATCCTCTACATCAAGAAAGAAAATATAAGCAAGCTGTGGCCTTTGATCGGTGACGGTAATCCCAAAGAAGATGACATCTACCGCCTGAATCACGTCGGCACGCATCCGGTTCACACGGACCTGGCTATCGGCAACGCGATTGACTACTACCAGAAGGTAGGTCCCGAGCGGAAGGAAGCGCGCCTGCGCTACATCCAGAATTACTGGACGAACAAGGTTCGCAACCTGCCCAATGTGGTTGTCAACACGCCGGTGGATCCTACGCGCTCCTGTGGCATTGCCAACGTTGGCGTCAAAAACATGAAGCCTGCCGACCTGGCGGACACCCTGATGAAGAAATATAAGATCTATACAGTGGCGATTGATGGTGCTGGTGTGCATGGGTGCCGGATTTCACCAAACATCTACACCACGCCCGAAGAACTCGATGTGCTGGTAAAGGCTTTGACCGAGTTGGGTTCTGCATAACGGATACCCTATGAAGTCTTCGAGGCGATCGGCCATTAAGAAAATTGGCGCCCTGGTAGCAGGAGCCGGCACCATCACAGGGATGGAATCCTGCAACGTCAAACCCATTAAGGAATATTCAGGCGCGCCAGATGCCATGGCCCGTCCGCTGACGGCCATCGTTATCGGTGCCGGAAACCGGGGCAACGTGTATGCTGATTATGCCCTGAAGTATCCCGATGAACTAAAAATAGTAGGGGTCGCTGAACCCATTCCACATAAAATCAAGAAGTTTTCCAAAGCACACGGGATTCCGGAAAAAAACTGCTTCCCGACCTGGGAGAATGTCTTTGAGCGCGAAAAATTCGCTGATGCGGTCATCGTTACCACGCCTGACAACCTCCACTACGGTCCGGCGATGGCTGCCTTGCCCATGGGCTATGACATGCTCATCGAAAAAGTGGTTGCTCAATCATGGCGCGAATGCAATGATATCCTGCAGGCTACAGTGAAGCACAAATCCATTGTAGCTGTTTGTCATGTGCTCCGGTACACGCCCTATTTCAGGAAACTGAAAGAAATGTGCTCGTCGGGCGTGCTTGGCGATATTATCAGCGTTCAACACTTTGAGCCGGTAGAGCATATCCACATGTCCCACTCCTTTGTCAGGGGGCCCTGGCGCAATTCAAAGGAATCCAATCCCATGATTTTGTCCAAGTCATGCCATGACACCGATATTCTTCGCTGGCTCATCGACAAGCCCTGTACAAAAGTCTCATCATTTGGTAAGCTGTCACTTTTCAGAAAAGAGAATGCACCAAAAGGCAGTACCCACCGCTGCACAGACGGCTGCCCGGTGGAGGCCGAGTGTCCATACAGCGCGTTGAAAATCTACAAAACCAACAAGTGGTACCTGGGGCACCTGAACCTGGAGACCGGAACAGATGACGAGATCCTCCAAAGGCTGAAAACAACGCGCTACGGGATATGTGTTTACCAGTCGGACAACGATGTCGTCGACCACCAGGTATGCAATTTTGAGTTTGAAGGGGGCATCACGGCTGCTTTCTCCATGGAGGCCATGACGAACTACATGGGCCGCCGCACACGCATCATGGCCACGAAGGGCCATATTGTCGGGGATGAAAACGAAATGGAACATTTTGATTTCAGCAGCCGGGGTCTTACCAAATGGAACGTCAACCAGGCAGACATTACTTCCGGCCATGGCGGTGGCGACTATGGGTTAATGCACGACTTTGTAAGGGCATCCATGAAAAAGGACGCCTCCCTCCTCACCTCCACGATCCAGGCTTCGATGGAGTCGCACCTGATGGGCTTCATGGCCGAGCAAAGCCGGCTGGACGGAGGGAAAGTGGCAGAAGTGAAGTTGTGAATTATCTAATCCAACCGAGATCCTACTTCGTGATGTGAATCTCGTCAATGATCGTTCCTTCGGCGTTGATCTGGCGCAATGCCAGTTTCTTGCCGTTCGTTTCGATGACGGTGAAGGAATGGATGTCCGAAACAATCTTCGAAGTGAACGGAACCCAATTTTCCTGGGGCTCATGTGCCCACAGGTCAGGCTTGCCACTCAAGGTTGGATCATACAGGCCCGCACCACCCGCACCTGTTACGATGTAAATAATCCCTTTGGGCTTCGTGTTGGTCACACCGTCAAATTGCTGATCAAGGGTGAAGGTGCCATCAACCCTTCCCTCCGGAGAAACGATATACTGGTCCCCGGCTTCATTTTTCTTCGGAGCAAACTTCAAAGGCAATGAACGCTGGTAATTGTGCACATGGCCGTTCAGCACGAGGTCCACGCCCATTTTCTCGAGGACAGGGGAAAGAAGCCTCATCTGCTGGTAATTGTAATGGGCCTTGCTTGAATTAAACCCAGGATGATGGAAGGATACAATGACCCAGTCGGCCTTCGTATTGGCAATGTCCTCCTTCATCCAATCCATCAGGTAGGAATCCAGCGGATTGGTATAGGGATTGGCGTCAAGGCAGACAATGTGCACGTTGCCGTTATCGAATGAATAATTGGCAGCACGGGGGTAGCGGCCAGCGGTGGCCTTCTCAAAAGCCTTGACGGCCTGAGCCTGACCCGTGGCCTTTACCGTCAGGTTAGTTGTAGGTGCGTTCAGCGGCACGTCGTTATAGTAGAAATAGGCCAATCCGTCGGGATACTTGTCCAGTTCAGAGGCCTGGACGTCATGGTTGCCCACCAGCATATAGAACGGTACCGACTTCAGAAGCGGGGCTCCCTTATCGGGGGCGGCCTCGGCTGCATTGTAAATCGGGAAGAACCGCGCCTGGTATTCGATCACGCGGCCTGCGGTGTAAACGTTATCGCCGGTGACAAGCACAAACTGAGGCTTTTGAAGCGACACCTGGTAGGCGATGGCTTTCTGCTGCGGCGATGCCGTCCCGCAATCACCGAACGCGACAAAGCGGGTAACCGGTTTTTTTGTGCGGGTTGCAAATGAAGCAGAAGCGAGCAACTTGTCACCCGTCCTCACCCGGTAGGCATACTCGGCGTCAAACTGGAGGCCGGTCAGTATAGCACGATACAATAGAGATGTCTTGCCGGCTATTTTCAATTGGACGGAAGTGACTTTAGCGACAGACATCTTCTTCGCATTTTCAATCGAATTGCCCAGGGCATACTCCACCACGTACGTTGCCGGAACACTGTCGGTTTGCCAAATCACTACCTTTTGCTCCCGGGACAGTGTTGGGTTGTTGCCGGGTTGTATGTACGGCTCCACCTGGATTTGCTGGGCCGCGGACCAGTATCCGGCAGCACAAAACGCAAGGATCAGAATTCTGCGCATAATCAATTCAACATTACTTGATATAAACACACTAAGCCTGGAAACAAAAATGCTGCCGAACAAGTTTAATTTACCCAATTTATTGTTTGGAAGTCATGAGGACAAATTCCGATACATCCTTGCGGAATTTCTCCAGGGAAGCCTGATGGGTATACATCATGTGTCCCGCCTCATAATATTTCATAATGATATTGCGCTTGATCTCCGGAGGCAGCCCCAGATGATCAATCGTATGTTCCACACCATAAAATACAGTCGCAATATCGTAGTAACCATTCAGGATCATCACCTTGACATTCGGGTCTTTGGTCATGGCATCGGCCATATCAATACCCGTATTAATAGCCGCTGACGTGTTCCACCGCATGTTGCCCTGATGTTTCCAGTCCCACCTGAATCCTTCCCTTCCCCCCGCGCTGGTCATGTAGTACAGCTTCTTGTTTACCTTGAGATCGTTGTAAAAGTAATTCATAAAACCGGCGGTGTAAGCGGGACTAATCGCACTGCTTTGCGGATCGTAGTCTGCGAACTGGCTGAGCAGGTCCTGGTTGATACCCTTGAAGCGTGAGTCAAGGCGGCCGATGGTGCTTCCTTCGCCCCTCAGCAGCTCAGCGAAAAATTCTCCTGCCTGAACGCGAAGGTCAGCCTTCAGCCAAAAATCAGCAGCTAGCCCTGAGAAGGCAGCAAGCCTGGCAGCCATAGCTTTCTTTTCTTCCGCAGAAAGTTTGTCCCCTTTGAACAGTGCAGGAACATATTCCTTTTCGGTAAACGTTCTGACATCAGCAATAAATTTTTCCAGGTCTGTGGGCTTATTCGCGATTTTGTTGTGGTACCACGCTGTGGCCGCGTAGGTAGGGAAGTGCACAACATAGGGCAGGTCATCATTCGGCGGGAACAAGAGGGTACGAAGATCAAACACGGCTGAAACCATCACCACGCCATTGAGTGCAATGCCGTCGTTCAGCAGGTGGTTCATCACACCCGCATTGCGAAAGGTGCCGTAGCTTTCCCCGAGGAGATACTTGGGGGAATTCATTCTTCCGTTTTCAATCAGGTATTGTTTGATGAAAAGACTGATGCTTCGAATATCCTGGTCCACTCCCCAGAAGTCTTCGAACTTCGCCTTGCCCACGGGTACACTGAGGCCGGTTCCCACTGGATCCATCATGACGAGGTCGGCGATGTCAAGCAGCGAATAGTCATTGTTCACCAGCTTGTATGGAGCTGCCGGTGTATTTGCCGGATCGTTCACCACGATTCTCTTCGGACCCATCACGCCCATGTGCAACCAGTAGGAGGACGATCCCGGGCCGCCGTTGTAAGAGAAGATGATGGGACGGTTGCCGCCACCGTCTTTGGTGTAGGCTGTAAATCCAAAGAGGGCGATGGGATTATTATTTTCATCCCTCAGTTGGAGCGTACCGGCCTTCGCCGTGAGCGGGATCACCACGTTATTGATCTTCACAGACTGCTGCGTGGTGGATACTTCGCCATCGGGGGCTGGTTTTGTTTCTGTTTTGGCGGCATCGGCCTGGCCAAAGGCTGCAGCCAGGCTAGTCATGAAGAAGATGAGGACCAGGAGTTTTTTCATTTTGTTTCCGGGGTTTTGATTCAACGGCCTGAAAGTAGCAAAATCCGGATAATCGCAGGCAGGAAATGTGACGAACGACCAGCCTGTACGAATCACAGCTCCAGCCTTTGTATGGCCGATTTCCCTATCTTTAGTTACCATAATCCTTCAACGGTATGAAAAAGAGATTTTGCATGTTGTGGGCCTGCTTGCTGCCATTGATTTCCCTCGCCCAACCTGCCACCACCTCATCTGCAGATTCATTGTATGAGCGGGCAAAGTACTTTTACTACAACAATTACGACAGTGCCATTCGCTACCTACGGCTTGTTTCTGACATCTCTGCTAAAATCAACTATTCAAAGGGAAAGGCTAATGCCCTTGCAGGATTTGGGGCGGTTGCCGCCTCGGATCACGAGCGTCTTAAATTCTACATCGAAGCATTGGAGATCAGGACAACAATACATGATTCTGTGGGCGTTGGTGCCTCACTCCAAACCATCGGAGCTGTATACGCCCGGCTCAACAGGATAGAATTGGCCAACGATTATGTCAATCGGTCCATTAAAATAAAAACCAAGACACGTGATTATGGAGGCCTCGCGTTGAGCTACATAACCCTGGGCAGATGGTACATGGCGGAAAAGAACTACAAGGAAGCTTCCATTCATTTTCGCAAGGCGCTCATATACCGAAAACTCGAAGGCAAACCCCAGGGGTTGGGTTATGCATTGATCAACCTTGCAGAGTTGAAGAAGGCTCAGCACCAACCTGATACAGCCCTATCCCTTGCCTTGAAAGCAAAAGGGTACTTTCTGGATGCCAATGACCAACAGGGACTGGTTTGGAGTTATCGGTTGATGGGTGACCTCCTTGTAACCCAAAAGCCAAAAGAAGCCAACCAGTTTTACCTGTCCGCATTGAATCTTGATCCCAACTCCCTTAACGGCAATGCCCTTGAGGCAAGGAAGGGACTGGCTTCCCTTCGTGCTGCTGAAGGACAATTCGAAAAGGCCTATCAGCAACAGAAGCAATACGATGAACTGTATAGCATCAGCCTAAAGCAATCTGGCCAGGACGCAACACAACAACTTGCTGCAGAGTATGAATACCAACTCAAGGAAAAAGAAAAAGCAAGGGAGGCTGAACGGGAGGCACAGAAAATCAGCCGACGAAACAACCTGCAGTTTATCTCTATCTCCATTGGCGTGCTTTCGGTGTTTTCCATACTGCTGCTGTTGAGGCAAAAAGTTTCAGTCAGAATACTCAATCCCATGATCTTCCTGGCATTCCTCTTCCTCTTTGAGTTTTTATTTGTCCTGGCAGACCCAACCGTTGCAAGATTAAGCGCCGGACAGCCGTACATTCAATTGTTTACCAATGCAGCGCTGGCATTGTCCATTTTGCCGGTGCAGCAATGGCTGGAAAACTGGGTAAAAAGAAAAATATCAAACCAGCGCAGTCAATTGGCCTAATCATCTATTTGAATATGGTTCCCTGCCTGATCCGATCACTCAT
Organism: Cyclobacteriaceae bacterium; assembly: GCA_043744235.1. GTDB lineage: Bacteria > Bacteroidota > Bacteroidia > Cytophagales > Cyclobacteriaceae > ELB16-189. The sequence continues at coordinate 30,053 of JAYTVB010000022.1, read as the reverse complement.
CATCACATTCTTGGGCTTGGTCTTCATAACAGGACTTTCCCAGGAACCCGTGCATTCCGCGAAAGGCTTATTTGCCAGTGATCAAATCCTCAAGGTCCGGCTTTCTGGAAACATGAAGGAATTGATGAAGGACCGCGACGATGACATGCACTATCATAACATCAGGTTGTCTTACCAGGAAGCCGACAGCAGCCAGGTTTCCATTCCGATAAAAGCCAGGACGAGGGGAAATTTCCGACGAACCGAGGCCGGCTGCACCTATCCTCCTCTCCTGCTCAATTTCAACAAAGGCCAAACTCCAGCGAAGTCAATCTTTCACCGCCAGAATAAATTGAAATTGGTTACGCCCTGCAGCGGCGACAAGTATGTCTTGAGAGAGTACCTCGTTTACAGGCTGTACAATCTCATCACTCCCAAAAGTTTCAGGGCACGGCTTGTTAAGATTGTGTTTGATGACTCGTTGAGAGGAAAAACATCCGAAGGCCTTTTTGGCATTCTGCTGGAAGATGAAGATCAGATGGCTCGCAGAAATAGCTCCTCCATTATGGAAGGAAAGGCCCTTAGGCCGGAACAAACCAGCTCGGAGGATTTTCTCAGCATGGCTGTGTTCCAATACATGATCGGAAACACAGACTGGTCAGTCCAATACTTCCAGAATGTAAAGCTGATCAGTTCCGGCCGCAACCTTCCATCCACAGTACCCTATGATTTTGACCATGCAGGCATTGTGTCTGCACCCTATGCCGTTCCGGAACAAGCATTGCTCCTGCATTCTGTCCGCGAAAGGCGCTTTCGGGGGTACTGCCTCCCCTTGACTTCCTACGAAACCACCATCGCCCTGTTCAACCAACGGAAGGAAGAAATTTACCGGGTGTATACCAAATGCCCATGGCTTGAGGAAAGCTATATCAATGCCACAGTCAGGTACCTCGATGAATTCTTCGCGACCATCAACGATCCAAAATCACTGGCCTCGGAATTTGGTTATCCGTGTCAGAAAGACGGGACCGGCAATGTGGTAATCAAGGGCCTTAAGAAGAAATAACCGAAGGCTGAACTTTCTGTCGGGAAATTTAAGGAGTATTGAAGGGGGAAGGGTTAAAAGTTATCAAAATTTCAGTACCGCATACCCCCTCATCTGGTATGTTGTCAGCGTCGTCAGCATCGACACAGCCACCTTCACTTCCGGCACAAGGCGGGTTCGATCCACCTTACGGGCCACCAGTGACTGTCCGCATACCACCATCTTCACACCAGCCTTCTCCAGTTCCTTGTAGAGCTCAAGGTTCGGATTATCTGTCTTGTACTTTTCGCGATAGGCATCATTATTCATCGTCGTGTAGGTGGCGCCACCATGAATGGCAATCACCAAGTTCACATTCTTCGAAGGCACCCCTCCTATTGCATGCAGGTTGAGCAGCCGGGCCACATTGTTCAGGGCCCAATTGATCGTATCAGGCTTGGCGCTCTCACGCTCCACCTCGATGACAATGTTATAGACCAGTGACGGGTCAGGCTTCTCGGCCGCATTGGGGATTTCAAATACACCGCCCTGGCTTTTGATAACGGGGTTTACCCGCTGCTGCGCCTGGGCCAACGATACGATGATGCCGAAGGCAATCACAAGAATGTTTCTCATAAATGATCTTTTAGAATGTTAATGGCAGCTACAAGGATAAGGACAGCCGTAATCCTCTTAATATATACCGGATTAAACTTTCTCGCACCCAGCCTCGAACCGATTTGTCCGCCAACCAGCACAGCCGCCAGCAAGGGCAACAGGAACTTCCATGACATGTCCGGGATACCCCGGTTCATCTGTCCTGCCAGCCCGCCCATTGAATTGACCAGGATGAACAGACTTGCCAAAGCCGAAATCTTCCTTGGCTCCGACCACCTCAGGATGTGCAGACAAGGTGAAAGAAAAATTCCTCCTCCAATCCCTACCAGCCCAGAAAGAAGGCCAATGGCTGCTCCCAATATCATTTTGACTGCTGTTGTTTCCGGCACCCCGGCCAGGCTGCCCTTTTGGTATTCTTCCGGCTGGAACCAAAGCAGGAAGGGGACAACAACCAGGGTTAGTCCCAAAAGAACAAAGAAGGTATCCTGCTGAATAGGCCAAAAGCCGCCCAGGTAGGCCATCGGCACACTGCTGAAGAGGTACGGCCAGACTTCTTTCCATATCAACTTTCCCTCTTTGTAGAAGATGATCGTCCCGCCGGTCACCACAACAATATTGCAGAACAGTGCCGTGGACCGGATAACTGGAAAAGCCAGTCCAAATAAAGGCAAGGCCAGCAGTGCGAGGTAACTCGATCCTCCCCCAAATCCAACGGAAGCATAGATCAATGCCACAACGAAGAACAGCGCAATGAGGATGTAGGATTCCATCAGACGGCTGCCCTCAAATTATCCACCGATGGTAGACATTGATTCCGAAACCACCTGAACTGCCCGCTTCGCTTCCGCCTCGAATCCGTCCTTTGGCCGGCCTGCAAAAACCTTCAGCAGGCTATCAATGATCTGGCGATCCGACATTCCGGAACGCATCAGGTCCCTGATATTCAGGACACCATCATCGTACAGGCAGGTTTTCAAAACACCCTGTGCGGTAAGGCGTATGCGGTTGCACGTACCGCAAAAAGTCCTGCTGAACGCCGCGATGATCCCGATGTTTCCCACAAAACCAGGGATCTTGTAATGATACGCGGTGGAATTTTCAGGGTCCTGCACTTTTTGAATATCCGGATACTTTGCCTTGATGTGATCCAATATCTTCACGTAGGTCCACACCAGTGAAGCATAATGATTGCCTTCCCCGTTAAAAGGCATCTCTTCTATAAACCGGACTGACACATCCTCGTTCTTCGTGAGTTCCACCAAGGAGTAAATGTCATCAAGGTTCCTGCCATCCATCACGACGGAATTGATCTTGACCCTGATGTTGTGACCGAGCAGTGATTGAAGCGTGCTCCAGGTCTTTTCGAATTCATCCCGGCGGGTAATCATTTTGAACCGGTCACGATTAAGGGTATCCATGCTGAGATTGACAGAAGCAATTCCCAATCGTTTCAATTCCGGAACATGGTCGCCGGTCAGCACACCATTGGTGGTGAGGTGGATGTCGCGAATGCCTTCGATTTCGGTCATGCGCCGGATGAGCTGCATCAAGTCGGTCCTGACAAAAGGTTCGCCGCCTGTCAGCCTGATTTTGGAAATGCCCATTCCCGCCATCAACGTTACAACCCGCTCTATTTCTTCAAAAGTCAACAGGGCTTTTTTGGGTAGGTATTTGATTCCTTCCTCCGGCATGCAGTAAAAACAACGAAGATTGCATCGGTCGGTAACCGCCAGCCTCAGGTAGTTGATGGGCCTTCCATGATTGTCAAAAAGTTTTGCTGCCGCCATTTGCCCGTGAATATCCGAAAAAAATAATCGTTACGGTCAAAAAGCTATTCTTGTTCAATGGACACACTATCTTTAGAGCATCAAGTGCCATGGCCATCCCTGTAGAATCCATAAAATCCCGCTTTCCGATCTTCGCGCTCCACCGGGAACTCGTGTACCTTGACAGTGCCGCCACCAGTCAAAAACCACAAACGGTAATTGATACCCTCACACGATTCTACCAAAGCGGGAACGCAAACATTCAAAGGGGCCTGTATGAATTGTCCGCTGAAGCCACCCGGCAATACGAAGTGGTGCGCCATCAGGTTGCCTCCCTGATCGGGGCCGGCAATCCAAAGTCCATAGCCTTCACAAAGGGCACCACGGAATCGATCAACATCATTGCGTCAGGGTACCTGAAAAAGAAACTGCAGCCAGGCGACAATGTGGTGATTTCCGCCATGGAACATCATGCCAACCTCATCCCCTGGCAGCAGGTCTGCAGGCAGCAGAAAGCGACGCTGAAGGTCATCCCTGTAACCGGCACCGGCGATCTGGCGCTGCAGGAATTAGACAGGCTGCTTGACTCAAAGACGAAGCTTCTTGCTGTCACACATATTTCCAATGTCCTCGGCACCATCAACCCGGTCGATGAAATAATCAACGCTGCCCACAAGAAGAACATCCCGGTATTGATCGATGCCGCGCAGAGTGCAGGGCATTATCCGATCAATGTCAGTCAATCCAACATTGACTTTCTCGCTTTCTCTGCCCACAAGCTGTTTGGGCCCATGGGCACAGGCGTATTGTATTCCAGCGAGCCCTTTCATTCACAAATCGACCCGTTTATTTTCGGAGGAGGTAACATCACCAACGTCGGGTTTGAGCAAACCGATTTCATGGACTATCCGCACAAACTGGAGGCCGGCACCCCCCATGTGCCCGGTGTGATCGGCCTGGGCACTGCTTTGGAGTTCATTGAACAGCTGGATCGGACGGCCACCGTAGACCATGGGATTGCACTGAGTGTTTACTTCAGGGAAAAACTGTTGGCACTGGGTGGATTCACCCTTGTGGGGAGACCGGCAAAATCCGGCAGTATTGTGTCCTTCACATCCGAAACAATTCATCCACACGACGTCGCCGGTTTCCTGGCCAATGCCGGCATTGCGGTCCGGGCCGGACACCATTGCTGCCAACCCCTGCTCGATTCAATGGGTGTGCCCGCTACTGTACGAGTTTCCTTTTCAGTTTACAACAACCAGGATGACGTGGACAAGACAATGGAAGCTCTGGAAGACCTAAAGAAATTCTGGGCATGAGCAGCGACTTGAACAAATTGTATTCCGAGACCATCCGGCTACACAATGACTCCCCCTTTCATTTTGAAAAAAGAACCGGGGGGCAAGCACTAAAAGCCTATAACCCCATTTGCGCTGACCGTTTCGAACTCTTCATTGAAAATGAGCAAGACAAAATCAAGTCCCTCTACTTCCACGGTTTTGGATGTGCCATCTCCAAAGCATCTACCTCTGTCATGGTCAGTATGCTGGAAGGAAAATCCTCCGGCGAGGCACTGACTACCTGCAGGCGTTTTCTTGATTCTATTGATCAAAAGATTTCCGACAACCGCCCTTTGCCAGAGGAATTCACGGCCTTTTCGGCAATCGCTGATTTCCCGGAAAGGTACGACTGTGCTACCTTGTCCTGGAAAGAAATGAAGAAGTTCCTGGAATCCAAACCATAGGATCAGCAAGATGAAAATTCAACTTATTGCATTTGGAATCGCCAGGGACATCCTTCAATCAAAGAGTCTTACAATCGAATTGCGCGACGGTGACTCCATCAGCACACTCAAACAGAATCTTTTCTCAAGGTATCCCGATCTTTCAAGCCTGAAATCCATCTCCTTCGCCGTGGGCGAAAACTACCAGGATGACGGCTATGCCCTTCACGAGAACGATGAGGTGGTTATCATTCCGCCTGTGAGCGGGGGTTAGGCGATCAGGCCAGACTGAATCAATCAGAACAAGTCTCAAAACTGATATGGGTGAGGGAACTCATCACCGGGTCAGTCTCGTGTTCTTCACAATCATCGCGCTCCCCTGCCAGTCTGAAATCTCAACGAGGGTCTCCGGGATAACCGGCATGAATTCAAGAATGGCCTTCCTAACCCCTTGCCAGTTGTGATTGTAATCATGTATAATGATCACACCGCCGGGTGAAAGCCTTGGATAAAAATATTTCAGGGCAGCCAGCGTCGGCTGATAAAGGTCGGCATCCAGGTGCACAAAAGCATATGACTGCTCAGCCAGGCCCTGGGTGCTGTCCGGGAAGTAACCGGCATGAAGAATAACATGCTCATCATTCCCCACCAGCTGGCGGACAGCCTCAACACTGGTATCGGAAAAATCCAACCCCTCGTGCCCCTCAGCCAGCCTATCCTCACCGTCGCGAGCATCGAATCCACGGAAAGTGTCGAACAGGTGCAGGGGCCGGGACGGATCCATGGCATGAATGATGTTGGCCGTTTCGCCCTGGTACACGCCCACCTCGGCAAAAGATCCCGGAACACCATCGATCCTTAACCTTTCCATCTGGAACCAAAACATATAGAACCGGACTTTGTCGCGGTAGAAGCGCTCAGCCCTTTTCAGCTTCTTTGAAATCCTTCCAGACCTGACCGCCTGCTCCCAAGCATAAGGCTTGCTGATCGTATAAGACCAGCTGGTCTCCAGGATCTTGAACCCCAGGTACACGGCGATGAGCACCAGCACGGCACTGATCACTTGAACGGTACTCCACACGGCCAGCATTTGCATCATCCTGATTGTTACAGATAAGCGTTCTTCACTTTGATGACAGATCCCATGATGCTCAAGGCAATCTCCCGGGCTCCTTGAGCGTTGATGTCCATGCCTATTGGCGCTTCAATCCGGGCAATCTCCTCGTAAGAAAAACCTTTCTGCTTCAGGCGGCCAATTCTCTTATCGTGGGTTTTCCTGCTGCCCAGCGCACCGACGTAAGCCACTTTTGACCGCAGCAGGATTTCCAAGGCGTTGTCGTCAATCTTAGGGTCGTGTGACAAAATAACGGCGTAGGTGCAGGCGTCCGGCTTAAGGTCCGGCAAAACCTCAGAGGGATATTTTTCAAAAAGGATGTCAGGCGTGACCGCGAATTGCATATTCCCGGCAAAGGCACCCCTTGGATCAATCACGATCGTTTCAAAATCGTAAAGTTTTGCAAGCTGAATCAAATCAACCGTGATGTGTGCAGCACCGATCATCAGCAACCGGCTCCTCGGCGGAAAAACATGAATGAAATACCGGATGTCCCCCACAACAGCAACCTCATGGGTACGGTGCAGGCAGGCTGCGTGAGCTTTTGCCACAACCTCTTTAGGCAAATCAGACCCAATCGATCCTTCATCCGTGATGAGGGTGTTCATTCCATTGCCATCCACCAGTTCTGTGACGAGTACGCAGCTCGTCGATTCCCGAAGGCATTGATGAAGTTTATGCCACACTTCACCCTGGACGCCCTCCGCAGCAAATTTCTGCAGGTAGACCTCAACCTTCCCGCCGCAAGTCAGACCCACGGACCAGGCCTCATCATCACTCACACCAAAAGACAAAAGCCGGCCACGGCGGTTTTCCAAGATTTGCTTCGCCTCCTTCATGACGGCGCCTTCCACACATCCGCCACTTACCGATCCTGCTATTTCCCCATCCTCAGAAATTACCATCGCCGAGCCCGCCGGCCTTGGGGAAGATCCCCAGGTTTGAATGACGCGGGCAACGACGAATGACTTCTCCTCCGCTCTCCATCGATTGATATGGTTCAGCAATTCCTTCATATTTCAGTTGTCGACAAATGGGCCACGGTATCCTTTAGCACGGGAAGAAAATATACCCTAATTTTGGTTGGGCCGCAAGGGCTATGAGGAACGTGGGTCACATTATGGTATAGCAAAGTAATGACTAAATATTCATTATCAATCAGCCGTCAGCAATCCGTGACATCATCATTCAAGGCAGGTTTATGGCCAGGGTAAAATTCACATCGGCATTAACCCGTTTCTTCCCCCGGCTCACAGAACTGGAAATCCCGGGGAAGACCGTCAGGGAAACCCTTGACCTTATTGAACAGTCTCATCCGGGCATCCGGCATTACCTTCTCGAAGACAACGGTCAACTGAGAAAACATGTCAATATATTCGTGAAGGGCGAGTTGATCAAAGACCGGAACACCCTGAATGACACCATCGACCCACACGATGAGTTGCTGATCTTCCAGGCGCTCTCGGGTGGCTAGTTTGATTTCTTCTATGATGGCAAAGCTCCTGGTCGGCACCTCAAAAGGACTCGTTATTTACCAGCCCGTCGGTCATGGTTGGGAAATCGAATCCATTCAATTCCAGGGACTGCCAGTATCGCTGGTCCATATTGACGAACGAACGAACCGCTGGTGGACCGCACTGTCTCACCGGCATTGGGGAGAGAAACTTCATTACTCAGACGATAAGGGAAAAACCTGGTTGGAAGTGGAAGTGCCATCCTATAACGGGCTCTTCTACCGACCCGGAATTCCTGCTTCCCTCAAAAAACTTTGGACAATGCAGCATGGCGGCAACGACCGGCCTGGTGAAGTTTGGCTGGGGACCGAGCCCGGCGGACTATTCCACAGCAAAGACCACGGAAAGACTTTTCAACTGGTGGAAGGCCTGTGGAATCACCCGAGCCGGTTGGATGACAATCTCTGGTTTGGTGCGGGCAAGGACTTTCCCTTCATACATTCCATTGCAATCGACCCGCGGAACAGCGACCATGTCTATGTCGGGATCAGCTGCGCCGGTGTCTTCGAAACCAGGGATGCCGGAAAAACGTGGGAAACAAGAAATTATGGGTTAGTGGCCGCATACCTTCCCAACCCCAAAGCCGAAGTGGGACATGATCCGCACCATATGCTGTTGTGCCGGAAACACCCGGATGTCCTCTGGCAGCAAAATCATTGCGGAATATTCAGAACAGTGAACGGAGGAAGCCGGTGGGAAGATGTCAGCGGCAAGGACGGATTCCCTCGCTATGGTTTCGCGCTCGCCATTGATGATGATGATCCCCAGGTGGCCTTCGCTATTCCTGCCCAAAGCGATGAGCAACGAATTCCGGTGGACCTGAACCTTACGGTATGCAAAACAACGGATGGAGGCACCTCATGGAAATCCATCAACCAGGGGTTGCCCGGTTCGACCGCCTTTGACCTGGTGCTGCGCCACTCCTTTTCCAGGAAGGGCACCATCCTGGCATTCGGCACCAACAATGGAAACGTTTACGTGTCTGAAGACAGCGGCTCCGCATGGACAGCGATTTCGCAAAATCTCGCCACAGTCAATTGCGTAGTGTTTGCCTGATTAGTGAAGTTCCAACGCATCGTCTACCTCATCCCTCCATCCGGTCAACCCACCTTTCATATTGGCCAGGTTGGTAAGCCCGTGTTTATTTACCAGGAGCCTGACAGCCTGCGCGCTCCGCTGACCGCTCTTACAGTACATCACTACTTTGACGGCCCTGTCAATTAATTCTACATTCTCTTCAACAGTCCTGAGCGGAATATTCAGTCCGCCAATATTGGACAGGGAATGCTCAAAGGGTTCACGGACATCGACCAATTGCAATGGAGTGCCCTCGTCCAGCCACCTTTTTACTAACGCCGGGCTCACTTCATCCATCGCTTTCCCGGCATCCCTCTTGGATGGATTGCAGAACTCATCATAGTCAATGAGCGTGCGGATGGTGGGATTCTTTCCTGAAACCGGGTTGTCCGGATTCGCTTTCAGGTTCATAAAACGTGTTGTGAAATCCAGGCTGTCGAACAGAAGCAGACGTCCGCTCAGGGTCTTGCCAATCCCAACCATCACCTTGATGGCCTCATTGGCCTGAATGGATCCAATGATACCCGGCAGCACACCCAATACGCCTCCAACACTACAGGAGGGCACCATCTCCGGCGGCGGCGGCTCGGGAAAAAGATCCCTGTAATTTGGACCGCGGGTTCCATCGGGAAGAAGTTGGTTAAAAACACTGGCCTGTCCTTCGAACTGGAAGATAGCTCCATAAATCAGCGTTTTGTTCAGGAGCACACAGGCGTCGTTTACCAGGTAGCGTGTGGGCAAAGTGTCTGAACCATCGATAACGACCTCATAGCCCGAAATAATGTCCATCGCGTTTTGACTGTTCAATACACAATGGTGGGTTTCCAACCGGATATGCGGATTCAAATGCCGAATGCGGTCCTCCGCCCTGAGTATTTTCGGTTGGCCCAAATCCGCTGTACTGTAAAGGATTTGGCGCTGCAGGTTACTTTCGTCTACCGTATCAAACTCCACGATGCCAATGCGCCCAACCCCGGCGGCAGCCAGGTAGTAGAGTGCCGGTGAACCCAGACCGCCCGCCCCGATTACCAGGACACTCCCCTGCTTCAGTTTTTGCTGCCCTTCCAGCCCCATGCCAGGAAGCAGAATCTGACGGCTGTACCGAATGTGTTCATTCTTGCTAAACATGGCGTCTCTGATCAGATAAAGGTAAGGAATCAGGAAGGTAAATGGAGCGGAAGGCCCTTGGGATATCGGAAAAACAGCCATCTGGGTCATGACAAAAATCATTGAAAAACCCCTCCTAAAAGTCGGAATGTTCCCCCAATTTTCTTGGCCGTAACACCCCGATTGCTTACTTTCAATTACAGATTATCATCCACTTAATTCTATACTGCCATGATCAAAATCACAGATAAGTCGATCGATGTACTGAAAGTCATCGAAACGGCCTCCAGCCTAGCAGCAGGGGCCGTTAATGTTTTTATAGGGACCGTCAGAAACACTGCCCATAATAAAAACGTGGTATGGTTGGAATATGAAGCCTATGAAAGCATGGCCGTTGCTGAAACGCGCAAGATCATTGATGAGGCCGCACACAAATGGCCCCTCCTTGGTTGGGCGGTCAGTCACCGTGTTGGAACCCTGAAGCCTGGTGAAGTAGCCGTTGTGGTGGCCGTTTCTACCAAGCACCGCAAAGAGTCCTTTGAAGCTTGCGAATTCATCATTGACCAATTGAAGGAAAAAGTGCCACTCTTCAAGAAAGAAGTTTTTGAAGATGGCGAAGAATGGGTAGGAGCCCGTCCGAAGGTATCTCCGAATCTGAACTGACTCACCAGACAAACCCCGAATACCTATACCTGGGATAAAATCATGTATCCCAGGGTTACCATCGCTACGGACGCGAAAAGCCCCGCGAGGAATACGAGCATCAAATCCCGGTAGATCGGATTAATTGCCGGAACGCTGAATCTGAATGATCTCATTGGCCAACTGTTTTCAATAAAATTAGCGCACTCCTCATCACGCAATTCATCATTCGTCCAATACAATCCTGAATTGTACGATTTTGGGCCAAATTAAAGAAAGGCCCCGACCGTAATCTTAATTTGCCATTAAGGTCTCCGTACGCAACAGGCTATGGCTGTGGATCTTTTGAGTTTTGCCGTCACCCATTGAGGTCTGATTTCCAGGGTGTAAGGTTCTTCCCCGGCTTGAAGAATTTCATCAAAATCTAACGGCGCCTGAAGTCTTTCTTTCCCCCTGTCTTTTCGAGCAGCATGATTTGCTCGATGACGATGTCATGGGAAAGGGCCTTGCACATATCATAAACCGTCAGGGCTGCCACACTCACCGCCGTCAGGGCCTCCATCTCCACACCGGTTTTTCCGGAAAGCGTCACCGTGGATTCAATCACAGCACACTCCCCTTTGACTTTGATGGTTATCTGACAATCCTCCAGGCCTATTCCATGACAAAATGGGATGAGCTCAGCCGTTCGCTTGGCGCCCATGACACCCGCAATGACAGCCGTTTGGAAAACGGGGCCCTTCCTGGTGATCAGTTCATCCCCCGACATCTTCTCCAGGATTTCATCTCCCAGTTTCACCACGGCTTGTGCGCGGGCCGTGCGCCGGGTAATCTTCTTTGCGGAAACATCCACCATTTTGGGAAGTCCGGCTGCGCTGATGTGTGTAAACCCTTTTTTCATTGTGGCGATAGTCCCTATCTTACTCTTCATTTAAGGTCCGTCCTCGCGGATAAACTTAAATTTAGTCAAAACATGATTAGCGTCGCTGAAGCATATTCAATAATTCAGGCACACCTGTTCAAACCGGGTGTTGAAACGGTGGATTTAAAGGCTTCCTGCGGCAGAAGCCTGGCGGAGGCCGTAACGGCAGACCGCGACCTTCCACCGTTTGACCGTGTGTCCATGGATGGCATTGCTATTGCGCACGCAGCTTTCCAGAAAGGAACACGGCACTTTAAGATAGAAGGCATACAGGCAGCGGGCATGCCGCCCATGACCCTGCCGGACACCAGTGGATGCATCGAAGTGATGACCGGTGCCTCACTGCCCCTGGGTACCGATACCGTCATAAGGTATGAGGATACTACCATCATGAACCAGGAGGCTGACATTCGGGTGACTGAAATCAAGGTGGGCCAGAACATACACCGCCGGGGCCGTGATGCCCAGGCCAACCAGGAACTGCTGCTGCCCGGAATTGAAATTTCACCTGCCGAAGTAAATCTCCTCGCTTCCGTCGGGTTGAATTCCATACCGGTTTTCAAATATCCGAAGACTGCCATCATTTCGACGGGTGATGAACTGGTTGACGTCAATATGACTCCGCTTCCCCACCAGATCCGGCGGTCCAATGACGCGGCACTCGAAGCAGCGTTCCACGAAATGGGCTGCACCGCCGACAAGTTTCACCTGACCGACGACGCAGAAATACTTGAAAAAAAGATGCGCGACATTCTTGATGCCTATGATTTGATCATTCTTTCCGGGGGAGTCTCCAAAGGAAAATTTGATCTCATTCCACAGGTATTGGAAACCATCGGCGTCAGAAAACTATTCCACCAGGTAGGTCAAAAACCAGGCAAGCCGTTTTGGTTTGGTATCTCCGCCGGCAAAACCGTGTTTGCCCTTCCCGGAAATCCGGTGTCAACCTACTTGTGTTTCTACAAATACGTCAAGCCATGGCTCATAAAAAGCATGCGGATGGAAATTCCGGTGGCGCACGCGGTGCTTGCCCGTGATTTCGCGTTCAACGCCCCGCTAACGTATTTTCTGCAGGTCAGGGTAAGCAATGAACAGGGTAAAATGATGGCCTGGCCGGTAGAGGGAGGAGGTTCGGGAGACTTTGCCAACCTGCGCGGTGTCAATGGATTTCTGGAATTCCCTGCGGAGAGAAATGAGTTCAGGGCCGGTGAGGTGTTTCCGCTTATTCCATTCCGCAAATAGAAATTTTGCCGCGGAGGGGCCATGGCGCTAAGAGTATCTTTGGTGTCCCTTGCTTCTTCGTGCTTAAGCGTTTAATTATGAAAGCGACAGCGTCATGAAGACCGAAGCCATCAGGATAGTCATTGGACTGGTTTCCTCCATTCTCGTCCTGGTCCTGTGGCCGAGGCTCACCAAACTGAACCCATTCTTTTCCCTGCTGTTTGCATCCCTTCTCTTCTCCGCGATTGTCGGGATTCCCGCGCAGGAGATCTTCCCCGTCATGCAGGCCGGCTTCGGGTCGCTCCTTCAGCAAATCGGGATCATTGTTGCGCTAGGTTCCGTGCTCGGCATGGTACTGGAAAAGACCGGCGCGATGGAAATAGTAAGCACAAGCCTGATCAGGACATTGGGTGAATCAAGGCCCGCCCTTTCCATGGTCTTCATTGGTGCGGTGGTAGGCATCCCCGTATTCTGTGATTCCGGGTTCATCATCCTTTCCCGACTCATACCTTCATTGGCAGCCAAAGCAGCCACAGGCCAGGGCAGCCTCGTCCTTGCACTTTCCTCAGGATTGTACACCACCCACACCCTCGTCCCTCCAACTCCCGGACCGCTGTCAGCCGCAGCCACTGTGGGGTTAGGCGACCAGCTTGGCATGGTGATCCTGGTCGGAATGCTTGGTGCTCTGCCTGTCGTGCTTGTCTCCTATCTCTTCGCCAAAAGGTTTGGACGAAATATCTCTCCCTCCCACGCCATAGAACAGGTTCGCATTATTCCAGGCGAAGTCAGTCCGATTCGGGCATTTCTTCCCCTGATGCTCCCCATTATCCTGATTGCCTTCGCCTCCATTGGCAAAATGAGCGGATCAGAGAATTCCATAATCTTCCTGCTTTCCATCCTGGGTATTCCTGCAGTGGCGCTGCTCATGGGTGTACTGCTGGCCCTAACGTTGATTGACAGAAGAAGTCAGCCCCAATGGCCGGACTGGATTACGCAAGCATTAAAAGACGCAGGGGTCATCATCCTCATTACTGGTGCGGGTGGCGCGTTTGGGGCGATCATCAAAGCGAGTGGGATTGCTTCCCATATTTCATCATACGCCTCCGACTCACACCTGCAGGGCGCGTTCTTTCTCTTTTTTGCCTGGCTTATCGCCGCCATCGTCAAAACGTCACAAGGCTCCTCCACATCTTCCATGATCATCACCAGTTCCCTGGTAGCACCCCTCACCTCATCGGCTGGCCTCTCCTCAACCATGGATCTTTCGATCCTTGTACTGGCCATCGGCGGCGGAGCCATGGGTGTCTCCCACGCGAACGATTCCTATTTCTGGGTGGTATCCCAATTTGGGAACATTACAGAAAAAGAATCCTTGCGCTGGTACACACCCATGACGTTGCTTCAGAGCATGACCGCATTGCTGACCGCCATTGGCTTATTCCTGATCCTTTGAAAATCCTCATCGCACCGGACAAATTCAAAGGATCGCTTACGGCCCTCCAGGTTTGTGAGGCCGTCAAAAAAGGACTGCCATTCGACCCTTCCCTGGCGGTCTTCTCCCTTCCATTGGCAGACGGCGGCGAAGGGACAACTGAACTCCTGACCATGCATGCGGGGGGAAGGATGGTGCAGGCAAATGTGCTTGATCCGCTGTTTCGTGAAATTACTACGGACTATGGCATTTCGGGCGACGGCCGGGTGGCATTTATTGAAATGGCCAAGGCATCGGGGTTGATGTTGCTGAAGCCTTTTGAAAGAAACCCGATCCACACTACATCCTATGGCACAGGACAAGTCATCGCCGATGCCCTGGGCCGCGGCGTCAAACAGGTTGTGCTTTGCATTGGAGGAAGCGCCACCAACGATGCGGGGGTCGGCATGGCACAAGCCCTGGGCTACGAATTCTACAATGCAAAGGGTGAACGGCTGAAGCCAACAGGGGAAAATCTTCAATCGCTTCATTCAATACGAGCAGAAAACGTCAACCCTCTTCTGGAATCCACTTCCTTTCTCGCGCTCTGTGATGTGGATAATCCATTGTACGGCAGCCACGGCGCAGCATTCATCTATGCTCCGCAGAAAGGTGCAAGCCCTGAATCTGTGAAGTCACTGGATCTGGGCCTGCGGAATTTCGAACACGTGGTAAAGAGGACATTTCAGAAAGAAGTGAATTTCCCCGGCGCCGGCGCCGGCGGCGGAATCCCCGCAGGGGGATATGCCTTCCTGGGAATGAAGGTGAGCCACGGAATGGACTACATCACACAGGCTGTTGACCTGGAGGAAAAAATCCGCACCTCGGATTATGTCATCACCGGAGAGGGCAGGATTGACGATCAGTCGTTATCCGGAAAAGTCGTCATGGCAGTGGCCGCCATCGCCGGCAAGTACAACAAGCCCGTGACAGCGGTGTGCGGTTCGTGTGAACTCACAGGAGATGAAACCAGGAGATTAGGCGTCACAACAGTAGTTTCCCTTGTGGATGAATTCACCTCGGTGGAAAAGGCGGTCAGTGAGGCCGGTGTCTTGCTGGAACAAAGGGTAAGACAGGCATTTGGAAGGCGCTCCGGACGGCCTTAACTTTGCCCCTTATCCCCAAAAAGAAACCGAATTGACATGTTTGACAGTCTAAGTATAAAGCTGGAAAAGGCCTTTCAGAATCTGAAAGGTCAGGGCAGGATCACAGAAATCAACGTTGCCACCACCATCAAGGAAATTCGCAAAGCCCTGATCGATGCCGACGTCAACTACAAGGTAGCCAAGGAAGTCACGGATGAAATTCGGGAGAAAGCACTGGGTCAAAATGTATTGACCGCCATTTCCCCCGGGCAATTGCTTACCAAGATCACCAATGATGAGCTTACCAGGCTCATGGGCAGCGAGAGTGAAGACATCAAGATCGAAGGCAGCCCCGCCGTGATATTGATTGCCGGTCTGCAGGGTTCAGGTAAGACCACCTTCTCGGGAAAGCTGGCAAACTACCTCAAGCGCCAGGGACGCCAGGTGATGCTCACGGCCTGCGACATATACCGCCCCGCGGCCATTGACCAGTTGAAAGTGCTTGGCGAAGGAATTGGTGTAGAAGTCTATTCCGAACCGGAAAACAAAGACGCCGTCAAGATCGCAAAGGCAGCCATTGAGCACGCAAAGAAGAACAACTATGGGATCGTCATCGTGGATACCGCCGGCCGCCTGGCGGTCGATGAGGCCATGATGGATGAGATTGCCAGCCTGAAAAAGGCCCTTAACCCATCGGAGACCCTGTTTGTCGTGGACGCCATGACGGGTCAGGACGCGGTCAATACCGCGAAAACATTCAATGAGCGCCTCAATTTTGACGGCGTAGTACTTACCAAACTGGACGGCGACACCCGCGGTGGTGCTGCCCTGTCCATCCGCAGGGTAGTTGAGAAACCCATTAAATTCATCAGTTCCGGTGAGAAAATGGAGGCGCTGGACCGTTTCTATCCCGACCGCATGGCTGGGAGGATACTTGGCATGGGCGATGTGGTCAGCCTGGTGGAGAAGGCCCAACAGTCCTTCAACGAAGAGGAAGCGGCCCGGCTTCAAAAGAAGATCCGGAAGAACCAGTTTGACTTCAATGACTTCCTCTCCCAGCTGGAGCAGGTAAAGAAGATGGGGAACATGAAAGACCTGCTGGGCATGGTTCCCGGCATGGGCAAGGCCCTCAAGGACGTTGACATTGACGACAATTCATTCAAACCCGTCGAAGCAATCATACGTTCGATGACGACGAAAGAACGTGAAAACCCTGAGGTCATCAACAGCAGCCGCAAGACCCGGATCGCAAAAGGCAGCGGAACCAGTATCCAGCAGGTCAACCAGCTGCTGAAGCAGTTTGAGGACATGAGGAAGATGATGAAGACCATGAACAAGATGGGGGGCGGCAAGCGTGCCCTGTCTGCCATGAACCCGTTTGGGCGGTAATTGGGGTATTTTTGACAAGCGGCACAACTTCACGGAAGGCTAGTCCGTTTAGGCTTTCAGTTTACAGTTAGTTTCAAAATTAGGTTTACAAAGCACCTCATCCTGTTGCAGATTCTTGCCGGGTCAAGGCTCGCAAAAATTTGCTTCAGGAGGGGTATTTTTGTGAATGCATTATCCACTTAAACCAAACAATACATGAAACAGTTAATGACCATCCTGATGCTGGCGTCAGTTGTGACGCTCGGCATCGCCCAAGACAAGTCAAAGCCCAGTCCCGCCGCTAGTGCAGAAGGCACCATCGGCGCCGCTAAAGTGAAGATTGATTATTCCCAGCCTTCCGCGAAGGGACGCAAGATCATGGGCAGCCTGGTTCCCTACGGCCAAGTGTGGAGAACTGGCGCCAATACGACTACCTCCATCGAATTCAGCGGCCCGGTTAAGGTCGAAGGGAAAGATGTTCCTCAAGGCAAATACGGCCTCTATACCATACCCGGTGAAAATGAATGGACCATTATCATCAACAAGGACATCAAATGGGGCGCATTCGATTACACGGACAAATCTGATGTGATCCGGGCCACCGTGAAACCATCCAAGACCGACAGCTTTGTAGAAACCTTTGTGATCAGCATTGACAAGGATCAGGTGATCCTGAAGTGGGAAAACACACAAGTGGCATTCAAAGTAAAAGAATAATCAGCCTCTAAGGCATAAAAAAAGGGGCTTTCGCCCCTTTTTTTATTAACGTCTCGTTAGAGAAATAACCCTTACGGATTGATAGCAACAATGTGGAAGAAGGGAGCCTTGTATGCCGGACCGGTAAGGTTCGGGTTTACATTGGTCTCATCCACGAATCCGCGTGTCTTCATGGTCAACTTTTCATGGAAGACAAGGCTTCTTCCTGCGACATAGTCAGCAGCTATCAATGTAAGAGCTGTATTAACCTGTGCCGCAGTGATCGTAATTGTACCCCTTGGTCGCTTGCTGGTTGCGTCAACCGGGAAGGACGAAACAGTACCTGCTAACTTGCGTTCTTTGCCAGGTATGGCCACCCCTGTATTGTCCACAAGCTCAACGAAAATCTCGAACTTGTCCACTTCACTTTCCTTACCACCAACAATTTCAGGAGTGAACTTGTATGTGGCAGTGGTAGTTCCCTGGGCCACCGTGATTGAAGTCACGGGCTCATCAATCATGTGAGCATAAAATCCCAGTACACCCTGGGTAGGCGGGTCATACACCAGGATACTCTCATCCCTGCAGGCAGACAACAAGCCTAAGCTCATTATCATAACCGCCAGTATCGATTTCATATTCATTATATTCTTCATGTTATGTGTCATTTAAGGATTATTTGATAAACCCTGCAGGGTTATTGTCCCAGAACACCTGAACTCCATCAGAAGTCTTCTGGGTTGCATTTGTGTTCCTGGTTACATAGACACTAGGATACGTAAATGACCGATAGTAAACGCCTGGATTAGCAGACAAAGGAATCTGCATGCCCAAAGGCATACCGGTTCTTCTGTAGTTGTTGTAAGCTTCCAAACCATTTCCAAACAACGCGATCCAGAATTCAGTCATGATCACATCCCTTTTTGGTGCCCCTGTTGCTGCCGCAGCATAACGTGAACTCACCTTTGTCGTGTAGTTGGTAATGCTAGCACCGGAAGGAACATTGTTGGCGCCTGCAGGCACAGCAGCGGAACCAAAAGCCATCACATAGTTGATCGAAGACAACACACCGGCATCCAGGAAACCGCCAGCGGCAGCATCGCCGCCAGGAATGACGCCAACGTTAGCCGCTTCTGCTTTCAGGAACTGCGTGAATGATGCCAGCCACAAGGGTTGAATACCAGCACCTTGTAGGCCATCCGTAGGAGTGTTCGCCAAAGGCTCACCACCTTTTGCAGGATCGCCCTTATAACGATGCTCGCCAGCGGCAGGGTATAAAGGGTTCGGGATAAGGCTAAGATCGTCAAACTTACCACCAATAGGATAAACACCCCAGTTGGTCCGGGATTGTGTATCCGGGTTTACACCCGTTGCATCACCGAAATCACGGCCCCAGTAACCCAGGTCCGATCCGTCGAACGGATTCTTGAGCGTACAGAACGGCCACTCCGGATTGGCAAAGTAATGCAGGGGTTTTGGCCTTGGAAGGCAGCTGATCAGGTTCACGTCAAACGTGACTTGTGAATTCTGACGATAGAAATAGTAGCGAGTGCGGGGATCGATGGCTTCGGTTACAGGGCCAGTGGGAACAGTACCTGCAACATTGAACTTATCATAGACCATGTTGTACATCAGCCAGTTGGTATGGAATGTACCCGCACCAGCCACATAATTACCGCTAAAATTCGGGTGACGGCTGTCGGGGTTGGAAAGTGTGGTGGAGTACCGGTACACAAAATTCTCAGCATTGGTATCTATCAAGTCATTGGCCGCAACGAGCGCCGCGATCTTGGCCGCAGCTCCGGTGTCTACCAGCCTGGTCGTCATATAAGCACGCAACTTCAGCGTGTTAACCAGGGTGATCCACTTGGTCTTATCCCCTCCGTAGTACATGTCGGGGGATGGTTTCTTCGTTTCAGTCTTTGCGAAATCCAAAAGAGCCAAATCCAGATTAGCAATAGCGGTAGCATAAATGGATGCTCCACCATCTGCTTTTGGATTGAGTTTGGTTGCATCCAACGCTTCCGTATAAGGAACATCGCCGAACAAGTCAACCAACGTCATGGACACATAAGCGCTAAGAACCCTTGCGATACCGACGTGCATGTACAGCCCCTTGGTGTTTGCTGTCCCATCGTCTGCCAAAGGAATCAGGGTCTTGGAGTTTATCAAAACGTTGGAATATGCTGTTATCCAAGTATAATCAAACGTCAACGGAGTGAAGCCGTTTTCGAAGTTGGGGCCATAAAAATGGTCCATGCGAGTCATTTGCATGCTCCATTCGGAAGCCTGGGCGAAAACGTCCGCCGTAAATATCTGAACCTGGTTCAGAAGTAGGTCAGGGTCTGCTGAGGTGGTGCTCAGTTTACTGGGGTTATCCAACTTGTTCAAATCACAAGATGAGACCACCACCAGGGCAACCATCACTATGAATATCTTTCTAATATTTTTCATGTTTCTTAAGCTTTAAAGGTCCTGATTAAAACGTGAGCTTCAAGCTGCCACCGTAACGCCTTGAGGTAGGTCCGCTCAGGAAATCCATGCCAAGGCCGTTTCCAACACCTGAACTCAACACATCTGGGTCGAAATTGAGGGCCTTCGGAAAATTGACGGCACTGTACCATAGGTTTTGTCCTGAGAAGCTCAAAGACACTGCCTTGAAAGGCGTCTTCGCCAGCAATGACTTAGGCAACGAATAGCCAACTGAAATCTCACGCAAACGGATGGTCGTTCCGTCATACATGGAAACTTCAGCGATACCGTAGTTCAGCACGTTGCTATAGTAAATATCAGCATACGGAAGAGCGATATCGTTCTTTGATCCGTCTTGCTTCACACCAGGCATGATGTATGTCAAGGCAGGGTCTCCGTTGGTTACATTAGTAGGTCCGCGGGCCACCACCGTACCGGCTGTGGTAGAGTAGATCATACCGCCTTTTCTGTAGTCAAACTGGAAGGAAAGGTTGATTCCCTTGTAGCTGAGACCATTTATCAATGTAAGCGTGTAGTCAGGGATCGGGCTTCCAAGCCTCATAATGTCGTCAGAGGCCAGATAAAGTCCCTGTGAGTCAACCAGTTTTTCACCTTTGGTATTGCGTGCAATTCCGTAACCTTTGATCATCCCATAAGGCTGGCCTACTTCGGCATAGTTTCCGGGGCTGGTAAATCCAGCGATGTTCACCTGAGTCAGACCAGGACCGAGGTCGGTGATGGTTGAGCGATAGCTAAACAAGTTTGCTGTGATATCCCAGCGGAAATCACCGGCGATTACAGGGGTACCCGTGATTGCTAATTCAATACCATTATTCTGCAAAGAGCCTACGTTGATGTTGGTATTGCTAAAACCGGTAGAGTTGTCCAAGGGACGATTGGTGATCAGGTCGCTAGTGGTTCTCCAATACATCGAAAAATCCAAACCAATACGATTCTGAAGGAATTTAGCTTCCAAACCGATTTCAGTTTCCTTCTGGAGTTCGGGCTTCAGGTTGGGGTTACCCAATCTGCCTGACAGGGCGTTGGAAGCAATTGCCGCACCACCCAGGTTTACAAACGCTCTTGAGTTGATGTCAAGGCTGCTGCGGGTAAGGTAAGGCTGAGGAAAACCTGCAGAAGTACCATAACCAAACCGGACTTTCAGGTAATTCAAGTTCTTAGACTCCAGGTTGAAAGCAGTTGTAGGCACGAAAGACACGCTGGCGGAAGGATACAATATTGAATTGTTTGCAGTCTCCAATGTGGACGTCCAGTCATTACGGGCAGCTATATTCACATACAACCAACGCTTGTAGTCAATTGTTGCTGTACCATAGATTGCCTGCCAGATCTTCTCCTGACGGTATTGCATGTCAATACCAGCCTGGCCGTTTCTGTTAGAGTGCTCAGTGAAATTAGAATGGTTGTTAAATCCAAACACAATCTGGTTTATGCTCTCCATACCGTTTTGCTGATATGAATCCTGACGGATGTTGGCTCCCAACGTACCGGTCAAATTGATATCCGGTGAAAGGTCCTTGTTGTAGTTCAACAGGAAAGTATGATCCCAGATGGTGTTATTGATGTCGGTAGTCCTGTAAAGACCATTCAGGTATCCTTGACGGCCGCCTTTAGGGCTGATGTATTCCTGCAATTCAGAGTAAGTATCGAGGCCCAGACGATATACAGCAGTTAAATGGTCGGTGATCGCATAATTAAAAGAAACCTTTCCGTAAACCCTGTTAACCTTATCGGTCTGCTGGGCGTACTTGGCTGTCCACCGAGGGTTCTGGATATCGTTTCCTCTGCGGTAGTACACTGAACGGTGGTCGCTAGGGGTCTCAAAAGGAAGACCCATGAGATCTACGCTTCTTGGCGTAAACAACAATTCAGAATACAATGAGAATCCGCTTCCTGCAATACCACCACCAGCTCCCGCTGGTGCAATAGGAGGCGTAACCATGTCTGTTCGCGCAAAGTTCAATGTCGTAGAAACCGTAAATTTGTCGGTCAACTTGGCTGTTATACCTACACCGCCATTGTACTTAATCAGCGAGTTGCCAGGGGTAAAACCATCTTCATGCGCATAGGAAAAATTGGCATTGTAGTTTACTTTATCAGTTGAACCCCCAATATTCAAAGAAGTCTGGGAAATCATACCAGTCCTGAAGAATTCACTGATCTTCGTTTGAGGTGCATAAGGAACGCGTGTACCCTGAAATTGCGGGAAGGCTGCTCTCAATGTGGGATCACCCCATGATGAATACCAATGCGGTTGATCCACAGGAGAATTGTCATTTGCAAAAGGGCTTGACTTGAAAGGAGGGCCCCAATTGCTGAAGAAAGGACCGTAGTTCTGATAGAATCCGTTTCCATAGTTATCCTGATACTCAGGGAGCGATGCAATCTTGTTAGCAAACACTGACTGATTGATACTGATTTCGAAGTCTTTTTTCTTAGTAGACCCGTTCTTGGTTGTGATGAGGATCACCCCTTTTTTACCCTGCTCACCGTACAACACGGTTGCGCTCAGACCCTTCAACACGGACATGCTTTCAATGTTGTTAGGATCAAGGTCTAGGAAACGGCTGGAAGTTGCCAAAGAACCTGACGCTGCATCACCTTGCTGATTTGTGTTGGAGTTGAAAGGTACACCGTCAATGACAAAAAGAGGCTGGTTCGAGCCAGAAATCGTTGAATATCCGCGGATTACGATACTCGTACCCGATCCGGACATACCATTCGTCTGGTTGATTGTTACCCCTGGGATTTTGCCATTTAACACCCGGGCTACGTCAGATTCAGGACGCTGAGTAAGTGCAGCACCACCGACAGAAGCCACCGAATATCCAAGCGCCCTTTTTTCCGACTGGATACCCTGCGCGGTTACAACCACTTCACTGAGTTGCTTCACATCAGAAGCCATCTGGATCTCAACGACAGTGCGCTGGCCCACTTCGACTTCCTGTGTCAACAACCCGATAAATGAAAACACAAGCGTTCCGCCGGCGGCAGGAACACTGAGCTTATAGTTACCGTCCACATCTGTGACGGCTCCATTCGAAGTGCCTTTCAGCACCACGTTTACTCCCGGCAGGGTACTTCCATCGTCGGATGAAGTAACCTTACCAGAAACTATTCGATCCTGTGCCAAGGCGCTGAGCACAAAAGCGAATGAGAACAGTGTTAGTAGAAACTTCCTCATAGTTTTGGTTTTAAGTTTGTTAGATTATTGTGGTAAGATAGATAAACTTCTTTTCATGATTTCCCAGATCACTGAAAGTTTTATTAAAATAAGTATAACACATAGGACACAACTCCGAAATAATCACGAAATCTGACGCTGAGGACACGATTTTTACTTTAATCAATACTATTTTGATAGTAGTTATACTATCATATTATGAAGCATAGCTATCTATTTGACTTTTCTCCGGATCCTATGCATGACCTCACCCCCTGCACATGAGGATACTCGGGCGCGCTGACAGAATAGACCTTCCAGGCCTTGGACTGGAAAATATCCTGACCAAGATTGACACGGGGGCTTATACCAGCAGCCTGCACTGTCAGGGGGCTGAAGTCGTTGACGGTACCCTTGAATTCGTCCTGCTGGATGAGGAACACCCGGAATTCACCGGGATGAAATACCGGTTTACGGAATTTGACCAGCGTGAAATCAAGAATTCCTTTGGTGAGGCTGAGCTCCGCTACGTCATTCAAACCAAAGTGAGGATCTTTGACCAGGTCATCAAAGCCGAGTTTTCACTCAGCAACCGCGGAAACCTGAAGTTCCCGGTCCTGCTGGGGCGCAAGATTCTGCGCCGCCGCTTCATGATTGACGTCACCAAAAAAGATTTATCTTTCCATTACAAGAAAACAAACTTTCCAGGCCCTTCCGGTCAGTCTACTGTATGAACATCGCCATCCTTTCCCGTGATGCCAAGCTCTACTCCACCAAAAGGCTGAAAGAAGCCGGCGAAATGCGCGGACATAAGGTTGAGATTATCGACCACATGAAATGCATGCTCCTGATCGAGAAGAAAAACCCCATGGTGTGGTACAATGGCCGAAAACTGGACTATTTCGATGCGGTCATTCCCAGGATCGGTGCTTCGGTCACCTTCTATGGGGCAGCCGTAGTTCGTCAATTTGAAATGATGAAGGTATTCACGGCTGTGGAATCGCAGGCCCTCATCCGGTCCCGCGATAAACTGCGCAGCATGCAGATTCTGTCCAGGGCCGGACTTGGCTTGCCCAAGACCATATTCATGGACTATTCAAAAGATACTGCAGGGGTAATCGAAGCCGTGGGCGGCGCTCCGGTTGTCATCAAACTGCTCGAAGGGACACAGGGACTCGGAGTCGTTCTGGCTGAAAACAAGAAAGCCGCGCAGTCAGTAATCGAAGCATTCCATGGCGTGAAAGCCAGAATCATTGTGCAGGAGTTCATCAAGGAAGCCGGAGGTGCCGACATCCGGGCCTTTGTTGTCAATGGAGAAGTGGTTGGCGCCATGCGCCGGCAGGCCCGCGATGGAGAGTTCAGATCGAACCTGCACCGTGGCGGACAAGCCACTGTCGTTAAACTGAACCGGCGCGAAAAGCATGCGGCCGTTACCGCTGCACGAAAAATGGGACTCGGTGTGGCCGGCGTGGACATGCTGCCCTCCAACCGCGGGCCGCTGATCATTGAAGTAAATTCTTCGCCTGGCCTGGAAGGAATTGAAAAAGCTACCCAGGTGGACATCGCGGGCAAAATTGTCGGATACCTGGAAATGTATGCGGGGAAGAAGAAGATACAGAAGGATAGTGTGAATGCGTAGTTAGTCGGTAATCGGTAATCGGTGAGTCGGTCGGAACTTTAGCGGCAGGCATCAAAGCTGTTTAGTGGGAAGAATAATTATGAATATTGAGCAATACCTCACCCTGCATCACGCGGCAAACAATCCTTTGGACAGCGTGGGTTGGATTCAGCGCGAGCCCCAGCTGGTTGGCCAACCTCGCCTGTATCACGGCCTTTATCCTCATGTACCGCTGACACCATGAAAGAGCTGATGATTGCCGGTCAGCCGATCCGGCCAGGGGAATTCAGGGAAATCAACATCAACATCGCGCGCCTCCCATCCCGCACACAAATTGATACGCCTATTTATGTTTACCGTGCTCCGGTCGATGGCCCGGTGCTTGCCCTCACCGCCGGCATGCACGGCGACGAAATCAATGGGATGGAAATCGTCCGGCGGATCATTGATGCCGGTCATCACAAGGTGGCCCGCGGCACCACCGTCTGCATGCCTATTATTAATGTCTATGGGTTCCTTAACTATTCCCGCGACGTGCCAGACGGTAAAGATGTGAACCGATCCTTCCCTGGAACCAAGGCGGGATCACTGGCCTCACGGGTGGCCTACCACCTTACGCACGACATCATTCCGTTCATTGATGTGGGTGTCGATTTTCACACGGGCGGCGCCATGCGCACCAATTACCCGCAGGTCCGTTGCGTGATGAAAGATTCGTCGAATGTTGAACTGGCAAACGCTTTTCATGCACCCTTCACCCTGGACGCTCCCTTTCGCCCCCACTCCCTGCGTCAGACTGCCGCGAAGAAAGGAAAAAATATTATCGTCTATGAGGGCGGCGAGTCCCTGCGCATGGACAATCATGCCATAGAAGAAGGCATCAACGGCACGCTTCGCCTGATGAAGCACCTGGACATGATCCACTCGGCGCCGGAACCCAAAGAAGAAAATAGAATCGTTTGGAACTCAACCTGGATCCGCGCACGCACGGCCGGGCTTTTTCATCCCCATATCCAGACAGGACAGCTCATTCAAAAGCAGCAGCTAGTTGGTTCCATCACTGATCCCTTCGGGGAATTCAAAGAAGAGATCAAATCACCCGTTACCGGATACGTGGTAGGACTTAACAACAATCCTGTCGTCAACAGCGGTGATGCCTTGCTCCATGTGGGAATGGATGATCATTGCAAACTGGATGGAGGTGATGAAGAGTAGGCGCAGGCGTGGGGTGGGAGGCGTCTGACACCTCCAAGGTGTCTGACGCCTGCCTCCTAAAAATCAGGGCAGGGAATAATCAATTTATCTTTCGGCGGCTTGCGGGGATTTCGGGTAGGCCATGAATAGACGAGGCTGAACTCATGCGCGCCTCCGCTCGCAGGGCCCAATTTTGAAATGGTGTAGTCGTATGAGTACCCGATGTTCAGGACATCCTTCTCTCCCTTGATGGTGAGCCCCACCAGCAGTACGAGGGATTCACTGTTGGCAAAGCCATCAACCGTGTTGAACGGAATGCCCCGGTACCAGGTACCAATGATGAGCGGCTCGAAGGTGTAGTACATCCCCACGTCCGCCTGACTGAACTGCCCTTGTTTGCGATATTGGATAACAGGTGCAATGCTCCTCTCCCTTGGCCTGGCAAATACCCCCGTTCCAAGCACACCGGGTCTGAAAAAAAACTTCCAGCCGCCGTGCAGCGACAGTTTCATATCAAGCTGGTCTTTCGAACCCAGCAACGATTGGTTGGGCTGCGTGATGTGATGGGCCGCTACGCCGAGCCACGCGTTCTTTGAAAAAAACAAGCCGCCAAAAGAAAGGTCAGGGAAGAAAACACTTTGACCGGTGTTGAGTGCTTCAGCCGTGCCTTTGATAATCTCACCGGTGTTTGGATCGAACTGATCGCCAAAAGTAAGCTGTCCAAAATTAATTGACCGGTTGTAAATGCCCACCTGCACGCCCGGCCTGAATGAAAGCCCTTTGGTCAGTTGGAGTTGGTAAGCATATTGCAAGGCAAAACTGATAGACTGCAGACCAACCACCCCAACATAGTCCCGGGTGAGCAGGGCGCCAATGCCGCTGTTCTTGTCTTCAATGTAAAAGTCGGCGTAGGCAGAAATGGTTGTGAAGTTGGCGTCGATCGCCGGCCATTGGTTGCGGTAGTTCATGCCGACCCTGCCCTGTTGCGTGGATCCGGCAAAGGCGGGATTGAGGTACAGGGGTGCCGCATAAAATTGTGAAAACTGAGGGTCCTGAGCAGTTACCCAATGGGAAAGAACCAGCATACATCCCATTAGCACAGGAATGACGCGGTACACCAGATTGGGGTAAACGATCCGACTCATTCGAGCAAAGTAAATCTATTTGGCTGTCTTATGAAAGTGCGCTGCATCGGATTACTTAACGACAAATTCAGTCAAAATATATACTTTAGTGGAGTTTGATCGTTCTAAAATTGTCAATGGCAATATGAATCAGGAGGTTGCGTGATGCAGAGCAAGGAGGTTATTTCAGGAATGCGAAAGCTGTTTCTTTTCTTTTCTTTTATTCTGGCATCGCTGGCGGGTTTTTCACAAAATCTGGAGCGCTACAATTGGTATTTTGGAGGATCAGCCCAGGCCATCCGGTTCAACCGGACCAGCGCCAAACCTTCGATTGTGTCCAAGGCCCTGCCCTTCGGAAGCGGCGGGAGCGGCACAGCTTCTGACCCATCCAATGCCAACCTGCTTTTTTATACCGATGGCCAGTTCGTGTACGACGTTACCAATACAAGGATGCCCGGCGGGCTGGGTCTGACAGCAAACACTGCCGCCAATCAGCCGGTGGCCATCTGTCCCGTACCCAATAGCCCAGGCAAGTATTTCATCTTCACCAATACTGCAAATTTTACAGCAGGCGGCGCCATCAGTGTAAGCGTAGTTGACATGAACCTTTTTGGCAATGCGGCCTTTCCTTCACCGCCCCTGGGTGACATTGAATCAAAAAACACAGTTGTACCCGGTCTTCCGAATCGTTCAGAAGCCATGACCATCGTTCCGGATGTAAACGGAACAGACTTCTGGCTGTTGACACAGCAGGTGAGTTCTCAAAGTTATTCAGCCACCCACATCACGGCAGCGAGTTATCCGCCGGCGGCTGGTACTTTCACTACCACCACGACAAGCAACCTCGGTTTTCCCACCACCTCTGCGAATTTTTCCTACCAGATCCGCAACAACCCGCTGGTGAAGGTTGCTGTCTCGGCACAAGACCCGGGGACCGATGCCATCATTGTCAACTTTGATCGCGCAACCGGTATCTTTTCCTTCGATCAATTCATTCTCAACTCTGGCTTACCTACGCTCACCAACCAGTCCATCTATGATATTGAATGGTCTGCCACCGGACAATATTTGTATCTCTCCCGCTATGGCGAGCCCGGCATTACTGCGGATGTACTCCAATTCGATTATTTGAATCCGACCACTACCCTTACCTCTGTGCTGCCGGGGCCTGTGTTCAGGAGTTTTGGATTGCAGATGGGGCCTGACAGTGTGATCTATCATTTGTACCAGGCTGCGGCTGCCGGTCCAATCCTGCTGGGAAAAATTTCCAAGCCTGACACCATCGCATCCCAGGTCAACTACAAAACGGCACAGCTTACCGCCGCCACTTTCAACGGTTCGCAATTCCCGGCATTCGCGGCGCGGGCAAAGGTTACCCTGGTTGTTGATTTCACTTCCATCGGCACTTGTCAGAATAATAACACCACCTTCTTTCCCGACATCGTTCCTGCCGCTGACAGTGTGCGCTGGAACTTTGGGGATGGCAGCTCATCGAACGCCTGGAGTCCCGTCCATAAATTTACACAGGCACAGGCGTTCAATGTCAAGCTGACTGCGTACTACCGCGGCGACAGTGCTTTCAAAATCAACCCGGTCACCATTAACCCGTTCGCTCTAAAACTGAACCTGGTGCAGGACACCACCGCGTGCCGGAGCGAGTTCCCGCCTCCCCGGGGCACCGCTACGCCAAAAGCGTTTTCAGTAAAAGTTAAAGTGACCGGAGGAAATCCGGTTTCATATAATTGGTCCAATGGTGACACAGGGCCGGTGCTGACTCCCGACTCAGCTGGTTATTACTATGTCGTGGTTGCTGATGCTTCCGGATGCTCAGCCTACGCCGGTGTCAACGTCAAAGAGTACGGTCTGCAGGACCAGCGATCCAATATCTGGTATTTCGGCAACAAGGCTGGAATCGATTTCAACCCATTGCCAAACCCGCCAAAGGCCCTAAGCAACAGTGCCATGACCGCTCCTGAAGGCTGCGCGATCATCTGCGACCGGAACGGGAATACGATTTTCTATACAGATGGTGACAATGTGTTTAATAAAAAAGATATTCTGATCACGTCAGGAATTGGCGGAGATCCATTAGCCTCCCAGTCTTCCATCATTGTCCCGGTGCCTGGCGACGAGACACTCTATTATATATTTACCAATGAAGCCATCAACGGCACCTCAACCAATACGGTGCGGTATTCACTTTTTGACCTCAAGAAAAATGGCGGGCTTGGCGCTGTGGTGCAGCAAGGTCTTACGCTGTTCAGCAGGAGCACGGAAAGGATTACGGCCAGTGGTAATTGGCTCATTGTTCATGAATATGGGAACAATACCTTTCGTGTCTATCCAATCACAGCGGCCGGCATTGGTGATCCTGTGCTTACCGCCATTGGTTCAGACCACACCTATAGCCCTAAAGAGAATGGCGAAGGCTATATGAAGCTGGGCCCCAAGAACACGCTGGCAGTTGCCTTGTCAAATCCAGGTGTAAGCAACGTGGTAGAACTTTTTCACCTGAATGATACCACAGGAAAACTCAACAACTACAGGAAGATCGATCTCAAGCAGCCGGCTGGACAGGTATATGGGGTCGAATTTTCATCGGGTGGAAACAAAGTGTACGCGACGGTGAAGGGATCACCTGCGCCGTCTACCGTGTTCGAGTATTTCATCGACTCCATTGGACATCCCTATTTCCGGAACAAAACCATTCAGAACGCTGAACTCGGGGCAATTCAAAAAGGACCTGATGGCCAGATATACATGGCCATCAACGGAAGCGGTGTACTGGGAACGATTCAGCCGGTGGAAGACACGACACGCGTGTCGCCCATTAACTTCAGTGGTTTTGCCCTCGCTGCAGGAACACAGAGCACACTCGGACTTCCAAACTTTATTCAGCAAGTCAACAATGCAACCGGAGGACCTGCATTGGATTTCACGGGTGTTTGTCTCGGCAGCCCGACCAAATTTGTAGGCACGTCTACGGATGCCATTGACAAGTTCCTCTGGTTCTTCGGGGATGGCGGAAGCGATACGGATGCTGCCCCTGTCCATACATACGGAGCCATCGGGACGTATACCGTTTCCATGAACCTGACTAATCGGTGCGGGCTCGACACCACACTGGTAAA
>JAYTVB010000021.1:0-18991 GCA_043744235.1 Cyclobacteriaceae bacterium | reverse complement strand
CTAGGAATCAAATCGTCACGATCATTTTGGTAACCTAACCTTCTGTAAATCAACATGTCAAAGAACAGCCTAACTATTTTAATAGGACGCTAGTGATTACTGATTACTGATTACTGATTACCAGCCCCTCACTCGTCCTTCAGCGAATCCACCGGATTCATCTTCGCTGCCGTAAGCACCTTGTATCCGATCGCGATGAAGGAAATCATGAACAACAAGGTGACTGAAATGACAAAGGTCAGGGCATTCACGCCGGAGTAGTATTTCCAGATGCTTCCCATGATCGAATCAGCCATCGTATAGCCTGCCCAGGAACCCAGGACCGAAGCCAGCACCAGGATGATGACAAATTCCGTGTTCACGATCCGGGCGATATTCGCGACAGAGGCACCCAATACCTTGCGCACACCTATTTCCTTCATCCGCTTAATGATGTTGAGCGATACCAGGGTGTAAAGTCCCGTTCCAGAAAGGATCATGGCGATGGCGCCGAGGAACGCGAACATGTACACGATGTTGAGATTCACTTCTTTGACTTGCTGTATGTCCCCCGCCATACTCCGTCCGTTGTAGAGCCGGTTTGTGAAAACCTTGCTCCACTCATTGCTCATGAACGTGTTGACTTCAGCAACATTCTCCGCCTTTGTGCTCACCACAATCTGACTGTAGCGGTTTGGCAGCACAAAGCGGATCATCATGGGCTCCATTTCACGCCAGAGTCCAAGGGTGTAAACGTCCTTGACCACACCGATCACATAGAGTTTGACGGTGTCTCTCCAGACAAGTTCCTTTCCGATAGGTTGGTCCCAGCCGAATAGGTTAGCCATCTTCTGCGTAATGATGACCGACTCTTTTTGATCGGTTTCGGAATCCTTTTCGAAATCACGGCCCTCCAGGAGTTTCAGTTGCATGGTTTGAAGATAGTTGTCACCGACGCCGATGATATCCACCTCCACTTGTTTCGATTCATGTTTAACCGGATCATTGGCACGATTGGAAAAAATACCACTGTTCGCGCCGGCCATAGAAAGAATGGCAGGATTGGTTTGCAAGGCGTTCCTATACGTGTCGAAT
Source organism: Cyclobacteriaceae bacterium (assembly GCA_043744235.1). GTDB lineage: Bacteria > Bacteroidota > Bacteroidia > Cytophagales > Cyclobacteriaceae > ELB16-189. The sequence continues at coordinate 17,917 of JAYTVB010000021.1, read as the reverse complement.
TCCTGCTGATCATTCACCCAGGCGATGAGGGTTCCCCGGACGTCAAACCCGAGATCGTACTCCCGCTGGTATCGGGCATTTTGCAGAAAGCCAATGGCGCTGACGATGGAGATCAGGGATAAGGCAAATTGTAAAACCAATAGTGTTCTCGTAAAATAGTTGGTGCCGCCGAACTTGAGTTTGCCTTTCAGGATGTCGACGGGTTCAAATTTGCTGATGTAAAGGGCCGGGTAGCTGCCTGCCAGGATTCCCGTGAATAGCAGGACGGCCATCAGAAAAATCAGAAATCCAGGGCTGTCGGTATAGTGCGGTGTAAGCTGAAAATACTGCCACATATAATTCCAGCCACGGATGAGAAAGTCAGCCACAACCAGGCCAAGGAGCAAGGACACCAGGCAGATGAAAGTTGTTTCGCCGATATACTGAATGATCAGGTGCTTGCGCAGACTACCCATCACTTTCCTTATGCCAATTTCTTTCAGCCGCCTCGAAGAGATCGCGATTGAGGTATTGGTCAGGTTGAAACAGGCAATGAGGAGAATCAGTATGCCCATCACCATGGAGCCGATGATGGCGGAGATCGGAGGGGCACCCCAGGTCCGGGTTCGTACATTGTCGGCCCTGTCGCGGTGTGCCATGGTGCTCAGGGGATCCAGGACAAACTCTTTAACCTGGAAGTCCTCCCGTACCTTGTTATTGTTCTCAATATAGGATTGAAGCTGCCTGTGAACGGGGTCTACGCGTCCCGGGTCGTTGATTTTAACGAACAGGGTACACTCCACTTTCCAGTCGTCTTCGCTAATGTCTTTGTGTTCATCTTTATAGTTTTCAAAATCCATGTAGGCTGAACCATCAATGGTATAAAAGCTGGAATTCATGGGAGGTTCATGGTAAACGCCTGCAATCCTCAATTCCTTGAGTTCTTGTCCATACACCTGGGTGATCGACTTACCATAAGCACCTTCGGGCGAGCCGAACAGTCGGATGGCCATATTCTCGCTGACCAGGACGCTTGTCTTGTCTTTGATTGCAGATCCCTGGCCTGAGATAAACTGAAAGGAAAAGAGCTCAAAAAATTCGGGGTCGACGTATGAGATATTCGCGGGGAAGAGATCGGCCTCGCGCTTGAAGTTTGCCCAGGAGTGATAGAATCTCGCCGATTGGTCAACGTCAGAAAAAGTCTTGTCCACGATTTCACCGAGCGGGAAAGGGGCAAAGCCGTACCGTGTCAGCTTGTTTTCAAATGTGCGGACAGCACTTACCCGGTAAACAGTTTCCTGATTCTTGTGGATGGCGTCAAAGGTGGAGTCGTATTCGTAGGCAAAGTAGCCCACAATGCAATCGGCTATGGCAACAGCCATTCCAATGATGTTGATGAGGATGAACAACTTGTTCTTCATCATGCTGCGAAGGGTGATCAGGAAGTAGTTTTTGATCATGTTTTACGATTCTGCGAATAAGGTAGTCTCAAGTCAGGAATGCAATGACTTTCATCATCAGCAATCATGGATATAAACGGAGATTAGCTGCTTGCGTCTCGGGAACGCGGGTATATTTCTTGTCAACCGGTCTGGCCGCCCTCAGGCCACGCTTGCTGAAGTTAGCTTTTCCAGAATCCTCACCATCGCCAGGGTATCCATTTTGCAATAGGCCAGCAGGTTGGCCCTCAGTGCGGAGTGGTCGGAAGTTAAATCATACAGCATTTGTTCGAACCCAAGGCTGGCGTCGGTGCCAGTGCTGATCGGCATGCCGGAGTAATCCAGGTCTGGCACCAGGGCAGGAAGGACACTCTTAATAGAGTAGCGTCCATTCATCGCCGGTGTGTAATACAACGTGTGCTGAAACGGGGGCATAAGGTCCCGAACCCGTTCCATCCGTTCTTCAAGTTCAGCCGCATACTTTGGAAAGTCAGCGGCCAGCTCCCGGAGGCGGCTTCGCTCAAAACCCTGGTTGTAGGTAAGGATCAGTCCCGGCATGCGGGTTTTGATGAGCAATTGCTCGATGAAGGCCGGGCGGGGATCCCCGGAAGGAGAGGCGAGAAACTCGGTGTGCCTCAGTTCACCAATGCTGTCCTTTTTATAGTGGATGGAGTATTGAAAGGGAATCTGCTGGTAGGGACGGGAACGATCGTACAGGGGCACGGCCGGGTTGAACGTTTCGAAATCCAGGAAGTAGAGCGGGTAGGGGAGTGTAGAAAGAAATTCCTGCAGTCCTGGGCGGTCGACATACTCTTCCTGTTTGAGGTGGCAGTTGACCTGCAGTTTTTGGTGTTCATTGAGTTCAATTCTGTCCTGGATATCCTCGAACCTGACAATGCCCTGGCGGTATAGCTCAAACTGATTTTTGCCGAGCCGTGAAATATCAAATACCGACGGCTGCGGAATGTGCTGCCAGCAATGACCAACGAAGTCACAGGTGTACGGGGTCACACAATGCTCACCAATGTCAATGACGGGAGCTTCCGCCAGCGTCAGAACTTCCTTGAGTTTTGGAATTTGAGCAGCAACAAAATCCTGTTGTTCAAGCACCAGGTCCCGGATTGATTCTGTGGCAAACAACTGGCGGATGTCCAGCTTGCCCATTCGCGTGTATTCCCGGTTGAGGTGAATGATGGAGATATCGGCGAGCGGCATGCCGGCATGGGTAATGACGTAGTATTGCAGTGCTGCGTCGGTCACGTGCGTTTCCTTTACGCTGGTGGTGCTCTTCACTTCATAAGCCCTCCAGGCTCCCCCTGTCTTCACCAGGATATCGATCGCTGCCATGACACCGTTGTACTGAAAGGCCGCTTCATAGATTACGGTGTTGCCCGCTTCGATCAATTCCTCGGTGAGGGCGATTGACTGCTGGTACTCGAAATAGTTTTCCGGGCTCGCGTCAATGCCGCCCGGGAAAAGCTGCTGTGCCAATTCCCCCACGCTCGTTCCTCGGTCGAGCACCGCCTGCTGCTGCACTGACACCTCATCCTTCAATCCCGGTTGATGTTTGTTCAGGTACAATGACTTTACGCACTGGCATCCGCGCATGAAGGTGGACTTGGAGAGGAGGTGGCGGGACATGGAGTGCCTAAGTTACAGAATAGGAGCCTTGGCGCGGCGAAACCTGACGTCAAATGTTTGACTGCCGGTTGCCTCTTTCATTACTACTTCCCAAGTAGTATTTTGGTAACGCTTTTCAACCGCACCCGGGACTAAACTAACCATTCATGAAATTCGCCACGCTCGTAGCCTTCATCCTTATCGTTGTGTCCCGTGAAGCTTCTGCCTGGATCTATCCAGAACACCGGTACATCGCCTTGTTGGCCATACAGAAGCTCAGCCCTGAGCGGCGAGCGGCGCTGGACAAACTTTGGTTCCTGGCCCGGACGGGTCATGCTGACCGCCTCACGGAGTCAATTATTGATCCGGCCCAGGGAGTGAACCCCACTCAGCTGGATTACGCTGCCTGGACCGCCATCGCGGGGGATCACAGTTGCTCTCCGGAGATCATGATGCAAACCGTTTTGAAGTCGGACTGGATCCTGGATGTAGCTGACATTACTGCCAGGCTGCAGATCAAGATCGATAAGTCCAGGAACCGTAGCCAGCACATCAACGCGTTGCGTGATTCTGACATCAGGCTTCAGCGTGCAGATCCCGAGTATGCCACGCGGGCAGGATCCAACAACGTTCACTTTCTGCTGGCCCGACCTGAGGTGGACACGGATACGAGAAACTACTTGAAATCCTGCCTTCACAACGGCGCCGAATTGAATGCACTCGGTGCCTATTCATGGTTTCACATGGGTGCCATGAGCAAGGCAGCGCGATTCGCGCAGGAGAACCTGACGGATGAAGAAAAATCAGGACTCATGCTTGCCGCACTGGCTGATGAGGCTTTTGCCTTGCACTTCCTGGAGGATGTCTTTGCTTCAGGGCACACGGCGGGTACATGGGGTGCAGCATCTGTCCGGAAGGGAACGCATGATTATTATAATGAGAAGGGTCTTGAGATCGAAACGTGGGACGGCAAACGGGCAATTTCCCTCGGTGACGCTTTCATGCGCAAGCAGGATGCTGACTTTGCCGCGATCAGTGTGCAGATGAGCATTGAGCAACTCATCAAGGCTGCAACCGGTGAATGGGTGGTGGACCATGAGCGCGATGTCCTTGGTTCAGTCAACGTGCCCGATACCTTCAATGTCTGCAAGAATAATTTTCTGCCTGTTCGAACTTTGGCCGATACGGAGCTTTCAGGAAAAATGAAGGCACTTGACTACTTACCGGAAGTGTTGGTGAAGACGCCCGTTCCCGGACTCGCAACCGGTCTCGGTGAAATACCACGCTTTCGTTCCGAACTGGGAATCTTTTACGGAATCTCATCATCATTGAACGCCGGCTCTGTGCTTGGTGGCTTTGGCAAAAGTCAAAACACCGGAGGTGGGGTAGCAGGAATTGAAGCCAACCTCAGGTTTGGCCTTGGGCTCGACGGCGTGCTAAACCAGGCAGGCGATGGATTGGTCTTTCTTCAGGCTGGGTTCAGGCAGGACGCTTCGTCCGGCAACAAAGTCGGTGATGCAAGTGGAACACCCATTCCTCCAGGTTCAGTGCCCTCCGCCATTCCAGGAAGATCAGCTTATAACCTCAGGTTGCGTGTCCCATTTTGGTTGATCCCAGGTGATTTATTAATTGCAGGACCTATCCTCGCACTGGTAGCGCCGAAGGCCCTGGCCAGCATGGCTGTCACTGCGGGCAACGGTGGTCTCATTCCCTGGCAGTCCGGCATGGCTACACCGATCGGCCGGTTTCAGTTCGTCCTGGGACGAGAGGTTGGTGTATCATTTTATCAAACCAGGGAAAGCGGGATACTGATCCCAGGTGCCAACGGACTTACTTACCTTTCCTATTCCAGTACAAAGTTTGAATTCCCTGTACTGGAGTTCCAGCCATTCCGCACGTTTTCCCTTGACCAGAGTTCCAGCGCGATTGTTCAGCTGACCACGGGCATTGATCTTCCGCACGGCGCCTCCGTTATCTTGCCTGTTGGCGAACCGGTCCCCGAACTGAAGCCCGTATGGAATATTGGCGTTAGGATTATCTTTGACTGGAGACGTTACCTCTAACTGACACCAATCACCGACCTTTCCCCATGAGAATTCCCCTCTCACTCCTGTTCCTCCTCATCGTCGGTTTACAACAGTCAAAGGCCTGGATCTATCCAGAGCACCGCTATATTGCCTTGCTCGCGATCGAGAAGCTTAGTCCTGAACACCGTGCCTCCTTGCAGAAACTCTGGACCGATGCGAGGACCGGTTATTCAGGCAGGCTGACAGAGTCGATCATTGATCCAACGCAGGGAGTTAAGCCCAGTCAGATTGACTACGCCGCCTGGACGGGCATAGCCGGCGATCACAGTTGCTCACCGGCGGAGCTGCTGAACAATGTGCTGAAGAGCGATTGGATTTTGAAGGTCGCCGACATTACAGCAAGGCTGAAGGTTGATATTGATAAATCGAAATACAAGAGTCAGCGCATCAACGCGCTTCGCAATTCGGACATCAGGCTGCAGCGCGCGGATAATAACTATGCAACCCGCGCGGGTTCCAACAATGTGCACTTCCTCCTGGCAAGACCGGGGGTGAAAACAGATCCGACGCAATACCTGCTGAAATGCCTGGACGAGGGATCGGAAATCAACGCGCTCGGCGCCTACTCCTGGTTTCACATCAGTGCCATGTTTAAGGCGGCCCGTTATGCGAATGAAAACCTGAAGCCGGAAGAAAAATCAGCCCTCATACTGGCGGCGATGGCCGATGAGGCATTTGCCCTGCACTTCCTCCAGGATGTTCACTCGGCCGGACACATCGCAGGTACCTGGGGTAAGGCTTCACTCAGGAAAGGAACCCATGACTATTATAATGAGAAGGGCCTGGAGGTGAATACCTGGGACGGCCAAAGGACCATTGCCCTCGGTGATGCCTTCATGCGCGCGGAAGATGCCGAGTTTGCCGCCGTGAATGTTCAATTAAGCCTGGAGCAATTCCTGAACGCAGCTACCGGAGCCTGGACACTGGATTATCATAACGATGCAATGGCTTCGGTCAGCCTTCCGGATACGCTCAGTGTTTGCAGGAACAACTTCATGCCCTCCCGTGACGGAAAAGAATTTGACGCTGTGTCTTCAGACGGGATGAATGCCGCTGCGTTTCTTCCTTCCGTCCTGGTAAAGACGCCCGTACCCGGACTGGCCACGGGCCTGGGGGAGATCCCCAGGTTTCGCTCGGAGATTGGCATGTTCCTCGGCGTCTCCGCATCCGTGAATGCCGCGAGTATTGACGGGGGCTTTGGAAAAAATCAGAACCAGACTGGAGGGGTGGGAGGTATAGAGGCCAACGCCAGGTTTGGTTTTGGACTGGACGGCGTGCTCAACCAGGCCGGAGACGGATTGGTTTTCGCACAACTGGGTTTCAGGCAGGATGCTTCTTCTTCCAATAAGATTGACGGATCTACAGGAACGGTGCCTGCCGGCTCGATCGCCGCGGCAATTCCGGGCAGGTCAGGTTACAACTTCAGAATACGCTTGCCATTTTGGCTGATACCGGGCGACCTGCTGATCGCCGGCCCAATTCTGTGGCTGGTGTCAAAGAATTCGCTCTCGAAGATGGCTGTATCGGCAGGCAATGGCGGGTTGATACCCTGGCAGTCAGGCATCGCCACCCCGGTCGGCAGGTTTCAATTTGTGCTGGGACGGGAAGTGGGCATCACTTATTATGGAACGAAGGAAAATGGAATCCTGATTCCTTCACCTTCCGGCACACAGTTACTTTCCTATGCCTCTACAAAATTTGATTTCCCTATGCTTGAGTACCGACCCTTCCGAACCTTCTCCCTCGACCAGACCTCAAGCCTGATTTTTCAGCTGACTGGCGGTTTTGATGTTCCTCACAGCGCCAGTGTTATTTATCCCGTCGGTGAGCCACTCCCTGAACTGAAACCCGTTTGGAACATTGGCGTTCGGGTGATCTTTGACTGGAGGCATTATTTCTGATAGTAATCCTGAAGCACGAGGACTGCCACCGGTTACCGATTACCAGATTACCAGATTACCGACTACCTGATTACCGATTACCTGATTACCGACCACACGTCACCTTATTTAATCAGCAAAACTCTTCGATTCACAGGATACACCCACTCCACACCCCGCTCTGTCACCACCGCGTCATCCTCCAGCGGGATGCGCAGTTTCTTGCCACCCCATTCGGGCATGGCAGTGTAGGCGAAGAGTTCAATGGAAAGTAAGTTAGTAGGCTTGACGATGTAAGTGAGTTGCACCGGATTGAAGAATGCGATGGAAGGGCCGCTCCCATGGCCCCAGTCGCCGACGGAATGACAGCCGATGATCACGTCGGTCTTGTCGTCGGCACCGGGCTTGTTGAATTCGATGTGCATGAAGCCGGCTTCTTGCAGGGCCTTGTACACATTGTCTTCGTTTTGTTTGGCGGTGATACCGGGCTTGATGGCAGAGGTCACTACCGTCCGCGCTTTCACGGCCTGGTCGAAGGCGTTCTGGATGCTCTTCGGAACATCTTTTTCACCATCCTTCAACACGTAGGCCATCCGTTTCATGTCCGTGTAGAAGTTCATGAAACCAACGCCCCAGTCGAGCATGAGTATGTCACCACGCTGAATGATGCGGTCCGTGGAGGTGGCTTCAATACCGTTGGGACCAGTGACGTAAATCGACGGCATACCGAAGGAAGACTGTAGGTTATTTTTAAATAGCTGCTCCTTCATCCACCACGCTACGTCCTCCAGGGTGGTTTTGCCGGGCGTGATGACTTCATTGGACAAGGCGCGCTCGGCGATCTGGTAGGAGTAGTCGCCCGCTTCCGCGAAAGCCGCGATCTCGGTGGCCACATGCCTTGAACGGAAATCTGACACCAGTTTCTCAGCCGAAACAAACCGATCCTCATACTTCTTGCCGAGAATTTCGGCGAGTTCCTTACGGCCGGTGTATGACAATCCGTCGGCGCTGCCGATGTCTTTGGACATGTTGAGCCCGATGCGTTTGGGATCGCGCCTGGTGACAAAGTCTTTCAATTCGGATTCGGATCCGAAATAATCATACGCTTTTGTTTCTTCCAGCAAATATCCCTCGATGCCCAGCACGGCCCGTTCGATCCGCGGCTTACCAGTGTCGGTGAAAATGTAAAAGCCGTTGTGGCCCACATATCCCTCGCCCATGTCGGCATAGAGGGGATCAAAGTTTCCTTCCCGGCACATGATGATCCACATGTCGATCTTGTTTTCGCGCATGGCTTCCGGCAGGACCAGGTCATACTTGTCGAGGCGGATCTGGTTGGTCTTGCGCCAGCGGCGGAAGGATTCCTGGGCGTAGCCGGTTGTTAGCAGAAACAGCGCAAGGAGGGAAAGGAATATTTTTTTCATAGTGGGATTTTCGGATGGATCAAGTATAGCACAATGGGATTAGTTTGGCAAATGCATTTCCTGCAGATTCTGATTTATCGAACTATATTGATTTAGGAATAATAACTCCCTCTTTTTTACTAATTTCCCAAATCTTGGCCCCGTTTGAACAGCCTGTTGGATGAAAATAAGTAAGAAAGCAGAAAAGGAAATTCTTAGTGTATACAATGCCTATTTTGATAATTATCTAAAAGGCAACGTAAAGGCCATTGCTCCTTTACTCGACGATGGATACACCCAGATCGGCAGCGCGGAAGAGGAAGTGTTTTTCGATAAGAAAGGAGCGTTAAAGTTCCTGCATGATACGATTGGCCAGGTGGCGGGCAAAGTGGAGATGAGAAACAGGTTCATAAGTCTGGAGCCACATCCGTCGTACGTGCTGGTTACCGAGCTGACAGACTTGTTTGTATTGACTGATTCCGGGTGGACGTTTCATTCTAAATTCAGGGCATCATCCCTCATGCAAAAAAAGGCCCGGGTGTGGAAGATTACTCATCAGCACTCTTCTTTTCCTGATATCCGGGCAGCGGAGGGCGAGAATATCGCCATTGGGAAAATTGAGGCAGAGAATATTCAGCTGCGGGACGCAATAAAAAGACGCACCGTCGAGTTGGAGCACCGCAACAGGTATCTCGAAATCGAAGCAGCGCTGGAGCGGGTGCGGGCAAGGACCATGGCCATGCAGCATAGCGAGGAGCTTTCGGAAACAGCATTCATGCTCTCTCAGCAGTTCAGGGAATTGGGGGAAGTGCCCGACCAGATCACCATTGGCATTATTAATGAAAAGGAGAAGGTCATTCAATTCTGGCTGACCGTTAATGGAAAGCAGGTGAACCAGACGGCCGTGGCATCCATTGATGAGCCAACCATGATGCACAAGGTGTATGTGGTCTGGAAGAAGAAGATGAAATCATTGGTTGTTGACCTTGTTGGTCAGGAATTGAAGAAGTACCTCAAATACCGGGAACAGTTAAGCCGATCCAGTAAGGTGCCTGTTTTCAGTGGCAAGAATCCGACGCGCCGCCTTGTCCATGCTGCCTTTTTTTCTAAAGGACTAATTACTTTTTCTTCGGATCTCCCGCGGCCCAAAGAAAGCCTTCGCATGCTTGAGAGATTTGCCGCAGTTTTTGAACAGACCTATACGCGTTTCCTCGACCTTCAAAAAGCGGAAGCGCAGACACGCGAAGCGAAAATTGAAGCCGCCTTGGAAAGGATCCGCGGCCGCGCCATGGCCATGCACAGTTCCACAGAACTCATGGAAGTAGCTGATGTCCTTCGCGAGCAGATGGCGTTGCTGGGGCAGCCCGAACTGGAAACTGCGGCGCTTCACTTTTATGAAGAGGAACCCGGCCACATCATTTCCTGGCGTGCCTTCAGGCTGGGAACAGCCTCCAAAGGTAAAATCACCAAAGGCCGGATGGCCATCCCAAACAACGCATGTGCGTTGGTTTTAGAGTGGCTGGAGTTGTTTAAAAGCGACTCGCCGGAATACACCGTTGAAGTAAGCGGGGCCAAGCAAAAGGAGTGGTATAAGGTACTCTTCCGCCTGGCGCCCGAGGTTGGAAAAGCCATGGTGAAGCGAAAGAGCACCGCAGAACCCAGGTATTATCATTTCTCTACGTTCTCAGGGGGTGCGCTGTTAATGGTGTCTATTTCACTGCCATCGGAGGAGTCCATGTATCTGCAGCGAAGGGCTGCGGGCGTTTTTGATCTGGCCTACCGGCGGTTTCTGGATTTGAAACATGCGGAGGCCCAGGCACGCGAAGCCAGAATAGAAACAGCCCTTGAAAAAGTGCGCAGCAGGACCCTCGCCATGCAACGAAGCGAAGAGCTGGCAGAAACCGCGCATGTTTTGTTTCAGCAGTTCAAGGAACTGGGCGAAGCGCCTGACCAGATCACCATCGGCATTGTCAACGAAGAAAAGGGCACCATCGGATTCTGGGTAACCCAGCAAGGCGCCACCGATCATACCCTGCATGAGGCTTCTGTAGACGAGCCCACCCTGATGAAGAAGATCTTCGTTGCGTGGAAAAAGCAAAAGAAATCAATTGAAGTGGACCTGAGCGGGAAAGAACTGAAGCAGTACGTGCAGTACCGAAGCAAGCTCAGCGGGCGTCGAATCCTTAAGAAAGATATGGAAGGCCATCGGGTCATCAACGTAGCCGTTTTCTCAAAAGGCATACTGAGTATTTCCACTTCCGAACCAAAGCCTGCCGAGACCATCCATCTGCTGGAACGGTTTGCCGGTGTATTTGACGGCACCTACACCCGCTTTCTGGACTTGAAACAAGCAGAAGCGCAGGCTCGCGAAGCAAAGATTGAAGCATCACTGGAAAGGGTTCGTGCCCGGACCATGGCGATGCACAAAAGCGATGAAATGGTCGATACGTCTACCGTCTTGTTCCGCGAACTGAAGGCCCTGGGTGTGGAAACCATCCGGACTGGCATTGGCATCGTCGACGGCGCAAAGAAAACCGTTGAGATATGGTCCACGCAATGGGCGGCGCAGCAGGAGAATAAGATTCTTGGCCTTGTTCCGGTGAGCATTCATCCTTTTTTCAAAGGGTACTTTGAAGCGTGGCAAAAGAAGAGCCCCTTCTTTTCTTTTGAGCTAAAGGGTGATGAGGTGCCTCAATATTACAAGGCTCTTTCTCCCATCATCTCCTACGCTCCCCGGAAGACCTATAACCCAAAGGAAATATTCTACACGTTTATTTTTGCGGATGGTTCGATCAATGTGATTGCAACCGAAAACCTGAGTGAAGAAGTGTGCGGCATCATGGTCCGGTTTGCGAAGGTGTTTGAACTGATCTATCGGCGGTTCCGGGATCTGCAAAAGGCGGAAGCCCAGGCAAGAGAAGCGCGTATAGAAGTAGCACTGGAAAGAGTAAGAAGCCGCTCCATGGCGATGTTTAAAAGTGAGGAGCTCTCCGATGTTGCCGAGGTATTGTTTAAACAAGTCAGTCATTTGGGCGAGATGCCAGACCGAATCAGTATTTGCGTAATTGATGAAACAAAGCAAAGCTATCAGACTTGGGCTACTGATCAGGCCGGAGCACAATTGATGGTGAAGCCGGTGGCAAACTTGAAAGAGAAAACTACCATCCGGCATCTTTACACAGACTGGAAAGCTGGAAAGAAATCCAGTCTTATTGAATTGCAGGGCGTTGACCTTAAAAATTGGATTGGATATGTGCGGCGAGAATTGGGAATGCCCATTTCAACGGATCGTTCGCAGGTGCGAAGATTTCATAACGTAGCACACTTTTCTCATGGTTGGCTCAATCTTTCATCTTCAGAACCATTAGTTGGTGAAGTACAAGATTTGCTTCAGCGCTTTGCTTCGGTATTCAGCCTTACCTATACTCGCTTTCTCGACCTGCAAAAGGCCGAAGCGCAGGCAAGAGAAGCAAGGATTGAAGCTTCATTAGAGAGAGTTCGTGCCAAAACAATGGCCATGCACAGTAGTGAGGATGTAAGTGCTGCAACGGCAACCCTATTTACCGAGTTAGAAAAGTTGGGGATTGAAAATATAAGGGGCGGCATTACTATTATAAGCCCGAAGCAAACGCAGGAAGTTTGGTCTATAACAAACTTGGCAGAGGGAAAAACCATAAGGTCCATTGGCAATTTTGATATGCGATTGCACCCATTTTGGCAGCAGCTATTTAAGGGATGGAAAAACAAAGAAGAGTTTCAGCACTATTGGCTTGGCGGAAACGACAAAGCCGAATACATCACAATATTGAATGCGACACCCAATTATCTCTCTCAGCCGATTAAGGAAATCCCAGACGTACATATTCAATCTTATTTTTTTGGAGAAGGAGCTGTCTGGGCAAATTCCATTAAACCGCATACCGAGGAAGACAAACAAATAATGAAAAGGTTTGCTTCGGTATTCAATCAGACCTACACCCGCTTCCTCGATCTGCAAAAGGCTGAAGCACAAGCAAGAGAAGTTCAGATTCAATTGGCATTGGAAAGAGTAAGAGCAGGAACAATGGCCATGCAGAAAAGTGAGGAGTTGGCCGAAGTAGCAACCTTACTTTTTCAACAGTTTAGAAATTTAGGATTATTACCACCCGATATAGCAAGAGTATTCTTCAGTCTTATAGATGAAAAGTCAGCAACTTCAGAAATTTGGACAACACAGGAAGATGGAATCTTAAGACCTGGCAGTCACCGTATTTCTTTAAATGCAAATAAGCACCTACAGGATGTATTTGCATCCTGGAAAGCAAGAAAAACGAAATATATCGGCGAGCTTACTGGAACGGAAGTGATGGATTATTTGAACTATCAGAGCACATTGGTCACTTTGAAGGAGGATACGATGTTACAGCTTTTGCTTATCTCACCTCCTGATAAACTTGTTTTTACCGAAGCGATTTTCAAACAGGGAACAATTGGCATCATCAGTACAGATTCACTCTTACCTGAATCACATAATACGTTAACCCGTTTCGCAGTAGCGTTCGAACAAACCTACACCCGCTTCCTCGATCTGCAAAAAGCAGAAGCGCAGGCGAAGGAAGCGAAAATTGAAGCGGCCTTGGAACGAGTGCGCTCAAGAAGCCTTGCCATGCATCACTCCTCCGAATTATCCACCGTGGTGGATACCCTACTGCAGGAGTTTACCGGGCTCGAGTTTTCGCTTACATTTTGCATCATCAACCTCATTGATGGCGATGACCGTTCAAATACGGTTTGGGCAGCCAATCCTGAAACAGGAAAGGATGCTGAAAGCTACTACATGAAGTTTGAAGATTACGATTTTCACCGGGCCATGTGGAATGCATGGAAGGCGCAGGATAAACGATTTGTTTATACACTGGAAGGGAAAGAGAAAAGAATTTACGATCAATACTTATTCTCAAAAACTGAGTTCAGGAGGTTCCCAACGCACGTACAAGAGGCGAATAAAGCACTTCCCAGGTATGTGGCAGGCTTCACATTTTTTAAGTATAGCGGTCTTCAAACAGTAAGCGTAAATGAAATAACGGAAGCCGAACTGGAAATTTTGGAGCGGTTCGGAAAGGTTTTTGAGCAATCCTATATCCGCTTTCTCGACCTGCAAAAAGCAGAAGCACAGGCAATGGAAGCTAAGATTGAAGCGGCTTTGGAAAGAGTTCGGTCAAAAACCATGGCCATGCACAACAGCAGCGATGTGGGTAAAACGGTTGCCACCCTATTTGAGGAGTTAGTAAAGCTGGGTGTTGAAACCGTTCGCTGCGGCATCCTGGTACACAATAATGCCACCGCCAATCAAATGGAAGTGTGGACGGCCAAATCAAATACGGACGGCGATGCCACCTTGTTCACCGGCCAATTGGACATGAAAGCACATCCCATGCTTGAAGGCGCCTACCAGGCCTGGCAATGCAGCGAATCGATTTTTGAATATAAAATGGCCGGCGAGGATTTGATAAACTACTATCAGGCCATCAACCAAACGGACTCTTATCCGCTTCAGTTTGACGTCCGTGCACTGCCGATCCAACAATATCATACCGATTTCATTTTTCCAGATGGGATGGTGTTTGCTTTCACCGAAGAACGTATACCTACGGCCGAAGTACAAATCTTCAAGCGTTTTGCCGGGGTGTTTGGTCAGACGTATAGGCGGTATCTTGATCTGCAAAAAGCAGAAGCGCAGGCTCTGGAAGCTCGTATTGAAGCAGCCCTCGAACGTGTCCGGAGCAAAACCATGGCTATGCACAAGAGTGAGCAGCTCCCGGATACAGCCCAGGTTCTCTTTGAACAGTTTGCCGAGCTGGGAAAAATACCGGATCGAATCGGCATTGGTATCATCAACGAAAAGTTACAGGTCATTGAATGGTGGGTGACTGACCAATTGGGCAGCCAGGTAACCCGCCAGTTTGAGGCTTCCTTGCTGCAGCCAACCCTTGCAAAGTGGTTTGCCGCGTGGAAAGCAGGCAAAGACGCTTTGGTGATTGACCTCTCCGGCAACGATTTAAAAGAGTGGATAAGGTTTGTGCGCGATGAGGTAAAGATGCCCATCGATGACTCGCAGATCAAGGGTCGAAGGGTTCATCATGCCGCATTCTTTTCCCAAGGGCTATTGCTGATCAGCGCCCATGAGCCCATGCCAAAAGAGACCATGCAGTTGCTTGTTCGCTTTGCGAAGGTGTTCAGTCAAACCTATACCCGCTTTCTTGATTTGAAAAAGGCGGAAGCACAGGCACGCGAAGCCACCATAGAAGCCGCTCTTGAAAAAGTAAGAGGCAAAGCGATGGCCATGCACAATCCCGAGGATCTGGCTTCAACCGTACGAATATTTTACAGTGAATTGGTAAGATTAAACTCAGCAAATGTAATACGGGTTGGTGCCGGATTGCTCAACAAAGAAAATCATATTGCCGATCTCACTTCAGTGAGTAAATCAACAGAAGGCGATTTGGTTGAAGTTCAGGGTAAGCTCGATATGGCCGCTTATCCGATTTTGAAGGAAGTATATCAAAACTGGCTCATTCAAAAGGAATTTTGCTACGCCTTGCGGGGCAATGAAATAAAAGAGTATTATCAGTTTTTGAAAGGTCAGGTGGGAATCCCCGATTACCCCAATAATGCTGTCCAATACTTTTATTATCCGATGTTTGCCGAGGGCTCATTCTATGTGGTTTCAGAAAATGAATTGTCAGATGGGGAGTTGCAAGTCTTTAGAAGATTTAGCGCTGTACTGAGTCTCACCTACAAACGATACAAGGAACTTAAGGATGCAGAAGTCAGGGGAAGGGAAGCAATAAAACAAGCTGCTCTAGATCGTGTGCGTGCAGAGATTGCCAGTATGCGGACAGTGTCTGATCTGGATCGTATTACGCCTTTAATATGGAGAGAGCTTACCACGCTGGGAATTCCATTTGTGCGCTGCGGTGTATTTATTATGGATGAACAGAAGGAGGTCTGCCATGCGTTTCTCTCAACACCGGAAGGCAAGTCCATTGCCGCGGTGCTTATGCCGTACTCCAGTGAGAATATCAAAAATGCGATTGAGCCCTGGCGTAATAAGCGTGTGTACACCGATCATTGGGACGGGGCAAGATTCATTGAGTTCTGGAACGAGATGACCAAAATGGGGGCCAATGCCCAACAAGCGGAATACCAGGTACAACATCCTCCCGAACATTTGCACCTTCACTTTCTCCCATTCCTGCAGGGAATGCTATACGTAGGCAATGTCGCGTCGCTGGGTCAAGAGGAAATGAATCTGCTGCAGTCAGTAGCCGATGCATTTTCTACGGCCTATGCCCGTTACGAAGATTTCAACAAACTGGAAACCGCCAAGCTTCAAGTGGAGAATACCCTGTCGGATCTGAAGCAGGCACAGACCCAACTGGTTCAATCCGAAAAAATGGCAAGCCTGGGCGAGCTTACCGCCGGCATCGCCCATGAAATACAGAACCCGCTCAACTTCGTCAATAACTTCTCGGAAGTCAGCAAGGAGCTGCTGGACGAGATGAAGGAGGAATTGGAGAAGGGCAATGCCGCGGACGCCAAACAGATCGCGGCGGATGTGATCCAGAACCTGGAGAAGATCAACTTCCACGGTAAGCGTGCCGACGGTATTGTGAAGAGTATGCTGCAGCATTCGCGCAAGAGTACAGGTCAAAAGGAATTGACCGACCTGAATGCCCTCTGCGATGAATACCTGCGCCTTTCCTACCACGGCCTGCGTGCCAAAGACAAATCATTTAACGCCAAATTTGAAATCATTTTTGATCCGTCCATTGAAAAAATAGATGTGATCCCGCAGGAAATCGGCCGTGTTGTGTTAAACCTCATCAACAATGCTTTTTACGCGGTCACTGAGAAGAAGAAGCTCAGCCTCAATGCTTACGAACCTATAGTGACCATCACTACCAGTAAGAAAAATAACCGGGTTGAGATCCGCGTGAGCGACAACGGCAGCGGCATTCCTCAAAAAGTACTGGACAAAATATTTCAACCCTTCTTTACCACCAAACCTACCGGCCAAGGCACAGGATTGGGTTTAAGTTTGAGCTATGATATTGTAAAAGCACATGGGGGAGAGTTGAAAGTGGAGACAAAGGAGGGTGAGGGAACTGAATTTATTGTTGAGTTACCCTTAAACAAATAGGATAATGAAAAGAATCGTAGGTTTTTTCCTTTTATGCTTTTTGTCGCAGCAGGTGTTTGCACAGTATAATCAGCAAGCTATCATTGATAGTTTGAAGAAGGAGCTTTCCACTAGCAGGATTGATACAAATAATGTTCTGTCAATGGTAGAACTGGTTAACCAATATAAGTACTCTAATGCTGATTCTGCCTTATTCTATGCGCAGAACGCTTTGCTTCTATCACGGAAAATAAAATTTCACGAAGGGGAATTTCGATCCCTTTTTATGATGGGGTTTGCACTTTCCCTGGCTAGCAATCACTCCAGGGCCCTGGAATTGGAGTTGAAGGCCTTACGGATTTCGGAGAAATACAATTTTACAATGGGTCGTGGGGAAGTGCTTAGCAGGCTTGGGGTTATATACAGGGAAACAAAAGATTTTCCCCGAGCATTGTTTTATCTTAAACAGTCAAAGCAGCTTTTCGACTCATTGCATAATTATTACATGGCGGTAATGCCAGAAGTACAACTTGGAAGGACATATTACTCAATGAATCAACCAGACTCTGCCTTGTATTTTTGCCTGATGGCTGATAAAAATATCAAACGCTACGGTGCTGAATTTATGAGCTGTGCCAATTTAATACCACTCGCCAGGCTACAATCAGATAAAGGAAATGTGCAGCTTGCACTCAATTTTTATCAACAAAGTCTAATGGCTGGTTATTCAAGCGGTCAATATATTTTTACTTATAAATCAAACCTTGAAATTGCGGAGATATATCGAAAGGCAGGGCAACCTGATTCCTGTATTTATTATGCACAAAGGGCACTTGATGATGCGCAAAAAATCGGCAGCGGCAATCCAATTGCTGAAGCCAGTATTTTTTTGTCTTCGCAATATGAAAAAAGTAACCTGGCGCTTGCGCTTCAATACCAGAAAATGGCCCTGGCAGCTTTAAAAAAAATGAACAGCTTTGGAAATCTGAATGCCATACAAAACCTTGCATCATTTGATGAAGAGGAACGGCAATACGAATTGGATATTACACAGGCTGCCTATCAAAGTCGTGTTAAGCAGTATGCATTGCTGGCTGGGTTAGGGGTGTTCCTTTTGATTGCGTCTTTTCTCTTCCGTAATAACAAGCAAAAACAAAAGGCCAATGCATTGTTGCGTGATCAAAAAGAAGAGATAAATAGGCAAAAAGTTATAGCTGAAAAGACGCTTTCAAAACTTAAGTCCACCCAGTCCCAACTCATCCAATCCGAAAAAATGGCCAGCCTCGGAGAACTTACTGCCGGCATCGCCCATGAAATCCAGAACCCCCTCAACTTTGTCAACAACTTT
>JAYTVB010000020.1:0-295001 GCA_043744235.1 Cyclobacteriaceae bacterium | reverse complement strand
GCTCCTCTAACCACAAACCTCACGGCTCAAAGCTAAAATCCTCAGTATCGTTGAGTCCCCCTGCTGGAAACTCCCTCTACTCTAATCCCCAAAACCCCGTCTAAAGCCAGTTTTGACCATTTCTTACAAAACGGACTGCAAAGATAACAGGCAGACTGACTTTAACCAAATGCCTGCCTAAACTTTTATAGCGTCTTCAGCGCCAAAAAACGCCATCCAGCTTACTTGGCTGAATCTTTGTAAATCAAAAAATCCTGTCCATCTTTGCAGCCCTTAATTTTTAGCGACCATGAAACGTACCTATCAGCCCTCTCGCAGGAAAAGAAAGAATAAACATGGATTCCGTGAACGGATGGCCTCGGCCAACGGCAGGAGGGTTTTGTCTTCCCGCAGGAAGAAAGGACGCAAAAAGCTGACCGTCTCTGACGAAAAGACCTTCAAGCACAAATAGAACTCCTCTCAGGCTCCCCTGGTGAGGATTAACACTGGCCCATGGGGAACTTCAGCTTTCGAAAAGAAGAAAGGCTAAGCCGAAAAAAGATCATTGAAGGCCTTTTCAAGAAAGGTCCTTCCAGGCTATTTTTTCCCCTTAAGGTCATTGCCACCCCACACCCTGATCCCGTCCAGCCGGTTCACCAGGTCCTGATCTCCGTGCCGGTCAGGAATTTCAAAAAAGCCGTAGACCGAAATACCCTAAAACGCAGAATCAGGGAAGGATACCGCCTCAATAAGGCACTTTTGCAGGTATCCCCAGCGTTGTGTGTTGCGTATATTTACATTGCAAAGGAGATTTTACCCTCGGCAACAATCCATCAAGCCATCCTATCATCCCTGGAAAGTCTGAAACATGAAAAGAAGAATTAGCCTTTTCCTCATCGTTGCTGTCACCCTGGGCTTCTTTGCTTTCTCCGGCCCGGGCGAAAAGTACTTCGACATCGCGAAGAGCCTTGACATTTTTGCCACACTCTTCAAAGAGGTGAACACCTATTATGTCGATGAGGTTGAGCCCAAAAAATTGATCCAAACCGGAATCCAGGGAATGCTGGAATCGCTTGATCCGTATACCGATTATATTCCCGAAGAAGACCTGGAAGCCTTTAGTATTCTAACCACCGGCCAGTACGCCGGAATTGGAGCCCTGATCGGTGTTGTCAACAAGAAAAGTGTGATTACACATCCCTATGAGAACTTCCCTGCAGAAAGGGCAGGTCTGAAGGTCGGCGACGAAATCATCGCAGTCGATGGAAAGAATGTCAGGGGAAAACCAACTTCGGAAACCAGTACCTTGCTCAAGGGAAACCCAAAGTCTGAAGTGGAAGTAGTCATCGACCGGGTGGGAAAAGAGATGACCTTCAAGATCTCCAGGGAGAAAATCAAGATCAGCAACGTGGTTTACCAGGGCCTCATCGATCCGGCCATTGGCTATATCAAACTGGATGACTTCACACCCGGCGCCGCCAAGGAAGTTGAAGACGCTATGACCAGTCTTAAGCAAAAGGGAGTTACCAAAATCATTATCGACCTCAGGGATAACCCCGGAGGTCTTTTGTATGAGGCTGTAAACATTGTCAACCTCTTCGTTCCGAAAGGCAAAGAAGTAGTTGCTACCAAAGGCAAGGTGCAGGACTGGAACAAATCGTATGTCACCCTGAACAGTCCTGTGGACACACAAATACCCTTGGTTGTGCTGACCAGCGGAGGAAGCGCCTCTGCTTCAGAAATTGTTGCCGGTGCGTTGCAGGATTATGACCGGGCCGTCCTGGTTGGACAAAAGACCTTCGGCAAAGGGCTTGTTCAGATTACCAGGCCGCTGGCCTACAATGCCCAGTTGAAAGTTACTACTGCGAAATATTACATCCCCAGCGGACGGTGCATTCAGGCGCTGGATTATGCTCATCGCAAAAATGATGGAACCGTTGAAAAATTTGCCGATTCACTTAAAGTCGCTTTCAAAACCTCCAGCGGACGCACCGTCTTTGATGGCGGCGGACTTGATCCGGATATCGCTGTGAAAAGTGAGTCACCCGGTTCGGCAGTCATTGAACTGGTGAGGTCGGGTCTCATTTTTGACTATGCCACACTGTACTGCAACCAGCATCCTGCGCCGGTCAGTTTGAAAGATTTTCACTTTACTGATCAGGACTACGCACAATTCGAGGGCTGGCTCAAGCAACAACCATTCACGTATATCACTGACCTGGAAAAACAGACTGAAAATCTGATAGCCGCCGCCAAGAATGAGCGCTATTACACGGATCTGCAAGGCAGCCTGGCAACCCTCCAGACCAAGATCGCCCAGAATCATTCCGCTTTTCTGACACGGTTCCGTTCAGATATCCAGCAGTTCCTTGAAGAAGAGATTGCCTTTCATTATGGCCTTAATAGGGGCAAAACGGAAATTTCTCTGTCCCGCGACCCGGAAATAACAGAAGCCAAAAGAATCCTGAACGATTCAGAGGGATTCAAGAAACTATTGATGCCCCATTGATGGCGGTCATTCTCAGTATAGAAACCTCAACATCAGTTTGCTCAGCCGCGTTTCATGAGAATGGCAAACTCCTGGCATTCCGGGAACTGCACATTGCGCATTCGGCCGCAGCCATGCTGGCCGTTCAGATTCGGGAATTATTCGAAGAAACAAAAATTCAAGAAAAAGAATTACAGGCCGTTGCCGTTTCGGCCGGCCCCGGTTCCTATACGGGTCTGCGAATAGGAGTATCTACAGCCAAAGGAATCTGCTATGGCCTTCGCATTCCCCTGATTGCCATCGATTCGCTCTGGGTCCTGGCGTCAGGCGCAACACAATCTTCACCGCCAGACTTGCTATGCCCCATGATCGACGCCCGAAGGATGGAAGTGTATTGCTGCCTCCTCAGCACTTCGCTTGAAGTGATTGAGGGGACACATGCCCGGGTGATCGACGAAAATAGTTTCACCGATCAACTTGCCAGCCGTTCAATACTTTTCTTCGGCGACGGAGCACAGAAATGCCGTGAGGTCATCAGGCATCCGCAAGCCCGTTTTGCCGATAACCTGTTCAATACGGCCAGGGAAATGGGGGCGCTGGCCTTAAATAAATTTCAGAACAATCAATTTGAAGACCTGGCAGCATTCGAGCCATACTACCTCAAGGAATTTGTGGCAAAAACTAAATTGGCCTGAGTCGTGTTGTAATGCTACTTGAAAAGATGGCAGACCACAAGCAAAATGAAATAATCAACCGGGTTGCAAACAGCGCCCTGGTCACCTTCAACCTCGAGGACTTGTATCCAAAGGGCAGCCAGGCTTCGATCGATCTGAAAGAACTTCTTTACCAGGGAATGATTCTCCGTGAAAAGGATCTTCGCGAATTCATCAAACAACACGACTGGGGACATTACCAGAACAAGAATGTTGCCATCCATTGTTCTGCTGATGCTGTGATTCCTACCTGGGCATACATGCTGGTGGGAATTTCGCTCCAGCCCTTTGCCAGAAGGGTCGTATTCGGGACTCCCGATGATCTGACGTCGCAGCTTTACCAGGAGGCACTTAGCCTGGTTGACTGGGAGCAATTCAGAAATGCCAAAGTGGTCATCAAGGGCTGCTCGGATGTGGCTGTTCCGGAATCCGCCTACCTCGAAGCGGCAACCCGACTGCGGCCGGTTGCGGCCAGCATCCTGTATGGAGAACCCTGCAGCACGGTACCACTTTATAAACAGCCCAAATAAAAATGGATGGAAGGTCGATCATACTCTTCGACGGGGTCTGCAACTTGTGCAACGGCTTTGTCAATTTTCTGATCGATCGTGATCGTCAGAATAGGTTTCGGTTCGGATCGCTGCAGTCCGAACGCGTCAAGGAACTTCTTCAACCCTTTCATTACTCTGCCAGTGAGTTATCGACCGTTCTGCTACTTCAGGACAACCAGTTGTACAGCCGCTCCACGGCCGTATTGAAGATCTTCCGGCAAATGCCCGGCGCATGGCCGTTGCTGTATGCGTTTATCATCTTGCCCAGGCCTTTCAGGGATTATTTCTATGACCTTGTTGCCCGGAATCGATACAGGATGTTTGGCCGGCGGGATGCCTGCAGGATACCCACGCCCGAACTCCAGACGAAGTTTGTCGGGTAAACAAGCAAGTCTTCAATTTTAACTTTATTTTGTGCGCATCTTTGCACTGTTATGAAGTTTAACCGCAAGAATTATCCGGATTCCTTACTCAGCCAGCTCTATTCATCATTGCTATGGCCCCGCATGGTTGAAGAAAAGATGCTTATACTCCTGCGCCAAAACAAAATCAGCAAGTGGTTCAGTGGGATCGGGCAAGAGGCAATTGCCGTGGGCGTCACTCAGGCCTTGGAACAGGACGAGTACATTCTACCCATGCACCGAAATCTCGGTGTTTTCACTGGCCGTCAAATTCCATTTCCAAAACTCTTCGCTCAGTGGCAAGGTACCATGAGCGGGTTCACCAAGGGCCGGGACCGGTCATTTCATTTCGGAACCAATGCGCACCACATCGTTGGAATGATTTCACACCTCGGTCCGCAAAACGGCGTGGCTGACGGCATTGCCCTTGCCTCCAAACTGAAAAAAGAAAAGAAGATTACCGTTGTCTTCAACGGCGACGGCGGGACCAGTGAAGGAGATTTTCATGAAGCGATCAATGTTGCGGCCGTATGGGATTTGCCAGTCATTTTTCTGATAGAAAACAATGGCTATGGCCTTTCAACCCCGAGCTTGGAACAATTCCGGTGCAAGGCATTTATTGACAAGGCCATTGGCTATGGCATTGAAGGTGTACAGGTGGATGGGAACAATGTCCTCGAAGTGTATGACATGGTAAAGTCTCTGGCCGAAAGCATGCGTGCCAAACCTCGTCCTATTCTCCTGGAGTGCATGACGTTCCGCATGCGCGGACATGAAGAAGCGTCGGGTACCAAGTACGTTCCCAAAAAGCTGATGGAGGAATGGGCCGCCAAAGATCCGCTCGCTAATTATGAAAATTACCTGCTGGAGGAAAAAGTCATAGACAAAAAATATGCTGATGACCTTCGAAAGAAAATAAAAAAGGAAATCGATGCTGGGCTGGAAGAGGCCTTCAAGGAGACGCACCCGACAGCTAACACTGAGATTGAACTCCAGGATGTTTATGCGCCATGGCCTCAGGCTGTAATCCAGCCCGCAACTGATGCCAGGTCTGAAAAACGATTCATTGATGCCATTCATGACGGCCTTCTTCAAAGCATGGAGCGGCATGACAACCTCGTGCTCATGGGGCAGGATATCGCCGAATATGGGGGCGTCTTTAAAATTACTGAAGGATTTGTAGAAAAATTTGGCAAGGATCGTGTGCGCAACACACCCATCTGCGAGTCGGCCATTGTTGGTGCGGGGCTGGGCCTTTCCATCAAGGGAATGAAGGCGATGGTGGAAATGCAGTTTGCCGACTTCGTTACAGAAGGGTTCAACCAAATTGTAAACAACCTTGCCAAATCGTACTGGCGATGGGGTCAGCAAGCCGATGTGGTGGTTCGCATGCCTACAGGAGCAGGTACCGCAGCCGGACCTTTTCATTCTCAAAGCAACGAGGCCTGGTTCTTTCATACCCCCGGACTCAAGATCGTTTATCCCTCTACTCCGTCCGACGCAAAAGGACTGCTTTGTGCCGCAATCGAAGATCCCAACCCTTTTTTATATTTTGAACACAAGGGACTGTACCGGTCAATCAAAGAACTGGTTGCTGATGACTACTTCACGATCGAAATAGGAAAAGCCAACCTGGTCACCCAGGGGAGCGATTTGTCCATTATCACCTATGGTATGGGCGTCCATTGGGCCAAAGAGGTTATGGGTTTGATGAGTAACGTGCAGGCCGACATCCTGGATTTGCGCACCCTTCTTCCCTGGGACAAAGCAGCAGTCGAACAAACCGTCAAGAAAACAAACCGGGTCCTGATCCTGCATGAAGACACGCTAACCGGAGGAATCGGGGCAGAGATATCGGCCTGGATAACTGAACATTTATTCAACCATCTTGACGCTCCCATCACCAGGGTGGCCAGCCTCGATACAGCCATTCCCTTTGCGCCAACCCTGGAGAATAACTTTCTTCCAAAGAGCAGGTTGAAAAGCAAGATTGAAGAGTTGCTCACCTATTGAGAGTCACCTCTTTCCTCTCTGACATATAAATCTGGGCTTTTCCCTATCTTAGCCTGTTTTCCTGCCATTTTTTGAAACACGATAAGGTCCATAACGCCCCATTCCTGTCACTGTTCCTGAAATACTTTGTGTTCTCAGTGGCCTTGCTGTTTCTATCCACCGCAGTGAACGCTCAAAACACGAAGGGAGACAAGCCTGTCAATAATCAACGAAGAGTAAGAGAGACCAGGGTAAAATCCGTTAAGAAGAAAGAAAAGGGCACGACAAGGGACGTTGCCAACCGCAGGCTCCGGACGAAGGACCGGTCATCGGCAAACCGGGCAAATACAAAATATCCGCAGCCCTCACCATACTCAGGACGCACCAACAGGCAGCCAGACCGGTCAGCACAACCCTTGGGGCGGGTGTTTTCAAAATCACCGAGAGAATCCAAGGTCCGTGCCTGGAAAGGAGACGTATCGGGCTATCCCCTCAAACGACCAAAAGCATCCCGGTCGGAGGCGGCACGCAATAATGTCTACCCGCAAAGCGGACCGTATGTGCGTTACGCCAGAAAGCAACCAAAGAAGAGGCCTCCGGTTTATTCAAGGACCATTAAAGGAAATCCATTTGTAACCCATCAACCACGTTACGAGGAACGCGCGTGGAAAGGCGCAGCCGACAACGGACCCATTCGGAACAAAAGCGCATCTGGATCAGTAAAAAATGTTTATCCCCAGAAAGGGCCTTATGTGGCCTACTACCGGAAGCGTGCGAAAATGAAAGAAAGGTCCGTTTCAAACAGCGGTCAATTGGCAAAAGTGCGCCGAGCTCAAAAACCGAGGACGGGCGGATCTCAGGGACAGTATTATCCCGCGTCTGTCAGTGCGCCTTACATCCAAAAGGGAAAGAAGAATGTGTATTGGGGAAAGCTTCAAAAGAAAGAAAGTCCGTACACGAATGATATCACAGGCGGTCCACTTCGAACGAGGAATTATAAATCAACGCCTGCCGGCCTGGTTGGAAGAGACACGGTGCGGACATTTGGAAAGAAGCCTATGGGTGACCGTACTTCCCGGGTTGGCGGCGGGGGTTATGCGACGGCAACCAAGAAAGGACAACGGGGATGGAAAGGTGACGTATCAGGTTGGCGTTTGAGGAAATCCGCAAAAGGCAAAGGTGAGGTAGCTGGAAAATTTGTTTTCCCACGGAAACTTTCCATATCCGGCAAAAGCGAAGGAAGGGGCCAAGGCGGCCCGGGTGGAGGCTATAAGACGCGCACCAGGAGGGGTGAGAAAGCACAACTGAATTCCATTCCGAACGTGGTATATGACCGGGACCTGAGCGGCAAGGTGAAGGGAGTTAAGCGACCCAAAGGCGGTGGTAGCGTCAGTGCTGGCTGGAATAATTCGGGGCAGCCCATTCGGGGAAGGGGTCCCGGATTTGGCTCGGTGGGGGCAGCCCGGTTTTCAGGAGACCTCCGACAAGACCAGGCACGGCGCGTGTTCTCCGGAAAGGGACCCGGCTACGCAGGAAATATCAAGAAGAGTTCCTTTGTTGGATTCGGGCGGGACGGAACCAATTACTCCGGTAATATCAAGAGGAGTTCGATACGCGGATATTCCCGCGAAGGCACAGGCTATTCAGGCAATATCAAAAGCTCCGGAGTCAGGGGCTATACAAGAGAAGGTGTTGATTATTCCGGCAACATCAAGAGGAGTACACAGCGTGGATTTGGAAGGGATGGCATAGATTATTCCGGCAACATCAAACGCAGTACGATTCGTGGATTTGGCAGGGAGGGTGTTGACTATTCCGGAAACATTAAGCGAAGCACACAGCGCGGATTCGGAAGAGAAGGCGTGAACTATTCTGGCAATATCAAAAGAAGCACACAGCGCGGATTCGGTCGGGAAGGCGTTGATTACTCAGGTAATATCAAAAGAAGCACGCTGCGTGGATTTGGAAGCGAAGGCGTTGACTACTCCGGAAACATCAAAAGAAGTTCACAGCGCGGATTCGGTCGGGAAGGCGTTGACTACTCCGGAAACATCAAAAGAAGTTCACAGCGCGGATTTGGCAGACAGGGTGTTGACTATTCCGGAAACATTGAGCGTGTTGGTCCCATCAAACAATTTGGAGAAGCCGGGGTGACTTCTTCCGGAAACATTCGCCGCTCCTCGGTACGCGGATTTGGCCGGGAGGGGGCTGGCTACAGCGGGAATATCAGAATGAAGCGACCCGAAAAAGGAGGAGGGAGCGTGAGCGGCCGATTATGGAACAATAACAACCAGGCCATTCCTACCAAACCGTTCTCAGCCGCCGGTGCCGACTTCAGCGGGAGAACCAAATCCAAGAAACCTGAAAAGGGCGGCGGCAGCGTGAGCGGCCAATTGTGGAACAATGACAACAAGCCAATTGCAGTCAAGACACCTCCCAATGACAATGCCAACTACTCGGGCCGGATTGCCCTTCCCAGACTGAAGAAGAGCTATATACAGAATGACAATGCCTCAAAGGAATCGCTGCTGAAAAAGAGACCCGACGAGACTACCTATCGCGTATCAGGATTGCAGATCAAGGTCCTTGAACACAACTACAAGAAGAAGCCAAACGCGAGTCCGGATGCCATGCCTGGCATAGCACCTACCCGTTCATCAGTCAAGGCCAGTGAATATGCCCGCAGCATGAAACAGTACTGGCATTACAAACAAAATCCGAACAGTGCTGACGGTGCGTTGAAGGGTATTGCGCCGGGGAAAGCCATGGCCCGCATTGGGGATTACCAGGGCAACGTCAAGATGCATAAGTACACGGGCAGCCGGTTGCACCCTGACGCACAGTTTGCTCATGGTTACCGTGATAATGTCAAAGAAGAGCGTACTGTGATGATGAACGTTAAATTGCTTTGGGGGAAGCTCTTCCGCAAGAGCGAGACTCAGCCTGAAAATCTGAAGGAAAAGATACGACGCCCCCGTTACGACAAGAAAGAAAAGGGTTTGTGGAACGAGTAGAGTGAAAGCGTATTCAATCAGAACCCAAACTCCACCGTCTGCTTAATTTCAGCCGAGAGACTTAATGCCACCGGGCAGGTTAATGCTGCATTTCTCAATTTTTGTTTCTGAACTTCCGTTGCGCTGAGGGTCGGCTGTGAAAAGGTTATTTTTATTTCAGCAATTCTCCTGGGACTGGGATTCATAATTTTTGTGATCTCCGACTTCATCCCCGAAAGGTCAATGCCCTCGCGGTTGGCAAGTATTCCCATCATGGTCATCATGCAACTGCTGAGGGAGGCACATACAAGGTCGGTGGGGCTGAATGCCTCTCCTTTTCCGTTGTTGTCGGGGGGCGCATCGGTGATGATTTTATTGCCAGACAAAAGGTGTTCGTCCTGCGTGCGCAGGCCGCCCAAGTACTCCCCTTTCATTGAAGCCATAAATGGTTGTAATTTTGCGTTTGCCAATATTCGGGTAAATTTAGCTTAAAGTATCTTTCATGAGGTTTTTCGGGTCAAAGTGGATCGTTCTCACGCTTATTGGAGTAGGCGCTGTGTCCTTTTCCAATGCCCAAACCCAGGACAGCTATGAATATAATTCAGAATTTACCTGGGGAATTAACAAGAACTCAGCTGGCGGACTGATTGGAGGGTTCACCTTCAAAAAAGCCAGGAAATTGAATGACCGGGTGCTGGAGACCTTTGGACTCGAGATCATGAATGTGAAGCACCCCCAGGAAGTGAGAAAAAGCTCACGATCAACCGGGAACTTCTTTATCTACGGCAAAACCAACTATCTCTATGCTTTCCGGTTTCAATACGGCCGTGACATTATCCTGTTCGGCAAGGCACCGCAACAGGGTGTGGAGATCAAGGCGGTATTTGCCGCTGGACCTTCCATCGGACTCCTTGCCCCCTACTACATAGAGCGGTCTGTGGACAACAGTGTTTTTGTAACCGTCAAGGAACAATATGACCCCAAAAATCCCTTGCATACATTCAATAATATTTTGGGGACGGGAAATCTTTTTCAGGGCCTTTTTGACTCTTCCATCCAACTGGGCATCAATGCCAAGGCGGGATTGAATTTTGAGATGGGGACTAACAAGAGTTCGGTTACGGGTTTTGAGGTTGGGTTTCTGGTCGATTCCTACTTCAACGAGATTATCCTGATGCCCTCTACTGGGAATTACAGCGTTTTTCCCACTGTTTACTTTACCCTCTTTTATGGGAGCCGGAAATAGCCCCAATTTTTTTTGAATTTATGTGACGATACATCCATAAATGGATTCTGTTGTTATATTTGGAACCCTAAACCACGAATTGTATGGAAGTGAAAAAGACTGACAAGGCCGATTTGACGAAGAAATCAAACTTTTTCTTCAGTATTGGTCTCCTGCTCACGATGACGCTGGTTGTTATGGCGTTTGAATGGAAGCAGTATGATGAGACCCTTCTCGACCTGCAGGGTAAGCGGACAGACACATTCGAGGAAACCATGGAGGTTCCCCCTACGGAACAGCCCCCGCCCCCCGCTCCTGTTATTCAGCAGCCCGTGGTCGTAGAGGTGCCCGATGAGGAGGAAATCAAAGACGATATCAAAGTAAACCTCGACGTAGAGGTGACGGATGAAACCAAGGTTGAGGCAATCGTGGTACAAGCCGAAGAGCCTAAAGAAGAATCAGACGAAATCTTTACCGTGGTTGAGGAGTCTGCAACACCCAAAGGCGGGATGCAGGCGTTCTATAAGTACGTTGGTGAAAAAGTTAAGTATCCGGCCCAGGCAAGACGCATGGGAATTGAAGGCCGAGTATTTGTGGAGTTTGTGATTGGAAAAGACGGGACGCTTTCCGATGTGAAGGCCATCAAAGGCATCGGAGCAGGTTGCGACGAGGAGGCTGTCAGGATCGTACAGTCCGCACCGTCGTGGAACCCAGGCAAGCAGCGTGGCAAGCCCGTCAAGCAGCGCTATACCCTTCCCATCATTTTCAAGCTGGGATAAATTTCTTAAGACTTTTGACAGACCCGCTCCATTTACGGAGCGGGTCTTTTCTTGTCCTAACAATAGACTGCTTTTTCGTGTGACCAACCGGAAGGCCAGGCATTATGTGTCTGAACCTAAACCAACTTTTATGGAAACGAAAAAGAATCCATCGGTTGACCTGAACAGGAGATCAGCTTACTTCTTCAGCATCGGACTCATCATTGCGATGGCTCTTGCTGTCATGGCCTTCGAATGGCGAAGTTATGGTGAAGGCCTTGTGAATCTCCGCGACAGGAGGCTCGACAATTGGGATGTGAACCCTTACATTCCGCCAACCAGGGACGTACCTCCTGCACCCATGCCCGTTGCCAGGAACATCATACTGGATGTTGTGCCGGATATCGATGTTGTGGATGATTCAACTTTACTGTTTGACGCTGACCCCAATCTGGCTACTCCATTTGACTCCCATCCCCTTCCAGAGCCTGAGCCTGAAATTGATGAGAATATTCCCTACCGGTTTGTGGAAGAGTCAGCCACCCCAAAAGGAGGAATTGAGGCGTTCTACCAATACATCAGTGAAAAAGTTAAATACCCCTCACAGGCAAGAAGGATGGGCATCGAAGGCCGTGTGTTCGTTGAGTTCATCATTAACAAGGACGGGTCATTCTCCGATGTCAAGGCCATTAAAGGTATCGGTGCAGGTTGCGACGAGGAAGCCGTAAGGATAATACAGTCTGCGCCGCCCTGGAAACCGGGCAAACAAAGGGGCAGGCCTGTCAGGCAACGATACACGCTGCCGATCATCTTCAATCTTGGATAAAGAAGAAACAACACCTCTTCTCCATGGATTGGTTGTTCATTCAAAGGCTCAAAACAAATAGCCCAGGACTAATCCAAGGACAATGATCAACCCGGAAGGAATTCTGGTGAAGTTGAGTAATGCGAATGTGCCTATGGTAAATGCATAGGTATACACGTTGTTATCCAATGGCTGGAAAAGAAATACAGCAGCAGCGGCCACCAACCCCGCGCTGGCGGCAGTAATTCCTTCCAGTGACGCCCGGATGGCCCGAAATTTTTTGAGGCTTTCCCAAAATCTGATCAGAAAGAATATGAGGAAGGTGCCCGGCAAAAAAATCCCGGCGGCAGACAAAAGCGCTCCGACAATCTGTGCAGCTATCCCGCCCTCCTGAACCGACAATGCACCGATGTAGGCGCTGAACGCGAACACAGGTCCGGGAAGAGATTGCGCAATGGCGTAGCCAGAAAGAAACTCCCTTGAGGTGAGATAGTGCTTTAATTCAACAAACTCCGTGTACAATAGAGGCGTCAGGACCTGACCGCCGCCGAAAATAAGACTTCCGTTCCGGTAGAAGTTCTCAAACAACCTAATTGGAAGATAATGAGTCAGCCCGCCCAATACCGCAGCGGCGATCAATACGCCTGCCCATAGGATAAAATTCGCCCAGGAGATGCGAATAGGTATCTTTTCTGCTTTGGGCTGGGCCTTGTATTTGAATGCCGTAACCGCTCCTGCAACAATAAGCGCAACCGGATAAAAGAAAGGAGATCGGACAAAATAAGATGCAACAGCAGCTAATACCATCAGAACAATTCCAGTCCTGGTGTGAACAGTCTTAACGCTCATGCTATAAGCCGCGTAGCTCACGAAGCCCACAGCCATGGCGGGCACGAAGCGTGTAAATTCCAAGGAAAGGCTCCGGTGCTGAAAAGAATCCATGATCAACGCAGCCGCTGTCATCATGATGACTGCAGGCAGCATCCAAACCAGGAGGGTCAGGTAGGCAAGGTTAGGGCCCCCAATTTTATAACCGATGGCGGTAAGGGTTTGCGTGGAGGTGGGGCCGGGCAAGACCTGGCAAAGGGAATTGATTTCCATCAAGTCTTCCTCCGAGAGGTATCCCCGCTTCTGTACGAGCACCTTCAGGAAATGAGCGATGTGCGCCTGCGGGCCTCCAAACGTAGTAACGGACAGGAGGGATACATCCTTCAAGAAAATCAGATATCGTACCTGTTTGTACAAGGCAGGAGGCTAAATGGCGAGGAGGAAAAATGAAGTCTGGGAAAGCCCGCGGAGGAGGCAGTAGGCTGTGGCCGATCGATACCCGTAGATGCTCATAAGCCTGAATTGTTGTTCGACTAAAGCTAAAGATTTTTTGGGTAAATTTAACCGCTATAAGCCCTGGCGACAGGCAAGCCCCTGAACCCAATGGCAGGTCGGTATGAGTTTTGCACCATAAGTAAGAACAAAACAAAGCATTATGAAAAGCATCAATCGCAGAAAATTTGTCCTTGACTCTCTCAAGGCAACGGCTGTAACAGCCCTTGGCTCCTCGATCCTCACGAACAGCACCCTGGCCTCCGCTGCAGTTCCTGGCCTCCAGTTTACCCAGGTTGCCTTGCCCTACGCCTTCAACGCGCTGGAGCCGCACATCGACGCCATGACCATGGAGATACACTACACGAAGCACCACACAGCTTACATCAAGAATGTAACGGATGCCATCGCTGCCGAAAATATCAACTACACATCTGAGAAGGATTTCTTTGCCAACACAACGAAACTTTCAGCCAAAGCAAGAAACAATGGAGGCGGAGCCTGGAACCACAATTTCTTCTGGCAAGTGATGAAGCCAGGCGGTGGTATCCCTGCCGGAAAGGTGGCGGACGCCATCAACGGTGCATTTGGCTCCATCGACAAATTCAAGGAGCAATTCTCTCAGGCAGGCATCACGCGCTTCGGTTCTGGCTGGGCATGGCTGGTCAACGACGGCGGCAAATTGAAAATAGGATCAACGCCCAACCAGGATAACCCGATGATGGACATCAGCGAGCTGAGGGGTACACCTTTGCTTTGCCTGGATGTTTGGGAGCACGCCTATTACCTCAAGTACCAGAACAAGCGCGCCGATTACGTCGCTGCATGGTGGAACATTGTAAACTGGGATGAGGTGGCCAGGCGGATGGCGTAGGCTCTTCCGGTCAGTTGTTAAATTGCCTATCAGTCCGATCTTTTAATAAAGGAGCCCAGTGCCTGCCTGTTGTTTGCCGCCTATGAATCTGCGACTTGCCCCGATGATCTATTTTTTCTTTACCTCTACAATTTGTCTTTCGCAGGCATTCGAACAGATTACCATGCACAAAACTTTTGGCTCCACAAGGTTCGAGTACACCAAGGATACCGTCACTTTCTCCGTAAGTCCCAAGGAAGTCCTGCAAATCGTGGGTGATGATCCGCTGGCTTATGAAGAATTTTGGAAAGCAAAATCCAATTACAGCGTAGCGGGCGTCATGGGCTTTGTTGGCGCTGTTATGATCGCCGTACCAGTGGGAACGACCATAGCGGGCGGAGATCCTGAATGGGCTTTCGCCGCTGGCGGCGCAGCACTGATCATAGGCTCGATGCATTTCAGCAAGGCTTTCAACCGACATGCCCAGACCGCAGTTAACACATTCAACAAAAGGCACACTGCTTTCAAGCCACGTATGAATTACGTTTTCTCCGGACTTGGCTTGAAGGTCGCTCTTCGATTCTAGGCTTGGTTGACCGGTACCCTCCGGTGATGCGAGGGTTCCCTCATGTAAATCGATAATTGATCACCCATGATCGACTCAGTTGAGTCAAGGTGACCGGCGGGTTTTGGCGCTGGAATACCTTTTTCAAATAAACGGGTTGCCCGAAATACCCTGGCTTCATCCCACCAACCGCCGCTGATAAAGGTCTCCAGTGTCTGAGCGCCACCCTCCACCATCACCGACTGGATGCCTCGTTTGTGCAGATCCGTAAGCATGTCCGTCCAGAAATTTTCTTCTCCGACCCTGACCCTGAGCAGGTTCTTCCCTTCTTCGTGCTTCAAAAGGTTATAACACAAAGTAGGCTGGGAACGATCAAACACATGCAAACTGTCGCTCAGTCTCAGGAACCGGTCGAACACGACCCGCACAGGATTTCTTCCCGACCAACTGCGCACCGTTAGTTCCGGATTATCGTGTTGCGCAGTTCGTGTGCCTACGAGCACGGCGTCCTCTTCTGACCGCCACCGATGAACCAGCTGCCTGGAGTATTCGTTGCTGATCCACTTTGATTCATAGTTCTCGTGGGCAATAAAGCCATCAGCTGTTTCAGCCCATTTGAGGATAACATACGGTCGATTTTTTTCCATGAACGTGAAGAACCGCCTGTTCAGCATCTTCCCTTCAGATTGAAGGACGCCGCTAATCACTTCAATGCCCGCATCGCGAAGTTTCCTGATGCCACTCCCCGCAACCAGGGGGTTCGGGTCAAGGTTGGAAACAAACACCCTTCCCACTCTTTGCTGCACCAACAGGTCGGCGCATGGCGGCGTTTTTCCAAAATGAGAGCAGGGCTCCAGGTTAACGTATACCGAGGACCCGGGAAGAAGCCCCTTGTCTTTAACCGCGTTGACTGCATTAACCTCAGCGTGTGCCTCTCCAAACTTCTTATGCCAGCCTTCTCCTATGATTGTGCCGTCATGAACGATGACGCACCCCACCAGAGGATTGGGGCTCACGTGCCCCACACCCAGCCCGGCGAGTTCCAGGGCGCGCCTCATGTAACGGTCATGTTCCACCACAGGCGAAAGATGGAGTGCGGAAACCAAAAATCCCAAGGTGTTCTGCAAAATCGTTGTTACCATTGCAGAACATGAAGATTGCTTCAATAGAATTATTCAGACAGCTGATCCTTGAACTTACCCTTGGGGTGTCCCGGGAGGAAAAGGAAGCCATGGTCTTCTGGATTCTGGAACACCAATTGGGTCTTTCCAGGACGGAAGTATTGGCAGGCAGCGATGTCGCCGTCAATGAATTGGCCCTTGCGGGGATGATCCGCAGGGTGAATCAGCATGAACCGCTTCAATATGTCCTGCAAGAAGCTGAGTTCTACGGGCGCAAGTTCAGGGTTGGCCCGGGTGTGTTGATACCCCGACCTGAATCGGAACTTCTGGTCAAGGCGGTTGTGGATCAATTTAATGGCCGCATTTCAAACCCGGTCATCCTTGACATCGGTACAGGCAGCGGATGCATTGCCATCAGCCTTGCTCTCGAATTGCCCTCAGCATCGGTCTATGGCACCGATGTCAGCGCAGTGGCGCTCGGGATTGCCAGGAAGAATTCAGATGGGTTGAACGCAAAGGTTCAATTCGATCAGCATGATATACTGAAAGATCCCCTGAACATTGGCCCGCTGGATGCCCTGGTGAGCAACCCGCCTTATGTGCTTGAGCAAGAACGACCCACCCTGGAGAAGAATGTACTGGATTACGAACCGGATGTGGCGCTGTTTGTGCCGAACGACAAGCCACTGCAATTCCACATCGCGATTGCCACAAAGGCAAGGGGTGTTCTTAGGAGTGGCGGTTTTTTGATCACGGAAATTAATGAAAGGAAGGGTCGCGATACGTCCGCCCTGTTTGAGTCTCTCGGCTATGAGGAGGTTAGAATCCTGAATGACCTGGACGGTAGAAACAGGTTTGTCTCCGCCATCTGGCCTTGAAGAATGCAGTCTAGAATTTCACCGTCATCATCGCCATAAAATTCCTTCCTGCTTGCGGATAATAGTACGGCGTACTCCCGTAAGAATATCCATTGGAAGAATACTGTACATCCAGCACATTGTTCAACAGCAAACTGAAGCCAATTTCCCTGATTCCCTTTGGATACAACTGGTAGTTAAGCCGCAGGTCATTGATGAAGTAGCCGTTCAACGTCAGTGTCTCCGTTTCGGAATTGTCGAGGTATTGCTTGCCCACGTATTTGGAGAGCCAGGTGGCCTGCAGGCGGGGATACGGACTCCAGGTCAGCTGGCTCCCCGCAATGAGTCCAGGTGACAAAATGATGGATGTGTTTTTGGTGACTGGGACATTGTTCTCCACGACTATGAAATCCCTGTTCTTGTTGATGCTTCCAGTGACATTGGCATTCAATGTCCATTTACCTGAGAATCGGAAAATGCCTGACAATTCCAACCCTGTCCGGTAGCTTTTGCCGACATTGGCGCGGATGGGATAACCCGCATTATCCAGCTGACCGGTCAGCACCAGCTGGTCCGTGTAATTCATCAGATAGTAGTTTGCCTCGAAGGCGTAACGCGGTGTTGTCCGTCGCAGGCCCAGCTCAAAATTGTCCAGGCGCTCGGGCCGGGGCCTGGTGGTACCATCGATATAGTCGGAGCGGTTGGGTTCGCGGTTGGCTACGGCATAAGAGGCATAAGCAACATTCTTTTCCGACAATTTGTAACTGAGCCCCGCCTTGGGATTGAAAAAATTAAATTGCTCATTGACCTCATAGGGCGTTTGATCGTCCTTTTTGCCTGCTGTCTGGTAATCCACCCGCCGGTATTGCAGGTCAACAAAAGTGTTGAGTTTTTCCGTGAGGTTATAATTCCATTTGGCGTAGGTGTTGAAATCATTCTTCTGTGCGGTGCCGTCATAGTAATGGTAACGAATAGGAATCTGATCGGCATACTGGGCCCAGATTATCTCGCCATAGTGCCTGGCATTGCCATACTGATTATAGGCCCCGCCGATGACGAGGCTGGTCTTGTCCTTGCTGTAGTTCAGGGAATACGTCATGCCGTAAAAACGGTTGTCCAGCCACTTTCGGACAATCACATCGCTGGAAGCAAGGGTAGTATCTTTCAGTGTAATGTCAGGCAATCCAATGTCCTTGAGCACTTGTCCCTGGTGATACTCTTCATAAAACCCGCGTCCATAGGTGTAATGAAGCGAGGCGTTGGCATTCCAGTATTGCCCCATTTGTTGCGAAAAATGCAACTGGTAATGATCCTGCTTGTAGTCATCCACCTGGTTGTCATAGTAGCGGGAAATGTTGCCGTTCACATCATAGATCGCTCCGGCATAATTTAACCTTCGATTGATTTGCATCGTTGGTTCATCGACGCCGTACCACGACTGGTATGTCCTCTCAGAGCCGCCAAAGACAATGGCCTTGATCACGGTTTTCTTTCCATAATAGCCTCCGCTGAGGTAATAAGAACCGAGGTCGGACGCGGCTCGCTCTACGTAGCCGTCTGACGTGATGCTGGAGACTTTGGCATCGAAAGCCCAATGGTCACTGATGAGGCCCGTTCCCGCCCTCAGTGTATATCGTTGCGTATTAAACGAACCGGCGGCAACCAATACCTCTGCGTATGGATCGGCCTGGAGCGAATTGGTCTGAACATTCACGCTCGCGCCAAATGCTCCTGCACCGTTGGTTGAACTTCCCACTCCCCGCTGAATCTGAACGCTCTGCGTTGAAGATGCGATGTCCGGAATATCCACCCAGAAGGTGCCCTGGGACTCGCTGTCGTTGTAAGGAATGCCGTTGATGGTTACGTTAACGCGGGTGGCATCGCTGCCCCGTATGCGGATTCCGGTATAGCCCACGCC
Source organism: Cyclobacteriaceae bacterium (assembly GCA_043744235.1). Classification (GTDB taxonomy): domain Bacteria; phylum Bacteroidota; class Bacteroidia; order Cytophagales; family Cyclobacteriaceae; genus ELB16-189. Next base: position 276,462 of record JAYTVB010000020.1, on the reverse strand, counting down.
AGCACCTGCGTCCGAGGTGGTAACCACCGATGGTGTCCAGTTCAGGATGAGGGGCAGGTCCTGTCCGAAGTTTTGTTTCTGAATGGCCTGCCGGCTGATGTTCATAAAGGTGGTCGGTGTTTTATCATTCGCTCTTGTTGCGGAGATGATCACTTCATCTGTCATGGTTGAGGTTTCTTCCAGGCTTACATCAAGCGAGGAATTGCCCTGAATGTCAACAGTTTCCCTTTTGTCTGCATAGCCCAGGAATTTGATCACCAGTGTGTGCGGGCCCGCAGCCAATTTGTCAAGCCGGTACCATCCCAATTCATCGGCAACTGCTGAAGTCCCGCCCGTCTCATCCTGCACGGTTGCCCCCGCCAGTCCTTTTTGACCTTTACCATCCCTGACGAAGCCCGTGATGGAAAATTGTGCCTGTACGGCCGAAGCCATAACCAGCATAACAAAAATGAGGATAATACTTTTCACGAACCGTTGGTTTAAACCTGCTATGAAACGGGAGCCGCATGATTAAACCTTACCTCCCTTCGTCCGCATTACCGGCATCAGGTTCTATGGGTATGATCTCAGCCTGTTGTATTCGGCACCCCTATTGACCTCAAAGATAGCAGAGGATTTTGGATTAAGTCAAAGAAAGGAGGACTTAACATTTTTCCCAGGAATGAATGCCTTGGGATGGGCTGGAGGGGTCTTGGTTTGCCTGTGGAAACGCTGCCTCGCAAGATTGCGGGGGGTTGCTCTGTGTTTCAGACCCAGACCGGAGTTGGACTAGATAGCCGGATCTTGACGAAACAACTTCACGAGGACCAAATACATTTCGGGAAGCTGGGCTTTAAACAAGGCTGGTCGTTCAAAGAAATTCTCCACAGCTACCGCAAAAAATTCCTCCACGTTTGTGAACGCATAGCGCCTGAAGAAATGGTGTTCCTGGCTCTTCAGGTTACTCATTTCATTGCTTGCCAAAGTCTCGAAACGTTCTATCAACCCAGCATCCAGGACCGTATACTGTTGTTGCATCAGTTTGTGCTCAAGCCAGAGGGCATGTGCAAACTCATGAAGAAGCAAATTCAGGCCATCGTCCGGACGGTTGAGGCCCTGCACAATACTTCTCCAGCTGAAAACAATAATTCTGAACCCGGGATTCACCTCACCTTTATGCATTTTGTTTGTATGCATTGACGGGTAATCATCAGGGTAAACAATAATTTTTCTAAAATAGGTAAGGCACTCGTGAGGCAGGTGGAGCACCAATTGCGAAGCGCCGCTGCAAATCACAGTTTTCATGCCCCTCGTCAATTTCACTTTTTGTCTTGGGACAAAATCGAAATATTCATAATGATCACGAACAAGCCTGAGAAATTTCATCCGGTGTTCACGAGGCATGTTTGCATAGTAAATGTATCGGCGATTAAGGAAGCGATGGAAGAGGGGACCGTAATACAGCCGAAACTGTATCTCCTCATAAACCTCATAAAGAAATTGAAACAGCTTAATCATCGCTGAATGTGTTGGGCATTCCTAATGCCGGCAATTTTGCCAAAACCCATCAGGTTCTGAGCCTGATCCGCAGCAGAAGCGGATAAAGATCAAATCCGCTTTAACAATGACCCCATGGAGCACTCATCCGAGAGCCTGGCCTTCAGCGCGCTGATGGCCATTCTTTCCTGCAGCATGGTATCCCGAAAACGGATCGTGACTGTATCATCCTGTACAGTCTGGTGATCGATGGTCACGCAGAAAGGTGTGCCAATGGCATCCATGCGGCGGTAGCGTTTGCCGATGGTGTCTTTGTCTTCGTAGTAGCAACGGAAATCAAACTTGAGATCGTTCATGATCGCTTCCGCCTTCTCAGGCAACCCGTCTTTTTTCACGAGGGGCAGAATAGCCACCTTGTTGGGGGCCAGGGCGGGCGGGATTGACAATACCACACGGTCGTTGCCTTCTTCTCCGGATGTTGAGCCGTCCCTGGCAGGCACTTTCTCTTCCTTGTATGAATTTGAAAGAACGGCCAGGAACATACGGTCCAGGCCGATGGAAGTCTCCACTACATAAGGCACATAACTCTGGTTGTCCTCCGTATCAAAATACTGAAGTTTCTTTCCTGAAAACTTCTCATGGCTTTTCAGGTCGAAGTCGGTCCTCGAGTGAATGCCCTCCAGTTCCTTGAATCCCATCGGGAAGTTAAATTGGATATCGCAGGCGGCGTTGGCATAGTGGGCCAGGTTCAGGTGATCATGGAACCTGTAGTTCTCAGTTCCAAGCCCCAACGCCTTATGCCACATCATTCTTCTTTCCTTCCAGAACCCATACCACTTCATTTCCTCGCCAGGCTTCACAAAGAACTGCATCTCCATTTGTTCAAATTCCCTCATCCGGAATATGAACTGTCGCGCCACAATTTCATTGCGGAAAGCTTTCCCGATCTGCGCTATGCCAAACGGTATTTTCATCCTTCCGGTTTTTTGCACATTCAGGAAGTTGACAAATATGCCTTGCGCAGTTTCGGGCCTCAGGTAAATCTTGTTTGCATCCTCTGCGATGGAGCCCATGTCGGTGGAGAACATGAGGTTAAACTGACGTACGTCGGTCCAGTTTTTGGTGCCGGAGACCGGGTCAGCAATGTCGAGATCAATAACCAGCTGTTTCAATCCAGCCATGTCGTTGCTGCCCATGGTATCCTTCAACCGGGTATTGGCATCGTCAATTTTTTTCTGATACTCCAGCACGCGCGGAGTGGTGGCCAGGAACATCGTTCTGTCAAAGGAGTCCCCAAACCGCTTCGCGGCCTTTTCCGCTTCCTTCTCAATCTTGTCTTCGATTTTTGAAATGGCATCCTCCACCAGAACATCCGCGCGGTACCTTTTCTTCGAATCCTTGTTGTCCATCATTGGATCATTGAAAGCGTCGACGTGCCCGGAGGCCTTCCATGTGGTGGGGTGCATGAAAATAGCGGCGTCCAGCCCAACAATGGATGGGTGCAGCTGGGTCATAAATCGCCACCAGTATTCCTTGATGTTGTTCTTCAGCTCCACGCCGTTTTGACCGTAGTCATAAACCGCTCCAAGGCCATCATAGATTTCACTGGAGGGGAATACAAAGCCATATTCCTTTGCGTGGGATACTACTTTCTTAAGAAGGTTTTCGTCTTGTTGCGCCATAAGTGCGCAAAGATACTTTCAAATTTCAGAAGGAGAAGGGGTCAACTAACTTCTTTGAAGAGACAATTGAAGGGAGAAGCGGGCCCCTTCGACAAGGACAGATTGAAGGGATATGGATCATTCGACTCCCCTCTTTTGTTGAAATAAGTTTACTAAATATCACTGACGTCCTTATTTTACGTCATGATCCGGACCATTGGGCTCGCCATTGCTTTTTCACCTACTGCCGGCCGTATGCTGGCCGAGGCCAATCGCCTGGCTTCCCGGTTTCAGGCCAGGCTGGTCCTGATTCATGTTGGTGATCACGGGGCCAGGGAAGAGGAGCTGATGCAAGGCCTATTGAAGAGCCAGGGCAATTCTCCTGCCAGGGTTACCATTCGGTGGAGTGAAGGCAAGGCCGCTCCGGCAATCCTCAAGGCCTGCGATGACGAAGAAGTTGACCTCTTGCTGGCTGGTGCGCTGAAGAAAGAAGACCTGATTCACTATTATATCGGCACCATCGCTCGCAACATCATGAGGAAGGCGCAATGCTCCGTGTTGCTGATTGCCGAGCCAACCGCTGAACCAGGAGAATTCAGAAACATCGTCATTGACGCAGAAGAAAGTCCCTACGTTCTGGAGTGCATTTCCATGGCCTGCCGCCTGGCCAGTAAGGATAAAAACACCTGGATCCACGTGGTGCGCGAACTGAAAATGTTTGGCCTGGCGATGTCCGCTTCTGATCAGTCCTCCGAGGATGAATACGACAGCATCCGCCAGAACCTGGTGAAAGATGAGGTTGAAAAAGTGGAGGCCCTGCTTCAAAAAATTCCCCACGAAAGAATTAAAACCAATATTAAAGTTGTATCGGGGAAATCCGGTTTTGAACTGGTGCAGTTCGCCAAGAGAAAGCAGGCTGACCTGCTGGTGGTGGGTGCGCCACGGAGGCGATTCAAATTCCTTGACCGTCTCTTCACCCACGATCTTGAATATGTATTTGCCGATTTGCCCTGCAATCTGCTGATCGTGCATCCACGAAAGGAGGGGCTTCATGAATAACCTTTCCCATTCCGAGTTGATTCACCTGCTGGTGCAGTTGAGCGTCATGCTCGCCTTTGGACGCATTATGGCCGAAGTGGCCCGGAAGTTCAGGCAGCCGGCTGTGGTTGGTGAAATTCTCGCCGGGCTCCTCCTGGGACCGACCATCCTGGGTTTCTTTTCTCCCGACACGTTTGAATTGCTGTTCCCGAAAACAGGTGCTTCGGCGGTCGTGCTGGACGGCTTTACGCAAGTCGCTGTCGTGCTCCTTCTTTTCATTGCTGGACTGGAGGTTGATTTACATATTGTCCTCCAGCAGGGAAAGCAGGCTATTTATTCCAGTTTATTCGGACTGATCATACCATTCTTCCTGGGATTCATCATCCCGTATTCCTTCCCTTCATTTTTTGGAAGCGACAGCCAAGGGGACCGCCTCATTGCGGCGTTGTTCATGGGGACCGCCATGGCTATCTCTGCCTTACCCGTCATTGTCAGGATCATGATGGATCTTAAATTGTTCAAAACAAGAATCGGAATGCTGGTGGTAGCCTCTGCCATGGTTGATGACATAATCGGATGGATGATATTTTCAATCATCCTTGGAATCATTGGCAAGGGCGGCATCGTCTCCATCGGCAATACACTCCTACTGACGGTGGGCTTTACGGTCTTCATGCTAACCGTTGGGCGTGGATTATTGAACCGCCTGCTGCCCTGGGTTAACAGAAAATTGGCGTGGCCCGGCGGACTGCTTTCTCTTTCACTTGCATTCTGTTTCCTGGCAGCCGCATTTACCGAGTCCATTGGCATTCATGCCGTATTCGGTGCGTTCATCATCGGGATTGCATTGGGTGACTCTGAGCACATGAGTGAGCGTGCCAAGGAAATTGTTCATCAGTTTATCAACAACATCTTTGCGCCGCTGTTCTTCGTGGCCATAGGCCTGAAGGTGAACTTCATCGCCAATTTTGAACCCTGGCTTATCATGGTAGTCCTTGTCATTGCTTTTGCGGGAAAGATCATTGGAAGCGGCATGGGTGCGCGACTCGGTGGTTTTACCTGGCGGGAATCGCTGGCGGCCGGTTTCGGAATGAATGCGCGCGGAGCCATGGGCATCATCCTTGGTACGGTCGCGCTTGAAAACGGGTTGATTGGTGAAAAGGTGTTTGTGGCCCTGGTCATTATGGCCCTGGTCACCAGCATGACAAGCGGACCCCTTATGGGTTGGATATTGAAAACCAATCATAAATTCTGATGATCACCATACGGCGCGCGAAGATTAAAGACGCAGCAATCATTTCTTCCTTGTTGGCCCAACTGGGTTACCCGGATCTGGACAAGGGAGATACCGAAAACAAGATCAGAGCGCACAAGCAGTCCGGGTACTGCCTGTTAGTTGGTGAAGTGAATGGAAGGGTGATTGGGTTTATGTCCCTTCACTGGTTTGAACTGGCCCACTGGAAGGGGAAGATGGGACGCATTACTTCTTTTTGCATTGACGAGAACTTCCGATCAAAAGGAATGGGCAGCCGGATGTTGCGTGCTGGTGAAGAAGAATTGATAAAGCAGGGTTGCATAAAAATTGAAGTCACAAGCAATCAACAGCGAACCCGTGCCCATGAATTCTACTTAAGGCTGGGCTATACTGAGGATTCCAGGCGCTTTGTCAAGTACCCGGGTTAGTCTTCCGCTCATTCACCTACCGCTTCCCGGGGTTTACCTACGCCATGCCCGGCTTCGCCTTTTAGGCATCGCCATTTTCGGCCCTTCTGCGTTCATTTGGGTATAATTTCAATGTTTATGGAAACCAACAACAATTATTCAGGACAACCTTCCGAGCCCCGTTCTGACGACCGTTCGGGCAGGGTATTGGGGGGCTTGGTTTTGGTCATTATTGGCCTGCTAATCCTCGGTAACCGGACAGGATTGGATATCCCGTATTGGGTGTTCTCCTGGGAAATGCTCGTCATTGGCATTGGTCTGTATGTTGGCGCACGGCATTCTTTTAGGCCAGGCAGCTGGATGATTGCTATCCTGATTGGCGCAGTCTTCCTTGCGGATGACATGCTTGATGAATTCAACCTGAGCAACTACGTGTGGCCAATCGTCATTATCTCCATAGGTCTGTTTATGATCTTCAGACCCCGCCGCAGGCGCGGGCGATTTTTGGGGGCCGAAGCTGACGTAAATGAAAATGAGATTGACTCTATATCAATTTTTGGAGGTACCAAGAAAAACATCATCTCCAAGGAATTCAAAGGAGGAAACATTACCAACGTCTTTGGCGGTACAGACATCAACCTGATGCAAGCCGACTTCAAGGGTGCAGCCATGATTGATATTACCCAGGCCTTCGGCGGAGTCAAGCTGCTTGTTCCGGCTCATTGGAACATCAAATCAGAAGTCGTATGCGTATTTGGCGGCATCGACGACAAGCGAATGCTTAGCAAGGAAACGCCGGATGCCGGCAAAGTACTGGTACTAAAAGGCACTTGCATTTTTGGAGGCATTGATATCAAGAGTTACTAATCCATTTACAAAATCAAACAATTCCCAAACAATCAATTAATATGAACTGGTATATTGCCAAGGTGATTTTCAAAATCAACCATTCAACAGAAGCCCGGGTCTCCCAGTTTGATGAACACCTTCGCCTGATCGAGGCCAATGGTTTTGAAGAGGCCTTGTTGAAGGCCAGGGTACTTGGGATTACGGAAGAGGACCACTTCATCAACGATCAGCGCGAGCAAGTCAAGTGGGAATTTGTAAACGTGGCAGAGCTGATTCCGTTGCACGAACTGAAGGATGGGCTGGAAGTCTATTCTCAAATCCAGGAGCGTGAAGAACCGACTTCGTATATTCATTATGTCCATCAAAAAGCGGCATCACTGCAATTGAATCACACACCCGCTTTCTAACGTGTCGAAACCCATTCTTCCATATTCCAGGATTGCCATTGTCTACATGGGATGGTGGATGGTGTGGATGGCCGCACAGGCAACAGTCATGGTCAACCGCGGCTTTGACTGGAATACAGCAATCATTGATGCGGTGATAACCCAACTGGTTTTTGCGGCTGCTGGCTATACCATCAACACTTCCATGCACTCCTACCAGCCGGGTGCTAAGAATTCATTGTACGTGCTGATCTGGAGTGTTGCCCTTGCAGCGTTTTGTGTTTTCTTACAACGATGGATCTTGCTGCAACTGCTTCCCGAGAACCCGTCTCACGCAACATTCCTGGAAGACACCCTCATCGTTCGCGGTGCCTTCGGCTGGCTGATGATTACACACGTTGCGATTCTGACCTGGTTTTCGGTCTACGTGACCGAGAGGCAGGAGAGCGAAAGACGAAAAGACGACACACTTCAACTGGCCCGGGAGGCCGAACTCAGCAACCTGAGGCAACAGCTGCAACCCCATTTCCTGTTTAACAGCCTCAACTCCATCAGTGCGCTGGCCGGCACCAACCCGGAAGAAGCGCGGAAAATGATTCAGCAATTGTCTGATTTCCTGAGGGGAACCATCCGAAAAGACGACAAGGCCCTCGTGACACTGGACGATGAACTTCGCCACCTTCAGCTTTACCTCGACATCGAAAAAGTACGCTTCGGACACCGCCTTACAACAAGCATCACCAAGACCGATGAATGTCCTGTCATGCGGCTCCCGTCGCTCTTGCTGCAGCCAATCGTTGAGAATGCCATCAAGTTCGGTCTATATGATACGGTGGGTGAAATTGCTATTTCCGTCTCCGCCTGGAAAGAAAACGGCATGCTGTGCCTCCAGGTTAAAAATCCATTTGATCCAGTCACAGCAATACGGAAGAAGGGCACTGGCTTCGGGCTTTCATCCGTTCGAAGAAGACTCTACCTGCTCTATTTTAGAAATGATTTGTTGTCGACCTCAGCTGAAGGCGCCACCTTTGTTACTACCATCCTCATTCCGCAGACGATATGATCAAGGCAATAGTGATTGATGATGAGCCGCTGGCACGAAGCATGGTGAAAGAGTACCTGGCCAGGCACAATGACATCCAAGTCGTTGCGGAGTGCGGTGACGGCTTCGATGGCGTAAAGGCCATCGCCCACCACAAACCCGATCTTGTCTTCCTTGACATCCAGATGCCTAAAATCAACGGATTTGAAATGCTGGAATTGCTGGAAACTCCTCCAGCCGTCATCTTTACCACAGCTTTCGATGAATATGCGATTAAGGCCTTCGAGCACCACGCCATCGATTATCTATTAAAACCATTTAACCAGGAACGATTCGACAAAGCCTTGCAGAAATGGAGAGAGAATCAATCATCAACTCAAGCAAATACTACCGCCCTCGTTGAAAATTCCTCACAGCCGGAAGAACAACAGAGGATCGTAGTCAAAAAAGGCGCTAACATTGTGATCCTGCCCATACACACCGTCTATTACATAGAGGCATTTGACGACTATGTGAAAGTTCATACGAAGGACGGCTTTTACCTCAAGAAGAAAACGATGGCTCACTACGAGAAGTCACTTGACCCCACACAGTTTGTGCGGGTACACCGTTCGTACCTCCTCAACCTCCAGGAACTGACCCGCATTGAGCCACTGGAAAAAGACAACCATGTCGCGCAGTTGAAAAGCGGGGCGCGAATTCCGCTTAGCCAGGGTGGGTATGCGAAGCTGAAGGAGGTCCTGGGAATCTAGCGGGTGTGAGGCTACTGGTTTCTGGCGAAAGTTTCCGTCCTCATGCTATTGCGTCCTTCAGAAAATTAACCAGGGGCTTCATGGCCCGGCTCGCTTCCATGGCCTGCTTCAGGAATTTTTTGTCCATCACCTCTGCATCCGTAAAGGGGTGTGATACAATGTAACTCTTGTTTTTCAGCCACTCCAGACGAGGGTGATCTTTGCTGAAACCTTTCGGGACCGTTTTCAGCTTGTCAAAATCCCCAAAGCCATTGAACCACTTTTTGAACTTCTTGTCGCTCATGATTTTCTCCAGCGCGTCACCGTTGTAGTCAATCTCCTGTCTCACTTTGGAAAGATTTTCAGGATCAGGCATGTAGATCCCGCCGGCAAGGAAACAGCCATTGGGTTCGATGTGAAGGTAATAACCCGGTTCCTGCACTAGTTTTCCATTCGGCGAAAAGCCCGCGCCCATGTTAATCTTGTACGGACTCTTGTCCTTGCTAAACCGAACGTCGCGGTAGATGCGGAAAGGAAGCTTCTTTGGGTTAAGCCCGGCCAGCTCAGGGTTAAAGACAATCAACTCCTTCAGGTAACTGCCGACAAAAATCTCAAAGTACTCCTTGGCCTGAAGGTACGTGCCCTTGTTCTTTTCAAACCATTCGCGGTTGTTGTTCCTGGCGAGGCTCCTTAGAAATTTGAGTATGAATTGAAAGTCCATAAAGGTTGTGTTTTGTAACTACCCGTTCGGATCAATACCCTAATTTCATCATTAATTTATGAACCGCCATAAGCGCCAAATAAGGAAAAAAACATGACCGTTCCGGCAAGAAATAGGTTATCCCGCAGGCACGCTAAAGAAAGTCAACGACCTTCTCCAGCGCCATGCCCCTTGAAGCCTTCACCAGGATTAGGGAATCATGAAGGGGGTTTCGCTTCAGGTCCTCTACGAGGAGATCCCTTGAATCCAGAAACTTCCCTTCTGGGAATGTAGCGTGGGCCGCCTTCATCAATGGTCCGCACAGGTAGGCTGCGCTGATGTTTTTTTCCTTCAAGAGGGCCCCGATTTTCCTGTGTTCGGTCTCCGCTTCCTCTTCCAATTCATACATATCGCCGAGAATAACCACTTTCTTTTTTCCCTCCATCATCGAAAAACTCTCAATCGCCGCAGCCATGGAACTGGGGTTGGCATTGTATGCATCGAGTATGATGGTGTTGCTCCCTTTCTTAAGAACCTGAGAGCGCATGTTGCCCGGAACATATTCCGCCACAGCACGATTTGCTGAATCAGCTGCCACCTGAAAGTACTTTCCGATGCACAGGGCCACAGCAATATTTTCAAAGTTATAGGCGCCGATCAGGTTGGTGGTGATATCCTCGCCTTCTTCTGCCCTCACCATGAGGAAAGGGTTGGAGGCAAGAAGCTCACAATGGTAATAATCACCTGCGGACGGGTAGAAAAGCGGGTCTATGAACCGTTTGGCCATGTTCGACAAAATCGGGTTCAGCGAATTGATAAAAACCTTGCCATTGTTGGTGATCAGGTGCTGGTACAACTCCGACTTACCGCGGATGATGTTTTCAAATCCTCCGAAGGTGCCAATGTGGGCCTTGCCAATGTTGGTGATGAATCCATGGGTCGGATTGGAGATGGCGCTCAGTGCTGCAATCTCTCCCACATGGTTTGCGCCCATTTCAATGACCGCCATTTCATGCGATGAGTCTATTGAAAGGATAGTGAGCGGAACACCAATGTGGTTGTTGAGATTGCCTTTGGTGGCCAGGGTTTTGAATTTCCTGCTCAAAACAGCATGAAGAAGCTCTTTGCTGGTGGTCTTGCCGTTGGAGCCGGTCAGGCCAATAACGGGTATCTTCAACTGGTCACGGTGATGGCGGGCCAATTGCTGAAGGGTCTGCAATGCATCAGCCACCAGGATGCAGCGATCATCCAACACATACTGCGGCTCATCCACTACAGCATGGCTTGCGCCTTTTGACAAGGCCTCGGCCGCAAATGCGTTGGCATTAAACTTGTCACCCTTTAGGGCAAAGAATACCGAACCGGAGGTGATCTGGCGCGTGTCGGTAGATACTTTACCGCTTTCTAAATACTTTTGGTACAATTCTGCGATTTTCATGCAATTTTCCCCGCCTGAAGATAACAGCCAGAAAATATCCGGCGTTAATGAGGTGTAATATATTTGTCTTGAGGTTCCTGTTCTTTCTCCTGGCCCCATTTTCGGCCTTGTCTCAATTTACCTACACGGTGGATCAGTCAATCCCCGTTGAGGTCAACGGCAAGTTTCTACTGAATCCATGGGCCGGCGGCATCAATTCAGCACAGGTCAACACGATGGACCTCAACGCTGACGGCCTGGACGATGTCGTGATCTATGACAAGGCGGCATCCAAAATTTCCACCTTCCTTGCCGTTAATAATACCTACCGGTACGCACCGGAATACGAGGCCTTGTTTCCTGATGAGATCAGTACTTTTGTTGTCTTGCGCGACTACAACTGCGATGGCAGGAAGGATATTTTCACCTTCGGTCAGATCGGCATTTTCGTTTTCAAGAACATAACGCAGCCCGGCAAACCGCCGGCCTGGAAGAAACTCTCCTTCTACAATTCCGAAACCGGCCTGTACAGCGAAGTGCTGCTGACCAAAGGATTCTCACAAGTGAATCTCCTGCCCGGCACCAACGACCTTCCCAACTTTGTCGACATGGATGGTGACGGAGACCTGGATGTGCTGAACATGAAATTTGTTGCGCCAAGCCAGGCGGAATACCACAAGAATTTCAGCATGGAACTCTACGGCACCTGCGATTCCCTGGCCCTCGTCCGGCAGACACAATCGTGGGGAGGCTTTATTGAATGCAGCTGCGGAAAGATTGCGTTCAATGGTCAGACCTGCGCCCAGATCGGGGGACGCATCGAGCACACAGGAGGAAAGGCCCTGCTCACGCTCGACGCCGACAATGACGGAGACCAGGACCTGTTGTTTTCAGAAGAAAGCTGTTCGCGGATTTATTACATGGAAAACCAGGGAGACGCCAGCGTCGCTGTGATGAATGGTTTTTCAATCTTTCCCGCCTCCAACCCGGTTGGTATTCTTCTGTTTCCAGCACCTTACCTCGAAGACATGGATTTCGACGGCAAGAAAGACCTGATTTCCTCTCCCAACCTGAACGGTCGTAACCAGCTAAGCAATGACTTCCAGCAATCCCTGTGGTTCTACAAGAATACCGGGACCAACCAACTTCCGGTTTTTTCATTTGTAAAGGGCAACATGTTGCAGGAAGACATGATCGATGAGGGTGACGGGTCAGCACCCGCCTTCATTGATATAGACCAGGACGGAGATGAGGATTTGTTTGTCGGTAAGTACACGAGTCCGAATTTGAGGGGAACCATATCCTTCTACCAGAACACGGGCACATCCGAAGTTCCCGCCTATACCCTGGTCACCGAGGACTACCTTGGGCTATCCATCGTCAACCTCGTTAACATCAAACCGCAGTTTGTCGACATAGACAAAAACGGCGGATCGGATCTGGTCTTTACGGCTACCAATCCTCAAAACAACAGGACCAGCCTCTATTATATTCCAAGCAAAAGCGCTACCTCACCTTCCTTTGGCGGACAGCAAATACAATTGATCAGTGTCACCCTCAGCACCAACGAAAATGTCACCGCAACGGATGTCGACCTGGACGGGAGACCTGATCTGCTGATCGGACGGTCATCAGGCGCATTGGAATACTGGCGCAACGCTGGTGCCGGAGTAACGTTCGGTCTTTTCAATGACCGCTATCTTGGACTTGGACCCAGTCCTGTTCGGCAAAACCTGACTGCGGTGAGCGGCGACCTCGATGCCGATGGCCGTGACGACCTGTTGGTAGGCGATCAGTCGGGACAGTTGTTTGTGTATGTTGATTTTCGCTCCGCCGGCCCGAACCCGCAGCCCCTCACGGGCCTGGTTTACGATACGTTCTCAAAATCATACACAGGCAAAAACCTGGGAGGAGCCCTGAGACCCGTGATTACCCGCCTCATGGGAAATGATCAGCCCGAAATCGTGGTGGGAAATACACCCGGCGGCCTGTACATCCTGAAGAATGATCATGGCACATCGTTGTCTGAACAGATGGAGATTACATTATTTCCCAATCCATTGGCATCCGGTCAATCCCTCTCCATTATATCCGACCGGAATGTGAATATGGAAATCTACAACACACTTGGAGTACACATTGGGTACTCCGCATTCATAGCCGTTAACCAGGTTTTTACCTATCCGCTTCAGGGTTTGGCTCCCGGCATCTATATTGCCCGCTTTTCGGCCGGTTCGAAGACGCTGGCCAAAAGATTTATCATACTTTAATTTCACCTATGACTCAACCAATAGCCGTCATTTTTGATATGGACGGTGTAATGGTAGACAGCAATCCCTATCATAAGATAGCGCTTAAGCAGTTTTGCCTTGAACACGGCTATGAACTGACCGAACAGCAACTTCGGGAAAAGATTTACGGCAGAACAAACCGGGACTGGCTGACCAACCTCTTTGGTGCCCTGCCGGAAGAAAAGCTTCTCTCTTATGCTGATCAAAAAGAGTCGCTGTTTCGGGAAGTGTACAAGAACGATATCGTGCCAGTCAATGGCCTTCAGATCTTCCTGGATTTGCTGGATAAATACGGCATTCCGAAAGCGATTGCTACGTCTGCGCCACGAGCCAATGTGGATTTCACCCTTGCAAAGACTGGTCTGGAAAAATATTTCCGGGTGATCCTGGATGATACCTTTGTTTCACGAGGCAAGCCTGATCCTGAAATCTACATCAAGGCGGCTGCAGCGCTTGGGTTTCCCAACCATCAATGTATCGTCATCGAGGATTCCATATCAGGAGTATTGGCTGGCAAACGGGCCGGCTCCAAAGTCATCGGAATTACCACCACCCATACAGCTGATGAGTTAACCGATACGGACTATATCATCACCGACTTCGGAGGCTGGGATCCCCGGGCTCTGCAGATGAACGTAGGCCTGTAACGGTCAGAATTCCAAAATAATAAATTCTGTTCGGCGGTTGGACTTCCGGCCGTCATCCGTTTCGTTGGTTGCGATGGGGTTCGATTCACCATACCCCTTGGCCTGGATACGATCGCCGGCTATTCCGGCACTGACAAGGTATTCGCGTACAGACTTGGCGCGGTCATGCGACAATTTCATGTTGAAAGCATCATCTCCAACATTATCAGTGTGACCACCAACCTCAATTTTCATTGTGGGGTTAACCTTCAGCAGGTCAATGGCTTTCTCAAGCTCAACGCGGCTTTGGGGAGAGAGTGTTGCCTTTCCCGTATCAAAAAAGATGTTGTTAAGGACGATCTTGGCTCCTTTCTCAATGGGCTTGAGCTCAATGTCCTTTCTGATGGTCTGGAACTTTGAAGTGGAAGGCACATCAAAACGTTCCGAATGAAAGAAGAAGCCTTCCTTATTGGCTGAAACACTGTAGGTCCGTCCGGCGGGCAACACCACCAGGTATTTTCCTGTAGCACTGTTGCTCTTGCTCACGGCGATCAGTTCCGCCGTATTCAGGTCTTCGACCATAACATAGCCTCCAACAAGAGCCTTGCTTTTGGCGTTGGTGACAACGCCCTCCACAACTACCGTGGGTTGGGGTCTCATGTCTTCCGGAATTTCTATTTCAAAAAGGTCACTCTGGTCCTGTCCGCGATCAGAAGCAAAATATCCAATCTCACCCGATCCGCCAATGGTGAAGTAAACATCATCACCTTCTGTGTTGAGCGGCCTTCCCAGGTTGACCGGCACACTCCACTTGCCGTTTTCGTTGACTGTCTTAAACAGGTCATAACCCCCGTACCCTGAATGACCCTTGGACGCAAAGTAAAGCGTCTTTCCATCCTGGCTGAAAAACGGGGAATGATCGCTGAAAGGTGTATTGATCATGGCACCGAGGTTCATGGCAGGTCCCCACTCTCCGAAGATGTTCTTTTCAATCATATACAAATCCTCAGAACCATATCCGCTCTTTCGGTCCGATGAGAAAATGATGCGGTTTCCGTCTGATGAAATGGTGGGTTGCGAATCCCAGACGTCGCTGTTCACCACATTGCCCATGTTGACAGGCGTGGTCCATTTGCTTCCTTCAAGGGTTGAGATGAACAGGTCGCAACTGCCCACACCATCATCGCGGCCGCAGGCTGTATAAACCATCATCTGCCCATCGGCAGAAAAACAAGCTGCGCCCTCATTGCTTGATGAATTGATCGGTTCCGGCAGTAATATGGGAGCGCTCCACCCATCCACATTTTTTTCAATGAAGTAAATATCCTCGTCCCCTTCCTTTTCGGATGAATTTTCAGTTTTTATCCCCCCCAGTCTCTTCGATGTGAAGTAGAGTTTTGTGCCGGTCGGGTCTAAGGCAGGCATGTAGTCCGGGTAATTGCTGTTGACTGTTGATGTCAGCTTTGAGGGAACCTTCATCTTAGGTTCGGCCTTCAACAGGTCTCCTCTTTTCTTTGCATAATCCAGCTTGTATTGGGCCTGGTGATGATAAATCATCCGCGTCGCATTCTTTGGGAATTTCTGCAGGAACGTGGAGTACATTCCCGCGGACTTGTCAAACTGGCCCAGACCATCATAGGCTATTCCGGCTTCATAATAGAACCAGGCCCAATAGTCAGGATTTGCATTTTGAAGCGCCACGAATTGCTTTATGGCATTCTCATTCTGACCATCGTATCGGTAACTGAGGCCCAGGTAATACAGCGCATCCTGATTGGCAGCGTCAGCATTAAGTGCCTGCTCAAAATACGGGATTGCGTCCTTGTAGTTATTCTTGTCGTAAAAGGCCTTCGCCTGTTCATAGGCAATGGCGCCCGGATCACCCACCACGACATTCTTCTTCTTTTGAGCCAATGAATGGCCAGTCAGAACCAATGTCAGGGCCAGGGTCAGAATTGTCTTCATAAGACTGGGGTTATTTTTCATCATGAAATCAAATTGGGCGCCCAGTACAGTTACGGGCGCCCTGGTAAAAATGGATTCGCTATTTAATCCGCACTCAACTCACTTCCAGGATCTCCTCGATCGGGGAGCCGCCTTCGCCCAATTGATTCTTTTCGTGATCCGTGACAACAGGTCGATTGTCTGATTGACTGGATGACTGCCCATACAACTGGGAGCTGAGAACAATAACCATGGCTGCTGAAAGGAGAAGCTTCATAAGATCCGTAATGCGTACTTGATCACCCAAAAATCAGGGAACACCCATCAGATCACAATACCGAAGCAACGGTATTTGGATATCCGTACTGGCACCGATGCCGGTTCAGATCAGGTTGTTGGCGTACGCGTATTTGATAAGCCCTACCAGGGAGGTGGTATTGGTTTTCCGGAAGATGTTTTTACGATGTGTTTCCACCGTTCTCTCGCTGATGAACAGCTTTTCAGCCATTTGCTTGTTGGAGAACTCCTTCGCAATCAGCCTGAGGATGTCCCTTTCGCGGTCTGTCAGCAGGGCAGGTTCTTCTGCGGGATGGTTCAGATCATGCATGAGCAGCTTCGTGATCTCGGGACTTACATAAGGCATGCCCAGCATGACTTGTTTGAGGGCATTCTTCAGTTCAAACTGCTGGATATTCTTGAGCAGGTAGCCATCTACGCCTTCCTTTAGAATATTTCTCACGAGGTGTGCCTCGTCATGCATGCTCAAGGCCACTACTTTTGTCTTGGGATATTCCTTCTTCACGTGGCGGGCGAGGTCAAGGCCTGAAATGCCCGGGAGGCTGTAGTCGGTCAGGAGGATGTCCGGCTGATCCTTCTTGAAAAAATCAATGGCTTCTTCACCTGAACTGCAGGCTGCCAGAATCACGAAATCCGGATCGCTCTCCAGCAAGGAAACCAGTCCATCCAGAACAATCCGATGATCATCCACCAGGACTATTTTTACCCGCTTTCCTCCCTTCATAAGGGATAAAAATAGACGTTCAATGTAGTTATCTGCAACTATCAAGGCAGGAATCGAAGGGGTATGTTGGCGGGGTGGTAGTTCCGTGGCAGCTTGCCCGCACTGACAACAACGATAATAGCGGCTGCCAGCAATGAAACGGCCAATGCAAGCAGGTAAGGATTAAAGATTCTAAATCCAAAATAATGCAACGCAACAGACCCCGTGAACGAAAGAATGGCCGCTATACCGGTACTCCACCAAAGCCGGTCCGGATGGGTTCCAGATCGAAATTCGGCCTGGCTCTTCTCCTGCAAATGATGATGAAGAACGCGCACCAGGAGGGCATACCCGCCAGACTGGTCTATAACAGCCCCTTCGTCGGAGTAGGATGTACTTTGTATTACTACGGGTTTCCGGGCATCAGGATATATGAAGGTCGTGTAGCCGGACCTGGATCGGCTGATCCGTACCATGACAATGTTGGCATATGGAAAGATTTCCTCAGCAGATCCCTTTCTCAGAATTAACCGGTAATCGTCCAGCATCACTGTCGTCATTGCTGATTCTCTGGAGGCTCTGAATGAATATTCCACTGCTTTTTCTCCAAAGGTCAATGACCCGGCCTCCTGTTGGAATACCCTTGCCAAGGTATTTTGACGTCGGTGCCAGCACGGATCAGGCCACCAAGGCAACATCAACCGGAACAGCAATGACTACCGTGGTCCCCTCCCTGCCTTCGGAAGAGTCTATGTCAATGGTACCCTTGATCATACCAAGCCTGGAGTTGATATTTTTCCAACCATTGCCCTCACCCTTGACCAGCCGGGTCACATCAAAACCGCGGCCATTGTCCTCCACTGTAACAACCAGCTCATCTTCATGCTGAACAAGTTGCATCGATACCCTGGTGGCCTGGCTGTACTTCATGATGTTGTTCACCCATTCCTGGCAAATGCGGTACAGCGCAACCTTCTGCTGCGCAGGCATGTCTGCATTGATGTCAAATGCCTGCACGGAGACCTGTATCTTGCCGGTTCGGTTGATGCGGTTGGCAAACTCGGTCAAAGCCTCCACCAGCCCGCTGTTCATCAGTACCTGGGGCATAAGGTTGAATGCAATTTTGCGGATCTCCACATTCATTTCGTTCAGAATGACCACCGCTTCCTGCACCTTCGCAACCTGCACGGGTGTGTGGGAAAGGTTAAGCCGCAATGCTGAAATCATTTGGCCCATGCCGTCATGCAGATCGGCTGCAAACCTCTTGCGCTCATCCTCCTGCGAGTCAATGACCGCTTTCAACTGCGCATCTTTCAATATCGACCGGGTAGACTCCAATTCAGCCTGCTGTTTCAGTTTGATGCGGTTTCTCCATAAATACCCAACACCCATGAGCGAAACCAGCAAAATGCCAAGCGAGATGGAAATGAATTGCGTTCTGAATAATTGAAAATTCTTGATTTGATTCTCTTGTGTCAGGAACCTGATTTCATTTTCCTTCTTCTCTGTTTCATAACGTGTTTGCAGTTCTTCAATTTGCCTGGACTTCTCATGTTGAAACAAAGAATCTTTCACCATGGCATATTGTTCATGCTGCTCAAATGCCCCCCTGAAATCACCCGCCTTTGCTTTCAGTGCAGCCAGCTCTTTGTGCGCATCCATCATCTGTTCCTGGGCGCCTATCTTTTTGGATATAGCAAGAGCCCTGCCCGCATTGGACAGTCCTTCAGCTATGTTTCCTGCCCGCCTGTTGATGCCCGCGAGGTACACCAGAACGAAAGACAATTCCTTTTTGTTATCATACTCCTCATTGAGCCGAAGAGCCCTTGACAGGTATTTCTCTGCTTTCTTTCCATCGCCCAACTTATCGTAGGCCATACCGGCATTGCACAGGCTGGCGGGCAGGAACTGCAGGTTGTTCTGTTCCTCAAATTCCCGCGCGGCCGTCAGGGAAAAATACAGGGAGCTGTCATACCTGGGCAGATAGAAGTAAACTGAACCCAGGTTAGCATTGCAGGCCGCGACACCAAACCGGTTTCCAAGCTTTTGATAGATCGCCAGGGCCTTCCGGTAGTAGCCCACCACTTTCCTGTACTCCTTCTGCTCCTTTAATACAATTCCGATGTTGGTCAGCACCATGGCGATCCGGGATGAATCCCGAAGTTGTTCAAAGATTCTCCTGGCCTCAAAGTAGTTTTCAAGCGCTTGCCTGTAGTCCCCCTTTTCATCATAAATGATCCCGATGTCATTGATCGTCTTGGCCGTTTTTGAGTCGTCCCCGATTTTTCTTCTCATGGCGAGGGCCTGCAATTCATAGGTCAGTGCTTCATCGTAGTTTCCCTGGGCCTCATGGGTGATTCCGATGTAATTGAGCGCCTCGGCTTCGTAACCTGGAATCCCTGCCTTTCGGGCCAGTTCCAGAGCCTCCAGCCCCACCTGCCGAGCAGTGTCGGCGTTCACAAACCGATAGTTCCAGCACAGTTCCAGCATCACCTTGATCCGGTCGTCCTTGGAAGCCGTCGGTAATAAAGCCTTCAAACTGTCGATATCACGGTTTTGGCTGAATCCGGACATTGAAGCAAGGATTATCAAGCATAAGCAGAAGGGATCTTTCATAGCGCTGTGTTTGGGGCCCTTTGGTCGTGATTCAGGTATCGGCCGGCATTATTTTAAGTCACCTTTGGATAATTTGGGGCCTTTTGCCGATATTTGCAGTCCTTTTTAAGGAAAGCATTAAATATCAATGAGTTATGGCAAGGGTTTGTGAAATTACTGGAAAGCGGCCGCATGTTGGAAACAAAGTTTCTCATGCCAATAATAAGACCAAGAGAAGGTTCTACCCAAACCTTCAAACCAAGCGATTCTTCATCCCTGAGGAGGACAAGTGGATCACGTTGAAGTTGTCCACCAAGGCCATCAAGACCATCAACACGAAAGGCATTACGGCCGTACTGAAAGAGGCCCGCGAAAAAGGAATATTGGCACGCTGATTTTAAAACAAGAATATCATGGCAAAGAAAGGCAATCGTATCCAGGTCATCCTGGAATGTACTGAGCACAAAGCGACCGGCCAGGCGGGCATGAGCCGTTACATCACGACAAAGAACCGCAAGAACACGACGGAGCGCATTGAATTGAAGAAATACAATCCGGTCCTGAAAAAATATACGTTACACAAAGAAATTAAGTAATCATGGCAAAGAAAGTTGTTGCTGGAATGAAGAAGGCCGACGGAAAGAACTTTGCAAAAGTTATCCGTGCGGTAAAGTCTGAAAAGACAGGCGCGTACACGTTCAGGGAAGAGATTGTACCGGCTGAACTGGTAAAGGAAACACTGGCCAAGAAGAGCTGATAAGAATTTCATTTCTCATTGAAAGTCCCCTTGAGGGACTTTTTTGTTTAGGCACACGGGTGGGGTATCCATACCCTTTCGAAACTGAGGCAGAACATTATGTCCATATTCAAGAGTTTTTTTTCAAAGGAGAAAAAAGAGTCGCTTGACAAAGGCCTGGAGAAATCGAAAGAAAGTTTCTTTGGCAGGCTGACGAAGGCGATTGCCGGCAAGTCTACCGTGGATGATGAGGTATTGGACAACCTGGAAGAAATCCTTGTAGGCTCAGACGTGGGCATCGACACTACCCTTAAAATCATAGACCGAATCCAGAAGCGGGTTGCACAAGACAAATACCTGGGCACTGGGCAACTGGACGAAATCCTGAGGGAAGAAATCGCGGTGCTGCTCCAGGAAAACAGATCGGAAGACCTGGTTGATTTTGAAACGCCGCCCGGGATCAAGCCCTATGTACTCCTGGTAGTGGGCGTAAACGGCGTGGGTAAAACCACTACCATCGGGAAACTGGCCGCCCAGTACAAGAAGAAAGGCAAGCAGGTCATCCTCGGCGCGGGTGACACCTTCCGCGCCGCAGCCGTTGAGCAGCTCAGGTTGTGGGGTGAACGCATCGGGGTGCCCGTTGTATCCAAAGGGATGAACACCGACCCTTCGGCCGTGGCGTTTGAAACCGTTACCGAAGGTGTCAGGCAGGGAGCTGATGTCATCATCATTGATACTGCCGGTCGACTGCACACCAAAATCAACCTGATGACGGAACTCTCCAAGATCATGCGGGTTATTCAGAAAGTCATTCCGGAGGCGCCGCACGACGTCATGCTGGTGCTGGACGGGAGCACGGGCCAAAACGCAATGGTCCAGGCCCGGGAGTTTACCAAAGCCACCCATGTTACGGCGCTGGCTATCACCAAACTGGATGGCACAGCAAAAGGGGGTGTGGTCATAGGCATTTCGGATGCATTCAGGATTCCCGTAAAATATATTGGTGTCGGGGAAAAAGTGGATGATCTTCAGGTATTCAACAAGACCGAATTTGTGGATTCACTTTTCAAGAAAGTCTGAATTCTCCTGCCGCTATTTTTTCTGAAGCGGCTTCTTTTCTTTGATGATGGGGATGCTCCAGAAAATCTGGTAATTGAACCCCCAATAGATGCCTTCCTCACGAATACCGTAGCCTGGAATGGCGTAGGATGCCATTTCAGCATCTCCCTTCACACTGGGGGCCATCTTCATGCGGGCAGTATAGCCCATCCAAAACTGCTTGAACATTTTTACCCTTAGCCCGGTGACAAGCTCTACCCAATTGGCTGTGACCGAAGGGTTATTAATCGATTTTCTTGACTCGCCAAAATAGGGATCAATGGTTACGATGGTTGCGTTTTCACTGAATGATGATCCCGCATACCGGAGACCGAAGAAGAACATGTTGCGGTCGGGATCCTTCTTAAGCAAATTGACGTCAACACCCGCTCGCCAGTAGCTTCCTTTATTATGGTAATCCCCATTGTTGGGCATGGTGTAATCCTGGGCCGACCGGCCATAATCGAACGCAAAGTAGTACTTGCCGCAATCAACATCGGCATTGAGTTCCCATCCAGCATATGTCTTTTCTGTCTGGCTCCTGATGAGGCTGATCAAATCTGTTCCCACCCGAAGCGAACGCGGGTAGAATTTTACCTTGACGGTGTCTGCCTTCTTTCTTACCCTGACACTGTCCGTCGGCTGCTGCGCCCACGAAAAGTGCACCAGCAGGCAGAGCAGCAGGCTATAACTTAATCTCAAGATTTGCTGCTGCACTGGTTAACAATTGAGGGTTTACGACCTTCGGCTCATTGGCGAAAGAATAGTACGAGACCTTCAGGCCTGAATAATAAATATATCCGCCACAATCCGTGCTGATGACTTTGTATTGCCTGACATAGCTGAGGGTCAGCGAATCATTCTTCACCACGGTTGTATCAGGGTTGCTTTTGTATTTAAAATAAAACGTCGTCAGGTCCATAACGGGATTCACGGGAAGAACAAGGGATGATACACTCTGACCCTGATAAAAAAGTGTATCGGTTCCCTGAACGCGGATGACGATGAACTTGACTGTATTCACCGCATTCGTATCCGTCCTTTTAAGGTCAATCCTGACAAAATTGGAGGCCGTGACCAGGCAATCCGGCTGGCTGAGACATGCTGAAAACAAAAGAATTATGAGGGCTGGGAGCAAAAATCTCACGAAAGGGAATTTATTTTCAAATATAGAGGTTCACCGACCAAACTGGCTATTTTTGCATCCTCAATTATCAAGCCAAGTGCGTTCAAAAGGCAACATAAAAACAAAAGTCAACATTGTTACACTGGGATGTTCCAAGAACCTGGTGGACTCGGAAGTGCTGTTGACGCAACTCAGGGGCAATGGGATCGAGGTCACTCACGAATCCAAAAAGGATGATTCGAATATCGTGATCATCAACACCTGCGGCTTTATCGACAACGCCAAACAGGAGTCCATCGACACCATTCTGCGGTACGTTGACGCCAAAGAAGAAGGCATTGTAGAGAAAGTGTACGTAACGGGCTGCCTGTCCCAACGGTACAAGGACGACCTTGAAAAAGAAATTCCGCTCGTGGATGCCTGGTTTGGAACAAGGGATCTGTCCAGGCTGCTCAAACAGCTTAATGCGAATTACCGGCATGAGCTGGTGGGTGAAAGAATTCTGACCAACCCCAGCCACTATGCCTACCTTAAGATTTCTGAAGGCTGTGATCGACCCTGTTCTTTTTGTGCCATCCCGCTCATGCGTGGCAATCATATTTCCAGGCCCATCGAAGAACTGACACTTGAAGCCAGGAACCTTGCAAAGAATGGAACAAGAGAACTCCTGCTCATCGCACAGGACTCCACCTATTATGGTCTTGATCTTTATAAGAAAAGAAATCTTGCCGATTTGCTGAGGAGTCTTTCCGATGTTGACGGCATAGACTGGATCCGGCTGCATTACGCGTTTCCTACCGGATTTCCTGTTGACATCCTGGATGTCATGGCCGAGCGGCAAAACATCTGCAACTACCTGGACATTCCGCTGCAGCACGGCTCCAGCAAGATGCTGCAGATTATGCGGCGCGGCACGACGCGCGAAAAAACAGAGCAGCTGATCGATTTAATCCGTGAGAAGGTTCCGGGCATTGCCATCCGCACAACTTTGATCGTTGGGCATCCGGGAGAAACGGACCAGGACTTTCAGGAGATGATGAAATTCGTGGAACGTTCCCGTTTCGACCGGCTGGGTGTGTTTTCCTATTCACATGAAGAAAATACACATTCCCACACCATGCCCGATAACGTGCCCTCACCGGTCAAGCAGGAGCGGATGGAGGCGATCATGGAATTGCAGCAGGGAATCTCGCTGGAGCTGAACCAGCAGAAAGTGGGCAAGACCTATAAGGTTCTTGTTGACCGAAAGGAAGGCGGACAGTTTATCGGACGCACCGAACACGATTCACCGGAGGTGGACAATGAAGTGATGATCGACTCGAAGGATTATCTCCGCCAGGGTGATTTTGCCCAGGTTAAAATTACCTCAGCCACTGAATTTGACTTGTCTGGTGAAGTCGTAAAGGGGTAGTCAACCTTATCAAAAAATTACCGTTATTCGGCTTATGTTTTTTAATAACCGTTGCTGTCGTTAACCATGAACCTTCAGAAAATACCATTCCGGAGCACGCAGGCATTCTCTGAGATTTTTCTGAAGTACATAGAGGCCCATCCTTCCCTTCAGCCTTTCTATTCCCGGTTCCCTGAACTTTCAGGTTTTGAAGGTCAAATCCGCGATAAGTCAGCTTCATTTCCCGATTCTGCGAGGAATGTCCTCGTTGAAACACTGCAACGTCAATACAGCAAAATTCCCGTCCAGCCTGCAGCCGTCAAGGAGAATATCCACGCCCTCCGGAAGAAAAACGCGTTCACCGTTACGACCGGTCACCAGTTGAACATCTTCACCGGGCCGTTGTACTTCATCTATAAAATTATCACTGTCATCAATGCCTGCAGGCAATTGGCGTCACGGTATCCTGACAGCCTCTTCATCCCGGTCTACTGGATGGCTTCCGAAGATCATGATTACGAAGAAATAAAATCCTTCCGCCTGGGCGGACAGAAAATCACCTGGGAAACCCGGCAGCAGGGAGCCGTGGGCCGATTTGATACCAGCGAACTGGAAAAGGTACTGCAGCAATTGCCCGGCGACGTCTCCATTTTCCGGGAAGCCTATCATAAAAATAAGTCCCTTGCTGATGCCGTACGGCACTATGTCAATAGTCTTTTCGGCAACGATGGACTGGTCGTGATTGATGCTGATGACCGTACATTCAAAAATATTCTCCAACCCGTCATGCGGGCGGATATATTTGACAACACTCCCAACAAACTGGTTGCTGAAACCTGCCGTGTCATGAATGCACAGGGGGATCATGCCCCCGTGAATCCCCGGGAGATAAATTTCTTTTACCTTGATCAGAACCTGAGGAGCAGAATTGAAAAAAAGGATGACGGTTTTGTTGTCGTGGACACAGACCTTAAGTTCTCCAGGATTGAAATAGAAAATCAAATCAGCGAGACGCCGGAGAAATTCAGTCCTAACGTCATTCTCCGCCCCCTATACCAGGAAATGATTTTACCCAACCTCGCCTATGTGGGCGGGCCGGCTGAATTGGTGTACTGGCTTGAGCTGAAAAGCGTCTTTGACCATTTTGGGGTGCCATTCCCAATCCTGCTGCCGCGCAATTTTGCGCTGGTTATTGATGCCCCTACAGGAAGAAAGCTTTCAAAAACAGGATTGACCGTCCTGGATTTTTTCAAAGAGAAAAATCATTTGTTCAACCAATGGGTTGTCCAGCATGCTACACACGATCTTTCCCTTGGACCGGCGTTCAAGAACCTGGAAATCGTCATGGATGACATCCGCAATCGGGGCAAAAAGATAGACGTTACCCTGGATCCCATGATCGCAGCTGAAGCCAAACGCATGCAGCACGCGATTGAAAAGATTGAAAAGAAGATGCTGCGTGCAGAAAAACGCCTGCATGAGGACCGGCTTCGGCAGATCGAGGCGGTGAAAGACGTGCTTTTTCCATCGGGCGGTCTCCAGGAACGCACCGATAACTTTCTGAATTTTCATCAACCGGATCCCGGCTTTATCGGGAAGCTGCTGAAGCATTTTGATCCATTTGATTTTCGTTTCAACGTGCTGAGTTACCATGACTAAGAGCGAGCTGCGAAAAATTTACCTCGACAAAAGAAAAAAACTCAACTCGGCGGATTACGCCCATTTCAACCTGCAGCTTTACAATCTCTTCTTCTCGTGGATTGACCTCTCCTTTGTAAGAGTTCTGCATACCTACCTTCCCATCCCCCATCATAACGAGCCTGATACCTGGCCGATTGTTGACCGAATCAGGAGGGAGTTTCCAAACGTGCGAATTTCATTGCCGCGTGTCGGTCCTGATGATACCCTGGAAAATATCTATTTTGAAGGCATGCACCAGCTGCAAATCACAAAATGGAACATTCAGGAGCCAATGCAGGGTGTCCCAACGCCTCCTGAAAAAATTGATCTCGTCCTTGTTCCGCTGGTCATTTGCGACAAGCAAGGTCACCGCGTAGGTTATGGCAAGGGGTACTATGACCGCTTTCTGAAAACCTGCCGGCCGGATTGCAAAAAGATTGGGCTTTCCTTCTTCCCGGAAGTCGACGGCATTGTTGACGCGTCAGGGCACGATGTTCAGCTTGATTTCTGCATAACCCCTGACGGCGTATTGCGTTTCACTTCACTGGCGTAAAGCCCGGATCATTTCCTTTTTGCCGGGAGCTCCCATCAGGGTTTCAACCGCAAGTCCGAATGAACGCAGGTCGCGCTTTACCTGGCCTTTGGCGCAATAGGTTACAAACACTCCTCCCGGCGCAAGCGTATCCGTCACTTTTCCAAGAACGTCTGCGCCCCACAAATATGGCTGCCTGGAAGGAGCAAAAGCATCATAGTATACAAGGTCAAAACATGGGGTCTCCCAACCAGCCAGCTGAATATCGCCTTTGCGCTTGAGCAGGTTGAACGCCGGGGTTATTGCTGAAGGCAACTCCCACGGGGCTTCATGCAGTTTCAGAAACCCATCCGGCGAATTCAGAACATTCCCGTAATTCAATTGCCTGATGACGGAAAGGTCAACGGGGTACATTTCCCACGATTCGTAATTAATTTTTACCGATGATTGCCGGCCTTGAAGCTGGGTAAGAAAAGCATTGAGGCCTGTACCAAAGCCCATCTCCAGAATTCTTACCTTCTTTCCTGGATTCCGTTCTGTCCAGAAATCAAATCCTGATTTGATAAAAACGTGAACCGATTCCTGGATGGCACCATGCACGGAGTGGTAAGTCTCCTGCAGGTCTGTGTTGATCAGCGAATGAGAACCGTCGGAGGTGATGATGATTTCAATGCCCGGCATGGGGATCAGGAGCGCGAGATCAGCGCCACGGCATAGGCGTTCACACCCTCCTGCCTGCCGATGTATCCCAGCTTTTCATTGGTTGTTGCCTTGATGGACACATCGTCTTCCGAAACATTCATCAGCGGTGCGAGCACTCTCTTCATCTCCGGGATGTGGGGCATGATTTTCGGCTGCTCCAGGG
Source organism: Cyclobacteriaceae bacterium (assembly GCA_043744235.1). Classification (GTDB taxonomy): domain Bacteria; phylum Bacteroidota; class Bacteroidia; order Cytophagales; family Cyclobacteriaceae; genus ELB16-189. The sequence continues at coordinate 249,617 of JAYTVB010000020.1, read as the reverse complement.
TCAGCGTGCAATCAATATTTTCCACCTTCCAGCCCTTTGCTCCGAGCATGCGTGTTACTTCCTTCAGGAAGAACTTGCTGTCCATTCCAGCCCAGCGCGGATCGTTGTTGGAAAAATGCGTGCCGATATCATTCAGGCTGGCGGCGCCAAGCAGCGCATCGCAGATGGCATGAATCAAAACGTCGGCATCCGAATGGCCCACCGCACCCCGGGTGGAAGGTATCTTTATTCCCCCCAGCCACAGATCGCGCCCTTCCTCCAGCGGATGTACGTCAAACCCCATTCCTACTCGTATTTTCATGACTTGTGCTTTAGCGATGCTGAACGGTAGTACATCACACTGGAATTCTCATCCCTGAAGATTTCAGAAGCAACCCGCTTTATGTCCCGTGTGGAAACCGCGCGAATCTTCTTTGCCTCCAGGTTGACCAGGTTCGGATCACCGGACAAGGTAGCAAAAGCCAGGTTCATGGCGCGGTTCATCACTTCGACTTCGTCAAACTCCAGCATCGATTCCGCCTGGTTCTTGACCTTTTCCAGTTCGCCTTCAGAAATTCCTTCCCCAACAATTTGGCTGATGAGGTCATCAACCTCTTTCTCGGCTTTTTCCAGGGAAACGTTTTCACTCACCCTTCCGCTCACGACCAGCATACCGGGATCAATAGAACCCATGCCATGGGCGGAGACGGCTGAAAAGATTTCCCGCTCCTTCACCAGTTGGTTGAACATTCGGCTGGATTGGCCCCGGCTCAACACATCACTGAGAAGGTCAGCGGCATAATAGTCTTCATGGAAACGGCCTGGCATGTGATACACTTTGTACAGGGCATCGGCCGGAACGTTACCCTCGACAGTAATGGTTCTTTTTTCCATTTGAGCTGGCTCAGCCGGAAGGTTGCGAAGAGGTTTTTTTGGTGACGGGATCGGCCCAAACCATTTTTCCGACAATTTTTTCACCTGGTCCAGGGTGACTTTACCTGCCACCACCATGATTGCGTTGCCGGGAAGGTAGTGCTGGAAGAAAAAGCTTCTGACGTCATTCAGCGTGGCATTCTCGATATGAGAAATTTCTTTTCCGATCGTCGCCCATTGGTAGGGATGTACTTTGTATACCAATGGCCTCAATTTAAGCCAGACATCGCCATAGGGCTGGCTGAGGTACCGCTGTTTGAATTCTTCCACCACCACATTGCGCTGCACCTCGAGCGAATTGGGATCGAATGAAAGGCTCAGCATGCGGTCGCTTTCCAGCCAGAATCCCGTCTCCAAGTTGGCGGCGGGGACGGTAAGATAATAGTTGGTAATGTCTGTGCTGGTAAACGCATTGTTCTCGCCTCCTACCCGTTGCAATGGTTCATCGTAGTTGGGAATGTTTATTGATCCGCCGAACATCAGGTGCTCAAACAGGTGGGCAAATCCGGTCTTTCCAGGATCTTCATCCCGCGATCCAACATCATAGAGGATATTCATCACAGCAATGTCCACCGTTGGGTCTTCGTGCACGAGTACCTGTAGTCCGTTTGGGAGGGTGAATGAGGAGAAGGCTATCACTGGGATTGAATGATTAGTAGGATTGAACTGCCAGGATTATTGGATTCATGGATTTTTTATGGAGAAAGCCATTAGGGATGGGCAATCAGGTCGGCCAGGACCTTTTGAGCCTGGTGAGGTTCAAGGCGTGGGCCAAACTGGGTGACTACCCGCGAAGAGGCAAGTGAGGCGAGTTTTCCGGCGTCAGCATAGCTGTGCTGGTGGGTTACCCCGAACATGAATGCACCAGCAAACATATCACCAGCGCCATTGGTATCGATGGCGCGGACATCATATGGCTCAATATCTATATAGGTATCACCATCAAAGATCATGGCGCCGTTGGCCCCCAGGGTGATGGCAAAACGCTTGGCTGATTCACGCAGCTTTTCCCGTGCAGCCAGGATATCATCCGTGCCCGTGAAGATCATGGCTTCTTCCTCATTGCAGAACAAAAGGTCTACGCTGGCGCCTACAATTTCCTGCATTTGTTTAGAAAAATATTTTACCATGCTCGCATCCGAGAAAGTGAGCGCCACTTCCACCTTGTTCTTTTCGGCGATCTTTTTAGCCTCCTTGATGGCTTCCAGTCCTTTCGGGCTTGCCACCAGGTATCCCTCCAGGTAAGCATAGGCTGACTGTCTGATGGCATTCTCATCGAGGTGTTCAGGGGAAAGGAATGAACTTACACCCAGGAAGGTATTCATGGTGCGCTGTGCATCCGGAGAGGTCATCACCAGGCAGCGGCCGGAGTGCCCGGGTGGACAATTCTCATATTTCAGGTTGGTGTCAACCCCATTGCGTTTCAGGTCGTCGAGGAAGAATTTGCCGAGTTCATCGTGTGCTACCAGGCAAGAATAAAAGCTCTTTCCGCCGAACTGGTTCAGAGCCACCACGGTATTGCCGGCAGACCCTCCGCCTGACATCTTGCTCCTTTTCATGTCGATGGCTTTCATCAGGTGGAGCTGGCGCTTTTCGTCCACCAGCGTCATGACACCCTTTTCCACTTCATTCTTCTCAAAGAAATCGTGTTCCACCTCCGTCACTATGTCTACAATGGCATTTCCAATGCCGTATACGTCGTATTTCATGCTGTTGAATTAATTGGTGCAAAGTAAATAAAACCCGGTTGATTCTCCGGGAGGCAACGCCTACATTACTACAACATCAAGCGGCTTTCATTTCTTCTCCTTCGGTAAGCAACGAGGCTACTTTCGACTGATATTCAGTGTCATCTTGAATTTAGCGGCTTCATTCGGATAGTCAGTAATGAATCCATCCACACCCATGCCCTTCAATGCGACCATTTCCTTTGGATCATTGACCGTCCACGGAATGACGCGCATTTTCAACTGATGACAATGTTTTACTTCCACCTTGTTCAGGAGCTTGTAATCGGGACTGTACACGGATGGAACGAATCCCAGGTCAGCCATATTCTCATCAATGGTCTTCAGGTTGTCAACCAGTGCCGCAAGCCGTACCTCGGGATACTTTTCATGAAAATATTTCAGTACCCGGAAGTCAAATGACTGGATGACGATGCGCTCCATCGGGAGGTATTGGTTGACGAGGTTATAAACCATGCCCGAAAACTCATCGGGCTTTGGGTGAAATTTCCCATCACCCTCCGGCAGGCTCTTGATTTCGATGTTGTAATCAACCTCATACCTGGTAAAATTTTTAATGTGGTTCTCCACTGCAATGATCACATCGTTGAGCAGCGGCTTGTATACCGGCATTTTTTCCTGCAACGGAAATTTCTCGTTGACTTTTGATCCGCAGTCCCACAACTTGACTTGTTCATAGGTCATGAAGTAGATGTTGTGCTTCATCTCCTCCTTTGCCGGAAAGCTTTTCCCTGAGGGATTGAGGCAATAGGCCGCCGACATCCAGGGTTCATGGGAAACGACCACCTGCCGGTCCTTCGTGATGGCCACGTCCATTTCGAGGGTGGTCACCCCGGAATCCAGGGCGGTGATGAAAGCCGGAATGGTGTTTTCGGGTTTCAATCCGCGACAGCCGCGGTGCCCCTGAACGTCGAATTTTGGAATGTATACCTGGGCCATGGTGTGGAGAACTGATAGTAACAAGACCGGAAAGAGGATGGAACGCATTCCCAAAGATAGTACTCGGATTCAAGGATTAACAGGATTCCAGGTCCAGCAATGACTAATCCGTTGTCCGGATCAGACGCTGTACCACCTATTTCTCAACACTTCCAGCCTACCTTCCATCACTCCTGCCTGATCATCATCATCCTTCCGCCTCCCTGGCCCCTGCGCCCGCCACCCATGGGATTGAGCTGCTTGTTGATCAGGTAAGTAAAGCTCACCATGTAGTACCGGCCCAGGTTGTTGGTGATTTGCTGCTGAAGGTAGTTGGCCGTGGCCGTTTGTGAAACGCTGAGGCTGTAGTCAAGCGCATTGTTGACACCCACTTTTAATTCACCTGAACGGTTCTTTAATACAAAACGCGATAGGGCCATATTCCAGATGGGAATGGTCTGGTTGTAGCTTGTTGTCTGGCTGCTGTAGATGTAATAGTCGTAGCTGGTATTGAACTGGTAGTTCTTGAGGAAATTGAGGTTCAGTTCAGCCCGGTAAGTCTTGTTGAAGTAGACCTGGTTATTCTGGGTATTGAATTCATACCTGGTTTCCTGGTGGCTGAGGTTGGCGCTTAGGTCCAGGGTGACAATGTCATTCAAGGTAAAATTGTAACGAACAACGCCGCCATAAGTCTCCTGCCAGGTGCGGCTTTCCTCGAGGTTCAGCACATTGATGCCCTTCGTGTAGGATCCTGTCGGGCCAATGGTAAACCGGCTCTTGAGCGGCCTGACAGGAAATCCAAAGTTTACGTTCGCATTCAGGTTCAGGTTGTCTTTGACGTTAACCGGTGTTGTCAGGCGTACGAACTTGTCATTGACGGTCTGCGCATTGATGATTGAGTTGGTTGTGTACGTCGCCGTGACGAAAGCAAACAGGTTGATAAACGAGACAGGGTTAAACTTTGTAAAGTTGGCCTGCACCCGGTGTTGGTAGGCCGGATTCAATGCCGGGTTGCCCACATAGATGTTCAACGGATCGCTGTTGTCAATGACCGGCTGAAGCTGCTGTACGGTAGGCTCCTGCATGGATGTTTCGTAATCCAGGCGAAGGTGCTGGGTACTGGAGAAATCATAATTGAAATGCGTGGACGGAAGAAAATTCTCAAACCTTCTGTCGATTTTGGCTCCCCGGCTGATCAGGTTTCCATTGAGTTGTGTATTCTGCCAGCTCACCCCGGCGATGATGTTAAACTTGTCGCGGTTGAGCCGGAAATTCAACCCGGGCCGGTTGTAGATGTAGACGCTGGTGTACTTGTTGGTCAGCTGGTTGTTGATGATCTGCTGACCATTCTTCTCATCGTATACCTGGCGGTCCACCTGGTTGTTGTTGGTGCGAAAGGTGTAATTCCCCTCTACGTACTTGCGGCCTCCCAGAGGCTCCGTGTAAGATAAGGTAACGCCGTAAGACTGGTTGTCGGATTTCTGCGTGTTGTTCTGAAGGATGTTCTTCGTCTCGGGTACTCCGCTGTAATATTGATTCACAGACTGCTGGTTGCCGTTGCCCAAAGTCTGAGAGAGCCCCAGCGTGAGGTTTGCGGAAATATTTCTTCCCTTTTTCTCAAACCGGTGCCTCAGCAGCAGGGCGGAATTCAGGTTGGCACTGGTCTGTGCGTTGAAGTTCTTCCTATTGCTTTCATTTTGCAGCACGTTGTCTGTTGTGGTGGTGCGGCCCGCTGTTTCCGAATGCTGCTCTGAGTTGGAGTAGGAAAAACTATTGGTTGACTTTACCGAATTGGCCGAATCGATCTTGTGGTCAACATTCAAATTGACCCGGTGGTTATCACTTCCATTAAGCTGGACGCTGTTTTCATCGTAGTAATAACTGCTGTCGTTGGGCAGGTAATTGACACGGTGGGTGTTCTTCGTAATGTTCTGATCCAGGCGGTTGTAGAAGTAATTGGAAGTCAGAATGGTGTTCTTGCCAATATCCTGGTTAAAATTCAAACCCCCGGCGTAGTTGGTCATGATTCCGTTTTGCCGTCCGCCGGTATTGAGCGGGACACTTTGGTTGTTGCCGCCTACCTGGATGTTGACATTTCCTCCACCCCCGCCTCCACCCAACTGCTGTGATCCCCCGGTGAAATTCATGAAATCACCAATGGAAAATCCCTGCTCATTGATGTTGTTGCCCATGCCAAGGAAGGACAGCTGCTTGCCTTTACTGAATCTGTTGATGTTTGCCTTGGCCTGGAACCGGTCCTGCGTCCCCACGCCTCCCATGACATTCCCAAAGGCGCCCTTCCTTTTTTCTTCCTTGAGTTCCAGGTTGATGGTCTTTTCGCGCTGGCCGTCATCAATACCCGTAAATACCGCCTGGTCGGACTTCTTGTCGAAGACCTGGACCTTTTCAATGGCATCGGCCGGCAGGTTGCGGGTAGCCAGCTTAGGGTCACGCCCGAAAAATTCACGTCCATCCACCGTCACACGCTGGACCTCCTCTCCTTGCGCCTTCACTGTTCCGTCTGTTTCCACTTCCACGCCAGGAAGTTTCTTCAACAGGTCTTCCACATTGGCGTTGGCTTTTGTTTTGAAGGAGCCTGCATTAAATTCGATTGTATCCCGCTTGACTGTGACGGGGGCCTTTTCACCCATAATCACCACCTCATTCAGTTCCTTCGACAAGGGCTCCAATTTTAACTTTCCGATATCCACAATCGTTTCTCCGACAGGGGTGGAAATTTTCTTTGCAAATGGAGTAAGCCCAACATAGGTAATCTTTATCTGATAGTTGCCCTTGTTAATATTTCTCATTTCAAAAACACCCTTTCCATCAGTTACCGCAAAACTCACGAGGGTTGAGTCCTGTGCGTTGAGCAGCATGACGGTTGAGGAAGATAAAGGGTTGGAGAGCGTATCCAGAACCTGACCGGTAATGATAAACTTCTGTCCCGCAGCAGCAAATGAGAGAAAAACAAGAAAAAAACCCAGGTAAAAATTCTTCATCATGAACAACGACTAATTTCTGATTACGATGCCGTCACGTCCTCCCATCTGCTTCATTTGCTCCGTTACGATTTTCCTGTATTCGGCCTGTGTGACTTTCTGCCCGCCTGTCGGAACCTTCAATTCATTCTTCTTCACAGGTCTCATCTCAACCTTCATGGCTACCAACACACGCTCCGCGCTGTTGATGTCTACCGCAAGCACCGCGCCTGGCAGCGTATTGAATCTCTCGGGGCCAAGGAAAGGACTGATTTTGTCTGTATACCAGGCTGTGACTTCCTGTTTCCGATTGGGCTGCGACTCATCCGTGTAGTACGCCTGCCGGCATTCATATCCAAGGATCGTCTTGGTCTCGGTGCCGAATTTCCAGGGCGATACCTTGACTGAATCTTCTATCAGGTATTCTTTTCCCATAAATTCCTGCTTTGAAAGCACCATCGCGGCGTTGGGCGCCATGTACACTTCGGTTCTTGGCATTCGGAACTGCATCCGCATTCCGCCGCCACCACCACCTCCATGCATGTCTGTGCTTTCTTCATCATCTTCGACAAGCATTTTGTACAGCGATTCACCGCTCCTGAAGAACAGTTGCTGCTTGAAGCTCCTGAATTCAGGGATCATAGCCTTCATTTCGGCTCTTTCGGGCGGTATCCTCCGATGCATGTTGATTTTTACTTCATAGGTGATAACACCTTCTCCAGCCTGTCCCATGACAATGTTGGTAATGGCCAGACAAACCAGTATGCCTACGGCAATCATTAGTCGTTTCATAAGTACGGAAGTTTTCATGAATTGTAACACAGGCAAATGTACGGAGGAAGAGCCGCCACGCAGGTTAATAGTCCTGTATACAAGGTTAATTAAGGTTAACGGGGCAACTGCCTGCTGGCTAAACAACGTACTTTTGATACAGCAATGAGACAACCAAACAACAAGGTCACCATCGTCCTGATCATCAGCAGCCTGATCCTGCTGCTGTTGCTGCAGGTATTCTGGCTGCAGCGGGCCTACCGTGATGAAATGTTCGGGCTGCAGCGGGAGGCACGTATTCTTTTCAGAAATACCCTCTTTGAAATGAATGATTCGCTCATGCAGAAGAACATAGAATCCCTGGACAGTCTCCCAGCCGATAATATTACAGCCATACGGGTTGCGCCTCAAGGCAGTCGGATGCGGTACTATTCAAATCACCATTCCCTGCCAGACTCCCTGGCGGCGCATGGCAAGGCCGGTGAATTCTCCAGGATGACACTCCGCGACTCCTCAGCCAATGTGCAAATATTGGTCTATTCGGGCAAAGGCCGGGATACCATTAAGAACTACCTGAGGCCATTGATGTCCCGGATCGGCCGGGGCCGCGGTCCGCAAAGTTTTTCCATACGGCTGAGCGGTGATTCGCTGAAGACCGCAGATGTTGAAAAACAATTCCTCGCTGCGCTTGCCGGATCGGGCGTTGACATGCCCCCGGCTGCCATTCACATACACCGCGTTGTCCCCATGCAGGGTCCAGACTTCAGGGCCGAGCACGTGATCTTCACGCCATCAGGCGGATTCCGCCTGGAGTTCGACCAACTACGCTGGACGATCATCAAAAACATCTCACCCCAGATTCTGTTTTCAGTCTTCTTAACACTGCTCACCTCAGCCTCATTCGTCATCCTGTATCGTAGCATCCGCACCCAACAGAGGCTTATGGAGCTGAAAAACGATTTTATCAGTAACATCACACATGAGCTGAAGACCCCGGTCACCACTGTGGGTGTGGCCATCGAAGCCCTGAAAAATTTCAAGGGCCTGGACAACCCAAAACTGACGAACGAATACCTTGACATTGCACAAAATGAACTCAATCGTCTCTCCATTCTCACCGACAAAATCCTGAAGACCGCCATCTTTGAAAATCAGGGAGTCACCTTTGTTCCTGAAGTAGTTCAGCTTGACCAACTCATCGACCAGGTACTGGCGTCCATGAAGCTGGTGTTTGAAAAACAAGGTGCGGTTGTGACCTTCCGGAAAACGGGCAGTTCCTTCAACCTGAGGGGCGGAAGTGTGCACCTCACCAGCGTGATTTACAATTTACTTGACAACGCCTTGAAGTACAGTCCGGAGAAGCCAGTCATCAACATTCAATTGACCGATGGTTCTAACAAGCTGACCCTCATTGTGCAGGACTGCGGCATGGGCATTCCATCAACGTACAATAAAAAGATTTTTGAGAAATTCTTCCGGGTGCCCACGGGCGACATTCACAACATCAAGGGTCACGGACTGGGTCTTAGCTATGTGGAGAGTGTGATCAAGGCCCACGGCGGAACGATTGAGGTGGAAAGCGAAGTGGGCAAGGGGAGTTCGTTCAGGATTGTGCTGCCCCAGTAGAAAAGAGGTAATCCAAATAAAAAATGTAAAATGTAAAATACTAAGAGTGAAGGGTGCCGCTTTTACATTGATCATTTAGTATTTTACATTTTTCATTCTCTACCATGCCAAGAGTTAAAATTCTTTACGTCGAAGACGAGCCCTTCCTGGGGCGCATCGTAAAAGAAAGCCTGGAGGTACGGGACTTTGATGTGCGCATGGTGATGGACGGGAAACTCGTAATCCCCGTCTTTGAGGAGATGAAGCCTGATATCTGTGTGCTGGACATTATGCTTCCCAACGTTGACGGTTATACGCTGGCTGCGGGTATCCGTAAAATCAATCCAGAGGTCCCGATCATATTCGTCACCGCCAAGACCCAGACGGAAGACCTGATCAAAGGCTTCGACGTGGGAGGAAATGATTACCTCCGGAAGCCCTTCAGCATGGAAGAGTTAATCGTACGCGTCAACAATCTGCTACGTCTTACCAGGGCGGGCTCCAAACCCGATCAGGAATTATTCAAGATCGGCCGTCTTGAATTTCTACCAAGGCGCTATGAGCTAAAGTCAGGAGATTCTATTAGAAAACTCTCTCATCGCGAGGCCATGCTCCTTCACATACTGTGTGAGAACAAGAATTCCATTGTTACCCGTAAAGATGTATTGATGCGTGTGTGGGGGGATGACTCCTTTTTCAATTCGCGCAACCTGGATGTGTATGTGACGAAACTGCGTGACTTCCTCAAAGAGGATCCAACCGTGGAAATCATTACCATCAAAGGCGTGGGCTATCGGTTTGTGGCAGGGTGACAAGGCGATCAAAAAGAGCTATATTAAATCGATTTTATTGGCTCCATCAAAATGACCACCCAGAGGAAAATTGTTTCCATTGCCGCCATCGGTACGCTTATCTATGTCATCGTGCTGTTGCTCGAAGGTTGCAACCCGCCAAAAGAGAAAAAGGAAATCCGGCCGCCTGACAAAGTCAGCGCCCCCACTTTTGTCGGGGCATCCACGTGCCAGTCCTGCCATGCCAAAGAATTCAAGGATTGGGAACAATCCGATCACTTCCGGGCCATGCAGGAACCACGTGATTCAACCGTATTGGGCGATTTTAACAATGCTGTCTTCACGGCTGATGGTGTAACCAACCGGTTTTTCAGGAAGGACGGGAAGTTTTACATCAACACCCAGGGCGACGACGGGAAGAATCATGACTATGAGGTGCTTTATACGTTCGGATATTTTCCACTCCAGCAATACCTCATTGCATTTCCAGGAGGCAGGATGCAGGCTACCCGTGCCAGCTGGGATTCGCGGACCAAAAAATGGTTTCATCAGTACCCCAAACAAAAACTTGATCACAAGGATTGGCTCCACTGGACCGGCAATGGTCAGAACTGGAACACCATGTGCGCTTCCTGCCACTCAACCAATCTTCAAAAAAATTACGACTTTGCCAAGGATGCCTACAACACCACCTGGAAAGACATCAACGTGGCCTGCGAATCCTGCCATGGTCCGGCGAGTAAACATGTCAGCTTTGTAAAATCAGACGACTATAAGAATGGACAACGCATCAGGAATTACGGCCTTGCCTACGCACACGATACGATTCCAATCCAGCAACTGAATACCTGTGCGCCTTGCCACGCCCGAAAGACAGACCTGTCCCAGCAAGTCAGCCGATCAGGAGAGATTCTTCAGGACATGATCCCGCAGGTGATCAGCAATGAGTTCTATTTTGCTGACGGGCAGATCCGGGAAGAAGATTACGAATACGGATCATTCGCGCAAAACAAGATGTTTCACAACAACATCCGCTGCAGCAACTGCCACAACCCCCATTCAGGAAAACTGCTGAAAACCGGCAATGACCTCTGCATGAGTTGCCACAAGCCCAAATACAATACGAAAGAGCACCACTTTCATACCGTCAACACGGAAGGAGCCCAATGCATCAGTTGCCACATGCCTTCAAAGACTTTCATGGGCAATGACCTTCGCCGGGACCACAGCTTCCGTGTGCCCCGGCCTGACCAGTCGGTCGTGTTTGAAACTCCCAACACCTGCTCAAGCTGTCACAAAGACAAGCCACCAGCGTGGGCTGCTGATGCCGTCAGGAAATGGTACGGCCCATCCCGTGCTTATCATTTCTCCGATGACTTGCTTCCGGGGAGTCAATTGAATGACAAAAGCGAAAAGCACCTGATTAAACTGCTGCGCGATACCCTACAGCCTGAAATTGCACGCGCCACATCAGCGCAGTACCTGGGTAATTTTATAACCCAGCCGGCTGCAGACGCACTCATTGCTTCGCTGCAGGATGCAAAAGCCCTGGTCCGCTACCATGCGTTGAGATCGTTGGAGCATTTCCCCGCCCGGATTTGGGAGCAAAAAGCCGCTCAGGGTCTCAGCGATAACGTGCGCGCCGTACGCATTGCCGCCTCAGACCTGTACCACCGCATTCCTCCGGACAAAATTCCTTCTTCGGCCAGATCCGCATACGCCGCGGCCGATGGAGAGAACAGGAGATTCCTCCAGTACCAGACGGACTTCGCCGTGGGCAATGTCATGTTTGCCGACTATCACCTGCAGGGCAATGATCAAATGAATGCCATCGTGTACTATGTGCGCGGACTGAAAAAAGACAGCATGATGAACTATGCCCGGCTGAATCTTTCGGCTGCCTACAACAGCGTTGGCAAGAACCAGGAGGCCCTGAAAACACTCAAGGAAGCAGCCATAGTTGATCCACAAAATGACCGGGTTTTCTATAACATGGGTTTGCTCTATTATGAGTTGCAGGACATTCCTGCGGCAATGGAAAGTTTTCAAAGCGCTGTCAGGCTCGGTTCAGAGAATTCCGGACTGTACTATAATTACGGTCTGCTCCTTCAGCAACAGGGTAAATTGAAAGAAGCCGAACAAATGTTGCTGCGGGGATACGCTGTCGATCCGCGGGCGCTCAACATCAATTACGCCCTGACCTATTTCTACATGAATCAAAATTTACCCGAAAAGGCCAGGAAGCATGGGGCCATACTGCAACAGGTCGATCCCCGAAACCCGGAGTACCAGGCACTATTCAGAAGCCTGGGGTTGTAACGGCGTTTCAGTATGTAGCCGGAACAAACCCCGAGTAACCATCAATTGATAAAAAAGTAAGCCAGCATGCGACCCGCCACCAGGATATAAACAATCCATGGTTTCTTCAGAATGGCTGTAATAATCAGCAACCCGATCATGGTGCACCGGGCAATGAGTTCTGTCGACTCCATCTGTGCGGGAGCAACAAACAGAAAATGGAGAGCCATGAAAACAGCAAGTCCGCCAAAGATGATTCGCATGTTGCCGTCAAAGTAAGACTTGATGTCTTGATTTTCCCGGTCAGGCGTAAACACCGCTACTACGAGGATGAAGGTCAGGGGGGTAATGATAAAGCGTGAATAGGAAAGGTAACTTTCATAGGAACTTTCCATCATCCAGTCATTCATTCTGAAAAAATTCCAGAATGCCGCTTCCAGTAACATCAGGCTGGTCAGAATATGAGGCCAGTACCTGCGCTCGCTAAAGAAGAAACTCCGCCAGGAATTGACCAGATCTGAAATGGCCAAACCGTAGAGAAGCAGGGGGAGTATGAGGTAATATTCCTTCTGGCTCATGAATGGAATTTATTGCTAACGAATCGATTTACACCTGGATTTCAGGTGCAATTCTCTATAAAGGTAGAGATTAAAACAAAAGGCAGGACTACCCATTTGCAAATTATGGCAGAATGATAAAGGGCTTTGACTGAATTGCCATCCTTCTTACCTTCCTTGCGGAAATTTTCAGTTACAATAAAACAAAATGAGTATGTTCAAGAAAATCGTGGTCTTCGCACTCACCATCCTCGGATGTTGGGAAGCTTCCACGGCACAGGACGGGCACTACTGGACGCAGCAGTATGGAACCAAATCCATGTTGCTCAGCGGTTCTGTTATCGGCGGGGTAGAAGACCTGGGAGCCGTGTATTACAATCCGGGCAGGCTGGCTGTAATTTCCAATTCGGCTTTCTTGTTGAGCGGATCAGTTTACGAGTACTCCTCTATCCAGGTATCCGATGCCTTTGGGGCGGGGAAGAGTGCTTCCAGGTCCGAAATTAAAGGCGTTCCGACCCTGGCGGCGGGAACCTTCAGGATCAAGAAGCTCCCCAAGCACTTCTTCGCGTATGCCATCCTTACGCGGCAGCATGCGGATTTGAGTTTTGCCTTCCGGGATGAAGTAAAAAAGGATGTGCTGATTACACCCGGGGTCGAAACTTTCGGCGCAGAAGCCAACTATACAAACAGCGCAAACGAACAATGGGTTGGCATCACGTGGTCGTATGCCATCAGTCCAAAAATAAGTGTGGGAGTAACAACCAATTTTTCCACCAACAACCAGTCAAAGGGTTCGGGAATTAATCTTCATGCGTTGTCGGCAGCCAATGAGGTCGGAGTCTACTATTACAAGAGAAACTATTCTTACAAGGAAACTGGCCTGCTCTGGAAAGTGGGCTTGGCGGCAGAGCTGGGCTTGTGGCAATTGGGATTAACAGCAACCACCCCCATGATAAGTTTATCAAGTGCTGGCAATTACAGCTATGAAGAGTTCTTCAGCACGATTCCCGGTCTTTTGAAACCAGAGCAATACTCTTCTAGTTATCAGAGTGGTCTCAAGGTGAACAGCGGCTCTCCGTGGTCTGTGGGTTTGGGGGCATCCCGTAAAATCGGGCGGAACAAGATTCATTTCAGCACTGAATATTACAGCAGCCTGCCGAAATTCCTGGTGATGCAAACTGCTGACCACATCAGCCAAAGCAATCCGGCCGATACGATACGATTTCAGTTGCAAGACGAGCTGAAGGGTGTCTGGAATGCCGGTGTGGGCGCCGAGCTCTACATCAGTGAATCGGTCTCCGGATTTGCGAGTTTCAGCACGGACTTTAGTGCTGTTCCCGAGGACATCGCCCGGTTTATTCAGAGGTCTGACCAGGCGAATAACAGCTCCTGGAAAATGAATCTGTATAATGCAGGGGGAGGAATCATACTCAAGCTGAAAGGTGCAGACATTACGCTTGGCGCGACGCACACGGGCGGCAGTCAGAAAATTCCAAGGTCATTCAGCTTTCCTGAAAATCCCGGAACACCGATCCTGACCGGCACTGACCAGGCAGATTTGCAGTGGGACCGATGGCGGTTTGTCTTCAGCTTTTCCCTGCCCTTCCTGAGGGACTATGCAAAAAAGTTTACAGACGAGAAAAAATAGATCCTGCGCCCGGACAACCTTAAGCCAAACGAATTACTGCGAGAAATTGTGCGACCCTGACTTTTTCACGTACCGCTTGGGATTTTTTGACTTGGTCTCAGAAAATAGTTAAAAATAGTCTGCATCTTTGGATCATGGCAGCCACCGGGCTATCGCCTGGACAATCAAATCAATCACCTACATGAAAACCAGCACCCAATTCGGACCGCTATTGCTCATCGCGGCAACGGCACTGACATTCAGTTGCAACTCACCCCAGCAAAAACCAACACCATCGGAATCAGAACCGGCATTTAAAGGCGTCATAAAGCTGGACGTGCGTGACTCCAAGGCGGACTGGACTCCCTACATCCGCAAGAAAGCCCCGGCAGGTTCACCGAACGTTCTTTTAGTGCTCTATGATGATACGGGCCTGGCCGCTTGGTCGCCCTACGGAGGAAGAATCAACATGCCTACCCTGGACAAGTTGGCGGCCGATGGCATAACCTATACACAGTGGCATACCGTTGCCCTTTGTTCACCCACCCGCTCCTGCATCAACACAGGTCGCAACCATAACCTCAACGGCATGGGGGCTATTACGGAAGGAGCCAACGGATTTCCGGGATACATCTGTCAATTGCCCGCGCAAACAGCCACCATGGCCCAAATACTTAATGATAATGGATGGAGCACCTTCTGGTTAGGGAAAGATCACAATGTTCCTGAAACCGATCTATCAGCAGGCGCCAATAAAAGTCAGTGGCCGCTTCAACAGGGATATGACCGCTTTTATGGATTCATCGGTGGAGAAACCAACCAATGGTATCCTGACCTTACGGAAGACAATCACCCGATTGACCAGCCGTACGGGCCGGAGGATGGATATCATCTATCAAAAGACCTTGCTGACCAGGCCATCAAGATGATCAGCGATCAAAAATCAGCGAATCCTTCCAAGCCCTGGTTCATGTGGTTTTGTCCGGGGGCCAATCATGCGCCACACCAGGCACCTAAAGATTACATCGCCAAGTACAAGGGAAAATTTGACGATGGTTATGATGCCTACAGGAAATGGGTCCTGCCTCGCATGATTGAAAAGGGAATTCTGCCAAAGGGAACTACTTTGACAGAATGGAACCCGATGCCGGAGGACCAGGCAAATGCTGCCGATTTTGTACGGCCATGGGAGACATTGAGTGCTGATGAGAAGAAACTATTTTCCCGCCTATGCGAAGTGTACGCGGCATTCTCCGAATATACCGATGTGCAAATTGGCAGGCTGATCGATCACCTGAAAGCAACCGGGCAGTATGAGAATACTGTTATCATTTATGCTGCCGACAACGGCGCTTCGGGAGAGGGAAGTCCCAACGGCTCTGTGAATGAAAATAAATTCTTTAATGGTTACCCGGATGATTTGGCTGAGAACATGAAGTTGATTGATGAGTTGGGCGGACCTAACACGTACGAGCACTACCCTACGGGCTGGGCTGCTGCTTTATCTACTCCGTTTAAAATGTTCAAGCGTTATTCCAACTATTCAGGAGGCACCGCCGACCCACTGGTGATTTCATGGCCCAAAGGCATCAAAGCAAAAGGTGAAGTCCGCAATCAATATCACCATGCGGTTGATATCGTCCCTACTATTCTTGAGATCTGCGGGCTTGAAATGCCCAAGATTTATAAAGGCGTAGAGCAATATCCGTTATCAGGCGTTTCCATGAAATATTCATTTGATGCGGCTCCAGATGCGCCCACACAAAAACATGTGCAGTATTACACGATGCTTGGTACACGGGCCATCTGGCAGGATGGCTGGAAAGCGGTGGCCGTTCATGCGCCGCTTACCAGTAAAGGTCATTTTGATGAAGACAAATGGGAATTGTACCATACGGATGTCGACCGCTCAGAGTCTCAGGACCTTGCCAAAGAGAATCCGGAAAAACTGGAGGCCTTGAAGAAATTGTATATGGAGGAGGCAACGAAGAATTTTGCATTGCCGCTCGATGACCGTACTGCAATGGAAATATTGACTATTGAGCGCCCGACTGAGGAAGAGGCAAGGGATACCTATACGTATTATCCGCACACCAGTGCTGTACCGGAAGCAGTGGCAGTGGATGTAAGAGGTAAGTCATTCAAAATTGTGGCCAATGTGGAGATTGCAGAGGCCAATGCCTCCGGGGTTATTTTTGCTCATGGCTCCCGGTTTGGCGGTCACAGCTTGTTTATTAAAGATCATAAGTTGTATTACGTCTATAATTTTCTCGGCATTACAGAATACCAATTGATGTCAGGTTCACTCAAGCCCGGCCAATACACGTTTGGCATGGAGTTTACCAAAGAAAAGTCTGGGGAGCACCACGAGTCTATTGGAACGGCCAGGCTGTATATAAACGACAAGGAAGTTGCCAAGGGTCCAATGACTGCCCAGGTCGGCAAATTTACGCTCGTTGGAGATGGCTTGTGTGTTGGTTTTGACAGCGGGGACCCCGTCAGCAAACAATATAAATCACCCGGTGAATTCAAAGGAGGCATTATTTCATTCGCCAGGGTAAGCACGGGAAAAGAACAATACCTTGATTTGGAGAAAGAAGCACAGCGGGCATTCAGAAAAGAATAAAAGCATCCCTTCACTGGTGTCTCTACGTACCGAATTGTCCGGGATTCCTGTATGATAAAATCACAACTGTTGACTGGCCTGTGCCTGTTGCTTCTCACATCAGCCGGGGCGCAGGAAAAAGAACG
Organism: Cyclobacteriaceae bacterium; assembly: GCA_043744235.1. Lineage (GTDB taxonomy): Bacteria > Bacteroidota > Bacteroidia > Cytophagales > Cyclobacteriaceae > ELB16-189. Next base: position 232,658 of record JAYTVB010000020.1, on the reverse strand, counting down.
TGCCGAACACAGTCCTAAAATCCGTGGTGCCGTCATGATGGCCAATTCCCACATTCCAAAGGCCACGGAGGGAGGAAAAGCAGTGGCTGTCATTCCAACCTGGGGTATCGATGTCGACTACTACTTTCACCACCGGTGGTCGGTAGCCTTACAGCTGGACATCAAGATGCAAAGCTTTGAGGTGGAAGAAAATGGCACTTTCCTGAAGCGGAGTTACCCCCTCTCGGTCACCCCTGTGCTTCATTACCACCTCCGACGTCATTGGTCCTTCTACGCGGGACCTGGTTATGAATTCGAAACCAGTAAAAATCTTTTCATTACAAAAATAGGCAGCGAGTACAGCTTTGAGATTTCTGAAAACTTTGAAATCGCGCTGAACCTCATTTACGAAAACCGGCAGGAAGTATATGACGGATGGACTTTCGGCATTGCGTTCAACAAGAAACTCTGGCCAAAAGCTGAGCGCCCCTGACAATTCATTCGGTCTTCTCGCAGTCTTTTGCACATCTTCCAGAGCTCGTCGAACCAATTCTTTCTTCTGATCCCCAAAACCCTTAACTTTATTATTGATGCCCCTTGCACCCGAAATCCGCACCGCTATTTTCACCCGCCTGAAATCAGCCCTCGGGAAATGTGTGCCGCCCATGGTGGTGAGCAAAGAGAAGAAAGATGTCTACGAGTTAATGGGCAACAAGCCCGTGCCGTATGGGAGCAAAAAGACCATCGTGCCGGGCATGTACTTCTCTTCCGTTGTAGCGAGGAAAGACATGGTCTCGTTCTATTTCTTTCCGTTGTACTACCAGGAAAAGAATTTTGCGGAAGTGATTCCCAACCTGATCAAAAGTCTCATGGGCAAGACATGCTTCAATTTCAAGAAGCCCGAACAACTGAACGAGAAAGAACTGGCCGCCATGCTGAAAAAAGGCATGCAGGCCTGGAAAAAGAACGGATACATGAAATGACCGGTGGTCACTGACAGAAATGAAGAGAAGAATGATCATGGCGGTATGCCTGGCGCTGTCAATAACCGCTCCGGGCTTTGCCCAGCACACCCCCACCGGATTCTACGTGGTAATAGGCGAAACAAACAATTGTCCCAACCTGGCGCACTCCCTGACCAGCGAACATATTTATTGCCTTCCAAAAGAGCCAATCATCACTGAATCCGACTTCGAAGCCATCGGCGATGTCATCCTTGACAATACTCATAGAGAGAAACGCTTTGACCTTCGGCTCTCCTCGGAGGGATTTAAGACCCTCACTACGCTGGCTGATAAACTGCCGGATTCCGAGGTGGCCCTCGTGATCGGCGGCCATGTGTCAGGAATTTATGAAAGCAAGGGCCAGCTCCTCAAGCGCACCATCGTTGTTCGCGGAGATATCAATTCTCCCGATATTGAGTGGATGCATGATAAGGTAGTGAAGAAGAGGCCTTAGCCATTCATTCATTCTTGTCCTTTCCTTCACCTCAATTCCCAATCGTTTCATGTCCGCCATGAATCTTGCCGGTTCCACCCTATTGGCCTGCAACCATAGGCCTGACTTGCTGATGGCATTCAGCAAGACCACATGGTCTTCCTATTACAACAGGGTAAATAATTTTCTTTGGAATCTCCGCCTGGAGCAAAGCACTTCTTGCTGCAGGAAACCCAGGCTTGAGCCGAAACCCATCCTGGTGAATCAACTATCCAATCTGTGGGATCTGAGGGATTCGAACCCTCGACCCCTACCCTGTCAAGGTAGTGCTCTAAACCAGCTGAGCTAAGACCCCAAATTGAGGGGCGAAGATAGCAAAATCGCCCCTAGACAGGTTAACCCTGGAAATTAATTTTCTTGTGTGTGCCGTCGCAGAACGGCTTGTTGGAAGATCCGCCGCACCGGCAAAAAGCCGTCTGGTTGTTCTTGTGTGTCAGATCGCCCTGGGCATTTTTCACGGTCACATTGCCAAACACCATGAGCGGTCCGTTTGGAACAGGCTCTACGATAGTCTCAGCTGAAATTTCAACCTCACCTTTCGACTCGTCGGCATTCATGTAATAACTCAACGCCCCGGAAGGGCATTTCTTGATCTGCGCAATAATCTTATCCGAGGTGGAGTGCTCCGGGGTGATCCAGGGCAGCTGCTGCGGATGAAAGACCTCACCCAGTCCGTTAAAACACATCGCCGAATGAATGCACAGTGAGGGCTTCCAGACAATGGTGACCTCGCCGTTGGTGTACTTCTTTGTAATGTCCTTCATATAGCATGGGTTGAGCTTGATTCAAAACATCAGTTGTGAACCTCAAGGGAAGTCTGTATTTCAATCGGGTTCATCAGGACTTTGTGTACAGGACACAGTTTCGCTATCTGCATCATGCGGACCTTCTGCTCTTCCGTCAGTACGCCTTTGATTTCAATGACCGTACGGTACAATGTCTTTCCTGGCTCTTCGGATGTGGAAACTTCCACCTCAATTTGCTCTATGTCAAAACCCTTTCGATTGGCATACATGCGCAGCGTTATCGCGGTACAAGAAGCCAGCGACATCCTGAGAAAATCACCCGGCCTTGGGCCAAGGTCTGTACCACCGGCATCAGGCGGCTCATCGGCAATGACGATGTGCTTCCTCGCCCGCAGTTCAGTCCGGTACATATTCCGGCCGATGGTGGCTACGGCAATCTTCTCATCCATAATTAGAACGTCCGGTTCATGACAAAGGCATCAGCCTTGTATCGTTCACGCGGTGCCAATTCCCGCTGCTTAAGGTTCTCCGGCAAGATCTCCGGCGCATCGTCATAGCCTATGGCAAGGGCCACGACTACTTCATGCGTGTCCGGCACGTTCAGGTTGACTTTGGCTTTTTCCCGGTCGAAGCCTCCCATCTGATGAACATTCAGTCCCACGTGGGTGGCTTGCAGTGAAAGAAAAGCATTGGCAGCACCGAGATCATATCGGGCAGAGCTGTTGGGCTTGTCATTCCGTATAAAATTCTTTCTGACCAGGCTCATGATCAGCAGGGGCGCACGTTCAACCCAGACCTTGTTACTGTCATGCAATGTGTCAAATATCTTTCCCCACAGTTCAGGCTGGTCCTTGGTGGCATAGATGTACGTCCACGGCTGCTCGTTCGAGCTGGATGGAGCCCAGCGTGCGGCTTCAAACAAGGACTGGATCTTCTCAGCCTCCACAGGTCTTTCAGCGTAAGCCCTCCTGCTCCTGCGCAATTCGATGGCCTTCAATAATTCCATTTCTATTTCTGTCGACTTTTCCATACTGATAGTTGCTGTTTCCATATCCAAGGTAAGGGTTAGTGAATGATTTACTCGCGAGGCCTATTTTGAAAATTTTGGGATAGCCCAGACAGCCAGAAACCCGGAGATGGCGTGCATCGGTCCGGTCAGTACCGGAAAAGTGCTGTCCAGCACCGTGCCATCCGGAAGCTTGTGGGTGGTGAACACGGGGTAGAAACTATACAAGGTAAAGCCGATTGAAAGCACCAGCCAGATCATCTTCCCCTTGGCAGAATACTTCACGAGCAGGAAATAGACAACCGCTCCAACCAGCATAGGGACAATTGAAGCCATGACGACAGCTGTAGCAAAACCAGGAGGGATGGTAGCACCCAGCGAGCCTGCGAGGATGTTCCAGATGCTATTGAGGATTGCTCCGATGACGCCGGCAATGGCCCCGCCCTTCAGAGCCTGTACGAATGTTGTTGTGCTATTTGATTCCATGTTAAAGGTTTTGATTAGTTTATTTGATTGATGATCCATTACTTATTCTTCGATCAGTACACCCATCTTTCCCAACTGGTAGTCACGCATGGCTTGCATGATCTCCGTCTGGGTGTTCATGACAAAGGGCCCATAGGATACTACTTCCTCATTCAGCGGCTCGCCGCTTAACAGCAGCACGCGCGTATCTTCACGCGCTTCGATGGAAATACCATCCCCATCCTTATTGAATAGTACGGCATGCAGGCCGTCAACCAGCCCAAAGCCATCGACCGTCAATTGACCATCGAGCAGGTAAAGCACGAGCGCATGACTGGCCGGAAGGGGAATGGTGATTTTTCCGCCCTTCTGAAGTGAAAGTGTTGCGGCATTTACGTCAGTATGGGAAGGAATCGGACCCTTAACATCCAGCACATGGCCGGAAAAGACCTTCATCGAAATCATCCTGTCCTCGGTGTGGTATTCAGGTGCGTTCTCCGATGAAAGCGGGAAGTAGACCGGCTGGTCCATCTTGTGCGCTGCCGGCGTGTTGATCCACAATTGTATAATCTCCTGCCTTCCGCCGATGTCATGGATGTCATGCGGAGGCCTTTCGCTGTGGATGATGCCCATACCTGCATTGATCCACTGAGCGCCGCCCGCGTAGATGACGCTGTCATTGCCGCGGCTATCGCGGTGGTGCACGCCGCCCTTGAAGATAAAAGTCACTGGTGAAAATCCCCGGTGAGGATGGGGCCCAATGCCGGCATGATCAGGATCTAAATGCAATGGTGCTTTCACGTCAGCATGATGAAGGAGCAGGAATGGGTCAATCTGCTCAATCTTTTGTGTCGGGAACGGCTGGCGAACCGGAAAGCCGCCCATATCGACCATTTGGGAGTAAAGTAATTGAGATACAGTTCGATTTTTCATGTGGTATTCCTTGTGGTATTGTATTATTTCATCGGAACTTCCATCAGCAACACCTCCGCATCACTGTCAGCCCCGATGGAAACGCTTTCCAGCTCTGTCAACCCATAACCATCCCTTTTGTTCAGCTTTTGCCCGTTGACAGTGACGTCGCCTTCCAGAATAAAAACATACAAGCCATTGCCTTTTTTCCTGATCGCATAGTCGGTTGTGAATCCCTGTTTAAGGTTTCCGAGATGGAACCATGCATCCTGATTGATCTGGACACCTTCGTTCTCTTTCAACGGACTTACGATCTGTTGCAACTTGTTCACCCGGTCTTCAGGCTTCAACGTGATCTGATCATAACGCGGCTCAATATTCTTCTCCTTTGGAAAAACCCAGATCTGCAGGAAGTTCACCTTCTTGTCGGCGTTCTTATTGTACTCACTGTGGTAGATTCCGGTGCCGGCACTCATGATCTGGATGTCGTTCTGACGAATTACCGCCACATTGCCCATGCTGTCCTTGTGTTCCAGGTCGCCAGACAACGGAATGGAGATGATCTCCATATTGTCATGGGGATGGGTGCCAAAGCCCTTGCCTCCCTCCACAAAATCATCGTTGAGCACACGCAGCACGCCAAAGTTCATGCGCGAAGGCTCATGGTATTGGGCAAAGCTGAACGTGTGGTTGGTGTCGAGCCAGCCGTGGTTGGCATGGCCGCGGGTGTTGGCCCTGTGAAGAACGGTTTTCATGGTTTTGATGTTTATCGATGTCAAATGATTGAATTCAACAGGCTTCAGAGGCCTCAACTCTTCTTCATGCAACGCCCAGACGTCCTTCATCAATCCGCTGACGGTCATAACAGCGGCGGTAGCCACACTGTTCCTGAGGAAATTCTTCCGGTCTATGGCTGGTTCAGGCTAAGTCCATAACAAAGTTATATACAATTGTTGTAAATACAACTATTGGTGGAAAATCGTTCCCCGGAATCAGGAAAAGCACCTTCCTGATACCGAAATAAGGATTTACCATCATCAGATTTGGCCAACCATGTCGCGTCTTATTATCAAGACAAGTTCATTGGGCACACGGAAGGCAATGGGCTAGCGGCTCAATACTTTGAGGGCTATGCCTCTGCCATAGCCCTGCATCATGGCCAGGTTGATCCAACCAAGGGCGAATTGCTCCAACAGGTTAAACTTGTCGCTGCCGCCGAAATTGTAGACATTTTCAAAGCCCAAGTCCCTGGCCAACTGCTCTGCGACTTTTTTGGCCATGTCACTATCACCTGCATAGAACATGTCGATGCCCGTGCCATGGTACGCGGGGTTGGCCATATTCTCGGTGCCCGTGGTGTTGAAGCATTTGACGATATTCTGGCAATTTGTCAGTTTGGTTAGTGCCTCTGTTGTATTGGAGTATGGTTCCGGCTTTATGCGGACCGAATTCATTGCATCGATGATGACCTTGTTGCTGACATCGCCCATGGCTTCTACGATGGATTGAACAGCCTGCGGAACAGCGGCGATCACTACCACGTCGGACTCTGCGACTGCTTCAGCTATGGAGGTCGATGAAATATTCTTGATGTCTCCCAGTCTGCCACCTTTGAATTCGTCCTTGTTTCGCACACCGAATACCACATCATGGCCCGATTTCGCCCAGCCCTGGGCCAGCGCGCCGCCCACGTTACCACTTCCAATGATTGCGATTTTCATATTGATTTGGCTTAAACTTCATTTGAAGGTTTATGTCTGATGGTTTTTGGGAAAAAGAAGTAGATGGGCACCAACAGGAAGAAGAACCACGCCACGTAAGGATGAACAAATGATGCAGCAATGGCCGCTCCATACAAGAGGGGCCCTACCCAAGACCGTTTGATGATGGCTTTTCGCATGAATGATGAAACAGAATCCGGCATAAGGTCGGACTTAAACATGGCATACCGGCTCATTATGGTAAATGCCAGCGCCGACATAAACATGACCACGGCATAGGCCAGATTCGCCTGGTAACTGAAAGGATGTTCCCCGATAAACCCGGTCGGCAGGGGGATCATGGTCAGCCAGAACAAGAGGTGGTTGTTGTGCCAGATCAATCCTGCATTTGTTTGGGACAGGTTGTGAAAAAAGTTATGGTGATTTACCCAGTAGATCGCTATCACCACAAAACTGAATGCATAAGCAATCATTTTCGGCACAAGGTGCATCGCGGCCCGATTAAAATCATTCTTTGTAAATTCCTCCGCCAGTTGCGGGACCTTCAATTCCAGAACCAGTATGGTGATGATAATCGCCATGACGCCATCGCTGAAGGCTTCAATGCGTTGCTTGGATGGCCAATTCATGTTTGGTATGGAGTTGAAGTTTTCCTAAAGTCAATTTAGCACGAATCCGGCTATGCTAAAAATTACTTATTGTCAGTCCATAAGTCCAATAAAAGTCGAATGGCTTGAGCCCCAGCAGCTCTATGTTTTCATAGGAGTACCGCAAAGCGGTTCGGAATGCCACATGTTTGGTTACTGGAAATTCCAGCGCTTCTTCGGTATGAAAGCGATAGTTAACGCGGTCTTGTACTGACTGCTGCCACCATAATTCATAGCTGAGCCGCAATTTGCTTTTCAATATATGTTTTCCAAACACACGCGCCGTTGCTCGCCAGGTTTCAATGGTGTTTGACCCATTGTATTTTTCGTCCTCGAAGGTCATACCTCCATAACGAGTATGCTCATAAGTACCCGTCATTGAAACTTTCAACATTGATCCGTGTTTATCAACCAGGTTCCAGCTTACCCCAGGCCCCACCTGGTATCGAAACTCAATATTCCTCCTAAGGTTGGTTTCGAAAAGTCCCATCATATACGGGTATACTTTTCTCAATGGGTGCAGGTAAAGAAAATTGTAAGAGATCACATCATTCTCCGTAAGCACGTATCTCGTTCTTCCGTACTGGTAGTCATTACGGCTACTGATTCCCCACACCTGGTTGGAATGCGCAAGCTCGAGACGGTTTAACAAAAGCGTTCGCGCTACATTGCCATCCAGTACAGAGGCCGTGGCATTGAACTTGATCTGAAGCGGAATGCTATCGCTGTCGTTCAATTGAGCATTCACGGTGCCCCAGTTCAACAAAAACATGAGGATCACTACTTCCCTTGTAATTGTCAGGTTCATGACTATTGGATACCGGTAAGAATTTTGACAAATTCCTGCGGCTGCACCACAAAGGGCAAATGTGACGTGCTCATTTCAAAAACCTGACGGACGGAACCGTTGTTTTTCACCATCATCCTTTGCAGGTCATAGCCAACGGCTCCATCCTGGGTGGTGTGTATATAGTACTTTGGGACGCTGCCAAATTTTGCAGAAGTCAGTAGGACCTTCTCGCCAAGCGGTTTTGCCGGCTCGGCCTTGTGGTATTTCACCAGTACCTCTTTCATGAAATCGGGGCAATCGGCACAAACGGCAGGAATAATCATGTCCTTCCTGATGGTGGCCGCGGAAAAATCAGGATTGAATTCCAGCGCACCACCCACTTTGCTCTGACTATCCTGTTTTGAAAGCGACAATAAGTCTTCACCGCTTTTCGGGAGGTAGGCAGACACATAAACAAGTTTGCCTATTTTGTTAGGAATTGCTTCAGCTACTTGCGAAATGACCATACCCGCCATACTATGACCCACCAGGGTGACTTTGCCAGGTTGCTGGTTGATGACATCCACCACGGTTTTTACATATCCATTTAGTGTAGCCACCTGAGCCGGTAGTAGATCAATACCATGAGCCGGCAGGTTCACGACAACCACATTCGCATTCAGCGCCAGTTGATTTCTAACAAATCCCCAGGCACTTTCATCGGCCCAGGCACCATGCACCAAAACGTATGTCGGGTAGTTCTTTCTTTGCCTGTTCAGTTCATTGATAACCAGTCTGGCGGCTTCAGCGCCAGAATTTTGTTGCTGGCCCGTAATCAGGTTTCCATCCTGTACTGCAAACGCAGCAAAGGGAGATCCCACAACAAATCTGCTGTTGGGCATCTTCCTGGCCTCATCCTCAATCCGAAAAGGCTGAATCTTCATGCCTACATAATTGTCGGCGTATTGTTCTTCACTGGAGGCAAAGCCTGTCCACTTCTTGTTCTCCACAAGCCATTTGCCATTGGGCAGTTTGGTTTTAAGCAGAATGCAAGTTCCGTGACAAATGGCTGCTGATGGCTTTCCTGTGAGGTAGAAATCCGTAAAGAACTTATGCAATTCAACATTGTCCAAAAAGGTGTACATCGGTCCCTGGCCGCCGCAAAGAAAAATAGCTTTGTAGTCGGCAGCATTAACAGAAGAAAGCTTGAGCGTATTCTTTGTCGTCGCCATCTTCGCTGGATCCTTCTTGAATCCCAGTGACACATAGTCGAATGCTGCATACTTGCTTTGATCCTCCGGGTCACTGTATCCGTCAAACTGAAGTTCGCCGCCATCAGGACTTGCAATGTCCACTGTATAACCGGCATCGGAAAATTCCCAATACGGATGAGCGAGTTCGGCGTACCACACACCAATGGGCCACCCGGTCTGTTTGCTGACAGATGGATTGGATGCAATCATCAGGATTTTACCGTTGTTGCCGGCGTTGTGCTGGGCGCAAAGAGGTATGGATAGCATACCAATCGCTGCTGCTAGAATTATTCTCTTCATGGATTTTTATATTTGGATTGAATAACCCAAAATTGTGATATAAATACCACCTTGGTCAACATATTAACCTTTAAGTATGATACTCACCTTTAGGAAAGTAATGTAAAATCATCATGCCTGACTTCATTTACGATAAGAAGATTTACTACAACCCGGTTGAATTCGCCATGGATCGGATCGGTGGAACGTGGAAGATGCCCATCCTCTGGAGGTTGCGGGAGAAAACACTGCGCTACGGCGAATTGAAAAAAGAATTGCCCCACATTACTCACAAGATGCTTTCGAGTGTGTTGCGCAGTCTCGAAGCCGAGGGGTTCCTCACCCGAAAAGTCTATCCAGTCGTTCCGCCCAAGGTGGAGTACACCATTACAAAACGGGGACTGAAGTCCATCCCGGTGATCGAAGTCATCCGCAAATACGGAGTTGAACTTATGGGGGAGTTTGGCGTAAAAACCAAAGAAACCGGATCAAACAAATAATTTAATAGTTCATGAGGGTTTTTTCATCCGATCCTAACGGTTGCCAACAACCCAATAGATACCCTTCACATTGGTTTTCCATTCCCTAAGAAAATAGACAATGGCGATTTCTTCAAGCAGTTCGATGGATGTAACCACAGCAGTAGTATAGAACAACCAGTACAACGGCTGCTCGAACAAGAACATCGAGCACAAAAAGAAACCCTGCAAAATGGCTGCGGCCTTGGCCCCGTAGGTATGGAAGCTGGTCATTTTTCCATAACGGAAGTAAGCGCAGCCCGCTTGCACGAAAAACAAGGCTAATGGAAAAAGGAAGGTTATCATTTCCGCCTTGATGAATTCAGATCTGGCTACCCAGAGGCCGATCATGGCTGCCAGAACGGTAAGATCGTCCCCGATGGAATCCAGCCTGGCGCCGAGCACGCTGGTGGCCTTCAGCTTCCGGGCGAGATAGCCGTCAAGGGCATCAGTGAGGAAATTGACGATCAACACCCACTTGAAAATATCAAACCGTCCCACGAAAATCAACCCGAGCAACACCGGGAAAGCTACAATCCGATAAAGGGTCAATGCGTTGACCCAAAGCACAGCGCGGCTGGCAGTCCACAAATCCGATAACTTGCTGACCGCCCGATAAGATGAAAAGCGTTTTCCCACTTCCCTATTTAGTAAAAAAATACTTCCTGATTGCTGATCAAAGTGGGTATAGTTCTGATAATTAAGAATGTAAGGTTTTGCCACGGATGACACTGATTACACGAATTTACAATGATGCATACCAATCCACGGTGGCCATTGCGCCTCTGCGTGAAATTTCTAAAGCAATAGGAAATAGCAGTATACTCATCTGTGCAAATTCGTGTAATCCGTGGCAAAATGAATTAGCGCATTGGCACAGGTATGTCTCCCCGTTGAAAAAATCAGCCCCTCAGTTTGTCAAGAATCCTGTTCAGCTCCTGCGCTTCCGTCCTGGAAATATTCTTCAGCATCCCTACCCAGGCTTCTGACTCCTTGTCAATCCTGGAGAGAACGTCAAGTCCTTTGGGTGTAATAACAATGTCCACCTGTCGGCGGTTGTTTTCACAGATGTCCCTTTTGACGAGGCTCTTTTGACGGAGCTTCTCCACCAGGCGTGTAGCGTTGCTGCTCTTGTCGATCATCCTGCAGGTTATGTCTGCCAGCATCAGGGCCCTGGGATGGCTGCCGCGGAGGATCCTGAGCACGTTGTACTGCTCCGGCGTTATCCCATGCGGCTTCATCCTGAGCGAGTTCATGTGATAGAGCCAGCTGCTGGTAAACAAAATGTTCACCGCCACCTTGTGGAACTCACTTTCAAATTTATCCTGCCGGATATCCTGTTCGAGCGACATGTCTGCAAAAGTACTAACAATAATTGTAGGTACAAGAAAGGCCCCTGCACGTGATGAAAGTCATTGCCCAATCGCGGGAAACTTCCCTCCTTCGTAGCACCATATTTGCTTTTAACAACCATGAAACTCCTTCACAACCAAACTGCCATTGTTACCGGTGCTGGACAGGGAATCGGGCTGGAGATCTGTAAACAACTTGCAAAACAAGGTGCCCACGTGCTGCTCAATGATATTGAGATGTCCATGGCCGAAGAGGCGGCCAACGGAATCCGAAAAGAAAACGGAAGTTGCTTTCCCTATGGAGGAGATGCCTCTGACATCAACTGCATCCAGGATATGGTGAGGGAGGCTGTTAACCGATTTGGCCAACTGGATATCGCGATCGCCAATGCCGGCATCACCATCTACGAAGACTTTCTGGACTACAAGCCCGAGGACTTCACCAGGGTCATGACCGTAAACCTGGCTGGCAGTTTCTTCCTGGCCCAAGCCGCAGCAAGGCAAATGAAAGAGCAGGGAACCGGAGGAAAAATACTTTTCATGTCCTCGGTGACCGGACACCAGGCGCACAAAAATCTCGCGGCCTACGGCATGAGCAAGGCGGCCGTAGAAATGCTGGCCAAAACCCTGGTAGCCGAAGTTTCTTCGTATCATATCACCGTCAACGCCATCGCTCCCGGTGCTACCATGACCGAACTCACAGCGAAGGAAAAGCAGTATGAAAAGACGTGGTCGGATATCACGCCAATGGGTAAGCCGGCTTCCATGCAGGACATTGCCAATGCCGCGATCTTCCTCGTTTCACCACAAGCCAGTCACATCACAGGGCAAACACTGGTGATCGACGGCGGGTGGACCAGCGTGAGCCCGTCGCCCTACTAGTAACGGGAGTCCTTCATTTGGCTTTTTACCCCTCCGTAAAGGATATCAATAACAGTCTGCTCGCTGAAGAATTTCTGCGGGAAGGGTAACTCGATTTTAGACACCTCATTCAGCTCGTGCATCACGTCGGCAGGCAATTCAAACTTCAGACAGCCGAGGACATCATTCAATTGTGCCGGTTTTGTCGCGCCCACAATCGGTATTACTGACTGGCCTTTGTGCTGCCGGGTCCAGTTGATGGCAACTTGTGAAGCAGAAACTCCCAGCCTGTCGGCGACTTCCATCACCTTTTTGGTTATTGTAACGGCACGTTCGCCCAGACGCAGGCTGGTTTCCGGAAGGCGGCCCTTGTCGCCTTTCAAATATTTTCCTGTCAGCGCCCCGCCTGCCAATGGTGCCCATGGCGTAACAGTCATGCCATAGGCCTTTGCCATAGGCATCAACTCCGGCTCAACCGTCCGTTGGAGGAGGCTGTATTCAATCTGCAATCCAACAAACTGAGACCATCCCCTCAGCTGAGCCATCGTATTGGCCTGGCTCACCACCCAGGCAGGCGTGTCACTTACGCCGATGTAATGAACCAGTCCGCGGCTTATCAAATCTTCAAGCCCCTTCATGATTTCTTCTGTTGGTGTCCACCCATCCCAGGCATGGACCCAGAGCACATCGAGGTAATCGGTATTCAAACGCCTGAGGCTCTCACGCACGCTGCGCATCATGTTTTTTCGGTGGTTGCCGGCAAAGTTCAGGTCGCCGGGCCTGTCGCGAAGCGAGTACTTGGAGGCGACGACAAAGTGATCCCTGTCGGAAGCCACGAATTCGCCCAGGAATTTTTCAGAAGTTCCTTCTGTATAACGATTGGCCGTGTCGAGATAATTCCCGCCGGCGTTTGCATATCCGTCAAAAATCTGCTTGCTGGTTTCAAAATCTGCACCCCACTTCCATTCGGTGCCGAAGCCCATGGTGCCGAGGCAGAGTTCAGAAACGCGGAGACCGGATTGGCCGAATAGTTTGTAATTCATAACGGGATTCAAGGATGATGTATTAAGTATTGTTCGCGTATAAATATCATCACAAAAGAGGTTCATTGTTACAGGGGGTATAGAATTAGCTGCCTGCAAACCCAAAAAAAACCGGAAAACTGAGGCTTTTGTTTGCCGAGCCTGTGGGTTCAACATTCATCCGGATTGGATAAATTGCCTCAGAGAAGAATTGCTGAATGAAATCCATCGCCATCCTGTTGTTCGACCATGTAGAGGTGCTCGACTTTGCGGGGCCTTTTGAGGTATTCTCCGTAACCGGTCGGAGAAATATAGGAGAAGCCTACAACGTTTTTACCGTGGCAGAAAAGAAACCGGTATCAGCCAGAAATAACCTGGTCATTCATCCGACTTACACCTTGGATGATTGCCCGCCGGTTGATATTTTCCTGGTGCCGGGGGGAGGCGGATTTCACGAGGATGGAACACCCTTCGGTACCCGTCATGAAATGAATAATCCCGTTCTGTTGACCTGGATCAGGGAGCAATCGAATACCGCATCATTGATACTGTCGGTATGCACCGGGGCCCTGCTTCTGGCTAAAGCGGGTCTCCTGAATAACAAGGAAGCCACCACCCACTTTATGGCCATTGACCTTTTGAAATCAATTTCCCCAACGACGAAGGTATCCCCGGAAAAACGATGGGTGGATAATGGTTCTGTTGTTTTGTCAGCAGGCGTTTCAGCCGGGATTGATATGTGTCTGCATGTTGTTGAAAAGTTGCAAGGTCCGGAGGTTGCCAGAGAAACAGCACAATACATGCAGTACGACTATTGGAAATAGGCTGGCGCGAACGAAGGATAGTGGATCAAGCTTACTGAAATGAAAAACCTCAGAAATCTGAGGTTTCTGTGGGAACCGAGGGGTCGAATCACGAGAGACCACTCACTTCTTGACCTCTGCTTTTTTCCTTTCGTCCGCCTTCTTCTTCTCTTCCGCTTTCTTCTTTTCCTCGGCCTTCTTCAGGTCCTCTGCTTTTTGTTCATTCTCCTCAATCTTCTTCTCATTTTTCTTTTCGGCTGCCTTTTCTTTCTTGTTTAAATAGCCACGGAGGAGAAAACTATGTCCAGCCGCGTCCATATTCTGTTTGAACCCGCCGGCTCCCTGTTTTATGTTGACGATGGCCTTGTCGATATTCTGCGCAAAAATGCTGTCCATGAAAAGTTTCCCGATCGTGCCCTTGCCCGACCTGATGTTGGCCATAATCGCGGAGAGGTCATCTGTAATGTCTGCCGCATTGCTGCTGGTTATATCCAATTTCTCCATAATATCATCGATGCTAACCGGAACCGAAGTGGCCATCATGGCATCAGGCTCGATGACCGGCTGAGTGGATGTGCCCGGCATAATGATTACAATTTTGCCCCCCATCAGTCCGTCTGACGCTATAGTCGCTCTCGCATCGGTTCGGATAAATTCCCTTGCTTTCTCGTCCACGACGAGGTCAACACGCACTGCAGTATCGGCGATCATTTCGATGTTTTCTATTACGCCTACATTAATGCCTCCAAACCGGACATTGTTTCCCACCTGCAGTCCACTGATGTCCTTGAAAACCCCGCTGATGCGAAAAGTGTGATTGAATAGCTGCTGCTTTTTGCCTATGAAATAGATGCCGATCATAAACAGAAACACTCCAAGGGAAACAAATATTCCCAATCTTATCTTACTGCCATTGCTCTTTTTCATGATCTTCAATTGTTAAATATTTCATTCAAACATGGAATGAATCCAAGGGTCTTCAGATTTTGAAAGTTCTTTATACGTTCCCTCCGCCGCACAAATGCCGTCACGTATCACAATGATACGGTCGGCCGTAATGCGGGCGCATGCAATATCATGGGTGATGATGATAGAGGCCGTTTTGTGCTTCCGTTGAATTTCCAGTATCAGGCTGCTGATCTCCTTTGATGTGATAGGGTCCAGACCTGTGGTCGGCTCATCATACAACATGATTTCCGGTTTTAAAATGAGTGTCCTGGCGAGGCCAATTCGCTTCCGCATACCGCCTGAGAGCTCGGAGGGCATCTTATCGATCGCCTCCTCAAGCCCCACATTCTGAAGTGATTCTCTTACCAGGGCTTCCATCACATTACCTTTCATGGAACGTATTCCACGCATGGGGAATTCCAGGTTCTCCCTCACCGTCATAGAGTCATAAAGGGCGGCACTTTGAAACAGGAAGCCCACCTTTTTTCGCAACTCATTCAGCTTCTTATTGTCAAGTCCGGCAATATCTTGCCCCAGCACAAGGAGGGATCCTTCATCCGGTTCGATTAACCGGATAATACATTTTATGAGGACTGATTTTCCGCTTCCGGATTTGCCCAGTACCACCAGGTTTTCCCCTTTGGCCAATGTGATGTTGATGTCCTTGAGCACGCTTTTACTTCCAAAGGATTTTTGAAGGTGTTTGATCTCCAGCGACAATCCTCCATCCTTCTGTGGCTCATTGGTCGTGGCGGGTTCGGGTAATTTTGTGGTTGGGGATTCCATCTGGTTTACATAAAAAGACTGGTAATCTGAACCGCAATCATATCAATGATAAAGATGAGCAGCGAACCCGCAACGACTGCAGCGTTGGCTGAAATCCCAACGCCCTCAGTTCCCTTATCGGACGTATATCCTTTAAAACAGCCGATGAGTCCAATGGCGAATCCAAAAAAGAAAGTTTTGATAAAAGCGGGAAACACATCCTCAAAATCCATAATGGTGAAGACCTGGGCGAAAAACAATTGAAAACTTACGTCACCATTAATATTCACTCCCGCAAAGCCGCCGGCAAGGCCAATGCAATTGGAAAAAATGACCAGCACCGGAATCATGAGTGTGGTGGCCATGATCCTGGTTACAACCAGGTACTTGAACGGGTTAATACCGGAAACTTCCATGGCATCTATTTGCTCTGTTACTTTCATGGAGGCCAATTCGGCCCCAATGGATGAGCCTGCCTTCCCCGCACAAATGAGTGCCGTTATTACAGGTCCAATCTCCCGCACAATTGAGATGGCAACCATTCCAGGCAGCCATGACTCCGCCCCAAACTCTGCGAGCGTTGGCCGTGACTGAATGGTGAGGACCAGCCCCATTATGAAGCCGGTGATGCCAACGAGGGGCAAAGACTTGTAGCCCACCCTGTAGCACTGCTTTACAAATTCATTGAACTCATAGGGAGGAAAAAGCACTTCCTTAAAGAAACGACCGGTGAATCTTGACAAGAGTGTTACTTCCTCAAAAAATTCCCTTAAGCCAGCTGTAACCGGGTTTTCGGGATTTTGTCCGCTTTTGTCGTCTTCCTGCGGGATAGACATTGTTTTACTCATCTCATGCGGCTTTAGCTATGAATTCCTTTGTCGGGTATCCTGTAGAATACCTTCAGTCAAATACCCATCTGACAGATCAGAGTATTCTTCTGCCTTCTATCACGCGCAGGATGACCGCAATGACTGCGATAACCAGAAGAATGTGGATCAGGCCACCGGCGGCATAGCCGAGGTAACCAATTGCCCACAAGATGATCAGTACTACTGCGATGACATAAAGTAAATTTCCCATTGTCTTGTTTTTGAGTTTTTATGATTAACTATCCTTCTCCATTCGAAATCGGGCGTGCGGTTAAAATATATAGCTTGACGCCCACACTCATAGATAAAAAGACTATGCCAGAAATGCCTTTGATTCTAATGAAAGGAGGCCCTGAAAACAGCAATCCTTTTAACAAGATTGTGGAATTTTTTACACGGTGACTGTTCATTAAGGGACTTCGTCACAGGATGTTGAAAACGGTAGTGGGTGGATTAACGAGGTTGCTTGGATACTTGATTCTGAAATTGGTGCTCACCTCAAATCTGAAGTGGTCGATTTTATCAACTGTTCTGGGGTAGCCGTACAGTCTGAGCTCAATTGTATCCAAAATAAGGTTTTCATTGCGGGCCCTGATTCCCAGGGAAAATCCCGAGAAGAAATTTTCTGAATTAAAAAGCTCCTTTTTACGGTTGATCAACGCCAGGTCGATGCGCGCAACGGGAGCAATTCTAAAGCCAAGCACCTTCCACAGGGTAAAAACAACTGTCTCCTGACTGAGGGTGACCCGTTGGGTTCCGAAGAGGCTGTCGGGACGAAAACCTTTGACGCCGTCGAGATCACGTATGCTTATTCCCTGCTTGACGGCACGGTTGAATAGCTGGGCATAGCCTACAGCAAATTGATTACGGATTTTCAGCCTGGCGGTCGAATGTATTTTGCTGTACCGTGTAAGGTTGACTGACAAGAGGCCATCCTCGCCCTTTCCGTTTTGCAAATATCCTCCAACCTTATAGGAATAGGACAGGATGGTTCCTGTTGGCTTAATGTGATTGATGTACAACTCAGTTCCGAGGTAGGGCCTTTTATTTCCCTGCTCTTCCTCCCATCCGGTTGTGAAAGAGAGTCTGTAGCCATAAGGCACGTCTTCGGTTCTCCCAAATCCCAGAATGTATTGCGTCTTGTAGAAATCCTGTCGGAATAATGTAAGCTGCGTGAGGACCATCGACCTGTTTCTGATCACAAAGCGATCGATCTCATTCAGCGGTATTGTTGGGATATTGGTGAAGTATTGCTGAAAGCCCCTCACCGCAATAAATTTCCTGTTTCTGTTTTCATGAAGATTCGCAGGTTGGTTACCCTGGCCGAAGGAATAGCCAACCCAATAGTCCTGGATGTTATAGCGATAGTTCGCAAAAGTGCTGTCAGGCTTCTTGTAAACATTGGTTGCCGCATTGTTGCTTAAGGAGATGCCTCCGGCCCAGCGAACGAAAGGATGAAAGAGCGGCCTGGAGAGGCGGAAATAAAAACCCCTCTCATTTTCAGTTCCGATACTTGGTCCCGAATTCATTTTTGAATAACCCAGGGAGGCATCCAGGAAGGTCCCCGCCACATTTGATTTCTGATACAATAACTCATAAGCAACCTTGGGATTCCGGTCACTGTCAAACAACCCGCCAATCTGAACGCTTTGTCCCATGCCTGCGGCATTTATCTCAGTGACGCTTACGCTGTATCGCGACGCTGACTGAGGATCAAATGAGCCGCCCAGGCTAAAGACATCCCGCGTTAGAACGATAAGATCCACGGAGTCGGATTTTTTTGAAATTCGCTTGATCAAAATCCTGCAATCCAGTATGAAAGGCAGGTTCCGAATGGTGCGTTCATTGTCAGCTACCCGGTAGGGATTCAACGGCTTGCCTTCTTTGATGTAAAGATTATTGCGGATAACAAACTCCTTTGTATCAACATGCAGGCTATTGGCTGCCTTGGCAATATATGTTTGCATGTGGCGTGCAGTGTCCAAGATCGTGCTTTCAAACCCAAGGCGTTTGATGATGATTTTACGGATGATCTTGCCCTCATAGGGCAAATAGTGGTCTTCGCTTTTAACGTTCAGGACCTGATCGGCCTCTGGCTCGCGGGTAATGACGCCCAAAAGCAATTTGACTCCTTTGGTCTGATGAACTGTATCAGTCCATTCCTTTACGGGTGGGGCTTGCCTATTCTGACCCTCAACCAGAATCACAATGGCAAACAGAAACAGGGACAAGAGTAAAATCCCACGGATCACTCCAGTCCCATATGACATCCAAACAGCATTCTTATCACCAGCAGCATTTACTACCGTCGGCCGGCTACAACTTTTGGATAAATATGGGGTGATGTGATTTGGCAATATTCATGGATGTAATGGGTCAACTACTCTCAGAGTTCTCCTTTTTCCGCCAGCTTTCTCATCTTCTTGTTGGCATAAATAGCCACCTCTACACGCCTGTTCTCCGCATCATTGACGGATACGGGCTGGGTTTCTCCATAGCCTGTGGTTGTAACCCTGCTTGATTTCACGGCAAGTCCTTCCATATAGTTGGCCACTGCCAGGGCCCGTTTTCTGGACAAGGTCATGTTGTGCTCCTCGCTGCCTGTTTGATCGGTATGACCCTCAATCAGGATATTGGTATCCTCATATTTATTCAATGTCTTTGCCAGGCTTGCCAGGTTCGTTTTCGTATCAGGATTGAGTACGTACGAATTGAGGTCAAACATGAGTCCGGAATCAAAAGTTATTTTAATTCCCTCACCCACACGCTCCACCTGGGCCCCTTTCAGATCAGCCTTTAGTTCATTTGCCTGCTTATCCATATGATCGCCGATAATCGCACCCGTTGCGCCACCTACAGCTGCGCCAATGATGGCCCCTGCAGCTGTATTACCCGACTGGTGGCCGATAATACCTCCAATGACACCACCGGCTCCCGCTCCTATCATACCGCCTTTCGCCGTATTGGATGCCTTGCAGCCTGGCAGTATCAGGCCGCCGACCATGATCAACACGATCGCCATATTGCGCAACATTGGTTCCGTTTTCATTTGAGGGTTCTTGTTTATGTATGATCAGGCATAAAGAACAATGCCACCGCTGAATCAGTCAGGCGGAGACGAAACCCGGTTACAGCACCCGTGAGTGAGGAATAATTTCTACACCTTCCTTTACGGGCGAGACAGGTGCCCATGAGGGCCAATTCAACCCCCTCCCATCAGTTGAATGTATTGGCATAAATCTTTCACTGGGATGCGGCAGGGATGCCTTTCGATTAAACCTAAAAGAAAATGAAAACAATGATTATCATGATATTGCTGGCAGTCGAAGGTGTGTGGGGGACTCCCCCGGAAGCACTGGATCCACGGCCCAATTGGCGAAAAATCACCCAGGCAGGCGTTGATTTCAATACAGAATGGCAAGAGGTGAACATTCCCGGCGCTCACCTGTATTCTGCTCTAAAATTCAAAGTACTCAAAGAACCGATGGACCTTGTTTCCGTGACAATTGTCTACAACACCGGCGAGGATCAGTCAATCAATATTATTTTTCATGTCAAGGCACCCGGAGAAAGTCGCGAATTTGCCATAGATGGTAGTCAACGAAGGGTGAAGAAGATCGTCCTTCTCTATCAGGCGCTACCCAATCAGCACAATAAAACAGGTCATATTGAGATTTGGGGACTGAGGGTAGACCCTCCGAAGAAGAAATAGCCCTCCCCCTTTCTTTGGGTATCGATGCTGCTTAGAGTAGTGTGGAAAGAAAAAGGCGGCGAAACGAAATAGTTACTTCTTCAGTAAACTGCCAAGTGACCCATAATAGTCCGGTAGAACTTCCACGTTGATTTCTGGCCTGATCACGATAGGAACGGATAATGGCATTTCCACAATAAACTTTACCAATTCAGGATGTTTTCCGTGTATCCTCATCGCGATTTCCAGAATCTTTGGGTTCAGTGCGCGCTCGATATCCATGTTTTGAAGGTTGTTCATTCCAGGTCCTAATCACCAAGGGATTGATTTCTTTTGGAGGCTAGTGCCAGCACTTTCTCATCTTCGCGCGGAATTACGTCATCAAAGAAATAATGAACCGGATCCATCTGCTCGCCATTGACCAAGACTTCATAATGTAAATGCGACGCTGTGGAAACTCCTGTGTTTCCAACATACCCTATCTTTTCACCTCGTTTCACTGCCTGTCGCAGGCACACATTGAACCCGTTGAGATGCGCATACCGGGTGACATAGCCAAATCCATGATCGATAACAATTAGCTTGCCATAGCCTTCACAATTGGCGTTCAGAGCAACAATGTGTCCGTCGGCTGTTGCATACACGGGTGTTCCAACCGGAGCGGCAAAGTCCAGGCCCGTGTGCATTCGGAGTACTTGAAGGACAGGATGAAAACGCATTCCAAAACCAGAGGCTATGGAAACAAGCTCCGCATTGGAAATCGGCGAGATGGCCGGGGTGGCTGCATCCTGCATGAGTTTATTTTCAGCCAGCACGACCAACTCATCTTGTGAAACGGACTCCACATACATTTTTCTCCTGAGCCTGTCTATCCTTTCATTGAGGTCAATAATCAATTCCTCGTTGTGCAGGTTTTTTTTCCTGACCTGAGCATAGCGATCATATCCCCCCCGGCCTGCCTGCCGAATCTTTGAGTCAACCGGGGCTGCCCCGAGGACCATCCTGTAAATGTTGTCATCCCGATTTTCAATAGAGGTTATGACTTCCGACAGGCCTTCAACCTTCTTGTCCAGTTCATTGTAGTAAAAATCCATTTCCCTGAGTTCCTCGCGTAAGGCCATCTCACGGGGAGATTCAAAATAAGCCTGGTACACTGTGACCAAAATCGATGTAATGACGATGGTAAGCATGCCAAGCAGTGCCCCATGGAAGATCCTTTGAAGGGGATTCGGCTCTATGCGCAGGTATTGCGAAGTTTCTGGATCGTGGTAGTATCTGGTTTTCCTCATTGGCTGATTCGTTTGAAAAGCAAAATGCGGCATCCAGGGTACGCCGCACCTTTCTTAACCTAAACCCGTACATCAATTATAAATTACCATGCCATTTAAACCCGGAGCGCACTCATTTCAAACGCCACGCTTCATATCCTGCTAAAAGGTGCCTGGGCGGACTTGTTCCGCATTGAGGAAAAATTTCCACAACTCACCCGTAGTCTTACCTGTTTCCATGGGCCACAGGCTGGTTGACAGGGCCTGGTTATTGCATATCCATCATAAAGGCACCCACAAAGGGTTCCGGATACTTAACTAAACAAGCTTATGAAAAAGGTATTGATGGTAGTAATGACGGCACTCATGCTCTCCGCCATAACTGCAAAATCGCAGGACATGGACCAAACCTATACCACGGGTCTGGGTCTGAAATTGTGGCGTGACGGTGCCGGCATCACAATCAAGCATTTTATCGGCAACAATCATGCTTTGGAGGGCGTTGGTTACTTCTGGAACGGCGGCGCAAGAATCACCGGTCTTTATGAATTTCACTTTAACATTGGAAACGCGCCTGGCTTAAAATGGTACATCGGGCCCGGGGCACACGTTGGCTTTTACAACGGCACCCACCAAGATCCTTATGGGTATTATGGTTCGTCCAGTTCCTATGTCGGCATCGACGGTGTGCTTGGCCTTGACTATAAATTCAACCGTGCACCCATTAACCTTTCAATTGACTGGCAGCCTTCAATGGAATTTGGTAATGGCAGAGGCTTCTACGGCGGCTGGGGCGGACTTGGCATTCGTTATACCTTCTGAGTAAATCAACCCAAAGCTTTAACAAAAGGTCAGGCCAGACAGCCTGATCTTTTTTATTTCAAAAGGTGGGTTCTTAATCAACCGAATCATATGCATCGACGAATTCTCAGCCACCGGAACCAGTTGATTTGAAGGTTGTCGGGGACATTTACAATACGATAACCCTTACCTTGTTCTGACGCGCCAGCCGCGCACAGAATGCATCCTGCCTGCCTGTAGAGGATTGTCTATTGAAGAAGTTTGAATATGTTGGGGGGCCTTAAATCAACGCAGCAGGCTATTCTACCAGAGATTGAGCAACCAATGGAAGAGCCCCGCCTAGTGCCAATCATCCATTATCGTCTGCATCTCTTCAAAGTGAAGAGGCTTCTTCAAAATCCGGAAATTGGAAGCGGAGGATTTGGGTACCTTGAGTGCGCTGATGAGGTTTAATTGTGCCAGCGGATAGTGGATAAGGATGTATTCTGCTTGTGTCCAACCCAAACCATCAGGAAGGTTATTGTCGAGGAAGATGACATCGGGCTTTTCTGCTTCAAGCATTTTCATACCATCGGCTAGTGTGTGGGCTATACAAACATCATAATTCTTTGGAGAAAAATAGCTTTTCACGAGAAATCCAAAGTCCTTCTCGTCGTCAATAAGCAATATTTTTTTCTTTTTCATAAATACCTTCTGTTATTCAACATAAAAAATTGAGCTGGCCGGTGAAGGGGTGCTCTTCACAGGATAGTCCTTAAAAACTCCTTCGCAGTGATCGAATGACCCCGGTGTTCCCATACCAACCATGCCCGGACCTTCGCCTGGTTCATACATGGCAACATCATACGCCAATCCCGTTCAATCCCTGATAAAAGGCTGCACAACAGCAATGTGCATCCATTGACAACCCGCGTTTGGGATCTCGGATCAAATATTGATGCGGCCAAAGATATCAGGGTCAATTTGATCTTCTTAAGCTTGCTTTTATAAGGCATGTAATCAGTCATCGCTTGAAGTAATAGGTATTGCGTGTTTTGTTAACCTTGAGGCCGTGGGGTGAATGATCTGAAATGCTGCGTGCACGCGCGCTATCCGTATTCTTTTTTGAAAGAAACGGACTCACCTTGTAATGCAGTGATCCGAACACCATAAAACCGATAAAGAGAATAACAAGGGAGATTAAGAGGTCCATATACCGCTTTGACTAATTCCTACCCTTCACGATATAAATTAGTATACCTAATATTCAGGTGTCTTAAACCCTCAATTCGCCGATTTTAAGCGATTTGATGCTTCTTAGTGTGGATAATATTGCGCGGAGAACTGCATTACGATGCTGTTTTGTCCTTCCCGCCTTGGCATCTCTTATGTCTCTTCACTAAAAGCGATTCATCGGTCACCTGCCTGTGGCATGCATTTTACTAATATCCATTGAGAAGCCAGGGGGCCACTTAAACAACATTGCCATGCGTAGAATTGTTGCTGGTCATCGCCATCATTTCCGTACTGATAGGATTCATCAGGGGAGACCGAAGGTAGTATGTGCCGGAAGAACAGCCATTCACGATCAAGAATGGTTGTCTACAGGCCCGAAAGTCAGGAGCAATGGACACCACAACCGAAGTACCCTTCTATAAGAAACTCAGCAGCAATCTGCTGAGTTTTACCCTCATTGTGCTGATCTTTTATGTGAGTCAGCATATTCTAATCCCGTTGCTGTTCTCGATACTATTGGCAACGCTCCTGCTTCCCGTGACCCGGTTTCTGCGCCGGAAAGGGTTTCATCCGGTCATTTCCATTGTGGTTCCCTTGTTGGGGACCATCGTGATGATCGTCGCCCTTTTGTATTTCATTACCGCCCAGGTAAGTCATTTTCTCAGTGACCTGTCCATGATTGAAAGCCGGTCCATTTTTCTCTTTAACGGCATCAAGGTATGGGTGTACAATAGTTTTGGCATCTCCATGGAAGCCCAGGATGCTTACTTCACCCAGACTCTGGTTGAGATTCAGGGTTCCTTCCAGGGCGGAATTATTGGAAAGACCTTCTTCACGCTCACCGGAATGATCTCTTTCGTCTTCTTTCTTCCGATCTACACTTTTCTTATTCTTCACTACCAGGACATTATCAAGCATTTTGCTATTTCAACTTTTAGAAACAGCCAGGAGGAAAAAGTAAAGGACGTACTCAAGGAGTCGCTCAGCATAACCCAGTCGTACATGATTGGCATGCTTACAGAACTGGTCATCGTGTTCATATTGAACGCAGGCGGCTTTTTTCTCTTCGGAATTAAGTACGCATTATTTATGGGGCTATTGGTTGCATTGCTCAACCTCATTCCTTATGTCGGGATGCTTGTGGCCACCATCAGCTGCATGCTGATCACCTTGATTGCCTGCGACAGCCTCACCGAGGTACCCTTGGTCGCTGTTGTCATCATTGTCGTCCACCTTGCTGATAATGCCTTTATCATGCCCATGGTGGTGGGATCCAAAGTAAGGATCAATGCACTGGCCATTGTCGTCGGTATCATCGTAGGGGGAACATTTTTTGGAATCGATGGCATGTTTCTCGCCATCCCCGGGTTGGCGGTACTGAAAGTAATGTTTGACCGTATTGAAGGACTTGAGCCTTACGGGATGTTGCTCGGAGACCGCAAATCGCAACCAGCGCAGAAGAAGATTAAGTTGGCAGGAGTATGAGCAGGCGAGTTGAAATTTTCAAGCTTTTGAAAAAAACCAGCAGTCAGTTTCTGGATGACAATGCCATAAAACTGAGCGCTGCTCTTTCCTACTACACCATCTTTGCGATGGCGCCTCTGCTGATCATGATTATGACCCTGGTGAATTTCTTTTACGGGCCGGATGCCATCCAAGGCAAGGTCTATGGAGAAATCAACGGGCTGGTGGGCAATGCAGCGGCCAGGGGAATCCAGGATATTATCAAACAGATTCAAGAAGCGAATCACACAGCAGCCGGGGCCATTATTGCCCTCATCATCCTGATATTGGCCGCGACTGGCGTGTTCACTGAAATCCAGGACTCCATCAATTACATCTGGTGCATCAAATCAAAGCCAAAAAAAGGATGGCTGAAACTGATCATAAACCGCCTTCTTTCCTTTTCCCTGATCATCAGCCTGGGCTTCATATTGATGGTGTCGCTTATGGCCAATGCCGTGATGGATTTACTCAGTGATCATTTAAAATATCTCTTTGCCGACGCCACCATTCAAATTTTTTACATCCTCAACCTGGGCCTGATCTTTCTTGTTACGGCGACGATTTTTACTGTGATTTTCAAAGTCCTGCCTGATGCCACCATACGATGGAAGGATTCATTGATCGGCGCCCTGTTTACTGCCTCTCTTTTTGTATTGGGCAAATTTGTAATCAGTTATTATCTCGCCTTTTCACAAATTGACGTTACCTACGGTGCCGCAGCATCCGTCATCATTATGCTGCTGTGGGTGTATTATTCATCCATCATCCTGTTCTTTGGCGCTGAGTTTACCCACGTGTACGCCACGCACTACGGCGGCGGTGTGGTACCGTACAACACTGCCGTCTTTATCATTAAGCAGGAGGCTAAAGAAATCAACCATGCGCCTCTCTGAGGATTCTACCGCGCCAAGGTTCGATAACGGGATGTAGATGACATTGAGTTTTCGCATGGCCTCGGTTGACTTCAATCCCAATCTCTGAAATTGGCATTTCGACAAGAGGCGAGCAGAATGTGGGTGTTTCTCCACGTTACCAACCTCACAGGTGCCAAATCAGGGCGGAAAGGAAGGCACGCCTTTTTTAACGCTTACTGAAAACCAAACCTTACGATGAAAATCCCAATGTCATTTTCAATATCCGGAATCCTGATCGCCATCTGCCTCATGATCACCACCCATATTGCCTCCGCGCAGGAACAAGAAACGTCAAAGACTGAGACCCAGGTTGCCCGTTTTGGAATCAAGGGCGGAATCAACTTTTCCAATCTATATGTAAACAATGTGCAGAACCAATATGTCAAAACGGGCGGACAAATAGGTCTATTTGCAAAATTGCCAATCGCCAAAGGATTATCCGTTCTGCCAGAATTACTTTACACCAACAAGGGGGCCTCGGTCGCATATGGAAATAATTTAGCCGGATCAGGTGAGTATCGCTTCAATTTGAATTACCTGGAGATGCCGCTGCTTTTGGCACTAAACATCACGCCTGCCTTCAGTGTACATGCGGGGGGTTATGCTGCCTACCTGACTTCCGCCAATGTCAAGGATGTGAAAAGTGACGGCAGCATCAATAGCGTTACTATTCTCGAAGCCGGGGATTTCAACAGAATGGATTATGGCCTGGCGATCGGCCTTGGTGTCGATATCAAAAAGTTTACGGTTGGAGCACGCTACAGCTATGGACTACAAGACATCGGAAAGGCAGGGACGCTCGCCGGCGACCTGACTCAAAACGCCAAAAACAGTGTTGCGACCCTGTACCTTGGATTCTATTTCAAGTAGGCGAGGGAAGACATTTGGGTCATCTTCTTAATCATTTTTCCGCGTCACAAGCAAGGAAAAGCGGTTTTGAAATGACCTGAACAATTTTCAATCAATGGCTATAGGGCAGGAAATGTAAATCTGAAAGAGGTGCCCTTCTTTAGTTCAGAGCTCACCTCAACCTCAGCCTTGTGTGATTGGATAATGGCCTTCGTGGCAGCCAGTCCGAGTCCCATACCCTTGGGTTTCGATGTAAAATAGGGTTCAAATAATTTTTCCAAAGTCTCTTCACTCATTCCGCACCCGTTATCCGAAATCACAACGGTGTGGTACTCCCGGTCAGAAGAAATTGAAATGTTCAGTTCACCATGCTCAACCGGCATGGCCTCAATGGCATTCACAATCACGTTCAGAAAGGCAACCATGAGTCTTTCCTTGTCTACCAGTGCATTGGCCGGCTTCTGGGGGTAATTCAGGTTAATGGCGATTTCGCCGAGGGCGATCTGATCGGCCGCCTTCTCCAGGGTCTCCTGCAGCACACTTTGAAGGGGTTTGACTTCGAGATTCAGCTTATGGTACTGGTTCGAATCCATCAACTCATTGATGAGATCGTTGATCCGCTTGCTGTTCCGGTCAATCACGTTCAGGAATTCTACATTGGCATCACCCACCTCACTTTTAAGGAACCCTAAAGACAATGTGATGTTGTGAAGCGGGTTTCTGATTTCATGGGCCAGTGTGCGAATGACCATTCCCTTCGCTTCGAGTTTTTCAGATTGAATTCTGATGGCCTCTTCCCTCTTTAATATTGAGATGTCTCGTATGATTCCCTGGATAAAAGGCTTGCCGGAAGGATCGCTTTCAAACGATGCTGACAGAATACAGTTCTTTGTTAACTTATCCCTGGTCAGAAATTCAACCTGGAAATCAATAATCTCATTTTGCTGATTGAGTTTCAGGGGTAATTCAACCTTGTTGGAATCGCTGATCATCAAATCGTACAGGCTCATTTGGTTCAATTCGGCAGCGGTGTATCCAAACAGTTCAACCGCCCCCTGGTTGACATCTTGGAGGATCATCTGGTCACTTGACAGAAACATCGCTTCTTTCGTGCGCTCAAATATCTTTCTGAATTTACGCTCATTGTTGCGTGACTCTTTCAGCGTTGCAGCCCGCTCCATGGAGTATCGTATGCAGCGATCCAGTTTTTCACTGGTCAATTCAGATTTCACCAAAAAATCTGCCGCACCGGACCGCATTGCCTCGAGGTCAATTTTTCTGTTGCCCTGACCGGTGAGCAGAATAATCGGCTCCTTGCATTCAATCTGGACTGCCTCCCTTAACAGGTCAAGCCCTGTTTTGGCACCCAGGTAATAATCAACAAAATAGATGTGATACAAGGCCTCATGAAATGCCCTGGCGCCCTCCTGGTAATTTCCGCACCAGTCAATCTGGAACTGATAGTCAGGAATGTGCTGAATAAATTCTCGGGTGATCAGAAAATCATCTTCGTCATCATCAATAACCAGAACTTTTACCGGCGATAAAGCCTGGAAGGATTCTTTCATGGCGCTTTCAGCTATGCCTTTCCGGCAGAATGATCGTAAATACGGCTCCCTCACCAGGAACCCCACTGGCAAATATGATGCCCTCGTGAAAGTCCACTATTTTCCTGCAAAGTGCGAGTCCGATTCCCATCCCGGGATATTCAGATTTGCCATGCAGGCGGGAGAACATCTGAAATATCCTTTCTTCATAAGCCTTCTCAAAACCGATTCCATTATCACGAATGGTGATGGAGTAGTAATTATGTGCGGGATTCAGGTGCAGACTGCCAATTTCTGCTTTGCTCAGCGGCTGTCCCTGGATATCAATCTCAGGCGCGACACCGTTTTTTCTGAACTTGATGGCATTCAACAGAATATTGGAAAATAATTGTTTTATCTGCACCGGTGAAACCAGAAGGGTTGGCAAATTCCCAGTATGAATGGTCGCATGCGCCTCTTCAATCTTAAGCTCAAGATCTTCCAGAACTTCCTTCAGCACAGACTCCAGATTTATTTCACCGAGTCTGGACTCACTCCTGGTGATCTGTGAAAATTCCATCAAGCTGTCAATGAGCGTCCTGGCATTTTTGGCGGCACGCTGAATTCTTTCAATATAGTTCTTCCCCTCTTCCTCCAGCACTCCGCTGAATCTATTTTGCAGCAAGTCTGTCAAGGTGGCAATTTTGCGAAGCGGCTCCTGCAAATCATGCGAGGCGGCATAGGCAAAATCCTGGAGCTCCCTGTTTGAACGATCCAATTCCTGGATTCTTTTTTCACGGTCTGCCGAGCTTTCATGTAAGCGAATTTGTTCATTAATATCCTGGGCGACCAGTAAAAGAGAAGACGCCTGGCCGGTCTCGTCACGGCGCAAGACTTTTCCCATGACATTGAAATGAATCCAATCACCCTTCTTGTGATTGAGCCTGCAGGAATAGGAATGACTATCACCATCGCTAAGCTTATTGAATTTATCCAATTCGGTTTGAACCCTGTCAAGGTCATCCTTGTGAATAATCCTGGTTAAATCATTATCCCACGTTTTGATTTCATCACTCGAAAAACCCAGGACATCGCTTATCTTCTTATTTACATAACTTAGTTTCTTTGTGTGGGTATTGTAGACATAAATGATTCCGGGGAAAAAGTCGTAAATATTCTCATGCGCAATTTCTTCTGGCACATCAAAAATCCACTTTTGCTTTAGGGGATCAAATTCTTCTTCTACTGCCATTTTCACTTTCTATTAAGCAGCTGGTATTGGTCAAGCTTATTGTAGAGCGTCTTCCGGTCAATGTTGAGGATTTTGGCCGCCTTGGTCTTGTTGAACTTAACCCTTTTCAGCGTGCTCAGGATAAGCTCATATTCCGCATCTATTCCGGCAGTCTTCAGGGAAGTATCATTTGCTCTTTGAACGGCATCAAAGGGGTTAACATGCAGTGACGGTTCATCTTCCAACTCCTGAGAAGCCATATGTGCTTGATGATCGTCAAACTGTAGTTTTGAGAAATTAGAAATTTCAAATGGAAGCGTATGGACCTCCACGCGCTCGCCATCCGTCAGCAGGACAGCCCGTTTGATGACATTTTTCAATTCACGGAGGTTGCCATACCAGATGTAATTCTGAAAAATGGCCTCTACCTCAGGTGAGAACCCCTTGATGTTTTTTTCCAACTCCGCATTGGTGATCTCCAGAAAGTGCTTGGCAAACATTTTGATGTCTTCCTTTCGTTCACGCAGGGGTGGCACAACAATGGTAAATTCATTGAATCGGTGGTACAGGTCTTCCCTGAACTTCAATTTTGTCTTGCCATCGCTGAACCAAAGTTGTTGGTTGCTGGCAATGATAATACGCACATCAAGATCTATATCCCTGTTGCTGCCGACCCTTCTCATCTTTCTTTCCTGGACAACACGGAGCAGGGATGCCTGCACGTCGTAGGGCAGGTTGGCTATTTCATCGAGAAAGATGGTCCCGCCGTTGGCCACTTCAAAACTTCCAACTTTTTGAAACATGGCGCTCGTGAAGGCCCCTTTTTCATGCCCGAACATTTCACTGCTGGCCAGTTCCTTCGACAATGAGCCGCAGTCAATGGCTACAAATGGCTTGTGCTTCCGCTTGCTGCGTTTATGAATTTCCTGTGCGATGACTTCCTTGCCGCTTCCCGTTTCACCATAAATAATGACACTGTAATTGGTGGGGGCAACCCGCTTGATCTGCTCCAGCAGGGAAT
This sequence comes from Cyclobacteriaceae bacterium, assembly GCA_043744235.1. Classification (GTDB taxonomy): domain Bacteria; phylum Bacteroidota; class Bacteroidia; order Cytophagales; family Cyclobacteriaceae; genus ELB16-189. Next base: position 202,224 of record JAYTVB010000020.1, on the reverse strand, counting down.
TGAAGGTAGGGCTATCCGTAAAAATATATTGATTTGAACCCAAAAAGGCTCCTGGCTTTTTTTCTGCGGGAATGGAAGTCACAGGGGGATGGTCCGTCTTCTTTTCCAGAGCCTTGCGGATGGTCCGGAGTATCTCTTCAGGAAAAAGCGGTTTGGTTACGTAGTCAAAGGCTCCCAGCCGCATCACTTCCACGGCTATCTTTATGTCGCCATAACCCGTGATGAAAATAACCGGGATTTGCGCATACTTCATTTTTATTTTCGTGAGCAGCGCAATGCCGTTCATATCTCCCAGTTTGAAATCGCAAAGAATCAAATCCGGCAATTGCCTTTCCAACTGTTCCAGCGCACCTTTTCCGCTGCTGGCCTCCAAAACTTCGTAATTAAATTTCTGTAAATACTTCGACAGAACAAGACGCATGTCCCGCTCATCATCGATTACCAGAATCTTTTCCATCATTTCCTTATTATTAAAGATACACAACCTTACCGTTTGCCCCAAACATCAAGAAACCCACAGCGTCCTTTGCTGGGCTGCAGGGATCCGCAGTTGTTCACGGTATTTTGCCACTGTCCTCCTGGCTATAGAAAAGCCTTTCACTGAAAGCACCCTTACCAGCTCCTGATCGGCCAATGGGTTCCTTTTATCCTCGTTTTTTACCACTTCTTCAATGGCTGACTGAATAACCCTGTTGCTGATGTTTTCACCCAATTGGTTCTCAATGCCTTCAGAAAACAGGTCCTTTAGGCGGATTATCCCAAAATGGGTATCCGCGTATTTGTTACAGGTGATCCTGGAGATGGTTGATATGGCAACACCCGTTTTGTCTGAAACGTTCTTGAGGATCATCGGCTTCAAAAGCTCAATATCTCCATCCATAAAATAGGCCCGCTGCAGTTCTGTGATCACCCGCATGACCTTCTGCATGGTTCCCTCCCGCTGTTTGATGGCGTCCACAAACCACTGTGCGGAGCTCATCATGCTTTTCATGTACTGATTTGCCTGTTTGCTTGATCCGTTTTTTTGACTGGCGAGGGTTGCCATGGAATGATTGATAAAGAGCGTAGCCGATCGTTGGTGATACAATGAAATTTCGAGTGTTTCACCTTCACGGCGAATAATAAAATCCGGGATGACTGTGGCGTGCGTACTGGTCGTATCGGTTTCCGTATTGGGCTTCGACTTACATGTGCGGATCAGACGTAATACGATCTGCAATTCCTTCTCATCAATGCCAAGCAGGTCTGCGATTTGTTCAGAATGCTTATGGGCAAAATTATCAAAGTGCTGTTCTAACAGATAAATCGCCTTTTTAACATCCGGGCGTTTCGAGTTCATGTTGTTCAGTTGATACAGAAGAAATTCCTTTAAAGTAAGGCACCCAAAGCCGCCGGGCTCTAGTTCCCTGATCACCAATCTTATCCTTTCAATTTCTTCAGGATCAACAACACTGTAGGTCTTGAAGGAATAGTCATCGGCCAGTGCTTCTGGCTTCTGCTCCAGCATGCCGCTGTCGTTTAAAGAATCAATGAGATAATTGGCCAGTTGAATGTCTTTTTCAGACTGCAAAACGAAGGTGATTTGCTCCTTCAGGTCTATCCGGAAATTATCACGTTCAACAATCGGTCTTTGAGGAAGATTTTGGTCCGACAAATAATTGTTGTGCTCCAGCTTGTAGTCAGGGGTGTCATCGTATTGATACTCTTCTTCGTCCTGAAAGTCCTGAACGGCGTCTTTGTTGAAGTCCTCCTCTCCTTCGTCAGAGGTGACGGTTTCTTCCAGCAAGGGGTTATCGTTCAATTCGGTCTGAATGCGCTGTTGAAGCTCAAGGGTGGTCAGGTGAAAGAGTTTCAGCATTTGTATCTGCTGTGGCACGACAGTTAAGTGCTGGTTTTGGGACCTTACCTGGCTAAGCATGAGATTTGGGTTGGGTTCTGCATCCCCCTCATTCAAGAAAAGGGCCAGAACTTACCGAATCCGAAAAAAAGAAGTAATTGTTTCTAAAACGATGATGGTCAATGCATAACAATGGTTCGCATTTTGAAGAAACCTCACCAATTTGCCACAACTAAGACGTACCTTAGTGGGTATGTGGAAGTAATTCCACACTAAGCTTCATCAAATGAGAAGGACCAAGCTCTATTCAATAGCATTTGGAGGTTCCTTGCTTATCCTGATAAGTTTTTCGTTGTTGCTCAATTCCAACTTTGAACTAATGCGGCGTACTGCGTTTTGGGTGCGGCAAAGCGGGGTGGTTATTGATAAACTTCAAAGTCTGAATGCTGCGATGATTGACGTAGAAACAAGTCAACGTGGCTACCTTTTAACAAGAGATACCTCCTTCCTGGATTTGTTCAACGCCAAACGGGATAAAGTTCAGCCGCTGATGGATACCATCTTACTTCTCGTCAGCGATAATCCTGTTCAAATTGAAAAAGCCGGCTTGTTACGCAGTGTGATCCATCAGAAAATTGAAAAACTGGAGGAGATTCTTTACCGGAATGACCCGTACTCCGGTAAAGAGCTATCCGCGCGATTAAAGGAGGGCAAGATATTCATGGACAAATTCCGCGTCATAATCCTTGACATGCAGCAGTCAGAAAAGGCAATCTTGAAGACAAGAACGAGTAGTCAAGAGGAATATGAAAGTTTTACTCCCAAATATCTTTTCGCCATTCTGGTCCTCGCCATTGTCACGGCCATCCTCTCCTTTATTTTTCTGCTTCAGGAGCTAAGCCAGCGGCTAAAGGCCCAGGCGCAGCTCGAGACAAAGGTAAACACCCTGGCACAGGCTAAGGCAGAACTGGAACAAATAGCCTATGTCACTACACACCAGTTACAGGAGCCGATGCGCAAAATAAGAATGTTCGTTGATATCCTGCTATCCAAATTTGCAGGTGATCTCCCCGACGAAGCCAGGCATATGCTTGAACGTATGGATAAAAACGTAGAAGGCATGAGGACTCGGGTGGCCGACCTTTCCAACTTCGCTGACCTGGTCAATTTGGATAAGGAGGCTATTGAAGATGTGGATCTCAATCGCATCCTGTTTGAAGTTCAACAAGAGTTGTCGCTGTCCATTGCAGAGAAGAAAGTACAATTCCGCATTTCACAATTGTCCAGGGTCAAAGGATTTGAGATGCAACTACACCTCCTGTTCAAAGAACTGCTGACCAATGCGCTCAAATTTTCCATTCCAACCCAATCCGCTGAGATTATTATTAAAGGAAGTCTGGTAAATTCAGAACAACTTAACAAGGCCCGGAACTTTGGAAGCCGGAATTTTTTGGTCGTGTCTGTATGTGACAATGGCATTGGATTTGAAAAACAATTTGCAGACAAAATTTTTGTCTTGTTTCAACAACTCAATGAGGTCGATTCGCCCTATGCAGGGAAAGGGATAGGTCTTGCCGTTTGCCAACGCATTATGGCCAATCATGGCGGGTTTATCACGGCAATCGGCGAAGCTGGCGTAGGCGCAACCTTTCAATTGTATTTCCCTATTGACTTGCCATAGAAAAGACCTGGATTCTATGAATTTCCATCAAAAATCACTATTCACTCAAAAATCACTAATCTTGAGTAACAGGAGTAACTATGAATACCGTATCAAAAAAGAGGGTAATCGTTGCAGACGACGATGAGGATGATTGCATGTTGTTGCATTCCGCATTTAAGGAAACCAGGATTGCCCTGAATATCGAATTTGTTAATGATGGAATCGAGTTAATGAAACTCTTGTTAGAGGAGGGGGCCAGGGAAGTCAGTTTTGTCCTGCTGGATCTGAATATGCCAAGGAAAGATGGTCGGGAGGTCCTGAAAGAAATCAAACAGAATCCAACCTTGAAGAAAATCCCTATCATTATTTTCACGACCGCAAATAGTGAAACCGAAATTAGAAAATGTTACGAGTTTGGAGCCAATACCTACATTGTCAAGCCGGACGGATTTGATGAACTTAAGAAGGTGGTAGCCAACCTTAACAATTACTGGTTGGACACAGCATCTATGCCTCAATAGTATACTTGTTTCCGGGTGTTTATTGAAAATAAGGAATGGCACACCCCCTGATTCGAAGACCCCTGAACCTATGTTTGATTCTCAAACTGTTCTTCCATTCGCATTACCTTTCCTGAATCGCTCCGTCAAGGCGTGAACCTTTTCCGTTATCCTGCGGAGCCTGACCTCTCCTGATTTTGAAAACAGCAAAGCCGAAACATTCTTTACCAGGAATGGGAACACGACTGCATCCAGGAGGCCGGAGCGGACAACCGGCAACTTGTTCAGGACAATCCCCTCCGCTATATTTACCCCTGCGGCCAGCAGCGGGTTTTGCCTGGTGAACGAGCTAAGTTTAGCCAGAAAATCCAGCATGACCTTGAATGGCTTCAGTTCTTCCCTGATTTTCTCAACATCATTGCGGATCAGGCCGGCGTGAAAATGCAATGCCGCCTGCAGGCGCAGTTTTTCTTTTTCAAGATCATCAAATGTTCTAATCCTTGTTTCCATACATCTTGCTGACAACCTGGTTCCTGATAAATGGAAAAATATACCGCTTCCGTAGCGCCAAAAAGAAGAATGTGAGAAGCGCATAAATCATCGCCACAACAAAATATCCCACCTTCACTGTCATGGACTCCCCAAGCCAGGCTGCCAGCCCAAAGCCCAGAAAAATCATGGTAATTATTCCGAAGAAGGAGACAATCACAACCGTAAAGCTGATGGTGGCCGCTTCAGCCGCCTGCTGCGTGGCATTCAACGTGGTGAGCTTCACATACGTCTCCACATAGTCCGAAACGTGATCGGCCAGATTTGAGACGGCCTTTAATCCAGTGGTTGCGTCTGTTTCCGGTGCGGGCATGATCTGAATTGATTAAATAAACAAAGGCCGGCCCATAACCTGCCCTGTTTATGTGTTACGACCTCAGCTTTTGGATGGCACTGTTCGCTTCATGCGAAAAATCGTTGTAAGCCGCTTCAGCGGTATTCCTAAATTCCTTGTAGGCCTTTTCGGCTTCTGAAACAAGTTCTTTTCCATCGCGTTTGAATTCACTTCCTTCCACGCCGATCATCGATCTGAGTTCGCTGTACTTATCCTTTCCATTGGAAAGCAGTGTGTCCAGCTTCCTGGTAAATTCGTCTGCAGAATCTTTGATGTCTGCACGAAGATCTTTTCCCTTTTTAGGCGCAATGATCATTCCAACAACGACCCCCGCTGCCGCTGCACCGAGTATTCCAATGAGTATTCTGCCTGAGTTTTTCATGATGATTTCTTTAAATTAGTTACTCGTAAGGCTGAAAATGCTGTGCCACCTAAAAATTATCAGGGGGCGGCTTTTTGCTGCTCATTGCGGATAATAGTACCCGTTACAGGCCATTTTTTGTCATCCACACTACGGTTCGGGGGATTTCCTTTGTTCAGGCCGAGGAGCCTCTTTGGCTCTGTAATCCATGTATTTCTTCCTGGATTCTTCCTGATTCAGTTCGATCATTCTTTCATACGCCTTGGCCAAAGACCTGGGTATATCCCTGTCATAGCTGAGCTTGAAATAGGAGAATCCATCATACGGAATGCTGTTGACGCTCTTATGAATCTTCACCTGGTGTGATGTCCCGTTCTTTTTGAAATAAGAAATGAAAGAACTGTCCCTTTGGCTCAGCATCTGGTCAAATCTTTCATGGACTATCTTTTTTCCTACAAAATTGATGCATTTCTCAGGCAAGGTAAACATGACAGTATCACTCAGGTTCTTGCCCAGAAAATGAACCATCGCTGGATCTTTCACAGACATTTTCTCCACATCCAATGAGTCTTCACGGGTAAAGGTGGTCCTGTCCTTGTTGCGCATCAGGAGAAAATACTTCTTCTTCGTTTCAAAGAAGAGAATGTACTCCTTCTCCCTTTCAGCATAGGTGATGGGATATACTGAAATGGAGGCCTCTTTGTTCTTCCTGAGAAAAGCAGATAACCTCGTCAGGAATCTTTCTTCCACAGGCCGCAGTGTACGTTGACGAAGCTCCCATTTCACCCTATAGGATCTTTCAATCTCGCTTTCAAGGTTCCGCACCTCCATGCGGTATGGCGTATTGGGGGGCTTTACAAAAATGTTTTTGATCACATCAAGGATGATATCTTTGAAATGAAATTTCGGGCTTTTGAGATTCCCCGTTATCGGGATCTCATAGTCTATGACGTTGCCGTCCTCCCGCAGAATGGTCATGATCAGAGGCATGGGCATCCATTTCATGTCCTTGTTTTTTATTCGCTTCGAAACACGCGGATCAACGATGACCATGTGATTGGTGCTCTGGATATTGCTGTTTCTCACCTTCCAGGTTCCATTCAGCTCCAGCGTACCGCGGTCCAGGGGGAATGATGTATAGGTGACCAGGTAAGGGTTGAAAGCTGCAATGGGAATATCCTGAAGATGAAACCCCAGGTCAAAGTCGCCGCTATCGCGGGGGTTAATGCTCAACGTCATATGACCGCTTCCGTATGGCCTGATGCCGGACTTGAAAGAGAGTTGGACCCTGCGGTCACTTTTGTTTATCGAATCGGCCCGGAGTGTAATCGGCTTTAAGTCGATTGAAAACTTTTCGCTGATGGAATAATCGTTGAACCGAAATTCACCGTCATCAATCTCAACCCTGTTTACCTTATAGTCGCTCCTGAAAAAGTCCTTGGAAAGTATTTTGACATACCTGGCGATCTCAATGACAAGGTTAAACCGACCAGGCTGCAGGGTGATGTCGGAAATGTTCTTGCCGGCCTTTCCAAAAAGTGTTCCGATGTTATCAAGGGAATCATAGCGTTCATATTTGATGTATGGACGTTTCAACAGCACGGAATCAAAAACGTATCTTCCCTTCGCCGGGTTAAACTCGTCAATGACAAACACAAGCTTCCTGAAAGCGGCGTAATCGTCTGTTTTGGTTTTTCCAAGGTGAAAGTCGCGGATGGCCAGCCTGCCCTTGGCGCCTATGTGTTCCCTGGAACTAAAATCTCCTTTTCCTTTCATTTCGGCGTCGACATGAGCCGTAAACATTCCATAGTTAATGAGTTCCCATATGTACTGCCGGATGATCTCGAGGTCAAAATCATGCACTTTGATGTCATATCGGTATGCTCCACTTTTTGTGTTGATGCTGAAATTGCCGTGCACATCACCAGATCCAATGCCGGCCAAAAAGGAAAACACGGCCGAAACCGAATCGCCCTGGTTCACCACGCCAAGACTCTCGAGATTGACCTTTTTGATAAAGTAGTTGATGGGAATTACTTTTTCGATGTAGCGAAATTCTCCATTCACGACTTTCAGATTGGGCATATCGACTCTCCAGGTGGACCTGATCGAGTCTGATTTCGGGCGAAATCTTTCAATCAGATCATCCATGTTCATCACCTTCTTGTCCTGAATGACCCGCCCCACGGGTTGTTCAAGGGTCAGTTTACTAATCTCGATATGGCGCCGAAGCAATTCCAGCCGGTCAATACTGCCGTGAACCTCCTTTGCTGAGAGGAAAATGCTGTCGCCTTTTGCCTCAAATAATTTAACATCATACAGCTTCACAAAGCCCGTCAAAGGATTGACATAAGCTTTTTGCATGGTCAATTCCCTGCCAAAAATATCCTGATCATATTTCTCAAGAAGGTATTTGGCCAGCGACGAAATAAATAGAATGGCCAAGACGAACAGGCAAGCCCCCAATCCTAAGGAGATAAAGGCAGCCTTTTTTAACCGGTGTCGGGTATTCTTGGAGATTCGAGGTTTCATGAATCCTATAGGATTGATAAAACTGTGCCTCGAAGGAAAATGAGATCATTGGCTGGCTTTCCCCCATGCAGGAGATCCATGCTGCAAGTGTGGAGGATATTCTACAAATAGGGCCTTCTTGCAGGCTTCCGCGGCCACCGGAAATCATAATTCGGGTATGGTATTTTATACTGTGTGGAGAACAACCTTTATCTACCACATCATGGAAATTATATTCCTCCTCCTTGTCTTGATCGGAAGCTTCATCCTCACTGCTGCCATCGCCTACTTCCTGTTCAGGTTGTTTTTTCCAACGGTTGAAAACGATGACTTGGAGGAGCGCTACGTACAAATGAGAATTACGGCATGGCGGCTGACTGCTGAGGAAAAAACCAACTTCACACACGCCAGCCGCCACCGGGAATTATAGGTTAAATAGAGGATCGGCCCAGTGATTGTAATCTGATCAAGGCAGACAATACCATCCTTCACGCCGGAAAGGCAAAGCCACAACGTTGAATACAACCATCAACCCCCTTCTATTAAAAGCCGCTGACATTTTCAGATTCGTCCTAACCATCAAAAAGCATTTTCTCCTCCCGGTCTGAGTTTAGCGAGATCCTCAAACAGTTTTACAAAGTTAGCAACCGGTCGCCTTTCCTCATCACGTTTACATCCTTCCTGGTAGGCATTGCCTTTACCAAACAAAGCCGCCCTTAGGTGTCCTCCTTTGGTGCCGAATCCTGGCTGCCATCCCTGGTTTCGCAAAATAGATTTTTGGAGCGAACAGGCTTTTGCTTTTTTGGCCATCACCACTTTCAAAAGAAAAATTGGTAGGCAGGCTTGGAATGGGCTTGGCCCAGGGATAAAAATCTGACGGGCCTGATATTTTCAGCAAGCTAGACTGTACCTAAAAACATTCGCAAAATGAATATCACAACCAGGTTCACTAAGAAGATAAGTATGCTGAAAGGCAACCGGAAGCAATATTCCGGGGTATTCCAAACCGTAACCTTGATTCTCGCCTTGGTTATAATTACTGGTGCCTGCAGCAAGAGTGACCCGGCACCCGTCACAACGAATCCTGCGGTCATTCCGGTTCAAACCACCGTGCACACCAATGTATCCCTTGGAACGGTTAATGGTCTTTCCGGCTTGGCAGTTCTGGCAGGCTCTGCTGTTACCAGCACAGGAGCAACGGTCATTACCGGCGACATAGGACTCAGTCCTGGCACCTCCATAGGCGGTTTTCCTCCAGGAATTCTGAATGGCACCCAGCACATCAATGATGCCGTCGCCAACCAGGCCAAGCTTGATTTGACCGCAGCGTACAATGACCTGGCAGGACGTACCGCCACGGATATTGTCACCCTGTCGGGTAATATCGGTGGGCTTACCCTCACCCCAGGGCTTTACAAGTCAACCTCCTCGCTGGCGATTTCCTCAGGCGATCTCACTTTTGACGCCAAGGGAAACGCAAACGCAGTCTTTATCATTCAGATTGCATCTTCACTCACCACAACATCAGGCCGGCAGGTCAAACTAAGCGGTGGTGCATTGGCGTCCAATATCTACTGGCAGGTAGGCAGTTCTGCAACTTTTGGAACCACGTCCGCATTTAAAGGAACCGTAATGGCCATGCAGTCCATCACCTTCAATACCGGTGCGACCCTGGATGGAAGAGCATTCGCAAGAACCGGCGGAATAACCTTTGCCGGGAATACCATTGTCAAACAATAACGAAACTTTATAACCAATCAATTATGAAGAATACAACCGAATTACTGGGAAACTGGAAACAGACCAAAGGGAAATTGAAACAACAATTTGCCATTCTCACTGACGACGACCTGTTGCTGGTGGATGGGAAACAGGATGAACTGCTGGGCAGGCTTCAAACCAAGCTTGGCAAAACGAAAGACGAGCTCCATAAACTCATTTCGGGCTTATAGGCACCTGGCAGGCACATTGCTCTGAGCATGGCTCCTTGAAATCGTCTTCGGCATCGCGCGTAAAACCCGCGGAGCCGAAGATTTCTTTTAAATCTGCCCACGAACGTGGAGTCGTTACCGGAAAAACGGAAGACCACCTCAAATTAAAATTTTGGGGCGGTCTTCTGCTTTCTGATAAAGGGTGTGGAGGGTTCAATTATTCCCTGTACCGGGATTGTTGTGGAATATACTCCCCATAAATCGAATGGGGTGAGCACCAATAGTGGCGTCCGTTCGATCCAGCCAAGGTCAGCTTATGGCATGATTATGTACTCTGTAGGGTGTGAGATATTCAATACATAAACCAATTATTATGAAACTAAGCAAAATGTTTTCAGTCGTAGCCTTGTTGACGATAGCCGCAATGAGCGGTTGCAACAAGAGTAATGACCCGGTGGCGGTAGGCACCCCGGTAGTCAGTTCTACCAATCCAGCGAACAATGTGACCGGCGCGCCCCGCACGGGTGATATTGCCATTCAATTCAGTGAAGCAATGAATCCATCAACGATAAACACGACCACGTTTACGTTGAAACAGGGCTCAACTTCCATTCCCGGGACAGTGACCTATTCAGGAACAACAGGTATGTTTACGTCAACCTCCCCGCTGCTGCCCAGCACCTTGTACACGGCCACGGTAACCACCGGAGCCAAGAGTGTAGGCGGTACGGCACTCGCAGCCAATGTAGTTTGGAGCTTTACGACAGGAGCCGGCACAGCTGCAAGGGCGGCTGTAAATCTTGGATCTTCGACCAACTATGTCATCCTGGCCAAGACCGCGATCAATAACGTTTCAACATCAGCTGTAACAGGAGACCTCGGCCTTAGCCCCGCAGCCACTTCGTACATCACCGGACTCTCGCTGACCAACGCAACGGGATATGCCACTTCAGCCCAGGTTACCGGAAAACTGTACGCAGCAGATATGGCAGACCCTACTCCGATTACCCTGACGACAGCGGTAAATGATATGATCACGGCCTACAATGATGCGGCTGGTCGTACCACACCGGATTTTCTTGAGCTGGGCACTGGTAACATCGGTGGCAAAACACTGACGCCCGGTCTGTACAAATGGACCAATACGGTAACCATACCTTCCGCTGTGACCATCTCAGGCAATGCTACTGATGTCTGGATCTTCCAGATAGCCGGCAACCTTACCATGAGCACCTCTGTGAACATTACCCTGATCGGTGGCGCACAGGCCAAGAACATCTACTGGCAGGTAGCAGGTCAGGTAACGCTTGGCGCAACCTCGCATTTTGAAGGAACCATTTTGTCTAAAACCGGCATTACCCTGCAAACCGGTGCGAGCTATAACGGAAAAGCCCTGGCCCAAACTGCAGTCATCCTTGACGGCAATGCGGTGACCAAGACCCCTTAGTCTTTAAGACATATTGAAACCATGAAGGCCGGCCAGTTCAAACCTGGCTGGCCTTTTTTAAAACCCTAAAAAGCCATTGTGATGCCACACTACTTACAAAGAAATTGAAGAGTCCATTATAACGAAAAAACCATGAAGACACTTAAAACTTTTTTCATCCTTATTTTTTGGGCTGCCTTGCTCCTCTCTCAAACATCGTGTGTAGTTCATACCAGAGCGGACAACGGCAGGCACAAAGGCTGGTACAGGAGTCGTGGAGACCACCAAAATGAAAACAAGGGGCATGACAATGGACATTCCAGGAAAGGCGAAAAAAACGACCATTGACGCCCGAAAAGGAAGCTCATCAAAGGGCCTTCGGAGGCCTGAGGACAATGTTGCTGCGTTGACTATTGCCTTTTTGTCGTACCTTAGTAAGGCTGCATGCCAGGAAATGCCACTGGCCAAATTGGTACGAGGTCGCAGTAAGGGCATGGATGATTCCTCCAAACCATGAAAAACAGTTTAATCATAGCTAAGCGGGAACTTGACCTTCACAATAAAGAGAAGGAAAAGCGGGCCGCCGAACTGGTGATGGCCAACAAGGAACACATCATCCAGAATGAGGAGAAAGAGAAACAGGCTGCAGAACTAATCATTGCCAACAAGGAACTCGTCATACAGAATGAGGAAAAAGAAAAAAGGGCCGCTGAATTAATCATTGCCAACAAGGAACTTGCCTTCCAAAACAAAGAAAAAGAAAAGCGCGCCGCTGAGCTGGTCATTGCCAACAAGGAACTAGTCATACAGAACGAAGAAAAGGAGAAACGGGCTGCAGAACTGATCATTGCCAACAAGGAACTGGAGCAATTTGCCTACATCACTTCCCACGATTTGCAGGAGCCCCTGCGCACCGTTTCCAACTACATGCAGGTATTTGAGGAGGACTATTTGGCGCTGCTGGATGACAACGCGCGGAAATACCTTCACTCAGTCAACAATGCAACAAAACGGATGAGCATGCTGATCCGGTCCCTGCTTAACTTTTCACGGTTAAGCCTCAACACAAAACTCTCCCGCATCGATTGCAACCAACTGGTCGCTGAGGTAATCGCAGACCTGGAAACCATCATTACGACTTCAGGGGCCATTGTGGAGGTGGAGGAACTGCCTGTCCTGAACATCTATGAAACAGATATCCGGCAGGTATTCCAGAACCTGATTACCAATGCAATCAAGTTTCGAAAGAAAGGAACCCGTCCGGAAATCAAGATTGCCGCAACGCCACTGCAAGAAAAATGGCGTTTCTCTGTCAGTGACAATGGCATTGGAATCGATCCTGTCCACTTCGAACGAATATTTGATATTTTCAGAAGGCTGCACACCAGCGAGGAGTACGAAGGAAATGGAATCGGCCTTGCCAACTGCAAGAAAATTGTTCAGCTGCACCATGGGGAAATCTGGATTGAGTCAGTCCCCGGGGAAGAAAGTATATTTCATTTCACGATCCCCAATCTGGCTGCATGAAAACCCGATTGGCAAACATCATGCTGGTGGATGACGACGCAGACGATAATTTTTTTCATGAAAGGGAAATAAAAAAAATAGATCCTGAAACCACGATCATCGTCAAAAATTCAGCCTTCGAGGCATTGAGCTATCTGAAATCCATGGAAGAGAGCAGCGTCCCGCCTCCTGACCTCATTTTTCTGGACATCAACATGCCAAGAATGAATGGCTGGGAGTTCCTGCTGGAATACAATCAACTGGATAAAGCGCTGAACAGGGCCTCCATCATTATGCTCACCACTTCCGAGAATCCCAATGACAAGGCAAGGGCAAAGACATGGACCTTTGTAATTGATTTCATTTCAAAACCCCTGACCATGGGAATTATGAAGGATCTTGTGGCCCGGTATTTCAGCCAGACCATTCCCCGCCCACCGGTTGGGTAACAAAATACCCAAATGCATTCCAGGGTCTTGTTGGACTCCTATACCAATCCTTACTACCTGAATCAATATCCGTCTTAAGGTAATGCGGCATGCATTGCAGGGCTGGCGTGACTTTTTCAATAGAAACAGTTCAACCAACCCTTTGATTATGAAAATAAAAATTATTCTCGGATTTGCGGCCGTCATAATGGTGCTCTCCGGTTGCGGAGTTCAGGAACGCAAAAACATGCAAGCACAAATTGACTCCCTGAACGTAGAAGTAAAATCCAACCGCGAGAACATGGCCACGCTCCAGGAAGTCGGCGTACTGCTTGACTCGATCGATGCAAACAGGGCCCTGTTGCGCGTCAATATGGTGGAAGGGATGACCCTGGATACCTACAGCACACGATTGAAAAACATCAACCGGTATGTGATCGAGACCGAATCAAAGATTGCGCAACTTGAAAAGTCGCTGAAGAAGGCCAACGCCGGATACCAGGCAACGATTCACCGCATGAAATCCGAACTGTCAAATGTCAACAAGCAGTTGGCAGCCATGCGTGTAGAAGGCATGGACCTGAAGTACCGCAACGGTCAACTCATCACACAGCTTTCAGAAAAAGACTCCCTGCTGACAGATCAGCAGTTGTACATCAAAGTAAAAGAAAATGAGCTTGCCTTGAAGGAAGCCGAAGCCCGTGAAATGAATGAACAACGGCGCGTGGAAAAAGCTGATCTGTATTTTGGACACGCTGCCGCGCTGGAGACCGCCGCAGACCGCACCAAGTTCGCTCCCCGCAAGAAGAAAGCAACCCGGCGCGAAGCACTTGAGTTGTACAAAATTTCCCTTGGCCTGGGAAAGACCGAAGCCCAGGAACGAATAGACAAGCTCGAAAAGGAAATTGGTTAGTTTTGGGGTTTTAGGTGTAGTGAAAAACCGGGGGAAACTCCGGTTTTTTTATGGCCAAATACGGATCTGGAACCAGCCGAAGCCTTCATCAATCCATGAATTGTTGAAAAAAGGAGCTCTTTTTGCTGAATCCAAATTCTCAATTACCTTTGCAGTCCTCAAAAAAGGGAGCTTAGCTCAGCTGGTTCAGAGCATCTGCCTTACAAGCAGAGGGTCGGGGGTTCGAACCCCTCAGCTCCCACACAAAAGCCTCAGGAGACTGGGGCTTTTTTATTGGTGGATTGTCATGTCATCGCTTAAAGGCACGACTTGGTATGCCTGCCTCCAAAATAGATCGTCATTTCTTCGAATTGTTAGAATCTGCTTTCAAATTCTGAATTCAAATTCCACTTCGCCTCCCTAATACTCATTGAATGGACAATCTTGTCCACCAACTGGGCCCCTTGATCATGTTGGCCGCGGACTATGTCAGCACACAACCACGCTGCCGAATACAAACTACCAAGAGCCACAAGAAACCTGCCGGCTCATCGTTCTAATACTATTCAGTCCTCGCTCCGTCGAATTGCCCTTATAACCGTTACTTTTGTCCCAATATTCAAGTTTTGAAGTCCTTTAAGAAAGTCGCTCTCTACTCCCTGTTGACAATCATCGTTGTTGTCGTTGGGCTGGTCACCTCAGTCTTCCTCTTCAAAGAGCGGATCATCCAGCAGTTCGTCCGGGAAGCCAACAAAAACCTGGGCACACCGGTCAAAATCGGCAAAATTGAGGTCTCAGCATTCCAGGACTTTCCCAGGATTTCCATCGTCTTTCACAATGTGTATGTGGAAGACAGCCACCCCGGGGAATACCCGCTGCTGACGGCGAAAAAAGTTTCCTTTTCCCTGCATACGATGGAGGTCTGGCGGGGCCGGTACAGCATCCGGGGGCTTAAGATGGAGGATAGCGAAACCAACCTGCGTGTCAATAAGGCCGGAGTCAACAACTACACAATCGTAAAGTCCAGCGGCAGTGGAGGATCGGTCTCCTTCGACCTCAGGAATGTACTGCTGAAAAATACCGTGGTCAGCTACATTGACAAGGAAGCCGGCCATGACCACCAATACTCCAGTGCCAGCCTGAAGGCAAACATCATTGCCACCGGCGACAACTACCACATTGAAGCGGAGGGTGACGTAGCCACAGAACAAATCGGCATCAAAAATTCCATCTGGTTCAGCAAAAAAGTATTCGATGTTATGGCCGTCCTCGATTATGACGACCTGGGCAAATCACTGACCATTCTTCCCTCCCGGCTCATGATGGACAAGGCCCATTTCGAGGTGAGCGGCACCTACGACTTCAAAGACAAGAATCTCATCGACCTGCATTCCACCGGAAAGGATGCCAACATTCAAATGCTGCTGGGACTCCTGCCGAATTCCAGTGTGGAACAAATCAGGAAATACCAGAGCAAGGGCACCGTTTATTTTGAAATGGCACTCAAGGGAGAAATCAGCCGCAACCGCAACCCCCACCTCGCCGTCTCCTTCGGCATGAAGGATGCCACACTCTACCATCCCGATTATAAGTCGCGCATCGAAGGCGCCAGTTTCGAAGGCTCCTTTGAAGCGGCGTCCCTCTCCAGGCTATCGGATGCCCGGCTGCACCTCAAGAATATTTCGGCTTCCCTGAACGGTGATCCGTTTACTGGCAATTTTATGCTGCAGGATTTTAACGATCCGTACATCACGGCCAATTTCCAGGGCGAACTCAATGCGGCCGACGTCAAGAATTTCTATCCCCTCGAAGAAGTGCAGGAACTGAGCGGCCGAATCAAGGCCAACGTGGCCCTGGAGGGAAAGATTGAACTCCTCAAAAACAAATCCACCGCCCAACAAGTGCATACCGAAGGCTCCATTGACCTGAAGGACCTTTCCTTCCGGCTCGGGAAGGAGAAACTGAAATGGTCCGGCCTGAATGGCGCCCTGCATTTCACGAATAACGACCTCGCCATGAGCGACCTCAGTGGAAAGTTTGAGAATAGTGATTTTGTGGTCAATGGGTTCTTCAAGAACATTGTTACGTTCCTACTCTTTGAAAACCAGCCGATTGGAATCGAAGCCGACCTGAAGTCAGACTTCCTCGATGTGGACCAGCTGTTTGCCCTCGGCTTCGGCTCTCGGGAAAGGGGGGCCTATCAATTCAGCATCTCACCAAACCTGAACCTGAATTTCACCTACAACGTAAAGTCCATGAAGTACCGCCGCTTCCACCCCACATCCGTCAAAGGCGATCTGCTGGTGAAAGGGCAGGTGGCGGTAGCAAGGGGCATAAAACTTCAGGCCATGGGTGGCACCATTGGGCTTTCCGGCATCGTTGACGCAAAGAATCCAAAAGCTACCGACCTGATTAGTTCAGCCAAACTCGACGGCATTTCCGTTGATTCCATTTTTTATGTTTTTGAAGATTTCCAACAGGACTTTATCGGCCATAAGGATCTCAAAGGCCTGGCATTTGCGGAAATCACCCTGGAGACCAGCCTGAACGAAGCGCTGAAGATTTTCCCTGAGACCCTGGTGGCCGATGTCAGCGTGACCATCAAGAATGGGGAACTCAATGACTTTGGTCCGCTGCAGAAGCTGAACAAGTACCTCGATGATGAGGGGCTGGCCAGGCTGCGTTTCGCCGATTTGAAAAATGACATTCATATCGAGAACAAGACCATTTACATTCCCCAGATGGAAATCAGGAGCAATGTTACCATCATCCAGCTCAGCGGGACACACACGTTCGACCAGCGCATTGATTACCGCATTGTCGCGCCATTGCGCAACAGGAAGAAAATTGATCCTGACCAGGCGTTCGGCGCCATCGAAGACGATCTCAAGGGCAAATCAAAGGTGTACCTGAAGATCATCGGCACCACTGACAAATATGAGGTGAGCTACGACAAGGATGCCGTTAAAAAGAAAATCGTCAGCGACCTGAAGAAAGAAGTGCAGGAATTGAAGGAGGCATTCAGACTGAAAGGCAAGAAAAAGAAGAAAGAACTGGAACTGGAGAAAGACGACTATTTCGACTGGGAGATCAAGCACTAAAGAGATTTCGCGCGCTCCCAGTACTGATCCATCTCTTTTAAACTCATTTCCCCCATTTTCTTTCCGTCCTTCGCCGACTCCGATTCCAGGTATTGAAAGCGCTTGATGAATTTCTTGTTTGTTCGTTCCAGCGCTTCTTCCGGATCAATGTTGATGAAGCGCGCATAGTTCACCAGGGAAAAGAGCAGGTCACCAAACTCAGCGATTACTTTATCCGGGTGAATGGTCTCACCCGTCACTTCCATCTTGAATTCCTGCATCTCCTCCTCCACCTTTTCCCACACCTGCTCCTTCCGCTCCCAGTCAAAGCCGATACCCCTGGCCTTGTCCTGGACACGAATGGCTTTCACCAGGGCGGGGAGTCCTTTGGGCACACCGGCAAGCACTGACTTGTTGCCGGAGGATAATTTAATCTTCTCCCAGTTGGCCTTCACGGTTTGCTCATCCTCTGCCACCACATCACCGTAGACATGCGGATGCCGCTCGATGAGCTTGTCGCAAATACCGTTGAGGACATCCGCCATATCAAAAGCCTTTCCCTCCTGCGCGATGCGTGAATAGAAAACCAGGTGCAGCATGAGGTCACCCAGTTCCTTCTTCACTTCCATGATATCGTTTTCGAGAATCGAATCGGACAGCTCATACATCTCTTCAATCGTGAGGTGACGCAGGCTCTCCATGGTTTGCTTCTTGTCCCATGGACAGTTTTCCCTGAGCTCATCCATGACGGTCAGCATCCGGTCGAAGGCTTTTAACTTCGCTTCCCGGTTCAGGTCTGGCGTGGAGGGCGGCTTTCTCATGGCAGATAAACTTTATTTACAATATGCGTGTTTTACAATAACTTGGCAGCAAATTAAGCCAAAACGCAAAGGATCATGGCTGTTTTTCTTCTCACACTGGCAATTTTCGGAGCATTCTTCGCACTCATGTCGGTGAGGCTTATTTTCATCAAAAATGGAGAGTTTCGCGGCACCTGCGCCACCCAAAGTCCGTACCTGGCCAAGGAAGGTATTACTTGCGGCTATTGCGGCAAGACCCTGGGAGAAGGTGACGCCTGTCCCAATGCGGACCAGCAGGACCCCATGCTGGCACCCATGCCAGAAGTAAAAAATCGCTAATTCCTGTTTAGTTTTGCGGTCACCCTTTTGAAATCGTGACCCTCATCAAATCCATTTCCGGCATTCGCGGCACCATCGGCGGGCATCCCAACGATGGCCTGACCCCTGTTGACATTGTAAAATTTGCTGCCGCCTTTGGCACCTGGGTGCAAGGCCGCAAGGGCAAGAGCGTTGTGATCGGGCGAGATGCCCGGATCTCCGGCGAAATGGTCAGTGCGCTGGTGTGTTCTACCCTGCAGGGACTCGGTATCGATGTCATTGACCTGGGCCTGTCAACAACGCCCACGGTGGAGATCGCCGTTCCATTGGAGAAAGCAGGTGGAGGAATCATTCTCACGGCCAGCCACAATTCCATTCAATGGAATGCCCTCAAGCTGCTAAACGAAAAGGGCGAGTTTATCTCTGCTGCTGAGGGCGAAACGATTCTCAAACTTGCCAGGGATGAACAATTCAATTTCGCAGAAGTCCTCAAGCTGGGCCGCTATCAAAGAAAAGAGAAATACATTCAGAAACACATAGACCTGGTCCTGAAGCACCGGCTGGTGGATATTAAAGCGATCCGCAAAGCGAAATTCAAGATAGCCGTGGATGCCGTTAATTCTACCGGGGGCATTGCCGTGCCAAAACTGCTGAAGGCCCTCGGTGTGAAGAAAGTGAAAGAACTGTATTGCGATCCCACCGGCCACTTCCCTCACAATCCTGAACCGCTGCCCGAACACCTGAAAGACATATGTAAACTAGTGAAAAAAGAAAAGTGCGACCTGGGCATAGTCGTGGATCCTGACGTGGACCGCCTGGCGCTGATACAGGAAAACGGAAAGCCTTTCGGTGAAGAGTACACGCTGGTGGCCGTTGCCGGTTATGTATTAAGCCGGAAAAAAGGAAACACGGTTTCCAATCTCTCATCTTCGCGCGCCCTGCGTGATGTGACGGAGGCAGCCAGGGGTACGTACACTTCAGCCGCCGTGGGCGAAGTCAATGTCGTGGACAAGATGAAAGAAACCAAGGCTGTCATCGGCGGTGAAGGTAATGGCGGCATCATTGTTCCGGACTTTCACTATGGCCGCGATGCGCTTATCGGCATTGCCCTGTTTCTGACCCACCTGGCTAAATCCAACATGAAGGCTTCCGCATTACGAAAAGGTCTGCCGTCGTACTTCATTTCGAAAAACAAGATCGAACTGACGCCGAAGATCAATGTCGACCTGGTGCTGGAGGCCGTGAAAGCCAAATACAAGAATGAGAAGATCAATACCATTGACGGCGTGAAGATTGATTTCGAAAAAGAAAAGGAATGGGTGCACCTGAGGAAGTCCAATACGGAGCCCATCATCCGCATTTATGCCGAATCTCAAAATGAAATCAAGGCTGACGCCCTGGCCAGGAAGATTATTGGTGATATTCAGGGGATCATAAAATCGTAAATTGCGCCCCGATCATCACGCTCATGAGGGTTTACCTAGACAACGCCGCCACCACACCGCTCGATCCTGAGGTTTTCGAGGCGATGAAACCGTTTTTGCTGGAAGATTTCGGCAACCCGTCATCCATCCACGCACACGGAAGAAAGGTAAGAGCCGCCATCGAATCAGCCCGCAAACTGATCGCTGAACTACTTAACTGCACACCCGGCGAGATTATTTTTACCTCCGGCGGAACGGAAGCAGATAATACGCTTATCACCAGCAGCATCCAAACCTATGGCATTAAACATGCTGTCTCATCTCCCATTGAGCATCACGCGGTAACGCATACACTGAAGATTCTTGAAAAACAGGGCGTCATCCAGGTTCACCATGTTGACCTCGATGAAAAAGGGCACGTCAGCCTGGGCCACCTCGAAACCCTGTTGCAACAATATCCCAACGCACTGGTGGCGCTCATGCACGCGAACAATGAAATCGCAAACCTGCTGGACCTCCGGCGGGTCGGCGAACTGTCAGAGCAACACCAGGCTTTCTTCCAGTCCGACACCGTGCAGACCATGGGACACTACCGGCTGAACCTGAAAGAATTGCGTGTGTGCGGCCTCACGGCGGGTGCGCATAAATTCCATGGCCCCAAGGGCGTTGGATTCATGTACATCCGCAAGGACAAAAAGATTTCCCAGTTCATCCATGGCGGCTCACAGGAGCGCAACATGCGGGGCGGAACAGAAAACGTGTCCGGCATCATCGGCATGGCCAAAGCATTTGAAATCGCCCACCGTGATATGGCCGTACATGAAGCACATGTCAAGTCGCTCAAGTCGAGGATGATTGAAAGACTGACGGCGAATATTCCGGGCATTTCTTTCCATGGCGACTCCGCCAATCTCGACAAGAGTCTTTACACCGTGCTAAACGTCAGCATTCCTGAATCGGAAGAAAACGACATGCTTCTCTTTAACCTTGACTTGCAGGGCATCTCTGCTTCAGGGGGAAGTGCCTGCAGCAGCGGCGCATCCACAGGCTCCCATGTGCTCGCGGCATTGTATCCGGAATCGAAACGGGGCGCGGTCAGATTTTCATTCAGCAAATTCAACAAAGCTGAAGACATCGACTTTGCCGTGGAGAAACTCAGTCAACTCTGCAAGGTGAACGCCTAGTTCATCGCGTAGACGTTGGTTCCAAAGCGTTTGATGATTTCTTTCTCCAACATCTCCCGGTGGTCTGGATGCGCAATCTTCATGATTTCATACGCACGCTGCCTCATGTTCTTGCCGAATAAATAGGCGGTGCCGTATTCCGTAATCAGGTAGTGCATGTGCGCACGGCTGGTCACTACCCCTGCGCCGGGGCGGATCAGCGGAACAATCTTTGAACCCCCCTTTTTGGTAACTGACCCTAATGCGATAATCGGCTTTCCGCCTTCCGATAAGGCCGCACCGCGAATGAAGTCCATTTGGCCGCCCACACCAGAATACTGGTAAGTACCGATAGAATCAGAGCAAACCTGGCCGGTTAAGTCCACCTCAATGGCACTATTGATTGCCACCACCTTGGGGTTTGTCCGGATGACACGGGTTTCGTTAACATAGGCGGCTTCCAGGAAAGCAAATTGAGGATTGTCATCAATGAAATCGTACAGAGCCCTGCTTCCTATGGTAAAACTCGATACGACCTTCCCAGGATGTTTCTTCTTGTAGGCGTTGGTCACAATTCCTTTCTTGATCAAATCGACTACACCATCCGAGAACATTTCTGTATGAATGCCAAGGTCTTTAAAGTTATTCATGCATTGCAATGCCGCATCGGGGATGGTACCAATTCCCAGTTGGAGCGTTGAACGGTCTTCAACCAGTTCGGCCACATACTTGCCGATCGTCCTGTCTTCATCCGACATTTGAGCACCATAAGAGACCTCCGGCAACGGGTCATTGCAGGTAACGATGGCGTCCAGGCGACTCACATGAATAAATCCATCGCCATGCGTCCTGGGCATATTGGGATTCACCTGCGCAATGATTTTCCTCGCATTCTTGGCAGCCGCACGGGCCACATCGACTGATGTTCCCAGTGAACAGAAGCCATGCTTATCAGGCAATGACAAGTGCAGGATAGCCACATCGATGGGCAGCATTTTTTGGCTGAACAGCAGGTGAATGTCGCTCAGAAAAATCGGGACATAGTCTCCGCGGCCCTCATTCACCGCCTCCCTGATGTTCGCGGAAACAAACAGCGAATTGATATAGAAGCTGTCCTTGAATTCAGGCTTGGCAAGTTCCAGTTCTCCGAGTGTGCTGACGGCCATGACCTCGACACCCCTCAATTCGGGGGCCCTTCGTGCCAGGGCATCTAACAAATGGGTAGGCGTAGCAGCACTTCCGTGAACAAACACGCGGTCGCCCGGTTGTATAACTTTTACGGCCTCATCAGCGGTGACAAATGAATGGTTCATAACATGAGATTTTAGAGGCAGCAAGATAAAAAGGCGGGGTGTATCCGAAACTGACATTCATCATTAAATTGACTATTTTTCGTCCTATGGCAGAGCAAATAAAAGTGTCATTTATCGGTTCCGGCAACCTTGCCTGGCACCTGGCGCCTGCACTGGACAATGCAGGGCTGATCGTCAAGGAGGTTTACAGCAGGAATCCCAAGCATGCTGAGGCGCTCACCGAGCGCCTGTACCAGGCCGAGGTGAAGGCAACTCTTGATTTCTCCACCAGCGATTCTACGGTTTTCATTATTTGCGTCAGTGACGATGCCATCCGGGCTGTGGCCACGGAAATTATTCTGCCAGACGAGGCAATCCTCATCCACACATCCGGCAGTCAGCCCCTTGACATTCTCCAATACGCAGCCATCAGCAACATTGGCGTGCTCTATCCCCTGCAGACCTTTACCAGGAACAAGCGGATCGACTTCAAGACCGTACCCCTTTTTGTTGAGAGCCCCAGTGAAGATACCGAAAAGGTGCTCATGCTGATGGCCAAAGCAATCAGCCACCAGGTCAGAAAGATTCTTTCGGAAGAAAGAAAGGCTTTGCACGTAGCCGCTGTATTTGCTTCCAATTTTACGAACCACATGCTCGCTCTTTCGAAGGAAATCCTGGAGAACAACAACCTGAATTTTGATTTACTGAAACCATTGATCAGCGAAACCATTAATAAGAGCCTGATCCTTGGCCCGGAAAATACCCAGACCGGTCCTGCCATGCGCGGCGACATGGAAATCCTGGACAGGCATCTTGAATTTCTAAATGAGAACCCCGAAGTGGCCGAGATTTATAAAATCATCAGCCAGCATATCATAGACCGGTCGAATCCCGTATAATTTAATATTGTTTATATTTATTAACTGATCAAAAACACATGAAACAGTTACTGGTGCTGCTGTGCGTATTTGTTCCATTCCTGTTACCGGCGCAAACCAATGGCGAGACAAAAAAAGACACCATCAATCTCCTGAAACCTTCTCCCCTTATTATTGTTGACGGCATCAAAAAATCAAACATTAACATCCAGACAATTGATCTTGAGCTTAAGCCCGAAAACATTGAAAAGATTGAAGTAATAAAAAGCAAGGATGCTACGCTTCGGTATGGAGATGAAGGAAAAAATGGTGTCGTTCTGATCACGACCAAGAAGAAAAAGAAAACCGGGGAGCCTCATTAGTCGTTGGAGTTCCCGCCAGCAGGCCTGCCGGCTTTTTCTATCAGCCTTCCATCACATTTCGGCTATCTGCCGCCTGCCAATTGGTTACATTTAATTATACCATTACATTTTTCAATTATGCATACCCGTCTTGTTTTCGCCTGCTGCATCCTAACCGCAGGTGCCCTGGCCCAGGGCCAGCCCCGCTCAGCGATCGATTCCAAAGCAACCGAAGTCTGGAGCAACAAACCGAAGAAAATTACAGCCGGCGCGACAACCGGCGAGGCACCATCCGATGCCATCGTCCTTTTCGATGGAAAAGACCTGAGCAACTGGACGACCATGACCGGGGCCGATGCCAAATGGGAGGTTAAAGACGGTGTAGCCACTGTCGTCAAGGCAGGCGGTGACATCAAGACGAAGCAGACCTTCGGCGACATGCAGCTGCACATCGAATGGCGCACGCCATCACCTGCCAAAGGCGAAGGCCAGGACCGCGGCAATAGCGGCGTCTACATCCAGGAGCGCTATGAAGTGCAGGTGCTCGACAGTTATGAAAACGAAACCTATTACAACGGGCAGGCCGGCGCGGTGTACAAGCAATCTGTACCGCTGGTCAATGCCAGCAAGAAGCCCGGTGAATGGCAGGTGTATGACATTATTTTTACGGCGCCGCGATTCAATGAAAGCGGAGCATTGAGCACTCCGGCCTATGTAACGGTGCTGCACAACGGCGTACTCGTCCAGAACCATTTCCAGATCCAGGGCCAGTCAGAGAACCAGGGCATGCCAGTGTACACCGCCCATGGGAAAGCTTCACTCAAACTGCAGGATCACCAGCACCCGGTAAGTTATCGTAATATTTGGATCAGGGAATTGTAGGCGTCAGACACCTCGAAGGTGTCAGACGCCTTCCTAGCTGCCAGTTCTCCGCCGGCAACATTGCTTGTTCATGATCTACACATCCGTCTTACAAAACAAAAGAAGCCAGGCTCATCGCCTGGCCTTCCTCTTCTATACACTAATACTAATTCTTGATCGGCTCTGCCACCACTTCTCCCATGATGTGCAGAACGACCACACCGGCCTCGACGTTCGCCATCACTGAAATGGATTTGTTGAATGCGCCGGGGGCAGCCGCATTGTAGGTGGCCGTTACGAAACCCTGACCGCCGGGAGGTATGGGATCCTTGGTCCAATCGGGCGTGGTGCAACCGCAGGAAGGTTGTGCGTTGGTGATCACCATGGGCACCTTACCCTTGTTGGTAAAAATGAATTTATGGGTGGCCGGAACGCCCTGTTTAATTTTTCCGAAGTCAAAATTCTCGGTGTCAACGGCGGCAATGGCCGCGTCGGCCTTGGGGGCAGTGGGCGTGGCTGCAGCCGCCTGGCCGAAACCGGTCCTGGCAAAGAGGACCAAAGCCGCAAAAAAGATCAATTTTTTCATGTCTGGTTTGAATTTAGGGTTAAAACTACTGGGTTCACTCGAACGATACAAACCTCGTATCAAATTCCGGGCCGGCGTGTTAACAACCTCCTAAGAGATGTTAATGACTTGTTAAACATCGCACTGCTGCTCTGAATACGAATTACCTTTACAAGGTGAGCAGGAGCACCTTCCGAATCGTCATTATTCTCGCTGCCTTCAGCATCGCCGGGATAACCATTACCCAGATTTACTGGGTGCGCAAGGCCTTTGATCTTCGTGAAAACCAGTTCTACCGGGATGTCAATACTTCGCTGAACAATGTGGCACAAAAGATTTTTGAGATGAATAAAACGCCTGCCCCCTCAAGCAACGTCATCACCCAGGTATCCACAAACTATTTTGCAGTGCTCGTCAATGGTCCGATTGACGCTGGCATCCTCGAGTTTCTGCTTGTGACTGAATTTCAAAAAAGAAACATCACCGATTTTGAATTTGGGATCTACGATTGTGTGGAAAAATGCATGGTGGGCGGCAACTACATTTCACCCAGGAAAGTAACTCTGGCCTCCACTTTTCCCGAAATTCCGAAACTCAACAACGACGGGTATTACTTCGCCGTGCAGTTCCCTTACCGGGAGGCAAACATCCTGAGTCAGATGGGCATTTGGGGATTCTCATCAGCGGTCATGCTCGTGGTGATCTTCTTCTTCGTTTACACGCTGTTCGTGATCCTCAAACAGCGCAGGCTCTCCGAAGTCCAACGGGATTTCATCAACAACATGACCCACGAATTCAAGACACCCATTTCCACCATCGCCATCTCCTCACAGGTTTTGAAAGATCCTACCATTATCCAGACGCCCGAGCGGTTGCTTAACTATGCCACCATCATCGAACACGAGAACAACCGACTGAAACAGCAGGTTGACCGTGTACTGCAAATGGCAGAACTGGACAAGGAACACATTGAGTTGAAAAAGGAAGAAGCCGATATGCATGATTTGCTTGAGGTGGCTGTTAAGAATCACGCTGCGATCATTGAATTAAAACAAGGCAGTATCCACCTCGATCTTCAGGCCCGCTCCCATCACGTTGCCGTTGACCGCCTGCACCTCACCAATGTGATCTACAACCTGATCGACAACGCGGTAAAGTATAATCACCAAAAACCTGAAATCAACATCCAAACCCGCAATGACAACGGCCGCCTGCTGATTTCCGTTTCAGACAATGGTATCGGGATAGCACCGGAGGAGTTGAAGAAAGTATTTTACAAGTTCTATCGCGTCCCGACGGGCAATGTTCACGATGTAAAGGGCTTTGGGCTCGGGCTGAATTATGTCAAATTGATTGTTGAAATCCATGGAGGAAAGGTTGAATTGAGCAGTGAGCCCGGTAAAGGAAGTACTTTTGTTATTAGCCTGCCCGTGAAATAAACGGGAACTAAAAGAATTATGAAATCAATACCAGGAAATGATACAATGAAATTGAAAAGACCATGTTGTGTTTTTTTGGTTCACCGACGCGCCTTGTGAACCCGCATTAAAATGAGCACTCATATTCTCCTGGTGGAAGATGACCCCTCCCTGGGCTTTGTCATCAAAGACAACCTCGCGATGCGGGGCTATGAGGTTACCTTGTGCACCGACGGTGATGCAGGCCGGGAAACATTCTTCAGGAATCAATTCGATCTCTGCATCCTGGATGTGATGATGCCCAAAACGGATGGCATCACCCTGGCCAAAATGATACGCGGTCAAAACAAGCAAGTCCCGATTCTGTTCGTCACTGCCAAATCCATGCTAGAAGACAAGGTCGCCGGATTCATTGCAGGGGGTGACGACTACATCGTCAAGCCTTTCAGTATGGAGGAGCTTTGTCTTCGGATTGAAGTGTTCCTTCGAAGAACCGGAACGGAATCCGGTGAAGACTCCTTTTTCATCGGACAGTACACCTTTGATTATGTCAACCTCACGCTGCGACACGCAAAAGGATCGAAAGTCCTGACGCAAAAAGAAGCCGAAGTGCTACGGCTGCTTTGCCTTCACCGGGACCGCGTGCTGAAGCGCGAAGAGATACTGAAGTCCGTGTGGGGAGATGATGATTATTTTCTGGGCCGCAGCCTGGATGTGTTCCTTTCCAAACTAAGGAAATACCTGAAGGAAGATCCGGCCGTGGAAATCACCAATTACCATGGTGTCGGATTCAGGCTCGAGGCAAGAAAAGATTAGCCGCAAAGGTGCTGCGGTTAATATTTATCAGCCTTCGGTAGTGGTTGGCTTCTCCCGCCTGGTCCCCGCATACAATTCGTATTCCAGCAACCGGCAGTCGATTTTGCTGGTATAGAATTCAATCCTGCGGCTCGCTTTCAGGCCGATCTTCTTGGCCAGGTCGAGGTTCCCTGTAAAAACGTAGCCGGTGTATCCTTTGCACTTCTTTTTCATGAAGTCGCCGATCCGGGCGTAAGTGCCCTCCAGTTCTTCGATTTCCCCCAACCGTTCGCCGTACTCTGGGTTAAAATAAATCACGCCCGGAGCTTCCGGCAATTCCGTGCCTTCAAAATCACATACGGAGAATTGTATCAATTTCTCCACGCCCGCCACCTCCGCGTTGACTTTTGAAACATAAATCGCGTCGTCGCTGATGTCGGTGGCCATGATGCGCAGCCCGGGCACTTCAGTAATCAAATCCGCGATCTGCTGCCGCTCCCGGTCATACATCGGCCGCTGGAAGCCTTTGAAGTGCATGAAAGAATAATTGGACCGGTAGAGCCCCGGGCGGCGGTTGGTCGCGAGCAGTGCAGCCTCGATCGCCAGGGTTGATGATCCGCACATGGGGTTGATAAAAGGTGACTTCCTGTCCCACTTGCCTGCCATGATGGTGGCGGTGGCCAGGGCCTCCAGCATGGGTGCCTTACCCGGGATTTTGCGGTAGCCATGCTTGGCAAGGGTATGACCCGAAGTATCTATGAATACTTCAGCCGCCTCCTCCTTCCAGAACAGGTTGATAACGGCAAAGTCCAGGTCAGACCCCGAGTTGGGCCGCTTGCTGGTTTCGCGGCGGATGCGGTCCGCAATGGCATCCTTCACTTTTACATTCATGAACATATCGCTGTTCACTGTAAAGTGATCGACATTGCTGGTAACTGACAGGTATCCGTCTTCTGAAATAATTTCTTCCCATGGATAGCGAATGAGCGCATCGTAGACATCATCCGGGCTTGTGGCCCGAAATTCTTTCAATGAAAAAAGGACCTGGCTGGCGCAGCGCAGGTTCAGGTTGAGGCGGATACAGTCCTGCATGGTGCCGCTTAGTTCCACCCCCGTCGCAAAGACCCGGACGGGTGTGAACCCCAGCTCTTCCACCTCCACCTTCACATAGGAAGAAAGTCTTTTCTTGCAGGTGACAATGATTCGGCTGGTGGTTTCAAAGATGTTCGGCATGGGATTCCTGATGATCCTGCAAAGGAACTAATTAAACATCTCTTTCAGCACATGCACGGACCTGATCTCTCCGAAGTTCTCCGTATGGGTGGCATAAAATCGCAGCAGGGCATCAAGCACCTTCTGCCGGGAGGAATAACTCATGGGAATTACCTGGTCGTAATTGGCCGTCAGCAGTTTTTTCAGCAATAACTCTTCCTCGCGGTCCAGCAGCCAGCCGTCGAGCACCTCATCGTTCGTCTGAGGTCCAAAGCCCAGGAATCGGCTCAACTTCAGCAGAAAAATCAAATGGAAGTTTTCTGGCGTATCAATCTGGTCCAAAGCGGTCAGGGAGTCAATCATGAACGAACAAATCTCCTCCGCCTGGCTTTGCTCTTTCACTGCCTTGTTGACCACTTCATTCAGAAACATCGCGATAGCCGATTTCCGGATGTCCTGGTGAATGGTTTGATACGGATACAAACACCGGATTTCCTTGATGCGCATCACATTGGCGTTCTCCTTGTGATACACCACCAAGTCGAGGAGGGTCAATGGCTGGTACAGCGCGATCTTGTTTTTCGATGACTTGCTCCGCACACCGTTGACGATGTAACTCTGGAGCCCAAACTGCTCGGTGAAAATGTTAGCGATAATGGATGTCTCGCCGTACTTGGTGAAGCGAAATACGATACCGCGGGTTTTAAAGAGCATGGTTCTGGTTGCTGATCGCTGGTTTCTTGCAGTTGGAAATTCGGGGTCTGAGATGGATTGAATGATCAGTTTAGGTGCGGTCGGTTGGGATGCCTGGAGAGGCTACCAGAAGCCACCAACCGACAACTACTTTTTCCGCTTCTTCATTCCTTCAACGAAAGCTTTCCTGCTTCTCGCCTCATACGTATCTTTCTCTCCCAGCATCACCTGTGCATTGTTCTCATTCAGCCTGTAAGAAAAGGAAGCCAGTTCCCCGGTCTGCACGCATACCGCATGGACTTTCGTGACAAATTCAGCTACCGCCAGGAGATTGGGCATTGGCCCGAACGGCCTGCCTTCATAGTCCATGTCCAGACCGGCTACAATGACCCGTTTGCCGGAATCAGCCAGCCGGTTGCAGACCTCCACGATGGCCTCGTCAAAGAACTGCGCTTCATCAATGCCGACCACATCACAGTCGCCGGCGAGCAGCAGGATGTCATTTGCAAAATTCACGGGTGTGGAGCGGATGGTGCGCTCGGCGTGGGAAACAATATTCAGATCGTGGTAACGCTTGTCGATGGCCGGCTTGAATATCTCCACACGCTGCCTGGCGATCAGGGCGCGGTTAAGCCTCCTTATGAGCTCTTCGGTCTTCCCTGAGAACATGCATCCGCATACCACTTCAATCCAGCCGGCGCGACCCTCAGCCTCTTTTTTCCCCAATGAAGGCTCAATAAACATAATGCAAGTTAAACTTCCGCCGGGAATACTGGATGGCCGGTTAATACCGATTCGGTAACTTTGGACAGAAATTCACCATCCTTGAAAATCGACTCCCGTCTACCCGAAACCGGCACCTCCATCTTCACAGTCATGTCACGCATGGCCTTGGAGCACGGGGCCATCAATCTGTCACAGGGATTTCCTGACTTCCCGGTCTCCGAATCACTGATCGATCTCATCTACAGCAACATGAAGGCGGGTCACAACCAGTATGCGCCCATGCCCGGTGTGCCAGCGTTGAGTGATGTTATCGCCGGAGTAATTCAAAAAACATACGGGCTCTCCTGCAATCCCGAAACCGATATCACCATTACGGCCGGTGGAACAGAGGCGCTGTTTTCCACCATCGCCGCCCTCGTGAGGGCCGATGATGAGGTTATAATTTTTGATCCGTCATACGATAGCTACGGGCCGGCGGTGCGGCTTAATGGAGGGACGCCGATCCACATCAGCCTCGCCCCTCCGGAATTTTCCATTGACTGGGAACAGGTAAAGCAGAGGATTACCACCAGGACAAAGATGATCATCATCAACACGCCACACAATCCGTGTGGCACGGTGCTTTCTTCCTGGGACTTGAAAGCGCTGGAGGAAATTGCCCTTCGCTATGGGTTGATTGTGCTCAGTGATGAGGTGTATGAAAGAATTATTTTTGACGGACTCACGCACGAGAGCGTTTTGAAATACCCTGCTCTCGCGGCACAAAGCGTGGCGGTTTTCTCGTTTGGAAAAACCTTTCATGCTACGGGCTGGAAAGTGGGGTATACCGTGGCGCCGCAATATTTGACCCGGGAAATCCGCAAGGCTCACCAGTTCATCACCTTCAGTGTCAATACACCCGTTCAACTGGCCTTGGCTGAATACATGACCGAACCTGACCACTATTTGAAATTGGGGAAATTCTATCAGGAGAAACGCGATTTCTTCCTTGAACAAATCAAAGGATCCTCCCTCGTGCCATTGGCTTGTCACGGAAGTTACTTTCAGCTGCTGTCCTATGCGGACACTTTCAAAAAGTCCGATATGGAGATGGCCGAATGGATGACGAAAGAGCATGCCCTGGCGTCAATACCTGTTTCTGTATTCTACAAAGACAAAAGCGATTTTAGCTTGCTAAGATTTTGCTTCGCCAAGAGTGAAAGAACGCTGTCGAAGGCTGGGCAGATTCTCAGGAAATTCTAACCCGGCTTATGCAAGACCTCACCATCACCCTGATTCAGTCCAACCTTCATTGGGAAAACCCCATTGCCAACCTGGCTACGTTTGAGGAGAAGATCTGGCAAATCGGTCAACCCACGGATGTGATCATCCTTCCGGAAATGTTTACCACGGGCTTCACCATGAACGCGGCTCCACTCGCTGAGATGATGAACATGCAAACATTCAAGTGGATGAAACAAATGGCCGATCAGACCGGCGCACTCATGCTGGGCAGTTTTATCGCGAAGGACAAAGACCAGTATTTCAACCGCCTGCTTTGGATGGAACCGGGAGGGAATTTTAAGACCTACGACAAGCGGCACTTGTTCCGAATGGCGGAAGAACACAAACTGTACGCCGCGGGCACCAAAAAAGTAATAGGAAGCTGGAAAGGATGGAATATCTGTCCCCTCGTCTGTTATGACCTGCGTTTCCCGGTCTGGAGCCGCAACACCTGGTTGAAGGATAAAAACCAGATGGCCTACGATGCGCTGATTTATGTGGCCAGCTGGCCGGAAGCCCGGATTTATGCCTGGGACACCCTTCTGAAGGCCCGGGCAATTGAAAACCTGGCTTACGCAGTTGGGGTAAACCGCACGGGACCTGATGGAAAAGGGATCGCTTACAACGGTCATTCGGCCGTTCTTAATCCAAAGGGGGAGCCAGTCTACGCTGCCAGGGAATCCGAAGAAATCAAGACCCTGACCCTGGATCACCAGGTCCTGCTGAGCCACCGCTCCCGGTTTCCGGCACACCTGGATGCCGATGATTTCAGCATCTCCTGAAGGCTTTAATATTTCATTGCGAGGCCTCCAAGTATTGCAATCTCGCCTTACTTTTGCTCCTCAATTTTAACCATGTCCCATCAGAAAATCACCAGGGCATTAGTCTCTGTTTACTACAAAGACAACCTGGCTCCCATCATTCAAATCCTTGCCGAACACGGCGTTGAGTTTGTTTCAACCGGCGGAACGCAGGAATTCATCGAAAAGCTGGGGCATCGTGTGGTTCCGGTTGAAAAAATGACCGGCTATCCATCCATTTTTGGAGGAAGGGTTAAAACCCTGCACCCTGCTGTTTTTGGAGGAATCCTGTACCGGAGGGATGATCCATCCGACCTGAAGCAGGCGGCGGAATACAACATCGGCCCGATTGACCTGGTCATTGTCGACCTCTATCCCTTTGAGGAAACCGTTGCCGCCGGGGGCTCAGAAGATGACATCATCGAGAAAATCGATATCGGCGGAATTTCCCTCATTCGGGCCGCCGCGAAGAATTTCAAGGATGTACTCATTGTTTCTTCACGCAAACAATACGCAGAGGTCCTCGAACTCCTGAACACCAAACAGTGCGCCACCGACCTGGCCGACCGCAAGCGCTTCGCCGCGATGGCACTTGACACGACTTCGCATTATGACTCCGCCATCTTTGGGTATTTCAACCGCGAACAAAACATACCCAGCTTCAAGGCAAGTGTCCAAACCGGCAAAGAACTCCGTTATGGAGAAAATCCACATCAAAAGGGTGTTTTCTACGGAGACCTGAATGCCACTTTTGACCAGTTGAACGGAAAAGAACTCTCTTACAACAACCTGGTGGACGTTGATGCAGCCATCGGGCTGATTCAGGAATTCCCAGGAGAAACGGCATTTGTCATTGTCAAGCACACCAATGCCTGCGGCGTTGCCATTGCGCCTTCAGTCCGTGAAGCCTACTTGAAAGCTTTTCAGGCAGATACTACCTCCGCATTCGGCGGAGTCCTGGCTACGAATCAGCCCATTGATTTAGCAGCGGCAGAAGCCATCCATTCCCTGTTTTTTGAAATTCTTACTGCTCCTGCCTACTCAGAAGATGCCCTCGCGCTGTTGAAAACGAAAAAAAACCGGATAATTCTGGTGCAGAAGCAGCCGGTTGTGCAGCCTAAACAGGTCAAGAGTCTGCTGAATGGCATCCTTTCGCAGGATAGTGACTGGAAAACAGATTCTGTCTCCGATCTCAAGGTGGTGACCAAACGAGCCCCCACTGAAAAGGAAGTAAAATCACTGCTGTTCGCCAGTAAAATATGCAAGCATACTAAGTCAAACACCATCGTCCTGGCGGTAGAAGGCCAGTTGCTGGCGAGCGGTGTGGGGCAGACCAGTCGCGTTGATGCACTGAAGCAATCCATCGAAAAGGCAAAGGCGTTTGGCTTCTCCCTTCAGGGCGCTGTGATGGCGTCGGACGCCTTTTTTCCCTTTCCGGACTGTGTGGAAATAGCCCAACAACAGGGTATTCAGGCGGTTATTCAGCCCGGCGGGTCAATCAAGGATCAGGATTCAGTCAACTTCTGCGATCAGCATAACATGGCCATGGTTATCACCGGCTTCCGCCATTTCAAGCACTGAGAAGCGGGTATCGAATCTTCAAATTCAGGCAGGGAGCAGGCGGAAAAAATCAGGAGGTCATGCTTAAAAAAAGTTCTTACTAAAGCACCTAACCTCCATTAAATCACCTGATTATTTCTGTAATTTCACGGCGATTTTTAACAGCATTCTTAGGAGGAACTTACACGAATGGGACTTTTTGATTTCTTTACCCAGGACATTGCCATTGATTTGGGCACAGCCAATACGCTGATCATACATAAAGACAAGGTGGTGGTGGATGAACCCTCGATCATTGCCCTTGACAAGCTCACCGGCAAGGTGCTTGCCATTGGCCGGGAGGCCATGCAGATGCATGAAAAAACACATGATAACATAAAAACCATCCGGCCCCTGAAGGAAGGCGTGATTGCCGACTTCCACGCAGCCGAAATGATGATTCGCGGAATGATTAAGATGATTGACACGGGAAAGAGGTTGTTTCCACCGTCCCTTCGGATGGTAATCTGCATCCCCTCTGCGATCACAGAAGTTGAGAAGCGCGCCGTGCGTGACTCTGCCGAACACGCCAACGCAAAAGAAGTGTATATGATTCACGAGCCCATCGCTGCGGCGATCGGTATCGGCATTGATATTGAGCAGCCCATCGGCAACATGATTGTCGACATTGGCGGCGGCACGACGGATATTGCAGTGATTGCACTCTCAGGCATCGTGTGCGACCAGTCCATCCGCATTGCGGGCGATACGTTTAACCGGGACATTCTGGATTACATGCGCCGCCAGCACAATCTGCTCATTGGTGAACGTACGGCGGAGCGTGTGAAGATTGAGGTGGGTTCTGCCTTGACGGAGCTCGACGACGGTCCTGAT
The DNA here is from genome assembly GCA_043744235.1 of Cyclobacteriaceae bacterium. GTDB lineage: Bacteria > Bacteroidota > Bacteroidia > Cytophagales > Cyclobacteriaceae > ELB16-189. The sequence goes on along the minus strand of JAYTVB010000020.1, from coordinate 168,224 downwards.
GATTATGAAATCCGAGGCCGTGACCTGATGACAGGAATTCCCAAGACCATCAAGATTTCATACAGCGAAGTCGCTTTTGCGCTTGACAAGTCGATATCAAAACTGGAAGAAGCCGTTTTGAAGGCCCTTGAACTTTCGCCGCCCGAACTTTCCGCGGATATTTATGAGCGCGGAATTTATCTTACCGGTGGCGGCGCTATGTTGCGGGGCCTAGACAAGAGGCTATCCCTCAAAACAAAACTCCCCATACACGTGGCCGATGATCCGCTGCGTGCCGTTGTGCGCGGCACCGGTGCGGCTCTGAAAAACCTGAACCACTATCGAAAAGTATTGATGACCTGATGCGATGCAGCGTCTGCTTAACTTCTTCTACGAGTACCGGGCGTTCTTCACATTCCTGTTATTGGAGTTTTTTTGTGCCTGGCTGCTGGTAAGAAACAATCAGTATCAGAGTACTGTCTTCTTCAACACGTCTAATCGTTTCGTTGCGAACATGGTTGGATTCTCGCAAAGCAGCCGCGAGTATTTTGCCCTCAGACAAGTCAATCAGGACCTTTCACAGGAAAATGCGCAGCTGAAAATGCTGGTTGAGTTGACCCGGCAGAACAGCGCCACACGCCAAACAAAAGCAGACAGCCTGATCCGCTTTGACTTCGTCGGCGCCAAGGTGATCAACAATTCAGTTTCCAATTTCAAGAATTACATCACGATCAACCGCGGCCATGATGTCGGAATTGAACCGGGCATGGCTGCCATCAGCAACCTGGGTGCTGTGGGTAAGGTAAGGTCCGTATCAGAGCATTTCTCCGTGCTGATTTCATTGCTCAACATTGACGAACAGGTCTCCAGCGTTTTGAAACGTACGGGAAATTTTGGGACAGCACAATGGGACGGTACTGACCCCAGGGTGATTAACCTGTTGTACATTCCCCGTCATGTTCAACCCATGGTTGGTGATACGGTGGCCACGTCCGGATACAACGCCGTATTCCCGGAAGGCGTCCTGATCGGCATCGTGAAGGATGTGAAGTTGAAGGAAGAGGCTCTGTTTTACGATATCCGTGTCGAGCTGGCGCAGGATTTCAGAAGACTTGCTTTTGTAAAGGTGGTGAAAAGTAAACTTAAGCCGGAACTTGATTCCTTGGAGCATACAACGATACCAATAGAAAAATGAGCCGCTCCGGATTTTTTGCAGCCATCTATTTCGTCATTTACCTGCTGGCGCAGGTTATGCTGTTCAAACAAATCGTTCTGTTCGACACGGCCTTCTGCTTTCTGTATGTCGTATTCATACTCATGATGCCCATCGAAACAAATTCACTGGCATTGATGGGCCTGGCCTTCCTCCTCGGATTTTTTGTTGACGTCTTCTACGACAGCCTTGGCCTGCATGCGATGAGCCTGGTGCTCGTGGCCTATCTCCGGAATTACTGGCTTGGCACCATTACCCCGCAAGGTGGTTATGATGCAGGAGAAGGCCCGACGCTGGCAGTAAACGGTCTCCAATGGTTTATGGTGTATTCCCTTCCCCTGGTATTTATCCATCATTTTGTTCTTTTCTTCACGGAAGCCGGTGGGTTTGGCATCTTCTGGTTCACCATGCAAAAGGTCGTTACCAGCCTGATCTTTACCATCACGGTAATAGTCTTCTTGCAGTATTTCACTCTTGATCGAAGGCGATGAACGAGGGCAGAAAGGAAATATTTCAATTGGTCATCGTGCTGACCGCCATTATTTTCCTGGTTAAACTTTTTTATATCCAGGTCATTGACGATCGCTATGCAGAACTCGCCGACAGCAACGCCATCCTGCGCCAGGTTGAATACCCCTTTCGCGGACTGATATACGACCGAAAGGGAAAGCTCATTGTCTATAACACCCCGGAATACAAGCTCGAAGTATTGCTGAAGGATGTAAAGAAATTTGACTCTGCCAGATTCTGTGAAGTGTTTCAAATTTCAAGGCTGGAACTGAGAAAGAAGTTCAGGGAAATGAAGGCGAGAAAGGAATTCTCTCCGTACAAACCCACCCTGTTCCTGAACCAGTTGTCAACCGTGGACTTTGCCATGGTCCAGGATTATCTGGATGAATTCCCGGGGTTTTATGTGCTCGCCCGGACCACCCGGGCTTACACCACCCCTGCTCTCGCAAACGCCCTGGGTTATGTCAGTGAAATCAGCAAGAATCAACTCGAAGATGACCAGGGCAGGATTTACAAACAAGGCGACTACGTTGGCCAAAGCGGGATTGAAGCTTACTATGAAGAACAGCTTAGGGGCAAACGCGGCGTACGGATCAAACTCCGCAATGTAAAAGGAATCGTAAAAGGTTCGTTCAAGGATGGCGCTTATGATACACTCTCGGTGCCGGGTGAAAACCTGGCCACCGGCATTGACCTGGACTTGCAACAATACGGAGAGTACCTGATGAAGGGAAAGTCTGGCAGCATCGCCGCCATCGAGCCGTCATCTGGAGAAATCCTGGCCCTGGTCTCAGGACCCTCTTATGACCCTGGCCTGCTTTCAGGAAAGGAATACAGCACCAACTTCCGATTGATCAGCAGCGACACCAATAAACCATTATTCAACCGCCCGTTGATGGCACAATACCGCCCTGGATCCATATTCAAAATTGCCCAGGCCATGACCGCCCTTCAGGAAGGCGTAATCACACCGGAGACCCGGATTCGTTGCGACCGGAGCATTGTTGACTGCCACGGCGCCCACTCCAACGAAGATTTGCGTGGCGCTATTGCCAATTCCTGTAATCCGTATTTTCTTGGCGTCCTGCGCCGGATGCTGAACAAAGGGGTGGTGAATGATCCCTACAAGGACACCCGCATCGGACTCCAGGAATGGGACAAACACATCATGAGTTTTGGCTTCGGGAAGCCTCTTGGTATAGACTTGCCCAACGAAAAGAACGGGCTGGTGCCAACGCCGGAAATGTATGACCGTGCCTACCACAACCAGCCGTGGAAATTTTCCAATATCTATTCGATCGCCATCGGTGAGGGCGAAAACCTGGTCGTGCCCATGCAGATGGCCAACTTCGCCGCAACGGTAGCAAACCGGGGGTACTACTACACCCCGCATATTGTGAAGAGGGTAGGAGAAAATGGAAGACCCCTGCCGCAATACCTGGAAAAGCGCTACACCACCATTGATTCGTCCTACTTCAAGATTGCCGCCGATGCCATGCAGCAGGTGGTGGAATCGGGAACCGGGCAATACCGGGCAAAACTGCAGGACATCGTTGTGTGCGGAAAAACAGGTACTGTGCAGAACACACCACGACCTGATCACGCCGTATTCATTGCCTTCGCACCGCGGGAGAATCCCAGGATTGCCATCTCGGTGTATGTAGAAAATGCGGGACAGGGCGCTCGGGCGGCCGCCTCCATCGCGTCACTGATGATTGAAAAATACCTGCTGGGTCATACAAACCGGCCCCACATCGAACAGTATGTGCTGAATGGACAATTTCTGGATGTAAAGAAAAATTGAAAAGGGAAGACAACATATCGGGCAGTCTTGACTGGGCCACCATTGGGCTCTACGTCGCATTGGTGATCATGGGATGGCTGAACATTTACGCTGTGGTCTTCGACGAAGGTGTGCACCAGCCAATCTTCAGTCTTACCCTGAATTCAGGACGGCAGCTGATTTTCATTGCCGCCTCCATTATTATCATCATGGGTATTGTCATCCTCGACATGCGTTTTTATGAAACATTCGCCTATGTGCTTTACGGTCTGATTCTCGTTCTGTTACTCATTGTACCCATCATAGGCAAAGAAGTGGGTGGCAACAAAGCCTGGATCGGTATCGGATCCTTTGGTGTTCAGCCTTCCGAGTTTGCCAAGTTTGTAACCGCGCTTGCCGTGGCCAGGTATATTGGCTCAGTTGGATTCCGCATGGACAATCTGAGAAACCAGGCCGTCCTCTTCGGACTGATCGGATTACCCATGGCGCTGATCCTCCTTCAGAAAGACACCGGGACGGCTCTCGTTTTCACTTCATTTATCCTCGTCTTCTTTCGGGAGGGAATGTCTCCGTTTCTCATGATCGTCGGGATTTGCGCCGCTGCGATCTTCATCATGACCCTGCTGGTGCCCAACCAGATCTACCTGCACGCAGCCATTGTAGTGGCTCTTGCCTTACTGATTGGTTTTGGCAAAAAGAAATTTAGGCGCATCGCCCTGCTGACCGTAGGGGCCATTATCATCATGGGTGTTATTGAAAGCGTGGACTATGTAATTACAGACGTATTGAAACCCCACCAGCAAAACCGGGTTAAGGCCCTGATCAATCCCGAAGCAGACCCCCTTGGGTATGGGTGGAACGTCACCCAGTCCAAGATCGCCATTGGCAGCGGCGGCTTTTCAGGGAAAGGATTCCTGAAAGGAACCCAGACCAAATTTGATTTTGTGCCAGAGCAGAGCACTGACTTCATTTTCTGTACCATTGGGGAAGAACACGGCTGGCTGGGCAGTGCGATCGTTATCACCCTTTTTTCGGTCCTGCTGATGCGAATTATTTTCATCGCCGAGCGGCAGAAAAGCCGCTTTGTCAGGGTTTATGCCTACAGCATACTAAGCATCTTCTTTTTTCACTTCGCCGTCAACATTGGCATGACCGTCGGGCTGTTTCCCGTAATCGGCATCCCGCTGCCATTCTTCAGCTATGGCGGATCATCGCTTTGGGGATTTACCATACTGTTGTTTATACTGCTGAAACTGGACGCACACCGGGGGCAGGTGTTGCAGAGAATCTAGGTGCTCGTTGATGATTTCTGGCAGCTTGTACGTGCGAACAACACCAGAGAACGAGTGACCTGCGTTCTTATGCGAAACGCTTTTCAACTATATCCATGAACTCTTCGTACTCCTCACTTTCCTTATTCCACTCAGCATAGTTGTTCGCAAGGAAAGATTTGGCCTGGTTCAGGTTATCCAGTTCATCAAGGCGTTCGATGGCATTTGAGAATAGTTCAAAATCACCATTGAAAAGTATTTTGGTGAACATGAATTTCTGATTGATGGTCAGGCTGTCTTTGATCTTCTTCTTTTTTTGAAAGTCTTCCGCCAGTGTTGTGGGCTGTACGTTTTTTGCCAACTGATCGTAAAGGGTTGCCTGCGCCGGGGCCTGTTTCCTGACCGACTCAGCTTTGACCGCTTCGGTTTTAACTTCGGCCTTTACCAGTTCAGGCACAATGGCCTCCGGTTTCTGCATTTTTTCGACCTTCGGCACCTCCTTAATTATGACCTTCACTTCCGCTGCCGGCATTTCAATTTCTGCCGGTGTTTTGTCATAGAACAGGTCAAGTGCAAGCGGAGCGATCTCTGAAAATTTCGCCACGTAAGCATCTATCTCTTCGGGGGCGAAATTTACTTCCTCAAGAATATGATCAAGCAGGCCAAATGCCTCATTGCCAGAAATGGTCTCCAGTTTTTTCTCGTCAAGGATCTGCAAAAGCCTTTCCAGGGGGGTGCGGTTAATCTTGACAAATTTGATTTCATTCCTTAATTCTTCAACTTTCAGTATGCCGGCAGTGCCTTTGTCAAGAACCTCAGAATAGAAATCATAAGGGTGGAGGATCAGGAAAAGCGTCTGGCTGACCGCCTTTTTTAGCAACGGCTGAAAATTCTCCTTTGATATGGAAATGTGATTTGAAAGGAGGTTTTGAAACTTCGTCAGCGCCTCAACCACCGTGGGGTTTGTGTAGTCAAAGAAGGGACTCCTCAACTTGTGGCTCTCCAGTTTCCAGGCGTGTAGCAACTCCCGAATGACGAAAAGATTGATCTGGTGAACCTCACAGGCCTTCAGAATCTCAGGCCCGGTGATCTTTTCTTTAGAAGAAAAAAAAGAAGCGGTTACCTTCGAAGCAAAGTCATCGCTATAGTCATCCAAGGCACTTAAACTGATTTTTTCATCCATGCTAAACGGCGGCAGATAGGTTCATTGACCAATGGTAAAGATAATCATAGAAAATCTTGCACAAAAAGAAGTAACGGGGGCCGCGATGAATAAAACCGCCCTTGAGCTCCTGCACGGCAATTTTGTTGACTGGATGCACGAATGTGGTGGAAAAGGGCGCTGCACAACCTGCAAAATGATCATCATGGAGGGCGGGGAACACCTCGGGGCTCTCACGGAATCGGAAACACGCTACCGTGCCCTGCGCCTGTTGAAGGACAATGAGCGGCTGGCCTGCCAGGCCACGGTTAATGGCATTATCAGGGTGCTGGTGCCTGACGGATCAAAGTTGCCGCACCTTCGCTACAACGACTGACTCCCCCTATTTGCGCAGGGGCGCCAGGATGCGGTATTGAGTTTCCACGTCACCCTTGCTGATATCGGTAAGCTTCCCCTTCAGCATCCTCTTCCTGAGGGGTGAGAGATAGTCGATAAACATCTTTCCTTCCAGGTGATCAAATTCATGTTGAATAATCCGGGCTTTGATCCCCTCATACACCTCTTCCCTGGCCTGCCAGTTTTCATCTACATACCGGATGGTGACCTGTTCCTTCCGTGCAACATTCTCACGGATATTGGGAATACTCAGGCAGCCCTCTTCGAACTCCCATTTGTCTCCGTTTTCTTCCACGATAACCGGATTGATAAAAACCTTCCTGAAGCCCGTCATGTCCTCCCCCTCTTGATCCTCCTCATCTAACGTTGTGCCATCCACTACAAAAAGGCGCATCCCTTTGCCAATCTGGGGGGCCGCCAGCCCAATCCCGTGCGCAGCGTACATGGTGTCAAACATGTCCTGAACGAATGCGACCATATCCAAAGAGCCTTTTTCAATTTCCTTGGCCCTTTTGCGCAATATGGGGTCTCCGTAAACAACGATTGGATAAACCATGCTGAAGCTTGATTAGAGATGCAAAGGTAAAAAAATGATGGCTTATTCTTAGTTGCCGGGTATGTCTGAACAATTTATTGGGCTAAGGCCCTTCCTGGCAATGCCGGTTCATTCAAACGAACTCAAGTCCCTCTGGACAATTGGGTCACGTCCTGAACCCTACCTTCTTGATTCCATAAAGGACTGCAAAATCAATGTTGCGCTGATCTTGTCGACATTGCCCTTTACGCGTCGGTCTTTCTTTTTCATCCCACCATCGATCATGGTCTGAAGCGCGATGGAGCTTGTGAATCGCTCGTCGATCAGGGTGACGGGCTTGTCTGGAAAATGCTTTTCTAACTCCTCGACCAGCTTCCGCACATGGGGTGTCATGTCCGTATCTTCATTGGACAGGCGCTTCGGCATACCGACCACCAGGTGATCAACAGGCTCACGCACGAAATAGATTTTGAGGAAATTCATGAGCTTATCCGTCTCAACCGTCTCCAGGGCAGTGGCAATGATGCGCAACGGGTCAGTCACAGCAATGCCTGTGCGTTTCAATCCATAGTCAATTGCGAGTATCCTTGCCATGGATAAAGATAAAGAATAGCGACGTCCTGCAGCAATATAAGCCCAGGGACGTTTGCTGAATATGAACTTTGCCCCATCTTTACCGTTTACTAATGGAAGCGCATTGATATGGATGAGATTAACAACACCCCCCGGCAGATTGGCCTTCCCCTTGTCCTCTGCATAGGCCTGGCAGCAGGGGTCTTAATCGGCTCCAGCCTGAATTCCACATCGGTAACCGGAAAATCAGGTGATGATGTCCAGAAATTCCGTGAGGTCCTGGGCCTGATCAAGGACGAATATGTGGACACGGCCCGGACGGACGTTTTGGTTGATGAAGCCATTCAGCACATGCTCGATAAATTGGATCCCCATTCTGCCTACATCCCCATCAGCCATAGGGTTGAGGCCAATGAAGACCTTCAGGGCAATTTTGAGGGTATTGGCATTGAATTCAGCATTTTCCACGATACCCTGGTTGTCGTCAGCGCGCTGAGCGGCGGGCCATCTGAAGCTGTGGGGCTCCAGTCTGGCGATAAGATTATCAAAGTGGGCGATAAGATGATCGCCAATATTGGTTTGACCAATCCCCAGGTGATGAAGCTGCTCAAAGGACCAAAGGGCACCGAGGCCAAGATTCAGGTCTTGAGGCGGAATGTGAAAGAACCGCTCTCCTTCACAATCATCCGGGATAAGATCCCTCAAAAATCAGTTGATGTGTCCTACATGATTGATGAAACCATCGGTTATATTAAAATTAACCGGTTCTCCCAGACCACTTTTGAGGAATTCCAGGCATCGCTTGAAGAACTTCGCAAGAACGGGATGAAGAAGCTTGTATTGGATATGCAGGGTAATCCCGGCGGCTACATGAACCAGGCCATTGACCTGGCTGACGCATTCCTGTCTGAAGGAAAGAAGATCGTATTTACGAAAGGCAAAGACAAAAAATACAACTCTGACGCGCTCTCAACCAGCAAAGGAGATTTTGAAACCGGCGACCTGATTGTGCTCGTCAACGAAGGCAGCGCATCCGCCAGCGAAATTCTGGCCGGAGCGCTTCAGGACAATGACCGTGCACTGGTCGTAGGAAGAAGGTCCTTTGGTAAAGGGCTGGTTCAATCACCCTTCGACCTTAGTGACGGATCGGAACTGCGGCTGACCATCTCCAGGTACTACACACCGAGCGGCCGCTCCATCCAGAAGCCTTATGGTGACATGGAAGAGTATTCCAAAGATATGCTGAAGCGCTACAGGCACGGCGAGTTCTTCAATGCCGATAGCATCAAATTCAATGACTCCCTGAAGTACCAAACCCTTAATGGGCGCACCGTCTACGGAGGCGGCGGGATCATGCCCGACTACTTCGTACCCCTGGACACAACACAAAACAGTCACTACCTGAATGAACTGTATACTTCCAATTCCATTCAGGAGTATACGCTTACCTACGCCGACAAGCACAAGGCGGAATTAACGAAAATGGGTTTCCGAAAATATTATGAAAATTTCACAGTATCTGATGATATGCTGACCCAATTGGCGAAAGTCGGCGAAAGGAACAAGGTGTCTCCTGACTACAAAGACCTCCAGCGGCACAAGACCAGCTTTCAGGTAAACGTCAAGGCCCAAATTGCCAGGAAGATCTGGGGCAATGATGGCTTCTACCCCATCTATAACCAGGAGAACGAAGTTTTGCAGCAGGCCGTTAAGCTGTTCGACAGGATACCGGACCTGAACAGGGGAAAAATGTGAACTGGCCACCTTTGGCAGACCTTTTATCTATAAGAGATTCGGGCATTCAATGAGGGCAACCTGTAGCTCGCAGCAAACACACGATATTCCGGAACTAAAATCCTTTGTTAAATTGGGTGCAAATACGACACCATGTACTACCATCACCTCGGCCAGGTACCACCCAAACGACACATCCAATTCAAGCAGCCCGATGGGAGCCTTTACAAAGAGGAGGTCGTGAGCTCGGAGGGCTTTTCAGGCATCTACTCCATTCTGTATCACATCAATCCCCCGACGCGGATCAAGGCGCTGAAGGAACCGGTCAAATATGGTCCGAAGATTCTTGAAAACTACGGTCTGCGCCAAACACACCTGGATACGTCAAAGGTCGGTATAACCGGCGATGACTACCTGGATGCGCGCAAAGTGCTCCTGATGAACAACGACTGCTCCATGGCGATCTGTTCTCCAAGGAAAAGAACCATGGACTACTTTTACAAAAATGCCGAGGGCGATGAGGTACTGTTCATTCACGACGGCAGCGGAAGACTCATCACACAGTTCGGCAAATTGGACTTTCGATCGGGTGACTATGTGGTAATTCCCCGTACCGTCATTTATAAACTCGAATTTGACGAAGGCCCGCTCCGGCTGCTGATCATAGAGTCATCCTCTCCGGTCGAGACTGTCAAGCGGTACCGTAACCAGCTCGGCCAGTTGCTGGAACACTCACCCTATTGCGAACGTGACATCCGGGCTCCACAGGAACTGATAACCGAAACGGGTAAAGGTGAGTTCCTGATGAAAATCAAAAAGCAGGGTCACCTTCACCAATACATCTATGATCATAGTCCGCTGGATGTGGTGGGCTGGGACGGATTTCTGTGGCCCTATGCATTTTCCGTTCATGAATTCGAACCCATCACGGGCCGCATTCACCAGCCACCGCCTGTGCACCAGACCTTCCAGGGGAATAATTATGTCATCTGTTCATTTGTACCGCGGCTGTTCGACTACCACCCATTGGCCATCCCCGCACCTTACAACCACAGCAACATTGACAGTGATGAGGTGTTGTACTATGCAGAAGGAAATTTCATGAGCCGCCGGGGTATTTCGCGCGGGTCGTTTACGCTCCATCCTGGTGGACTTCCACACGGTCCGCACCCGGGCACAGTAGAAAAAAGTATTGGGGCCAGGGAAACAAAAGAGCTGGCTGTCATGCTGGATACATTCAAGCCCCTTTTTCTGACCACCGACGCAGCGGAATTTATTGACAAGAATTATCCGATGAGCTGGACAGATCAGGCCGATGGTTTCAATGAAGTAAATACGCCTTAAGGCGAGACCTAAACTCATTCCCATGAAACGCCTGCACATTCTCATCTTCCTATTTGTCATTTTCCTCATTCCCGGTTTCGCACAGATCCCCAGCCTCACCGGTGCCTGGGAAAGCGGGCCGGCAGAGAATCACATTACCATGATCCTGACAGATCGCTACTGGTCGGCCGTCGTGATCAATAAGACCAACAACACCTATGTGGGGACTTGCGGCGGCACCTGGCGGCTGGAGAAGGATCAATTTATCGAGGTCCATGAATTCAATACGATGAAGCCGGAATGGATTGGTGCCGAGCTGCATTCAGCCTTTTCAATGATTGAGGGGAAGTTGACTTTCATCACAAAAGAAAAGTCAGAAATATTCACTCGAATCGACAATGGCAAGCCCGGTCAACTCGCCGGCGCGTGGCTCATCACCGGCCGGACAACTCCCCAGGGCGTTCAGAAAATTACACCGGGCGTACGGAAGACCATGAAAATACTTTCAGGCACGCGCTTCCAGTGGATTGCCTACAACACGGAAACGAAAGAGTTCTTCGGTACGGGCGGGGGCACCTACACCACCGAGAACGGGAAGTACACCGAAAGCATCGATGTCTTTTCCCGCGACAACACCCGCGTCGGTATGAAACTATCCTTTGATTTTTCCCTTGAAAACGGTGACTGGCATCATCAAGGTCTCAGCAGCAAAGGCGAGCCCATCGATGAATTCTGGACAAGGCGGGAATCGCTGGAGAAATAGTATGGAAAAATTCTCTCTTCCTGTCCAGGTCAGATGGGCTGACCTGGATCCGAACCGCCACCTGAGACATTCCGTGTATTACGACTATGGTGCCTTCGTTCGCGTGGCCTGTTTTTCACAGCTCGGCCTTACTACCAAAAAATTAGAAGAACTTGGTATTGGGCCTGTGTTGTTCCGCGAGGAAGCAATTTTCAAGCGAGAGATTGGTTTTGAAGACCGCATCATCGTTGACGCAGAAATCTGCCTCGCGAGGGATGACTTCGCTCGTTTCAGCGTACGGCATCACTTTATCAAAGAAGACGGAACGCTGGCCACCATCCTTAACATGGATGTAGGATGGATTGACCTGGTGCGCCGCAAACTAGCTATCCCGGATGCTTTCGTTCAGCAAGTCATGAGCCAGATTCCCAAGTCATCCGATTTTCAGTGGCTGCAAAGAAAATAGTCGTTCCGGATTTGTCAGTTGTTGCTAAGCAAAAACTCTTCAATCACTCCTGGATAGTGTTTGTGTTCCAGTGCATGCACTTTCGTTGCGATGTCATCTGGTGTGTCTGATGGCTCAACCGGGCAAGAGGCCTGGAACAATATCCTTCCTTCATCAAAGTGCTCATTAACCAGGTGAACCGTGATGCCCGTTTGCCTTTCTCCCGAAGTCTTAACCGCCTCGTGTACCTTGTTTCCATACATTCCCTTCCCTCCAAACCTGGGCAGCAACGCAGGATGAATGTTGATAATCCTGTTTGGATAGCGCAACAACAGGTTCTGCGGGACCAGCCAAAGAAATCCAGCCAGGATGACGTGGGTGATTCCCGCATCGACAAGCCATTGCTCTACCATGGCGCTGTCCAGGAACTGCATTTTGCTAAACACCCGGGTGGGAACATGAAAGTTCCGCGCTCTCACCAGGGCGTAAGCATTGGGGCTGTTGCTCAGGAGCAATGCTACCTTCACCGACGGATTGTTCTGAAAATGACGCATGATCGCCTCAGCATTGGTGCCGCTGCCGGATGCGAAAATGGCTAGTCTATAGTTTTCGGCACTCATATTCAATTGGCTGCAAGATCAGGAATCTTTCACTCAGGAATAAAATAACTGCCACAGATTAACGCAGATAATTGTGTCTGAGCGACAAATCATATTTACAGAAAAGCCATGCTCAAGATCCCAGCCAGCATGATGATCTTACAGAACTGGCTCAGGCGGTAAAAATCCCTGCGCGTATCGGCCCGGACGAGCCAGGCCAGCAGCGCCATCATCGGCAAAAATAAAAACAAGGCAAAAAACACCATGGGTAATGGTGACACCCATTGATGGAGCGCCAGCACCATGACGGCAAACAGGAGTAGTAAGAAATAGGTAAAGAACTTGGTTCTCCGGATACCCCAGACAATGGGGAGCGTTTTGCAGCCAAAAGTATCGTCACCTTTCAGGTCTTCCAGGTCTTTGATGATTTCCCTGACCAGCGTCATGAAGAAAGCAAACAGGGAATAAATGCCCGCCAACACGAGCAGCGGGGGAAACAGCACATTCACCACAAATACTGAAATTCCGGTCAGGAGCGCTACAGCAAAATTGCCGATGAAGGGCAAACGTTTCAGGGCATTCGAATAAAGCCACAACATGAAAACCGAGAACAAGTTGATTAGCCCGATCTTCCAGCTCAGCCAAAACCCAATCGCTATACCGGCCATGGAAAGCACGGTGTGAATAAGCAATGCGTAACGTCGTGGAATGCTTTTTCCGATGATGACCCGCTCGGGCTTATTAATCAGGTCAATCTTAACATCATAATAATCATTGATGACATAACCGGCCCCTGCGATCAGCATGGTGGAGAGAGCGAGTTCCAGCAGGCGGACTTCAAAAATGGAATCAGGTGATATGAGGTACCGTGCCGCGCAATACTGTGCCAGTGCAATGATGAGCAGGTTCCAAAAGCGCGTGAGGCGAAACAACGATTCAACAATGGAAAGCTGCATGAATCAAAGGTAGGGATAGTAAGCCTAATTAAACCGGTCAGCAGCCGATGATGTCAGGCTGCGCAGAGTCGAAGCCTACTCCTCAAAGAAACAGACAGACCCACCTACCCAGGTCTTGTCCTTATTGTATTTGACGCCAATCATTTCGCCACGGCTCAGTCGTGCCAGGTTCGTAACCAGCTGTGGCCGGGGTTGGCCGTCCTCCCATATAAACAGAAGCCGTATCTCCACCTTCACCATTCCATCCGGTGCCTGGATCACTGGCTGGTACTGCACTTTCTTCTGGAGCATGTATTCATGCCGTCTGTTTTCCGGAACCGCCTTCACGTCATCGGGGGTTACATGGAAAACGACACCGCTGCCTGAAAATGAGAAAAGCGGCTTCAAAACATAATTCTCCAGGTCTTTTGGGATTTCCTTGTATTCCGACAAAAACCTGCATTCCGGGATATAGCGCGACTTTATCAGCGGCATCGCGTACTTGCTGATCCTGAAAAACCAGTTGGGATGGCCGGCCCATTCAACATCCACATCTTGTGTTAGGTCGAAGGCAAGACGAAGGTCCTTGCGCTGTACCAGTTCGTCGAATATCACGCGGTTGTAGATTCGATTGATCGGAGTTTGTTTGCCATTTCGCCGGTAGAAAAGTTTTCGGCCATCTAATTCAACATCGCCGATATGAACCGGTTCAATGCCTGTGATGTCACGTGTGGCCAGAAAGTCAATGGCTGTATTTTGCTTCAGCGGATCGATCTCCAGCAATACAACATTTTCGGCATCATGACCATTCAGGAGCACTTTCTTCAATTTGCTTCGGTAGGCTTCGGATGTCAGTCCAAAATGACTTTGAAATCCTGGAGGGACATCAAAATGCTCAAGGTATTTCTGAGACAATACGTCTTGCCATCCAAAAATGGACGGGAATCCCTGCATTTCAATTAACCGGGGCTCCAGTTCGCCACCTTCACTCACGACCGCAAAGTCAAGGGCCAGAAACAAGGTGTGATCCGTCTCATTGGGGACCTTCAGATTTTCCGGTATGGCCGATGCTGTCAATTGCCTTACATCCTCCTGGACGAGAAAATCAACGATGTCATCCGATGCCTTGATCAGCTTGTTTTTGAACTCCCGCCCCACAAAGACCGGTGTCTCCGCAATCCGAAAGGTAATGGCGTGATTGTATACCCTGTCAAGATCAGCCAGGAAGGATTTATACTTACTTTCAGAAAAAGCCTTGTTGTAGGCTGACCGGACTTCAGGTATCATGATGCAACCACATTCAATTTTGACTGGTACGCAGCCTTCAGGAAACCCGGGAGAATGGTCTTGTAAGTCAGCTTGATTTTGTCAGGCTCATTGAGATACTGGAGCATCTGGTAGTATTTATCTTCACCGTGCTTTCCTATCACCAGTTTCTTTTTTTCTTCCTGAATGAGGTAGTGATACATCCCGTCCGAATCAGCCTCAGGGTGAAACTGAGTGCCGAATATCGACTCATCAAAGCGAATCGCCATCACCGCACGCTCCAGGTTTACGTGGGGCCTGTGTTTTTCAATGCATACGATGTTGCCTCCCCCTGCCCCAATTTTTTCCGTTTGAGGCGACAGGATCTGGTAGTCACGGGAGTCCACTGCATAGAAAGGATCTGGCAGGTTCTTCAGGAAGGACTCATGCTTTCCTTCCTTGGTGACGTGAATGCTCATGACCCCAAAGGCAGTTGTCCTTCGTTTCTTTACCTCGGCCAGGTGATAATGCCGGCAATAAATCTGCAGGGAGTGACAGATTAGAAAAACAAACTTTCTTTCATGGGGATGCTCAGCATTGTAATGGCGAATGCCATCCATCAGGTGAAAATAATTCTGCTCCCAATCCGAGCCCTCGCTGGTGAGCGGACTGCCGGGACCTCCGGAAGAAATGTACACATCGTAACTCAGGTCAGGGATTTCTTTCTTCAGGCGCACATCAAATGTCTCGCAAGTCGTCTCCGGGTGGTCATGGCTGAAAGCATCAACCAGCTGCCGGATACAGCGCATGCCCTCGTTGACTTCTCCTTCATACAAATCCAGTATTGCAATTTTCATGGTGTTCCCGATGATTCAGCTATTGTCCTACACACCGACTAAGGTTTGTTCGGTTATGTAATCCACGACTCTTTCAAGGCTGTTGGTTTTTTCGAAAACAGCGAGCTGCCGGTCCGCACCCGTCCCCTGCTCCAGGATTTTGTAAACCGGCTGAATAGCGGCCCGGCTTCCCAGGTCGTCAACTACATCATCAATAAATTCCAGCAGTTCATGGATCAAAAGCCGTGTATCTACTTCCTCCTGTTTTCCAAAGTCAATCAACTTGCCGTCGAGGCCGTAGCGCGAGGCCCGCCATTTGTTCTCGCTGATCAGCGCGCGGTTGTACACAATAAAGCTCATGTTATACAGCCTCAGCCTGTATAGCTTCACAGTGAGGGCCTGCAGGATTGCTGTAATGGCGATGGTTTCTTCAATCCGCATGGGCACATCGCAGATGCGGTATTCAATGGTATCAAAGAAGGGGTGGACACGAACATCCCACCAAATCTTCTTGGCATTGTCTATGCACTTGGTACGGATCAACAGATTAACGTAGTTCTTGAAATCATCCCAGTCGTTGAAGTAATCCGGCAGCCCCGTGCGAGGAAATTTGTCGAATACTTTTGTACGGAATGATTTGAACCCCGTATTGCGTCCTTCCCAAAATGGCGAATTCGTCGACAAGGCATAAATGTGAGGAAGAAAATAGCGCACCGTGTTCATGATGTGGATGGCCATGTTCTTGTCGGCTATGCCCACATGTACGTGCAATCCAAAAATGAGATTGGAACGTGCAGCTTCCTGCATCTCGTTGACGATCTCGTCATAGCGTGGGTTCGGCGTAATCAGTTGAGTGCTCCAATGGGAAAAAGGATGTGTTCCGGATGCCCCGATTTTCAATCCCAGACTGTGGGCAATGTCGGACACCATTTTCCGCAAGCGGCGTATATCCTCATAGGCCTCCTGGACGTTCTGGCAAATGCCCGTTCCCACCTCCACGACGGCCTGGTGCATCTCAGCCTTGACATTGTCGTTCTTCGCCTCCGCAGCAATATCAACAATCTTATGCTGGTGTGACTTGAGCTCCCGTGAAACGGGATCTATCACCATGTACTCCTCTTCAACGCCCAATGTAAATTTTTCCATGCTTCTCCATCGTCTCCCTCTCAGGAGAAGATTTTTATTTTTTCTTCGTTTTAGCCGCAGCTGGTTTTTCAGTTTTCAGGGGGGCTGCAGTTTTTGCGCTGGCCGTTGATGCCTTCAGGAATGACGCTACGCCGTTCGAAACAAATGTTCCCCAGGTCAGGTTGTCTTCACCGTCCTTCTGGGCTTGCGCTCTTTCGACGGCCATTTTGGCTGCGTGCTCAACCACCCATTCAAAGTTCTCCTGCCCGACGGAAGCAACGTCCGCGTCAGGTGCGGGATTGCAGAAGTCGATCGCATAGGGAACGCCGTTCCGCACAGCCATTTCAACAGTATTGAAATCGTAACCCAATGAATGGTTCAGCGATAAAACAAAATCATGGACCTTCTTCAACATCTTCTCTGAAGCCGGACCCTTTTCCACTACGTAACGAAGGTGATGGGGATTGCGGGGTTCATACTGCATAATCCTGACATGCTTTCTTCCAAGGCAATAACAACGAAAATAGTCATCAAAAATAATCTCTTCCTGAAGCATCATGACAAGCTGTCCGGTCTGACGGTATGCTTCAAAGAATTCATCCGGGCCGCGGAGTTTGTAGACGCTCTTCCATCCACCCCCGGCGTGCGGCTTCATGTAAGCCGGCCATCCGATGTGATCAAAAATCTGATCCCAACTGAGGGGAAACTTGAGGTTGCTGAATGAGTTGTCCTGTGTATCGGTTGGTTTTTCAAAGGAAGGCAGGATAACCGTCTTGGGAACCGGCACACCAATCTTCACGGCAAGTGCGTTGTTAAAGAATTTTTCGTCGGCACTCCACCAGAAAGGATTGTTCAGCACTGCTGTTCCGCTGATGGCAGCATTTTTCAGGTAAGCACGGTAGAAGGGTACGTCCTGTGAAATGCGGTCAATGATCACCGCATAACCCGTGGGATCAGCCTGTTGAACCTTGTCGATCATGACGGGCTCAGCCATGATGTCTTTGAGTCCCATTTTGTTGACACGCTCTACAAAAGCCTGTGGAAATGAGCGTTCCATGCCGTGCAGGATTCCGATTTTCTTCATATTGCTTGGGAGTTGGGTTATTGGGCCGGGGAAAGTGAGATCAGGAGATCCTGCAGTTTCTTTGGCTCAGTGAGGTTAAGGTTATGGGCTGAATTTGTGAACCAAAATAACTGCTTTTTTTCAGCTTTTACCAGACGAAAGTATTGTTCTGTGAGCTTGAAGTTCGTCTGGTAGTCCTTCGAACCCACAAAGAAGTAAACCGGGCAATTGAATTCAGGGGCCTGCCTGAACAGGTTCACTTTGGATGCCTCATTGAATAAAGGGAGCCATTTATGTGCCCAGGCAACCACAAAGGCCCTGGCTGGAGGCTTTGAACCCATGCCTTCTGCAAGCCACCGCCGGTGGTAGTAAAGCTGCTCCCCCGTCTGAAACGGCACCTGCACCAAAGACAATTCACGGATAGCCTCCTTGTCACCTCGTTTTTCAGCTTCTTTCATCATCCAATCCAGCGCTAAGCGCTCACTTTCAAGCTGATTCACCATGGGGCTCACAGCAAAATAAGCATGCAGCAGATCCGGGTGTGCAAAGGCCAGGCGCAAGCCCAGGAAGCCTCCCCAGGAATGCCCCATGAGGTAGATCTTGTCGTTGGAAAACCTGGTGCGCAAAATATTGATCATTTCCAGGGCATCAGACTCCATCAGTTCCAGGGTCAGCGGTTCTTGTGTTGGGCTCAGGTCCAGGGTCCTGCCGCTTTCCCGCTGGTCCCACATCACCACAACAAAGCGCTTTTGAAGTTCGGAGGTAAATTTACCGGCATAGCCCATGGCCGAATTGCCGGGGCCGCCATGCAAAAACAGAAGCACCGGATTCCGGTCATCAGTCCCCTCCATGCTTACCCACTGCTGAATGCCCCCAACCTCCACCGCTTCCTCTACACTGACTTCCTTCTGACCATACACCTTCTGCATGCAGGTCATCACCAACAGCATGATCATGCAATGAAATGTCTTCATCATGAAAATATCGGTTGGCGAAGAACCAAAACGGTTACCGGATCAGCGACAAGTAATGAGGAAACATCTCACGCCAGGCCGGCCAGTCGTGCGGCGCATGCTGCCTGACATCGAGCCAGTGGTTGATGCCCTTGTTTCGGAGCACAGCCGCCATGCGCTCATTGGCATCCCAGCACATATCGTTCGTGCCAGTCCCCAACACGACAAACATGTCATTGAAAAAATGATTTTGTGCGTTGGGGATAAAATCCAGCGGGTTATTGAAATAGACATTTTCATCATAGTAACCATCCATCTGGTCCCTGATGTCGAAGGCGGCTCCCATGTTGAAAACATATTTGGTTACTTCCGGATGCCGGAAAGCAAAATTTGTTGCGTGGTAGCCGCCGAAGCTGCACCCCGCTGTAGCCACTCGGCCCACACCGGTCTCACGCTGCGCGAGGGGTACCAGCTCGGTGAGTAAGAACTGGTCATACCAGATATGGTTCATCACCCGTTGAGCAGGGTGTATGCTTTTGTTGTACCAACTCACGGCATCGATACCATCAGGACAATAGATTTTTACCAGACCCTCCTCGATGAACCAGGCAACGCTGTCGATCAGTTTGAAGTCCTTGTTCTCGGTAAAGTGTCCCATGGATGTCGGGAACAGGATAACCGGGTAGCCCCTGGTTCCAAAAGCAAGCACTTCGATGTCCCGGCTGAGACTGGGCGAATACCATTTGTGGTAGTGTTCATACATGGGCACTGGTATTTAAATCGAGTCAAATTGACATCGATAGGTAAGTTAACGCCCGTTATTCTATTTTTGCAAACATTCACAATGGAAGCGTCAAAAAAAGAAAATGTAATTGCGCCGGCGAAACACGCTTATTCGTACCAATCCGAAAAGCTCTCCGACATCTACACCAAGCTGCTGATGCGCAACGTAGAGGTTGAGATCATGACTCCACCTGTATTGGAGGCTGGCCGGCACTATCCCCTGCTGATCCTCAACGATGGACAGGACAGTGAGGCCGTGAAAGTAAAAGCGACCGTGGAGAAGCTGGTGGAGGAGCATGTCATTCCGGAAATTATTGTGGTTGGTGTGACCGCAGCTGACCGAATGCAGGAATATGGTCTGAGCTACCGCACTGACTATTTCGGACGCGGAAAATTGTCCAAGGCTTATGCTGATTTCATCGTGACGGAACTGATTCCTTACCTGATATACAAATACCCGATCAGCCAGCTACCCTCCGAACATGCGATGGCCGGCTATTCCCTGGGCGGGCTTTCAGCCATTGACATTGTGTGGAATCACCCCGAGGTGTTTGGAAAGGTCGGCGTCTTCAGCGGTTCCTTCTGGTGGAGAAAGCGCGATTCCGGGAGTTTCTTTTATTCCGACTACCGCGATCGGTTGATGCACCTGCAGGTGCGAAGGGGAAAATTCAAGCCGGGCATGAAATTCTGGTTTCAGACCGGCACACTCGACGAATTCAGCGACCGCAACAAGAACGGCGTCATTGACTCAATTGACGATACCATGGACCTGATTACCGAGCTCACACGAAAGGGTTACCGCCCGTTTCACGACATACAATATCTTGAAATCAAGGACGGCAAACACAACCAGGAAACCTGGGCCCAGGCTATGCCTCCCTTCCTTCAGTGGGCATTTGGAAAAACTTAGTTTGAAACCCCAGAGAATCCTATGATTGATACCGTCATTTTTGACCTTGGGGGAGTGTTGATTGATTGGAACCCCCGTTTCCTGTACCGTAAGATCTTCAAGAGCGAGGAAGAGATCTCCTGGTTCCTGGAAAATGTGTGTACACCGGAATGGAATGAGCAGCAGGATGCGGGCCGTTCCTTTGACGACGCCACCAATGAATTGCTGGCCAAATTTCCAGAACATGAGGTAGCCATACGGGCCTGGTACGGACGGTGGAAGGAAACCATCCAGGGGCCTATCCATGAAACGGTGGAGATCCTGGAAACGATCAAGCAGTCTGGAAATCACCGGCTGTATGCCCTGACTAACTGGTCAGCTGAAACCTTTCCCTGGGCACTCGAGCGCTTTGAGTTCCTTCACTGGTTTGAGGGCATCGTGGTGAGTGGTGTGGAGAAAACGCGAAAGCCATTTCCGGAATTCTATGAAATTCTTCTGAAACGCTATGCCATCAACCCTGAAAAAGCGGTGTTCATTGACGACAACCTGAAAAACATTGAAGCGGCCCGGGTTCAGAAAATTGATGCGATACATTTTCAGGCGCCAAACCAGCTGGCTGATGAACTAGCCCGAAGGGGCATCACCACTAAGCGCCGGTCTTGATGGCCTCGATCACTTCCTGTGCTGCACGCTCGGCAGATGCCAGCGCACCATTGACCATGCCTGCCTGTCCGGTAATATCAGTGGCCTCACCGGCAAAGAATACCTTGCCCGCCACCGGCTGACCAATCGCTTTGCGGTCATTGTTGGTTGCGCCCGGTAACGGGTAAGAATAACCACCCTTAATGTAATCTGTCTTCGTCCAATCCTGAACGATCATGATCTTGTTGTCAGTTTCCAGGTTGGTGGTCTTGTCGATCTCCTTGCGGATAAATTGTGTTCCCAGTCCCGGTTGTGTTGGCGGTCCCGGGTAAAGCGCATCAATATCGGCGAGTATAGCATCGGCCATTCCGTCACCGAGTGCGGAATACTGCTGGGCTTTTGACCCATGCACGGTGACCGAAAGTGTTGAATTGAATATGCTCCGGCTCATGCCAAGGCTGAGGTACTCCGGCACATTGGCCGAACCATGAATATACCCAATCGATTCACCCCAGAAGTTCTTTTTGAATTCCAGTATCACCCGCACGGAAGGGCCCATGCCGAATTTCGCCAGGGATCCTGAAAAACTTCCGGGCAGTCCTGGACTGAAGGTCAAACCTCCGGTCTTCAGCACGCTGACAGGAACCGTCACGATAACCTTCTCCGCAGTAAATACGGTTCCATCCTTGGCCGTGAGGTTAATCGTATCGCCACCATATTCGATCGATGCGATCGGTGTGTTAAGCTTCACCAGGGACTGGACTGCGTTGAAACGGGAGATCAAGACATCCTGAAAGGGATTTGCCGTCAGGGTAAGAATCTTTCCATCGTTGGCTCGCAGGGTTTCTTCTTCACCCAACTCCCCGATTCCAATAGTTTCATTGTTGCTCCCGTAGGTGTTGCCGATCTGTCCGTTCAACATGCCGTGTACCCTGGTGTTGATACCAGCCGCTGTTATTGCCTGCTGTACGGACCGAGAATTTCCTGCCTGGGTGCGCAAATTCTTTCTGAAATTCATGGCCGCCGTATAGTCCGGATCACTAACCCATTCGGCTTGTGACTTCACGAGATTATCAATCACATAAGAGGTCGTAGCCGGTGGAAACTCGGTGGTGCGCAGGTTCTGTACCTGGAATACCTTTCCGAGGATGGAATCTGATCCGATGATCATCTGAGCGCCCAGTTCCACCGGAAAATCTGAACTCATGAATGGAATATCAGGATATAAGGCGGTAGTCTGGTTCCGCAATGACCGAACCCGGCCTCCGATCTGATCGCCAGCCTCGTAAATGGCCACTTTGATTCCTTTGGAATGAAGAATATCAGCCACATACATACCCGCTGCCCCCGCGCCAATAACCGCCACCGAACCACTGTACACGATCTCGGGGCCCGGGTCCTTTGGTGCGCAGGCCGTGATGAGCGAAGGCAGTAAAGTGCCCCCTGAAAGGCCCCATCCAATGGTCTGTAATGCTTTTCTCCGCTTCACAACTTTGTTTCAATTGGAAAGATAAGTAGACGTGACGGCTTAATAAAATGGCAATCGCTTACCGTCCCGTTTGGCCGTCGAATTGCTGCTAATTCTGGTATCTTGCTAATCATTTTATCATGTTCGCAACTGACATTCATACCACCACCACCAAAAAAGTAGCCATCATTGGACCGGAATGCACCGGTAAAACAGACCTGTCCCAATACCTGGCAACCTACTTCAAGACTGAGTGGGTACCCGAATATGCACGCGCTTTTCTTAACAAATTGAACCGTCCCTACGAAAAATCAGACCTGACCAAGATTGCTCACGGGCAGATTCGCATGGAGGAGGAATGGATGCAGAGCGCCAACAGGGTTCTTATCTGCGATACCAACCTGATTGTGATTAAGGTCTGGAGCGAAGAAAAATTTGAAGACTGTGACCCGGAAATTCTGAGCGTCATGTCAGCCCGTCACTATGACCTGTTGCTCCTCACGCTGGTAGACATCCCCTGGGAAGAAGATCCCCAACGTGAACATCCGGACAAGCGGGAGTATTTCTGGAATATCTACAAGCGCGAAGCTGAGCATTCAGGAGTTCCCTTTGTTGAAATCTCTGGCGTTCGCGATGAGAGGAGAAAACTTGCCGTAGCGGCCATCGAGAAAATTCTTGTCCAGCCATTGCCCGCATGAGTAGCCCCTATGCGGCGCTGGGAATCCGTGACTTCAGGCTCTTCATCAGCGCGCGATTTTGTGTTACGCTCGCCATTCAGATCCAGGCAGTCGTGGTTGGCTGGCAAGTCTATGAGATCACCAGGGACCCGCTGTCACTTGGATTAATCGGCCTGGCTGAAGCGCTCCCTTCCATTGCCGTATCCTTGTATGCAGGACACCTGGCCGATGTGGTGCAGCGAAAGAGGATTATCCTCATCACGCTGGTCACCCTCCTGTTTTGTTCTTTGTCCCTGCTCTTCTTCACCATGGATGCAGGAGCATTCATTCTTGCGCATGGCGTACTTCCGATTTACGGCGTTATTTTTCTGAGTGGCATCGCAAGGGGGTTCCTCACCCCAGCCTTGTTTGCTTTCATGCCCCAGCTCGTGCCACGGGAGCTCTTTCAGAATGCGGTGTCCTGGAACAGCACTTTGTGGGAAATGGCATCCATCGGCGGTCCACCGATCGGCGGACTCATCTACGGATTCTTCAACATCACTTTCGCGTACACCATGGATGCGACGCTGATGCTGGTGGGCCTGGTACTTGCCATCACCGTGGCCGACAGGGCCCTGCCGCCGGTAAGCGATGAGATCGGCATGGCGGACAAAATCAAGGCCGGGCTTAAGTTTGTCTTTCAGAACAAAATCATCCTCTCTGCCATTACTTTGGATTTGTTCGCTGTTCTTTTTGGTGGCGCCGTTGCCTTGCTCCCGATTTTCGCAGACCAGATCCTTCATGTAGGAAAAATTGGCCTCGGCTTCCTGCGGTCTGCCCCGGGAATTGGGGCCTTGCTGATGGCCTTGTACATTACCCATTATCCCCTGAAAAGAAACATGGGAAAGATCATGCTGTACAGCGTCGCCGGCTTTGGCCTTTGTATGATTTTCTTCGCGGTCTCAGAAAATTTCTGGCTGTCCATGGGGCTACTGGTCATGAGCGGCGGGTTTGACTGCATTAGTGTGATCATCCGGGGAACCCTGCTGCACACCCTTACTCCTGAGAATATGAAAGGAAGGGTTGCTGCCGTAAACAACATTTTTATTGGTTCATCGAATGAGATCGGCGCTTTTGAATCCGGGGTGGCGGCCCGCCTGCTCAGGGTTGTTCCAAGTGTTATCTTTGGGGGGATCATGACGCTCCTCGTAGTGGGGATTACAGCCTGGAAGTCGCCCTCCCTCAGGAAGCTGCAAAAGGTCAACTAAAAAAAGACATGGAAATTACCATCAACACCCCTGCCCTGCTTTTTCCTGCCATCACCCTGTTGATGCTGGCTTATACGAATCGTTTTCTCGCTGTCGCGTCTCTCATTCGGAAACTGCACGCTCATTACAAGGAAACTTCCAGTGAAGATAAGGACATATTGAAGCAGCAGATCATCAGCCTTCGCAGGCGCCTTACGCTGGTCAAGCAAATGCAGGCCGGCGGCATCCTCAGTTTTTTTCTCAGTGCCCTGGCCATGCTGTTCATATCACTTGAATTGCCAGTTCTCGCACATGGATCTTTTGCCCTGAGTCTCCTGATACTGCTCGTCTCGCTCGCCCTTTGCCTGAATGAAATCTACATCAGCACCCGGGCGCTGGAAATTGAACTGAAGGGAATGGAAGATTGAATTGCCTGCCGGCAACTCATCAACCAATTTAATGCGGTTTTGGCCTTGGAATTGAAAACTCTGCCAATCTCATAAAATCTTCATTTTGTTGCTCCCAGCAGGTAACCGACAGTTACCAGCAGCCTGTCAACATTTTTCTGCGAAGATTTTCCACGAATTTCTCTACCTTCCTTCCAATAACCCTACGCCTATGTCATCACGCAGATCCTTCTTTCGCAAATCCCTCGGCCTGGCCGGTGCGGCTTCTCTTGCATCCATTTCGGCAAAAGCCATGGGAGAAGATATTTCAGATGCGTTGTTTTCACTCAATAAAGTAAGCCCGGAAATGGCGGTAGCTGACGAGGACTTGTGGTCGCGCATATCACAGGCATACACGGTGTCACCAAATATTCTCAACCTTAACAACGGTGGTGTTAGCCCGCAGCCCAAGGTGGTTCAGGACGCCGTTGACAGGTATTATCATTTGAGCAATGAAGGCCCTTCTTACTACATGTGGCAAATCGTTGACAAGGGTCGGGAGCCGCTCAGGCGAAAACTCGCGGATTTGGCTGGCGTATCCGGTGAAGAAGTAGCCGTTAACAGAAATACAACAGAGGCGTTGGGCAATTTCACCTGGGGTCTTGAAATGAAGCGTGGTGATGAGATTGTTATGACCAAACAGGACTATCCAAGCATGATCAATGGCTGGAAACAGCGTGAAATGCGTGAAGGGATAAAAATCAACTGGATCAACCTCGCACTGCCCATCGACAATGACGATGTCGTCCTGAAGGCCTATATCGATGCCACCACGTCCAAGACAAAAATATGGCACATCACCCACCTGATGACCTGGACTGGGCAGATCCTTCCCGCTGCCAAACTATGTGCTGAAGCAAGAAAGCGCGGTATTGCGACCATTCTCGATGCTGCACATTCATTCGCTCACATCGACTACAAGATTTCCGACATCGGCTGCGACTTCTTTGGAACGAGCCTTCACAAATGGCTGTGTGCGCCATTTGGCACCGGAATGATCTACGT
This sequence comes from Cyclobacteriaceae bacterium, assembly GCA_043744235.1. Classification (GTDB taxonomy): domain Bacteria; phylum Bacteroidota; class Bacteroidia; order Cytophagales; family Cyclobacteriaceae; genus ELB16-189. Next base: position 142,666 of record JAYTVB010000020.1, on the reverse strand, counting down.
TAAGAAAGATCAGATTGGAAAAATATGGCCGCTGTTTGCCACAGACAAACCACAAAGCACCGACATCCGCAAATTTGAAGCGCTGGGCACCCGTTCTTTTGCTCCCGAGCAGGCGATTGGTCAGGCCATTGACTTTCACAATGCCATCGGCAGCCGTCGCAAACAGGAGCGCCTGCACTACCTGAAACTGTATTGGTGCAACGAGGTGACAAAGAATCCCCGTGTGAAACTTCACATTTCTCTGAAACCGGAGTACTCCTGCGCGCTGGGCACCTTTAGCGTCGACGGCATAACCCCTGCGGAGGTCAGCTCCAAATTATTCGCTGATTACCAGATACACACCACTTCGATTGCCTGGGAAAATGTCAATGCGGTGCGGGTGACACCCCATGTCTACACGACCACCAAAGACCTTGACCGCCTCATAGAAGCCGTGGGCAAGATTGCGGCATCATAACGCAGGCAAGTCGTCATTGGCCCTTTCATCACATTTCCGTCTCCGGGGCTGGAAATGTGAAGTATATTTTGTCCGTTAACCAAAACTTCTATGAAGCTGAACATCGTTGTCTGCCTGGCATTGCTGGCACTTGCTTCGTGCAAACCTTCCACTGACGTAAAGATCCAGGGCCTTCAAAAACCCGTTGAAATCATACGGGACTTGAACGGGGTAAACCACATTTACGCCGAGACGGAGCATGACCTGTTCTTCACCCAGGGTTATGCGGCGGCCAAAGACCGCCTGTTTCAGTTTGAAGTCTGGAGGCGGCAAGCCACAGGCACCGTTGCTGAAATACTCGGCCCACGCGAATTGAAGCGCGACATTGGCGCCAGGCTATTCAAGTACCGGGGAGACCTGAAAACAGAGTTCAATCATTATCACCCCCGGGGCGAAGAAATTATCACTGCTTTTACCGACGGGATTAATGCCTACATCGCCGAAACTGAAAAGAATCCGGCCTTGCTGACCCTGGAGTTCAGGCTGCTTGGCATAACGCCCGGGAAGTGGACACCCGATATTGTAATCTCCCGCCACCAGGGGCTGCTTGGCAACCTGCCTGAGGAACTTAACCTCGGGAGGCTGGTGGCAACGTTGGGTGTGGAGAAGACAAAACAAATCAAGGTTTTCGAGCCGGGCGATCCTGACCTCAACCTTGATCCCAAAATCAAAAAAGAGCTGTTGCTGGACAGCGTTACCGAATTGTACGATGCCTACAGGAAAGGCATGAAGTTCACACCCGACGATCTGGTTGCTTCTGCCAATAACAACAAGGAACAGTTTGAATCTCTGACATCGGCGGATGAGACAGGTCTTTTGGAAATGATGTCCCGCGAACGGCATGTCATCGGTAGCAACAACTGGATTGTGAGTGGCTCACTTTCCCAAACGGGATTGCCCTTGCTGGCTAATGACCCGCATCGCGCCATCGCAGCTCCATCCCTTCGTTACATGGTTCACCTGAACGGACCGGGTTGGAATGTAGTTGGCGGTGGAGAGCCAACCATTCCCGGCGTCTCCATCGGCCACAATGAATACGGCGCCTGGGGGTTAACCATATTTACCATTGATGGTGAAGACCTTTACGTGTATGAACTCAATCCAAAAAATCAAAATCAGTACAGGTACAACGGCGCCTGGCAGGAGATGCGCACCATTCAGGACACAATCAAAGTGAAAGGGGCAGAGGATATTTATGTTGAACACAAATTCACGCGGCACGGACCCGTTACCTTTGTCGACGAAGAAAATAATGTAGCCTATGCCATACGGTGCGGGTGGATGGAGCCAGGTGGCGCGCCATATATGGCAAGCCTGAGGATCGACCAGGCAACCAATTGGGAAGAATTCAGGGCAGGATGCTCGTACAGTCATATCCCTGGTGAAAACATGATCTGGGCTGACAAAAAGGGCGACATCGGCTGGCAGGCTGTCGGCATTGCTCCCATCCGCAAGAACTGGAGCGGTCTTGTGCCCGTGCCCGGCGACGGCAGCTATGAGTGGAGCGGGTACCTGCCCATCACTTCGCTACCCTTTGTTTACAACCCGGCAAAAGGATTCTGGGCTACAGCCAACGAGAACCTGATCCCCGAAAACTACGAACACCGGGATGCGGTTGGCTGGACCTGGGCGGACCGATCACGGGCGAATCGCATCAATGAGGTGCTTGGTGCCGGGAATAAGCATTCCCAGGAAGACATGATGAAATTACAATTTGACTACCTGTCCTTGCCGGCACGCACCCTTGTTCCCATGCTTAAAGAAATTGAATCGAAGGATGCGCGGACTGAAGAGGCTCGCAAGCTGTTGTTGCAGTGGAATTTTATCCTTGACCGCAATTCTGTGGAAGCTGGCATCTACATGGCCTGGGAGAAAAAGATTTTGTCTTCCATGGCAGACAGGGTCATCCCATCCGACAAAAGAAAATATGTCAGGTCTGTACCCATCAGTAAAGTTGTTGACTGGCTGGTATCCGGTGATCGGGTGTTTGGAAAGAATCCGGATGCTGGCCGTAAGGAGTTTCTCCTGACCAGTTTTCAGGAATCATTAAAAGACCTGGAGTCCAAACTTGGTCTAGACATGAAGAAATGGCAATATGGCCAACCCGCTTACCACCATGTTCGGATCAAACACCCGTTGAGCAATGCGGTTGACGACTCCACGAGAAAAAAACTGGAGTTCGGCCCGGTGGCACGAGGCGGTTCCGGCTCAACGCCCGGCATGACAACCAGCGGCAACAACCAGACCGCAGGAGCTTCCTTCAGGATTGTGGCCGACGTGAGTGACTGGGACAAAACCATGTTCACCAACGCGCCCGGTCAAAGCGGCGACCCTGCCAGTCCGTATTATGGAAATCTTTTTGATCTCTGGGCCAATGACAAGCACTTCCCGGTTTATTACACCAGACCGAAAGTGGAATCGTCTTCGAGAGAGAGGTTAAGGCTGGTTCCAGACTCAAAATAGAAGCTGGAACTCAGTCGTGAATACATCAAAAGGCTCAGATGGCCTTTATCGCAGCATCGTAGTTCGGCTCTTGTCCGACTACCGGAACCATCTCGGTGTATTTTACCTTGCCGTCGGCGCCAACCACCACTACTGACCGGGCAAAAAAACCCGCCATGGCACCATTGGTCATTTCCACACCATAGGATTTCGAAAATCCGCGGTTTCTGAAATCTGATAGCGTGATAACTTTATCAATACCCTCGGCTCCGCAAAACCTCCGCATCGCGAAGGGCAGGTCCTTGGATATGCAAAGTACCACGGTGTTATCCAGCGATGCTGCGCGCTTGTTAAATTCACGAACCGAGGCTGCACACACGCCAGTATCAAGACTGGGAAAAATACTTAGCACGACATTCTTGCCTATCTGATTTTTCAATATCACGTCCTTCAGGTCATTTCCTGTGAGAACAAAGTCAGGGGCTATGCTGCCAACGGCAGGAAGATCACCTTCAGTATTGACTACATTCTCACCCAGCTTGGTTTGTGCCATAAGATTTTGATTTGTTGCGGTTAATTGTTGTTGCTTAGCGAAGCCGATCCGAATCCCGAACCAGCTTTTCATCTTTCCGTATAAAGAAATTGGCGATCATGTTGCTGACCATGGCCACAAAAGGCAAATACAAGCCAATGTCATAATTCCCCGCCATCTGATTTGATTTGATTAATTGCGTGGCAAAAAATACAGCCGTACCCAATGACCCCATCATCAGCAGCGAATTCAAAGCGCCCAATTTCAGCTGGAGCATCCTGTTCTCAAATTTTCCGATTTCAATGACCGCAATGGTCGCCGCGGCAATGGCCAAAATGGCACTGACAGCGTAAGGATAATAAACAGTAACCGCCTCTTCACCGTTCTGAATGGTATAATGAAGGGGGTATAACATCGTTTTAGTGCCGTTATCAACAGCAACCCAAACGGGGAAAAAAATCATCAGCACCATGCATAGACCAGTCACTGCCAGGAATATTGTTTGCTTTCTTTGCCACATAACGAGGTTGAGCTAACTTGAGTCGTTTTTCGAACGCCAAAAATAGGGAATTTTGGCATCCTTCTCATATCATCAAGTTTGACTGCAGTTTATGAAAACAGCCTATATCATCGACATCCTCCGCACACCCATCGGCAAGTACGGCGGTTCGCTGGCATCCATCCGTCCGGATAACCTGGCGGCCCATGTCATTCGGGAAATCCTGAAAAGGAATCCAAAGGTAGATCCTTTGCAAATTGAAGATGTAGTGTTTGGAGCGGCCAACCAGGCCGGAGAAGACAACCGGAATGTGGCCCGGATGGCGTTGCTGATCGCCGGGTTGCCTGTTACCGTGGCTGGCGTCACCGTAAACAGGCTCTGCGCCTCCGGCCTCCAGGCGATCATGGACGCCGCCAAAGGAATCATGACCGGGCAAGGTGACTTGTACCTTGCCGGGGGTGTTGAAAGTATGAGCCGGGCACCTTTTGTTATGGCCAAAATTGAAGAGCCCTTTTCCCGAAAGGCTGAGATATACGATACCACCCTGGGGTGGCGATTCACCAATCCGGCCTTAGCCAAGTTGTATTATCCCTACAGCATGGGTGAAACGGCTGAAAACGTCGCGGAGCAATGGAAGATTAGCCGGGAGGATCAAGACCGCTTCGGATGGATGTCTCAGCAAAAATATTTCAAGGCCGTGGCTGCCGGAAAATTCAAAGAAGAACGCGTTCCTGTTCCTGTTTTAAGAGGAAAGGAATCAATTCTTTTTAATCACGACGAATATTCCCGGGAAACGACCATGGAAAAACTGGCCACCCTTCGGCCCGTCTTCAAGGAAGGCGGAACAGTGACAGCAGGAAATTCCTCCGGCATCAACGATGGTGCTGCCGCCTGTCTTGTTGCAAGCGAAGAAATGATTTCCAAACTGAATATCAAGCCAATGGCCAGGATTGTGTCCATGGCCGTTTCCGGTGTTGATCCTGCCGTCATGGGCGTTGGGCCTGTGCCCGCTTCACATAAAGCTGCCACGCGGGCAGGCTTGAAAATCTCCGACATCGGATTAATTGAACTGAATGAGGCTTTTGCCTCACAATCCCTTGCCTGCATCCAGGACCTTGAATTAAACCCCGACACGGTCAATGTCAACGGCGGAGCCATCGCCATTGGTCACCCGCTTGGCTGCAGCGGGGTCCGCATCAGTGCCACCCTCATCCATGAAATGCAACGCGAGAAAGTGAAGTACGGACTGGCAACGATGTGTATCGGCGTGGGTCAGGGAGCTGCTGTGATTTATGAAAGATGCTGATTGGGGTGAGTGATAATTCAGGGTCCTGCTGATTCAACCATGCGCTACTTTTTTGAAGTCACCTATCACGGAAAGAACTACCACGGGTGGCAGTCACAGTCTAATGCAATCGGTGTGCAGCAGGTTGTGGAAGAAGTCCTTTCCAAATTGCTTAGGGAAAAGACCGACATTGTTGCGAGTGGCCGCACCGATACCGGCGTTCATTGTACCCAGCAGTTTTTTCACGCCGACGTAAATAAATCCTTTGAAACAAAAGATCTGATTATCCGGCTCAATTCGTTTCTGCCGAAAGACATCGCCATTCGTGCCGTCAGGAAAGTAAGACCCGATGCCAGCGCACGTTATGATGCCCGTGAACGGACCTATGTTTACCGGATCACCCGGGTGAAGAATCCCCTGACGGAAGGCCTTGCCTTTTATTATTTTAAGCCAGTCGACCTGCCAACCTTGCGCAAGGCGGCTGCGTTACTTATCGGTACCCACGATTTTCAATGCTTCAGTAAGGTTAAAACCGATGTTAACCATTTCCTTTGCACCGTGAAACAGGCCGACTGGTTCCAAAAAGGCGATCAGCTGGTATTTACCATTACCGCCAATCGCTTTCTCCGGGGAATGGTCCGGGCTGTGGTGGGCACCCTGCTCGACGCGGGTACTGGAAAACTGACATTACAAGAAGTGAAAAACATATTAAATAGCAAAGACCGGAAGAAGGCCGGCATGAATGTGCCTCCTGAGGGTCTCTACCTGACCAGGGTGAAGTATCCAAAATCCGTATTTACAAAATAGGATCCAGAGAAGGCAAGAGGAAAGCGATACATGGAAAAGGAAAAAGTCAGCAGCGGCAATATCATAGACTTCAATGTCTTAAAGCGGATTTTCAAATTCATTGAGCCGTACCGGGGCCGGTTTTATATCATCACCCTGCTTACCATCGTACTTGGCGTCCTCACGCCGTTGCGGCCCATCCTGATACAGCGCACACTGGACAATGATGTGGCCAATGGGGACTACTATGGCATGGTCAATGTCATGCTCCTCATTCTGGGCCTGCTCGTTATCCAATCAATCCTTCAATACGTTCATACTTACCTCTCCGGGAGAATCGGTCAGTATGTCATCCGCGACATCCGGATTAAATTGTACGAACATCTCATCAGCCTCCGCCTCCGGTTCTTTGACAAGACGCCCATTGGGCGACTGGTGACCCGCACGATCTCCGATGTGGAAACGCTGGCCGATGTTTTCAGTGAGGGATTGGCTGCCATGGCAGGGGATCTGCTGCAAATTGTTTTTATCCTGCTCTTCATGTTCATCATGGATTGGCGGCTGGCCCTCGTCAGCCTGTCCACCATCCCCCTCATGCTTCTTGCTACCTACATCTTCAAGGAGAAAATAAAGGTAGCCTTCAATGATGTTCGCAATGCGGTGTCCAATCTTAACTCCTTCGTCCAGGAACACATCACGGGCATGAACATCGTTCAGATCTTTGGAAGCGAGAAGCGTGAATTTGAAAAATTCAGGGAAATCAACAAGGATCATCTTGATTCCAACCTGAAATCAGTGCTGTATTATTCGGTTTATTTCCCAGTCGCTGAAATCATTGCCGCCATGGGTATAGGATTGTTGATGTGGTATGGAGCCAAGGGTGTAATCCACCAGGATCAAACGGGAATTACGGTAGGCACCTTAACAGCCTTCATCATGTTCGTGCAGATGTTCTTCAGACCCATTCGCATGATTGCCGACCGTTACAATACCCTTCAAATGGGAATTGTGAGCTCTTCCCGCATCATCAACCTGCTCGACAGCCAGGAGGATGTCATGGAAAACGGATCTTTCCGTCCGGAAAAAATGAAGGGTGAGGTAACTTTCGAACATGTCTGGTTCGCGTACAAGGAATCCGACTATGTACTAAAGGATATCAACCTGGACATCAGGCCGGGTGAGACCATTGCCATGGTTGGTGCGACCGGGGCCGGGAAATCCTCCATTATCAATTTGCTGAACCGCTTCTACGATATCAACAGGGGCACCATTCGAATAGACGGTGTTGACATCAAGGAATATGATTTGAATGCCTTAAGGAAAAATATCGGTGTGGTACTGCAGGATGTGTTCTTATTTTCTGACACCATACGAAACAACATCACCCTGGGGAACCAGGAAGTAACCGATGAACAAATCATGCATGCTGCGGATTTGGTTGGCGCGCGCGCATTTATTGACAGGCTGCCCGGCAAACTGGATTACAACGTGATGGAGCGGGGCGCCACCCTTTCAGTGGGTCAGCGTCAGCTACTCTCCTTCATTCGCGCCATGGTGTACGATCCCAAAATACTCATCCTGGATGAAGCCACATCATCCGTTGACTCAGAGACGGAAGAGCTGATCCAGGTAGCGATCCTGAAGATGATGAGCCACCGAACCTCCATTGTCATCGCACACCGGCTGTCTACTATTCAAAAAGCTGATAAAATCATCGTGCTTGACAAAGGGGAAATTAAAGAGGTGGGCAGGCATGATGTCCTTCTCGGAAAAGAAGGACTCTACGCACAGCTCCATAAAATGCAATACAAGGAAGTGGTGTGAGATTGGGCGCATCCTTCGCCAATTCGCCTGCTTCATAAACCCAAAAAGGCTATATTTGCTCTAATGCGCGGCCTAAATCAAATTGTTGTTGTCCTACTGGCAGTTATGCTGGCCGGCGAGAGTTTTGCGCAAGTCACCAAAAGTCACAAGAGTTCCAGCTATCGGGTTCCACGCGTAAACAGCAACAAGGCGCGCATCATGTGTCCGATATTTGAAGCCAGCCGGTACCCCTACCAGGGGATTGGCATCAAGCTGGGTGATCCGGTTGCCCTGACCTACAAATTCTACGCAAATAAGAACTTCGCCTTTGCAGCCGACGTAGGAAAGGCTGCCAGCGGGCTGTATAACAAATATTACAGGGATGCTTTCTACACCTATCTTCCAGACACCCTGAACAAAGACCAAAGCATCACCTACCTGACCCACAAAGTGACCAGCGATTGGTTCGTGGAGGCCAAATTCCTTTACCAATGGGATGCCGAAAAAGTATCAAAAGGGTTGCAACTGTACGCAGGCCTCGGCTGGCAATGGAGAAATACGACCATTACGTATGATTACAACTTCGACGATTTTTCCAAGAATTTTTCAGAGGGAAAATTCGGCAAGTTCACGGAAACGCGATTTACCTATGGTCCCGTCGTGGTACTTGGGTTTGAATACTCATACTTCTCCCTCCCCCTCTCCGCTTTCATAGAAATAGAAATGTATACTGACGCACTCATTGACCCTGGCTACCAGCGGTTTCAGGGTGGCGTTGGCGTGCGCTATGTTTTCTGAGTACCCAACCAGGAATGGTATGAACAAGCGGATCATGTGGGCTTCTTTCGCACTCCTGACCATGGGTAGTTGCACTTCTGTTAAAGTGGGCCGCCCCCCATCAGACAAAACCTCTCCCTACCAGCAGATTGATTTTCAATCCCTCATGAAGCGTTATATGAAGAAGGAAAAGGTTAATTCCATAGAGGGCATCTATTCGGTCTCGGGTTTAGTGACAAAAAGAAAGAAGGGATTCCTCGATGGGGAAGAAAAAGAAAAGGTTGCCGACAGGAAAGAGAACTACGCCAAGGTGGCCATACTCCTAGATCCGGGCGACACCGGCAAAGATTTTATTGAAGTGTCGCTTGACAAGGAGAATCTCCCGAGCTATTCCGTTGTCGGAGAATTCAGTCTTGCCGCTGAAGGAAGCATGTTGGTATACAAACACCTTGATCCAAAGGGCAAAACAACTTCATTTACTTTTTCCAGGGACTCCATGGGTGAATTGCTCGAGGGGATTCGTGTTGAAAAGGATGGAAACGCCACCATCACCTACAAACTCACGTATGTGAAGCTTTCCAAGTGATCAGCTTTCCACTTCGTCCGTCATCATTTGCTTTTCGTATAGCTGGCGATAAAGCCCATTGGATTCCAGCAAGGACTCGTGGGTACCGGCTTCAGCCAGCACACCGTCATTCAGGACAATAATCTTGTTGGCCAGCTTGGCTGAAGATACCCGGTGAGACACAATGATCGTGGTCCGGTCATGCATAACAGCCTTCATGCTGTTCAGGATCGTATTCTCCGTTTTGGTGTCCACAGCCGAAAGCGCGTCATCGAGCATCAGAATCTTGGGCTCCCTGACGATGGCCCTGGCAATGGAAACACGTTGTTTTTGCCCCCCTGAAAGCGTGATGCCCCTTTCGCCGACCCTTGTCATGAAGCCTTGGGGAAAATCCATAATATTTTGATAGACATCCGCAGCCTTCGCTGCCTGGATGATCTTTTCCTCCCCATGCGAAGTGAGACCGAACGCAATGTTGTTGTGGATCGTGTCACTGAAGAGAAATACATCCTGGGGCACATAGCCGATCTGGCTTCGCAGGTTGGTCAGGTTAAAGTCTTTGATGGGGATGCCATCTATAAGAATCTCCCCCCCGGTAACATCATAAAGCCTCGAAACGAGATTAGAAACCGTACTCTTTCCGGATCCCGTCCCCCCAATAATGGCCAACGATTCGCCCGACTCAATGGTAAAGGAAATGTTTTTCAACGCCTGGATTCCTGTATCCGGATAGGTGAAGGATACGTCCCGAAACTCGATCTTGCCCGAAATGACATGTTCAATGTCCTTTTCTGATACCAGATCGGTCTTTGTATTGAGAAATTCATTGATGCGCTTCTGGGATGCTTCGGCTCGCTGTACCTGGCTGCTCGTCCAGCCCAGCGACGCCACCGGCCAGGTCAACAGGTTCACATAAATGATAAACTCAGCGATATTGCCGAATGACAGCGATCCGTTGATGACTTCAACACTGCCTTCATAGACGGTCAGGATGGTACTGAGGCCAATAAGACCCAGCATCAAAGGGAAGAAGAGGGACTGCACCCGGGTCAATCGCAATGACTGACGCTTGTATTCATCATTCTCGATGGTGAACTTCTCCACCGACTCCTTTTCCCTGGTGAAAGATTTCAGGACACGGATGCCAGAAAAAGCCTCCTGCACAAAAGTGCTCAGCCTAGACTGACTTTTCTGTATTTCCTCCGACCGCTTCTCAATGACATTGTTTACATAATAGATACTGAAAGACAACAATGGAAGAGGAATAAGGGCAAACAAAGTAAGCTTTGCACTGATCATAAACATGACAGGAATCAGCATGAAGAACAGTGTAAATAACTGCATACCATACATGATGGAGGGCCCGAGGTACATGCGCACACGGCCCACGTCTTCTGAGATCCTGTTCATCAGGTCTCCGGTATTGTTCCTCCTGTAGAAACTCAGCGGCAGGGTCTGATAATGCTGGAAAATTTCGTTCTTCAGGTCGTACTCAATGTACCGACTCATGACAATCAGGGTCTGCCGCACAAAATACAGGAATAGCCCGCGCAGCAGCGCCATCACCAGGATCAGGATGGCATAAATGAGAATACTTTGGGCAAAAACCTCAAAGAACCTCGCCTGGGCTTCCGTCTGGCTGAAGGCCCGGTATACCCTGATATTGTCCATCACCAAATCGATGGAGTGGCGGACCATTTGCGCCGGAACAATCTGAAATACGTTGGAAATGATGACAAACACCAGCCCCCAGATAAAGTGCCATTTGTATTTAAAAAGGTACTTGTTGAGGTGTGATAGTTCTTTCATGAGGGCCTGGACTCAATAAAACGAGGCATTTGAATTTTGGTTCAAATCAACCATTTATCCTCAACAAAATGTAACTTGCCGGCCTCTTTTTTACAGTTCCTTGCCATGCTCAACAGACGCACACTCCGCATCAAAATCATGCAAAGCCTTTTTGCTTACGAGTTGTGCAAAGACGCCGAATACCTGCTTGCCCTCGATTACCTCGATGCGTTCTTCCGGCCCGACCTTAATTCAATGCAGGTCCAGGACAAGGTTCTGCTGAAAGGGCAGCACGCGGAAGCCGTCAAGCAGTTCGAAAAACAATTCTCAGGCGAAACCGTTCCCGAAAACCCTGATCCCAGGATCAACCAGGCAGTTGAAGAGGCCTTGATCAAACATCAAAAGCAGACCAAAAAGGACTTTGACTATTTTCGGAAAAACATCATCCTGGAAGTTGGAAAGATCCAGGGCTATTACACATCAGTACTAAATCTCATACCGGCATTGGCTTCAGTGGCGTCGCACGAAAAAAAGATCGTGGCGAGGAGCTTTACCGAAAACCCGTTTGTGGTTGCCTTGAAAAATAACACCGACCTCAAAAAAGAAACGCTTCGGTCCGGAGGCGGCTGGGAACAGCAGATGGATATCGTGCGGGGTTGGTTCAAAGATTGCGTGAAGCCTGACAAGGAATTTCAACGATACATCAGCATTCCGGAACCGGATGTTGAGGCACACAAGGCTTTTACCAAACACCTGATCCGGCAAATCATCCTGGGGAAGACCATAATCAATTCCCATTTCGAAGAGGAAGACCTGCGCTGGGCCGAAGACTACGATATCGTGCGCAGTATGACGGACAAGACGCTGAAATCACTGGATGAGAAGGCCGGCACCGTAGAAATCCAAAAACTCTCGCTCGACTGGGATGAAGACAAGGAGTTTGTCGAAAAACTATTCGTTGCAACAACCCGTATTGACAAGGGCTACCAGGAACTCATCGCCAACAATACCAAAAATTGGGAAGTGGACCGCCTTCCCCTCACTGACCGTGTCATTCTACAGATGGCTATCGTGGAGATGACGGAATTCCCCAACATTCCGGTCAAGGTAACCATCAATGAGTATATCGAACTGGCCAAGCATTACAGCACACCCAATAGCCGGCAGTTCATCAACGGAATCCTCGATGTCATTGCAAAATCCCTGAAGGAATCCGGGAAAATCAAGAAGAGCGGGCGCGGACTGATGGACAACAAATAGGCCCTTATCGCCATGCCGGCAGCCTATTAACTATTCATTGAATGAATTATCTTTGCTTTTCAAGTCAATTATCATGAGCAAGAAAAGCAGCAATGCACTGATCGCCTTCCTGGCTGGAGCCGCGGCAGGAGCCATTTTAGGGGTTTTATACGCCCCGGACAAGGGATCAAATACCAGGGAGAAACTCTCGTACCGGCTGGACAAATACAAGAAGATCCTGGAGGACTTTCTGGAGGATCTGGTTAGCGGCAAGGATACACCACTAACCACTGAAGCTAAATCACAAGGCCAGAAAGTAGTTTCTGAAGCCAAGGGAAAAGCCGAGCGCCTCCTGGAGGATGTTGACGACCTGTTGGAGCAAATCCGAGGGAACAAGAAAAGTTAATGATTTGTTAACCAGTTAACTTGCTAATGAAATTCTGAATAATTTTGAGACAAAAGCAGGCAGGGTTACCTGCGCTGGCGTTTTCGAATAGAATCACAACAAGAAAATTACAAAACCATGAAAAAGACAATTGCTTTTTGGATAATGATAGCCGGTAGTGTGCTGTTTCTCGGGGCATGCAAAGATAAGGCAGCGGAAAAACGAATTGCCGAACTTGAAAGCAGGCTGGCACAATTAGAAGGTGGCAAGAGCACTGCCACCCCCACTCAAAAGCCTCCAGCAACTCCTGCTGCTGAACAGAAGCCCGAAGGCCCCCTGCCACTAATGACATTTGAAAAAGTGGATCATGATTTCGGTACCATTGCGGAGGGTCCGAAAGTAACGTATACCTACAAACTTAAAAATACAGGCCAGGCTCCTTTGATTATCCAAAGTGCACAGCCCTCCTGCGGTTGCACAGTACCCAAGTGGTCACAAGAGCCCATTCCTGTAGGAGGAACTGGCTTTGTTACAGCTGAATTTGACACCAACGGAAAGGCCGGCGTCAACAACAAGACAATTACAGTGACAGCCAATACCTGGCCCAAGACGATGCAGCTTAGCTTTAAAGCCATGGTAACGCCAAAGGCTGAATTGAGCGGTCCAACCAAGTAATTTACCCTTATCAGAAACCTGGTCCCCCGCCTCAACGGGGGACTTTTTTTTGCTGATTCCAGTCCAAATTCTGCTAACTTTGACGCGCTAAAATTTTATTCTATGACTCAATTCATTATCCTGGATGCACAGTCCAACGCCGTTGTCTCACAAGGAATCTTTATTGTGGTTATCGCGGCCGTCTTTTACTTTTTCATGTTAAGGCCCCAGCAAAAGAAAGCAAAGGACCAGAAGAAGTTTGTTGAAGATGTGAAAAAAGGTGACCTCGTCGTTACAATCGGCGGTGCTTATGGACGTGTTGCTGAAATAGAGGATGATACGTTCGTCCTCGAGTTCGAGCGCGGTGCGCGCATCAAGTTTGCCAAATCATCCGTATCCATGGAATCAACCAGGGCCGCCAACGCGAAGAAAGCTACTGCCGGCGCCTGATTCCCGGCCATGAACATAAAGCCTTGAATTTCTTTCGTGCCATCAGCAACATCCTTAGGTTTGACCGTACAAACTGGAAGGCGCTGGTGCTCTGTTTTTTCGCCGCGGCGATTTTCTGGATTTTCAATGCCCTGAATAAAGATTACGCTACCAACCTCACCCTGCCGTTGAGGATTGAGTTCGATTCATCCAGGTATATGGCCGTTGAGCCCCTACCCACGGACCTCCTTCTCAATGTCAGCGGTAATGGATGGGAAATTTTCCGAAAAAGCCTGGGCTTCAAGGTGCCTAATATTTCCTTACCGCTTGATCGACCCGCCGAAACGCATAAGATCGTTGCCAGTTCATTGTCTCCCCTGGTGGCAAGCCAGGTAGAGGCGTTGAAGCTCAATTTCATGGTGACCGATACACTCCGGATATCCATCGAGCCGAAATTGTCGCGCAAGTTAAAATTGATTCCATTTTTTGACCGGATCACCTTCAAAGACTACTTTGGAAAGACGGGGCCTGCCGTTGTATTCCCCGATTCAGTGCTCCTGGAAGGGCCCCGGAGCATTATTGAAAGACTAGCCGATACCCTATCTATTCATCCCAAAGCTTCACGCGTTGGCAGCAACTTCAAAGAAAGTGCAGAGGTTCTCGTTTCCAACAAAGGGCTCATTAAACGTAATCCTCCCATTGTTGAAGTGAGTTTTGATGTTGGGATCATTGAAGCAGTGATCATAAACGCCAAACTGACCATTCTCAAAGGTACCGGTGTTGCCCAGGCAGACAAGGACAGCGTTCAATGCATCTTCAGGGTTCCGCAAAGAGAACGCGATTCATTCAGACAGGAAACTGCCGGATTAACCGCGACGATCAATGCGAAGGATTTGAAAAAGGGGGATGTAAAAACCATCCTGCCATCCCTGAACAAGAATTTCTCTGCAAACATCGAATTGGTCCAGATAGACTCCGTCAGGGTGAAGAAATACTGAAATGAAAGATCGCCCCTTGCAGGTTGGGATTACCGGTGGCATCGGATCAGGAAAAAGCCTGGTTTGTCGCATTTTTGAGGCCTTGGGCGCTCCAGTCTATGATGCAGATTCCCGTGCCAGGAGCATGATGAAAAAAGACCCGGCACTGGTGACGCAAATAACCCGGGAATTCGGACCCAGCGCATACCATAACGGCGAACTGAATCGGGCACTGATCAGCCAGCTAACCTTTGGAAATCCAGACAGACTCAAACGCCTGAATGAACTCGTTCACCCCCGCGTTGCAGATGACTATGCGCACTGGGCAGCCGGCCAGTTCCAGCATCCTTACGTTTTGAAAGAAGCCGCCCTGCTGTATGAATCGGGATCATACCGTTCTGTTGACAAAATGATTGTCGTTTCAGCTCCGGAAGAACTGAGAATCAAACGAACCCTCGCCCGTGATCCACATAGGACGCAGGCCGACCTGCAAAAAATAATGAATAGCCAGTGGCCCGAAACGGAAAAGGTCAAGCGCGCTGATTTCGTTATTTACAACGACGAGCAACACCTGGTTATTCCTCAGGTACTTAAACTTCACAAAATCTTCTTGAACATCCCATGAGGGCAAGCACCATTACTCAAACCAACCAGGAACCCTCCATACCATCCAGCCATATACGGCAAAGCGAAGAATTCTTGAAATACAAACAATCAGAAAACTCCTGACCGGAATATTAACTGAGCCAGCGAGCATACATGTCGCCGAAAAAGGAACGGGTGTTACGGCTCCCACCAGAACGAGGTAAATGCCATACGTCTTCAGCTTTTGATCATATTGCTTTAGGTACCGGTCGCTGATTCTCTGATAAAGCCTCGTTCTGGAAAAATATCGTCCGATATAGTAGCCCAGCACGCCTGCGCCGTATGAAATCAGAGTAAGGTAGCTGAGGTTGATTACATATTCTGACAATACGCCTTTTGACTGCCAAATCAACATGAATAATTCCGGCGGAATAATTCCAAATATGATTTCGGATACTGTAAAAATTCCAAGCAACAAAGGCATCCTGTCACCGATGTTGTTAATTTCCTCCTGGTAAACCTTGATGTCTTTGCTCGCCAGGATATAAGCCGTAATGATTACGGCAAACCACAACAAACCCCGAAGCAGGTTCTTCCATAGAAAGCCGGACCGTGATTCTTCTTTCTGCATACTACTTCAAAAACGGATGGCGTCTAAATGGCTTATTCTCATCAAATATTCTTCGATAGGTAATGTGTCTTTTGGACCTAAAGCCACCCACCTGTTCTACCACTACAATCATCTTGGGATTAAAGTCTCCTATCCAGTTCAACTCGTAGTCTGTATACGGCAACTTCCCAGATTGATACAATCCGCGGGCTGCCGAAATAAGAGCGCCATCTACACCCGTACCCTGGTGCTCAGGCACAACACCAAATAAAATGCCGAACGCCTTTTTGTTGGTTCCTTTCAGCTTGTGCCAAAGAAACTTCAATTTTCCAATCCAATCAAGTTTCCCGTTTACGTACTTAAAAATCTGGTTGATTTCAGGCAACGAAATGAAAAAAGCCACGGGATCATTTTTGTAAAACGCAAACCAAACAAGCCGCTCATCCAGAATAGGCTTCATCTGCTTAACGAGCAGGGTAGCCTGTCCCTGTGAAAGCTCCGGGTTCTCAGCTCGGTTTGCCCAGGCTTTGTTGTAAACAACGCGCACGTATTCAGCAAGCTTAAACAGTTCATTCTTGTGAATATAACGGAAGTTGTAATTCGGATCACTGGCAATCAACTTTGCCTTATGTGCAAGTCTGTCCGAAAGCGGATCCATTACCGGCCTGGCATACGTGTATTGATTGAAGTAAAGCTGAAATCCGTAAGCCTCGAAGAAATTCTGATAGTAGGGGAAATTGTAGTTGCACTGATAGTTGGGCTCCTTATCATATCCTTCAACCAACAACCCCCACCACCGCTCACGGCTTCCAAAATTGATGGGGCCGTCCATGGCTTCCATGCCGCGTTCTTTCAGCCAGGCCCTGCATTGATCAAATAACATGAAAGCTGCGCCCTGATCATGTATGCATTCAAAAAAACCCATTCCTCCTGTAGGCTGATCATTGCCTTTGTGGACTGTCTTCTCCAGAATAAATGCCGCAACCCTTCCAATCGTTTCTCCTGCATCATTCAGCAGGAGCCACCGGATACAATCACCATGCCGGTAAGATTTATTCTTTTCCCGGTCAAATACCGATTCAATATCAACATCCAACGGACGAATCCATTGGGGCGTCTCCCGGTACAGGCGCACCGGCAATAAGAGAAATTTCTTTTCCTGTTCTCTGCTTTTGACTTCCTGTATCTGCATAGCAAACGACTGCCCGGAAAGATACTGCTTATTTTGAAAGGTGATTGGGCAGTGCTATTTTAAATGTAGCCCCTTGCCCCAATTCGCTCTCCACCCTCACTTTTCCCCCCAGTTTATCCACCGCATTCTTTACAATATATAAACCCAGGCCGCTCCCATCCGACTGATCGCTGGCTCGATAGAACATTTCGAATATTTTCCCGAGGCTGACCGCATCAATCCCAATACCATTGTCGCTGAATACAATGGAACATTGTCGGGCATCCGCCTCAATGTCCACGGAAATCCTGACTTCTGTATCCCCAAGTTTTCTATATTTCACTGCATTGGATACCAGGTTCCGGAAAATTTCCGCAATACGCCATGGGTCACTGTGGAATTCGCTGCCGGTGACACTGAGCCTTCTGACCACTTGTTGTGCACCCTTCAGGTAGCTTAAATCGTTAAAGGTCTGGTTAATAATTTCCTCAAAATTGATTCTTTCAATCTTAAGCTCTGTTTTTAAATTCTTCGAATGACTCAGCACATCGCTGATAAAATGATCCAACTGTCCTGCCTTCTGGCCCATCAGCTTGATGTACTCGGCAAGATTATCATCATTGCCCGGAAGCGATGCCAGGTGTGCCAGGCCCAGCACAGAGGAAAGTGGGGCACGCAAATCATGAGATACTTTGTAGACAAAGTTGTCAAGCTCCGCGTTCCTGATCTTCAGCTCCTCTTCCAGCTTCTTGTTTTCGGTGATGTCCACGTACATTCCGAAAATCCCCAGCGTTTTATCCTGCCGCAATACCGGCACACCATAAATAATAACAGACAACACCTTCCCGTCTTTGCGGTGACGAAGGGTCTCGGTTTTTACGACCCGGTTACTTGAAATGAGGGTATTGATGTCATTGCCCTCAGTAACAAGATTACTCGGCACAATAAACTCATTAAGACCCTTGCCCTGCAGCTCTTCCAGTGTAAAACCAAATGTTTCCTGAAATCCACTGTTGATCTGAACAACATTTCCCTCTTCATTTAACAAGACAACGGCCATTGGTGTGTTCTGAAACAGTTGCTCCAAAAGGGTTTCCGTCTTGCGAAAGCTGGCCTCAGCCCTCTTCTTTTCCGTGATATCAGTAAATATGGTCTGGACGGCGGGTTCGCCGTTGTATTGATATGGATAACCTGTAACTTCCACTTCAAGAATGCTGCCGTCCAGCCTGATGTATTTCTCTTCGATGGGCGGTGCAGGTCTTCCACCCATAACCACTTTGATTCTCTCCATGGCTGTTGCCTTCGAATCGGGATGAACAAACCCGGCAACCTCCATTCCGATCAATTGCGAGGAATTACCAGCCCCTATCATCTTCGCTGCGGCTGGATTGGCAAAAAGAACTCTGCCCTTTGCATGAATGGTTATTCCGAGTGGCAACTGATCAACAAGCTCCTGATACCGCTGCTCCAATCTCTTCTTCTCAGTGACATTTGAAAAGACACCGCTGTAGGTAATTCTGCCATCCTCCATTCTCACGGGCATACCCCGAGCCTCAATCCATATGTACCCTTCGTTTCGCCTGCAGCGACCCTCCCAATTCCATTCTTCACCAGTCTGCAGGCTTACTTCAACGCTTTGGGTAAATAATCCCAGGTCGTCAACATGAATAAAATCATTCATGGATAGCCTTCCGTGCATGATGGTTTCAGGATCGATTCCCAAGAGCTCCTCACAACGCGGGCTGATATAGGTAAAGTCCCGATGGCCATTGGGATAAAAAGTGTATTCAAATACCACGACAGGTAATTGATCGATGAGTCTTTCCTGGTTTTTGTTCGGTGCTGGATTCATTTTGGCAGGACAGCAAAACTAGTGCAGCGCGACCTGATTTAGTCCCTGATGTAATAAAGGATCAATAATTTAAGGATTGTCCTACCGACGCGTTAGGACCGCGGGCACTGCCTTCAAATTCCAGTCAATGACCAGGCCGCCCCTGGCAATGCCTTCTGCGGCCTTTTTCCCGTACAACAACTCAACCAGGTACAAAGCCGGCTCGTAGGACCGTGCTCCGCCGGCCGAGGTAATCAGCTTGCGGTCATGTACAAAACTGACGTTTTCATGGACCTTCAGCTTTGGAAAGGCTTCCCTGAATTTCCCGACATCTCCGGGGAAAGTAGTGCAATCATGGAGATCCAGCAGCCCCGCTTTGGCCAGCACAAACGCCCCGTCGCATAATGACATCACATAAGACGCCTCGTGACCCCGGGTCTTAACAAAATCAAGCAGGCCCATATTCATCAAGTCGGAATCCATACTGTGCTGCGCGCTAGGCACAATTAATATGTCAATGGGAGGCAGTGAATCAGCATCAAATGCGTAATCTGGAATAATTCTAAGTCCCTCAAAAGTAGTAATTGGCTCTGCCTTCTGGGAGACCGTGAACACCCTGATGCCATTGTCCGTGTGAGACAATGTATGCTGCAACACATCCATAGGCGCGACCAGTTCAGAGTTGTAAACCCCATCCACAATCAGAAACGCGGCCTGCAACACCCTTGTGGGCTCAACAGGAGGGCCAATATCAACCTGCCGTGGGACTTGCTTTGCACACTGCCCTGCCATCAACCCAATCAGAGTCAAGGTCAATTTGAACCAATAGCCATTCACAAAACTCATTCCGTCATGCCTTTTCATAATATGAATGTACTACAAAAAATCCTCTAGGGCCGCCTTGTCTCATATACTACAGCTCTGATGAAGTCATGATAGTACCACTTGCACTTCCGCTCCACAAATTCCTTTTGGTCCATGCACTGATCCCACCTGGGGAGTTCTTTGTTTTCAAGACTTGCTACTGCGCCAAAAAAGCGATACATAATAAAAAGCAAAACACGGTGCCACCATTTAGTATCAACAAAATCCGAGACCAGCCAAACGGAATCTCTCCGCAACAATGGTTTAATCCTGTCAATAACCCCAGCCAGTTCCGCATCCGAAAAAATGTCAAAAACAAAAAATGTAAGCACAACATCAAACTCATTTTCTTCATCTATTGACTCGACTGTGCCGTGTAAAAAGTGAACCCGCTCATCACTGCACACCATTCCCCTGGCCTTTTCAAGCATCTTTCCTGAAGGTTCTACAAACAGAATTCGTGAAGTCGGCCTGGTGGCAAGAAACTCCTTCAGCCACCATCCGCTACCGCCGCCCAGGACCAGAACACTACAAGATGCCGGAATATCGGCCAGAAACACTGTCTGTGAGCGCTCCATGGCCCTTCCGAATACAAGGCGGGCCAGGTGATCATAATAGCCTGCCACAGAATCAAATCCGTTGAGCCTATCCATTGAAGAGAATGTGAAACAGGGGAAGCAGAAAGACAGAATCCCCAACAAGCCTGTATCTATCGGCACTCCCGAATCTCCGATAATTGACAAAAATGATCAGGAGAATTACATTCATGGATACTATGCTCAACAACTCCATTTGATAAGTCCCATCGCGAAGAACTTCCAGAAAAACTATCAGTTGGATCATATAAAGGCCCCAGATCACATATTTGGTATTTTGTTTTCCTAGCCAGGTCACAACGGAAACCCTCTTATCCATCTGATCCTGGTCGCATTCAAACCACGAGAACATCATAAGATTGATGAGGGCCGTAATGACAAAGGTCACCACGAGAAGGTTTACAGTGAGGGAAACCGGATGAGTATGAAGGGAAATGGCGAGCAACAATACGCCGGCCGAATACAGAAGAGACACCAACAACTCCTTAAATGGATGCAGGTATCTGTGCAAAATCAAATACGGCAAAACAAATGATGCCAGAACAATTCCGCCAATTAATACCGGTCTCCTGATATAAAGAAGAAGTATTGCATTTATAACACCCACAAAAATCAAAAGGATGGTCACAGAACGAAAATGCTGTTGATGAAATCGGTGCCGCTTAGTTGACGCCTTTCCCCCCACCGAGTAAGCATCCATCAGGTGATCAGCAGAATAAATAATCCAGACGGAGACGCCCAGTGCAAGCAATCCAGCCGGCCTTGGATCCACCTGGTAAAGGCGGGCAAAAAAGATGGCACTAGCTACCGCTCCGCAGGCTACATCCACGCTAACCAGGTTGAGGAACCTGTATACCTGAACGATGGTCTTCATCCTTTTAGTACTGAGTTGAATATAGCTCAAAAGTCACAGCAGAATTCACAAAAATAAAAAAGCCCCTTTAGTCGGGGCTCCATAATAGTTTTGCGTCAGTTTATACTGATTTGAGTGCTTCCGCACCAGCCACAATCTCAAGGATCTCCTTGGTGATGGCAGCCTGGCGGGTCCGGTTATACATGAGCTTCAGGTCTTTCAGTAAATCACCTGCGTTTTCATTGGCCTTGTCCATCGCTGTTACCCGTGCGCCGTTTTCGGAGGCATTTGAATCCAGGACTGCCTTGTAGAGTTGCACCTTCAGGGCCTTGGGAATCAGGCCGGCCATGATCTCATCCTGGTTTGGCTGATAAATGAAATCAATGTCCTGCTTCCTGGCAGCCTTTACTGGGAGGACTGGCAAGAATTGCTCAGTAACCAGGATTTGAGTGGCCACGTTTTTAAATTGATTGTAAACAATTTCAATCTTGTCGTATTCGCCCTTCCGGTAAGATTCGATCAGGTAGTCACCGGCTTTGGCAACATTTTCAAAAGAAATGTTATGGAAAATATCAGCATAATCTCCAGCCATCGGAAAGGATCTCTTGCCAAAGAAATCCAGCGATTTCTTGCCTATCGGCAGGATGGTAACCTTCTTGCCCGATTGCTGCGTTGCGTATTTCTCCTGAACGAGTCGAAGAACATTTTTGAAAACATTTGAATTGAAAGAACCGCAGAGGCCCCTATCCGATGTAATGGCCACAATCAGGACTTTTTCTTCAGGCCTCGGTTTGCTGTACCAGTTATCGCTGTCGGTCGATCCGGACGAAATATTCTGCACCACCGCCGTCATCTTCTGAGCGAAGGGGCGCATTTGCATGATCCGATCCTGGGACTTGCGCAACTTTGCCGCCGCCACCATTTTCATGGCTTTGGTGATCTGCTGTGTGCTGATCACCGAACTGATCCTGGTCTTTACTTCTTTTAAACTCGCCATGCTCTTTGACTTCTATTTACCGAAGCTGACTGATTAGTACTTGCCTGCCAATTCGAGTGCCGTCTTTTTGATCATATCGAGGTCTGCATCTTCGAGCTTGCCGGCCCTCAAATTGTCAAGGATGCCCTTATGCTGTGCCTTCATGAGGCCCAAAAACTCCTTCTCAAATTCTTTCACCTTGCTAACCGGCACCTTGTCCAGGTAGCCGCGAGTAGAGGCCGTGAGAATGGCCACCTGCTCTTCAACGGACATAGGCGCATACTGCGGCTGCTTGAGAACTTCGGTGTTCCTGCGACCGCGCTCAATGGTCAGCTTGGTGGACGCATCGAGGTCCGAACCAAACTTGGAGAACGCTTCCAATTCGCGGAATTGCGCCTGGTCCAGTTTAAGTGTGCCAGCAACCTTTTTCATGGACTTGATCTGCGCCGAACCACCCACACGTGATACTGAAATACCCACGTTGATGGCAGGACGTATACCGGAGTTAAACAGGTTGGTTTCCAGGAATATCTGTCCGTCGGTGATGGAGATCACGTTTGTGGGGATATAGGCCGAAACGTCGTTAGCCTGCGTTTCGATGATGGGGAGTGCGGTAAGTGAACCACCACCCTTAACCAGGTGCCTGATGGACTCAGGCAGGTCGTTCATCTTCGCGGCAAGCTCGTCATTGTTAATAATTTTTGCTGCTCTCTCCAGGAGGCGTGAGTGCAGATAGAATACATCACCGGGGTAAGCTTCACGTCCGGGGGGCCTTCTCAACAACAGGGATACTTCACGGTAAGAAACTGCCTGCTTTGACAAGTCGTCATAGATCACCAGGGCGGGGCGGCCGGTGTCGCGGAAAAACTCCCCGATGGCAGCCCCGGTAAAGGGTGCGAAATACTGCATGGGGGCAGGATCGGAAGCCGATGCTGATACGATTACCGTATAAGGAAGTGCGCCGGCCTTTTCAAGGGTTGAGGCAACCACCGCAACGGTTGATGCCTTCTGACCAATCGCAACGTAGATACAAAATACCGGCTTACCCTTTTCGTAGAATTCCTTTTGATTGATGATGGCATCAATGGCTACAGCTGTCTTGCCAGTCTGACGGTCACCGATAATCAATTCCCGCTGACCGCGCCCGATGGGTATCATGGAATCAATGGCCTTAATCCCGGTTTGCAGGGGCTCATTCACCGGCTGTCGGAAAATAACTCCTGGTGCCTTTCGCTCCAGGGGCATTTCATACAGCTCACCGGCCAGGGGGCCTTTTCCGTCAATGGGTTTTGCCAATGTGTCGACCACACGACCCAGCACGCCATTTCCGACCTTGATAGAGGCAATTTTGCCAGTGCGTTTTACAATGGCACCTTCCTTGATACCCTGAGGATCGCCCAGCAGCACCGCCCCTACGTTGTCTTCTTCAAGATTCAGCACAAGGGCCCGAAGACCATTTTCAAATTCAATCAGTTCGCCTGCCTGCGCTTTCGTCAATCCGTAGATACGGGCTACACCATCACCAATGGTGAGGACTGTGCCAACTTCCTGCAGTTCGGCGTCTGTGCGGCTCTGTGATAGTTGTTCTCTTAATATGGAGGAAATTTCCTCGGGTCTGATCTCTGCCATAGTGCGTTATTCGTTAGACATCCTTTATAAAATAATTCTCATTGAATTTCACTTTCATGGTGCGGAGCTTGCTCCGGATGGAGGCATCAATCTGACGATCGCCCACGTTGAGGACGAACCCGCCAATCAACTCCTTGTCCACTTTCTCCTCTATCTCAACCTGTTTCTTGTTGCTCAGTTTTTTTACTACGGCTTCAATCGACTTTCTCAATTCACCATCCATGGGGATGGTGGTGGTAATATAAGCCTGCCCAATACCCTTGTATTCATTGTATGCATTATGAAATTCGCTGGCAATGGTGGGCAGGAGCGGTTCGCGGTTCTTCCTGGTGATGATTTCGATGATCGCCATGGTGAGTTTATTCACCTTACCGGAAAATACGGCTTCCAGGATTGCCCGTTTCTTTTCGTGACGAATCACGGGGCTGCGAAGCATGACGGTAAATGCCCGATTCTGGATACACAGGTTTGAAAACATCTGCATGTCCTTGTGAACATCCTCAATAACACCCTGCTCAACCGCCAGGCCGAGCAGCGACTTTACATACCGCGATGCTACACGTGAGTCTGCCATGACTAATTCATTTTCAAATCCTTAACGAAGCCATCCACCAGGTCTTTTTGCGCTTTGTCATCAGCCAGGTTCTTCCTTACCAGTTTCTCTGCAATTTCAAGGGAAAATTGGGCAACCAACGTGCGCACGTCGCGCAGGGCAGCCTGTTTCTCTGTGGCGATAACGGCTTTGGCATCAAGGATGATCTTATCTGCATTCCTCTTGGCATCAACCTGGGCCTCATCATGCATCCTGCTGCCAGCCTCCCGGGCTTCACGAAGGATTTTGTCGCGTTCCTCGCGGGCTTCTTTAAACAGTCGCTCATTATCAGACTTCAGGGATGCCATTTCCGCTTTCGCCTTTTCCGCCTGGTCCAGGGCCGCCTGTATGGTGGCTTCCCGCTCTTTCAGGGAATTCAGGATCGGCTTCCACGCCATCTTGCTCAGGAGCAGAAACAGGCCCACAAAGACCACAAATTGCCAGAATAGAAGTCCGGTGCCGGGGGTAAGAAATTCCATATTTCTATTTTTTAGATGGAAAGTAAACTTGAGTCAGTATCCTATCACTATTATTCAATTCGATTAAAGAAACCTGCCCGGCCCATTGCCAAAGGCAAGTTTCAATCATGCTAATGTCCCTACACAAAACGCCCCTTAGCCGATGGAGGCATTGGTTGCATTCGAGATAAGGAAGCAAATTACAAGTGCGAAAAGCGCAGCAACTTCAACGAGCGCTGCGATGATCAGCATGGAACCCTGCAGTTTGTTGGCAGACTCAGGCTGACGAGCCATCGCTTCCATTGCAGATCCTCCAATTCGGCCAATACCGATTCCGGCGCCTATCGCAGCCAGACCAGCACCGATGCCTGCACCCATAATCGCGTAGCTAACGTCTACTAAGATGGAGAACAACATACTTTTGAGTAATTAAGTGAAACAAAATTCCAGGTACATCCTGGAGTATCTTCATTGCAGTTTTCTGCAATCATTTCTTTTAATGTGCTTCTTCGTGTTCATGCTCAACCACGGCCAACCCAACATAGAGTGAGGTGAACAGGGTAAAGACATAGGCCTGGATACCCGCCACCAACAATTCTATTAAACTGATAATCAATACAAATATTGAAGAGCCAATGCCTACTGCCCAGCTATGAAACACAAAAGTCAAACCCAGCAGGCTGAGCAGCACAATGTGTCCGGCCGTAATGGCCGCAAACAAACGTATCATCAGCGAAAACGGCTTGGTGAGCACACCGATCATTTCTACCGGTAATATTATAATCCGAAGCGGCAATGGAACACCGGGTGTCCAGAAAATATGAGCCCAATAGGCTTTGTTCCCGCTGACATTCGTGATGATAAAGGTGAAAATTGCAAGCGTCATGGTGACAGCAATGTTCCCGGTAAGGTTGGCTGCGCCCGGCAGCAGGCCAAGTAGATTTCCAAACAGAATAAAAAAGAATAAAGTGAGCAGGTAAGGAAGGTAACGCTCGTACTTCGGACCAATGTTCGGCGCAACAATTTCATCCTTGACGAATAACACGATGGGCTCAATGAATGACTGAAGCCCTTTGGGGGCCTTGCCTGTATTCCTGTTGTAGGCCCTCGCAACCGAAGTCATCACAAGGAAAAGCAGCGCAGCATTGATGAAAAGCATGGCTACGTTCTTTGTAATGGAAAGATCAAGCACGGGACTGCCCTCCAGGAAAATTTTCTGGTGCTCGAGTGTGTAGCCATTGTAAGCCACCTCCTGATGATGCTCATTGTAAAAATTGCGTGAAGAGAAGACTTCAAATCCGCGCGATGATGAGTAGACAATGACCGGAAGGTAGAGTGTGCCGTAATGACCATCAACAAAATGCCACGCATGATTGTCCAACACGTGCTCAACGATAACCTCGCTGATATTCAACTTGCCCTCTTCCTTGTGGGTCGCCTCAGAGGTCTGCTCTTCGGTCTGCTCTTCGGTCTGCTCTTCGGCCTGCGCAAGTGCTGGTGAAAAAGCACCGGCAAGGAGCGCAAAAAAGATAGCCAAAAATGAGCTTTTTAGCAAGAAATTTGGCCTTTTTAGATAGGTGTACACAGTCGTTTTAATCGATCGTAAAACTATTGATTAATGAACCAAAAAAAAATGTTTAATGATGTTTTTGGCCTCTATTCGCTGTCATTTCATCCTTTTATTTTGAGCCATAAAGCACCAATCTCTACAGTCGTAAAAATGAAATAGCAAACCAAAAAAAACAGTGCGTTTTTGGATGCGCCTGACGGGTCAAGGTAAATCACGGCAAATATGAATCCTCCAAAGAATAGAATCCTCAGTACGGTTGCACCCAAATAGACCCTGACAAAACCCCCGGGTGCCTCGTCAAGGCTACGGTCGATAACCCAGTACAGGCTTACATTACATAAAGCAAAAAAAGCGACAATCTCATTCGAAAAGGAAGGTATCCCGAACCACCCTGATTCCGCGCCCGCTAACACCGCCCACAGGATAGCGAGTCCCAAAACGACCGTAATTGAAGCAAGGCGAAGCAATTTACTCCCGATTGAGTTGTTTATACATCTGGTAAAGCATGCCTGAAAAGACAAGTAGAACGAAGGAGAGCAGGAATACCGGAAAATTGAGGTTCAGGTAAAGGTCAAGGCGGTAGCCCAGCCAGCCAGCCAGCCCTATTCCACCCAATAGTTGAATGCCAAAGCCGCTGTATTTTAGAAATGAGTTAGACGGCCCCTTCGGCCCGGTAGGAGTGTGCTCCTGTTCCATTCTCGGCTGACTTTATATCCTTGATCGCAGCGCCCATTCTGCAGCTTCCGTTGAACACGGCACCCGGCTCCACGACGAGCTTTCCTGCAATGATATCACCGTGCACCACTGCGGTCGCCTTGAGAACCAGCATTTCAGAAATTTCAATCTTCCCCTTAACGCCGCCCTCTATGTCGGCGTTTTGAGCCATGATGTTTCCATCAACATGGCTGGAGTGTCCGAGGGCGATCTTAGACTTGGATTTGATGTTGCCATTGACCCGGCCCTCGATCCTGATGTTGCCAAAGGTCTCAATATTTCCTTCCAGGACAGTTCCTTTACCGATAACGTTGCTGGAATTGGTGATTTCTTCAGCTGCCTTTTTTTCCTCTTTTGTCGTGAACATGCTCTTTGTATTTAAAACGTTACAAACTCTTCTGGATTAAGGGAGTTGCCGTTGTACCACAATTCAAAATGAAGGTGCGGGCCGTCAGTCATCTCTCCACTGTTGCCAACTATGGAAATGATCTCACCTGCATTGACAAAACTACCAACTTTTTTCAATAATTCTGCATTATGCTTGTAGACCGAAATCAGGTTTCCACGGTGCTGAATGGCGATTACATAGCCCGCATCCTGGGTCCATGAAGACATGATGACCGTACCGTCAGCGATGCACTTGATGGGCTCGTTGGTCTTGGCTACGATGTCAACCCCAAAGTGACCTTTCTTTACGTCATATTTATCTGATATGAATCCAGTGATTGGGGTGAAAAAGAATGTCTCGCTCAATTCACGATACTTGCCGCTGGTCAGGGTAATGACTGATAACTCCGATTGCTCAAAGTCTTTTCGAAACAGGGAATCCTTGGGCTCCAGCTTCATGCTGCTTACCGGCTTGATAGGTTTGTTCTGGCCACGCAGCGCCTCAGCGGGGTCTACAAATCCACTTGCCGTGTCTCCGCTGAGAACCCGCTTGAAGTTTTGTATGAACTGGTCCTTGTTCTCTTCCGCCAAAGCAAGGGAATCCAGTTTTAACGAAAGCTGAATCAGTTTCTTGTTGGTCTCACGCTGGGCATAGCGGGGATCAAACCATTTGGATAGCAGCGTTTGCGCCAGGAAAAGGCTGGCTACAAAAACCAACATGAACACCACGATGGAAAACAAAAGCAGCCGGGCATAGGTGAAACCAACGCTCGACTTCTCCTCAAGGTTTTCCTCCTTGCGTATCACCAGCTGGTAACGGGCACTGAGACGCTCTGATAGGGTCTTTTTTGGGGTCAAAATCTGGAAAATGTTCGCTAAATTAGATATTCTCCCTGACTATAATATTGAAAATCTGTTTTTTACGTTTGTACCTCAAAGCATTTCATGAAGGTCTACTACAGGGTACTTATTGCGTTGGTTTGGTGCCTGCTGGCCGCTATTGGGTGGCGCTGTTCCTCCAATCAAAATACGATCGCCGGTGACATGTTTCACAATACGGCGGCCCATTTTAACGGGTACTTCTATGCCAGGGAGAAAGCGCTCGAAGTAGAGAAGATTATTCTCAAAAGTCTCGACGACGATCCCAATCAGATTCTGCGCCTTTTTCCCAAACTCGATACTACCCTTGCCAAGAGTTACAAGAAGGACACGGAAGAACTGGTAAAGATGGCATCCATTTCCATCCAGCGCCACCCCAACAGCCGCTGGGTCGACGACAACTTTCTCCTCGTCGGGCTTGCCCGTTTGTACGATTGCGATTTTCAAAATGCCATTCAGACTTTCAAATTTGTCAACACCAAGAGTCATGACGCTAACCTGCGTCACAAAGCATTGGTCTACCTCATCCGTACGTTTACCGAACAGGGTGAATATGAGAAAGCCGAAGAGGCCTTTCAATTTCTTGGAAAAGAAAAATTAAGTCGCTCAAACGCCAAAAGCCTGTTCCTGGAGAAAGCGTATTACTATCAAGTCCGTTCGGATTATGACAATATGGTACAAAGCCTCACCCAGACCGACAGCCTGCTTACACGGGCTGACCGCAAAGGAAGAATCTATTTCATCATTGGACAGGTGTATCAAAAACTTGGATTCAGCTCAGAAGCCTATAACTATTACAGGAAATGCCTGGCCACGAATCCGGAGTACGAAATTGATTTTTATGCCAGGCTCAATCTCGCCCAAGTGGCCCGCCTGGATAACTCGCGCAATGTCAAGCTCGTCCGAAAACAGTTTGATAAACTTTTGTCCGATGCCAAGAATCAGGAGTTTAAGGACAAGATTTATTATGAATTGGGTGAGTTTGAAAGAAAACAGGGCAATGTGCCGGAAGCCATATCCGAATACAAACTATGCGCACACGCAGGTAAAAATAAACGCATTCAGGCAAGTGCATACCTGCGCATTGGTCAGCTTTATTTTGATTCGCTAAAGTCCTTCTCAAAAGCCAAATCATTCTACGACAGCGCCATGATCTCCCTGCCCAAGGACTTTGATAATTACGATGCGATCAAGAAGCGGCACAACGTACTGGGGGAGTTTGTAAAGTATACTGAAACCATCATCCTCCAGGACAGCCTGTTGCGCCTCTCAACGCTGGACTCTGCCACACTCAGGGCCAGGATCGATTCTACTTTTCTTGCAGCCGAAAAAGCCGAGGCCGGCAAGAAAAAGAAGCGAAGGAAATCCGAGGGAAGTTCCTCAAATGCCAACCAAAGCAGTGCGTTTTTTCAGACGGAATCCACCAGTACCACCGATTGGTATTTCGGCAACGCCACAGCCGTTGCTTCCGGTCAGAGCGAATTCCAGCGAATCTGGGGCAACATTCCTCTGGAAGATAACTGGAGAAGATCATCAAGGTCTGCGGCCCCGCTCACAGGACAGCCGGCGCCTGGTGACCCTGCCCCGGCAGTCATTGGTACTACTGTGCCTGCTACAGCCATGGCCAACCCTTCCCTGGAGGCCTTTAAGAAGCTTTTTGTTCAGATTCCGAAGACTGAAAAGCAAAAAGCCGATGCCCTGGCCAAGATCGAGGAGTCCTACTTTAAACTAGGTGATCTCTATTATTTTCAATTGTCCGAGAAGGAGAATGCTGAAGGTTCCTACGAAATGTTGCTAGACCGATTCCCCAGGACCGCGTTCAAGCCGGAGGTGCTATATAAGCTATACCTGATCAGCAAGGAGCGTGGCGACAGCAAGGCTGATCTTCTTGCGCAAAACCTAAAGGATGAATTTCCCAATTCCACGTATACCAAAATACTGCTGAATCCGGACTACCTGAAAGAAACCAGCGTGGCCCTTGAAAAGCAGAAGATTATCTACAAAGAAGCCTACGCCGACTTTCAGCGCAACAACCTTAGGGCCGCACAGGAAAAACTAAAGTTGGCACGCAGCATTGGCGAAACAAGCTTTGCCCCTCAATTGGATCTGCTTCAGATACTGATCACCGGCAAGACCGAAGATGTTACGCGATACCAGTATGAACTTGGTGAGTTTGTGAAGAAGTACCCGGATGGCTCAACCCATGGCTATGCGGAAAAACTTCTGGCCAGTTCCAAGGTATTTGTCGAAAAGGCTGAACGGCTGAAGGGAATCCGGTTTGGGGTTTCTTTTGAAGAGCCTCATTACTTTGTCATTGTACATCGCTTTCAGGACAAAGCAAGTGAAGGCATAACGACCGTCATGGAAAGGTTCAACAACGATAACTACAAGGCCAGGAAACTGGAAACCAGCAACCTGCTTCTTAATGATGACTACAACCTGACTTTCGTTGGCAATCTCCCAAACAAACATGATGCTGAGGAATATTTCAGCCGGTTTAACAGCACTATGGCGAGCGGCAAACCCTTTTCCATGCTAAATTTCCATAACTTTGTTATCACCAAAGATAATTTTAACATCTTCTACCGTAACAAAGCACTGGATGAGTACCTCAGTTTCTTTGATCGATACTATCAGAAGGAAAGTCAGTGACCTGCTGAAGACTAAACGGCCATGGTTTCGCAAGGCCGTAAAGTATTGCTGGATCCTTTTCCTTTGTTTTGTGCTGGGGTTGCCCCTGTACGTCTATACCGTAGGCATTGACCTGTTCGGGCTATTTGGCGGTATGCCAAGCCTGGCTGATGTTGAGAATCCGGAGAACGACCTTTCTTCTGAACTGATTTCGGCAGACGGCGTCTCCCTGGGTCGATATTTCCGCTTTAATCGGAGCCAGGTGACTTTTGATGAGTTGTCAGATGACCTGGTAAACACCCTCATTCTTTCGGAAGATCATCGCTTTTACCAGCATTCAGGCCTGGATTTCCCAGCATACATCCGCGTAGCCTGGGGCCTGATGACCCTTAACCCTTCGGGCGGAGGCAGTACGATCACCCAGCAGCTCGCGAAGAATCTCTATACCCGCAACCCGGACCGTTCGCTGGATGGAGCCATCGCCAAACTGGGGCGTTACCCAAGGCGTATCGTACAGAAGACAAAGGAGTGGATTATCGCCGTGAACCTGGAGCGGAATTTTACCAAAAAGGAGATTATTGCCATGTACCTGAATACTGCCGAATTCAGCAGCAATACCTACGGGATCAAGGTAGCCAGCGAAACCTATTTCAGCAAACCTCCGGACAGCCTGAACCTACCTGAGTCTGCCCTGCTGGTTGGCATGTTGCAAAATCCAACCTTTTATAACCCAATCCGGCGCCCTGAAAACGCTTTGTCGAAACGGAATGAGGTCTTGTACAAGATCTATCGAAGTGAATACAGCATCAAGTCCAGGGATGAATATGATTCCCTTGCAGCCACCGACCTGGGCTTGCGCTTCAAACTCCAAAATCAGAACGAAGGACTGGCCACCTATTTCCGCACAGTCATCACCAATAGGTTGATGGAATTCTGCGCACAACGCGGAATTGATTTGTGGAACTCCGGGCTAAAGATCTATACAACGATCGACAGCCGTCTGCAGCGCTATGCTGAAGAGTCTGTGGCAGAGCACATGAAGTACCTCCAGGAGGAATTCGCAAAACAATGGGAAGGGAAAAATCCATGGGTGGATGATGACCGGAAGGAAATTCCGGGATTCCTGAAATCCCGAATCAAGAAGTCAGATACATACAAGAATCTTGTTGCAAAGCATGGCGAAGGAGCTGATTCGGTGCGCATCATGCTCAATCTCAAAAAGCCCATGACCATTTTTAATTGGGGAGGAGAAAGAGATACGGTTTTCAGCTCCATGGATTCGCTGGCTTACTACATGCGATTCCTTCAAACCGGACTGATGTCCATGGACCCGAATACCGGTCACATCAAGGCCTGGGTGGGCGGCATTAACTACAAGTACTTCAAATATGATCACGTGAAGCAGGGAAAGCGCCAGCCTGGTTCAACCTTCAAACCCTTTGTATATGGCCTGGCCATGGAATCAGGGTATTCGCCATGCTATGTATTGGAAGATATCTCGCCCAGCTTCAAAGTATCCGGCACGACCTGGTATCCTCCCAATTCAGACGGTAAAAACGGAA
Organism: Cyclobacteriaceae bacterium; assembly: GCA_043744235.1. GTDB lineage: Bacteria > Bacteroidota > Bacteroidia > Cytophagales > Cyclobacteriaceae > ELB16-189. The sequence goes on along the minus strand of JAYTVB010000020.1, from coordinate 110,101 downwards.
CAGGCGAGAAAATGACCATTCGTCAGGCGATGGCCGCATCTGTCAACTCCATTACGGCACAGATGATGAAACTCCTGGGTGAGGAAAACGTTGTCGAATTTGCTCATCGCGTGGGCATTGAAAGCAAACTTGACGCCGTGCCTTCATTGTGTCTGGGTGTAAGTGATGTTTCCCTGTATGAACTGGTCGGCGCTTACAGCACGTATGTGAACAACGGCATCCACACCGAGCCATTCTACATCACCAGAATAGAAGACAAGAACGGAAATGTTATCGAAAATTTCGTTCCAAAAACCAGACAAGCCATCAGCGACCAAACCGCCTACAAAATGATCTATATGCTCAAAGGCGGAGTAGAGGAGGCGCTGGGTACTTCCAGGGGAATCAGCTACGACCTGAAGAAAGACAACGAGATCGGAGGCAAAACGGGTACTACCAACAACGCTTCAGACGGCTGGTATATGGGTGTCACGCAAGACCTTGTCACCGGAATCTGGGTAGGCGGGGACGAACGCAGTGTACATTTCCCCTCCTGGGTTTTTGGTCAGGGCGGCCGCACGGCAAGGCCAATTTGGGACAAGTACATGACCAAAACATACCTGGATCCGTCGACTGGCATATCCAAGGGAAAATTCAGGCTGCCTTCATCAGGAATGGACATGTCACTCGACTGTTCCAAATTCCTCCAACCCGATTCAGTCAAACTGGACGAAAAGCCCTGGGATATCAATAATTGATTCATGACCGATGCGCTGAAAGAAAAAGTTGCATCACTGCCCGATACCCCTGGCATCTACAAGTTTTATGACAGGAGTGAGACGCTGATCTACGTAGGAAAGGCCAAAAGCCTGAAAAAAAGGGTTGGAAGCTACTTTACCAAACAATCCCAGTACAACCGCAAAACAGAAAAACTCGTCTCAGAAATCAGAAAAATTGAGTTTACCCTCGCTCATTCAGAGTTTGATGCGCTGCTGCTGGAGAATAACTTCATCAAGCAAAATCAGCCCAAGTACAATATCCTGCTCAAGGATGATAAAACCTTCCCATACCTCAGCATCCTGAAGGAGCGATTCCCTAGAATCATCTCAACGCGCAAATACATTCCCGGCCAAGGAGAATACTTTGGCCCCTATACGAACGTGGTGTCAATGAACAATGTTCTCGAGTTGGTGAGGAAGCTGTACTCCATACGCACCTGTAGCCTGCTTTTGTCCGATACAAACATTGCGGCCAGAAAGTTTAGAGTTTGCCTCGAATACCACATCGGAAACTGCAAAGGACCTTGCGAAGATTTACAGGATGAATCATCCTACCTGGAAGAAATCGCTTCCGCCCGCCATATCCTCAAGGGTAACCTCAGTATTGTGCAGGCCTACTACGAGGAGAACATGAAGCAAGCGGCGGATTCACTTGCATTCGAGAAGGCCGCCAGCTTCAAACACAAACTTGATCTTTTAGGAAAATTCCAGACCAAGTCAACGGTTGTCAACCGAAGACTGACTGACATTGATGTCATCACAATTACCAGCAACGAAACCGATGCCTTCGTCAACTTCCTCCAGATAACAGAGGGCGCCATTATATTCTCCAAGAATATTGAAGTCAGGAAAAAACTCGAAGAACCAGACGACGAAATCATCACGGTTGTTGCACAACAGGTCCGGCTCGAAACAGGAAGCACAAACCCTGTCATCCTCAGCAACGTGCCTCTCCTGGTGAAAGATGATTCCATAGAAAACCTTGTACCCCAGATCGGCGACAAGAAGCACCTGCTGGACATGTCACTCAAGAATGCCCTCTACATGAAGGGAAAGAAGGAAATAGCCAAAGAAGAAGTCAAAATCAAGAATATTGATGTTCTAAAGGGCCTCCAAAAAGACCTCCAACTAATGAAGCTCCCCAGGGTCATTGAATGTTTCGACAACAGCAATTTTCAAGGGACCGATCCCGTGGCATCCATGGTCCGATTCGAGGACGGCAAGCCCGACAAGAAGGGATACCGTCACTTCAATATTAAAACGGTCACCGGCCCAGACGATTGTGCGTCTATGAAAGAGATCGTTGGCCGACGGTATCATCGCCTTCTTTCAGAAACCACTGAACTTCCAGACCTCATCATTGTCGACGGCGGGAAAGGACAACTCAGCAGCGCGGTAGAAGCCCTCAAGGAATTAAATATCTATGGGCAAGTTCCCGTCATCGGGATTGCAAAGAAACTGGAAGAGATATACTACCCAGAAGATCCACTTCCGCTTCACATCAGCAAAAAGTCACAAAGCCTTCTGCTGATTCAGTACATTCGGGATGAGGCTCACCGGTTTGCTGTCAATTTCCATCGCCTGAAACGAAGCAAAACTGCGATTTCCAGCGAGTTAGAAGGGATTCCCGGCATTGGGGAAAAAACCGTTAATCAGTTGTTGTCTGCCCTTCGTTCATTTAAGAAGATACAGGCTGCCTCGGATGTTGAGCTTGAAAAAATTGTGGGGAAGGCCAAAGCAAAGCTGGTCAAAGACTGGCAACAAAAAAAGGAGAGCGATTAGCTCTCCTTTTTTCAGGTGTATCTGATCATCAATACTCCCAAAGGTTATGTTCCTTTTCCATCAATTTCATTTCTTCCCATTCGGTTGCCCAAACCGACTCTTTGTAGCGTCCGGGGTAGATGTCGCTGATCACATCATTGTTAGGGTTTTCCACTTTATAAATGGTTCCATGGAACAGTCTCAGCAAAAACGCATCCGCGTAGTTTCTGTTTTCAGCCGTATTGTAGCGATTAAACCAAATGGCATCCTTGGTGTGGTTCCTGAAAACCTTTTCAAGGTCTTTGTACTTGAAGCACCCGATTGCCTTAAAAGTTCCAGTATTCTGATCAAAGGCAAAAAATTCCATTGACAACATATCATAATACAGACGCGACCTTCTCTTATCAAAAATCATATCTTCCTGAAGAGACACTTTATAAATTTCGTCAGCCAGGTAAAGTGTGGGTTTCCCAGCTTGCGTAATCTGCCATTCATTGGTCGACGTGGAGGGGTTCTTACCCTTATTGTCCACTAGCGCTTCGTAGTTCTTTCCATTGAATGAAGCACGATCTCCCTGATACCAATCCCTGGTTGGATCCCATGGATCCCAGGTTTGACCCTGCTGAGAAACCATATCCCCAAAGAATGCTTCTTTCGGTTTCTTCGTTATGAGAGAGTCATTGACATAAATATCAGCCAATTCACCTGAATTAACAGCCGCAATAATCAACTTGGTGATTTCATTTCCCCTTGCAAAGAATCCTTTATTCTGCTTCTCATGGAGGTCGATGGTCCTCCACACCTTTACCTTATACAATTGCTCATACTTCGGAATGTTCAGGAGTGAATTCGGATTCACCTGTCCTTCTTCCTGTTGAGCAAAAGAAAAGTTCCAGATTAATGTAAAGGCCAACCCAACCAAGATCTTCTTTGTCGTCATAAACGGTTTTTTATTGAATAGGAATGTTAATGGTACCGCCAACGATATCCACTTTCTCTTCTTCGCCAGTATAGGTTCTGCGTATTACCGATTTGATGTCAACACTTATCCTGTCACCAGGACGGAATTGTGATCTCCAGGCGCCCAGATCCAATAACTCAGAATTCACATTGAGGGTTGCCACGCGCGTTGTCCCGCGTGCCAAAATAACCTCCATGCTCTTAATCCTGTAGTTCGCATCTTTTGGCACTTCCTGCTTGAAGTTGTCATCTGCATCGGCTGATATTCTCAGGCCAGTCAATCCGGCTCCCCGCACACCATTCTTCATATCCACTTCCTTGCCAGAGTTATCTCTTGCCACATAGCGGGGCTTGGGAATGGGTTTCACATCAAAATTTTCTGTTCCAATCATGGCTCCGCCATTCGAAACCGTAACAGCCACTTTTCTTTCCTTGGGAATAATAGTCACTCTTCCTGGTTTATCACCTTTCTCCAGGGTTGCTCCCTTTGCCGAGAAGCTCGGATTATAGGAGGCGCCCAGGGCGGGAACCTCTATGTTCACTGTATTACCGCAGTTTTGATAGAGTGTAGGTGCATTACCCGTTGTTACACGAATAACCGGCTTAGCCACCATGTATTCAATTGTCTTGATCATGGGATCCTTACCCACAATCCTGATTTCTGCCTTGAACGACTGCTTGGACATGCCATTGGCATCATAAGATCCAGCCTGTGCTACAAATTCTACTTTTCCCATCTTGATGCCTTCAGGGTTAGTGCTTACCTGCAGGGGAGCTCCGTTCCTGAACATTTCAGGAGCCACTCCTGAAGAGGCTGCAGAAATAAACATGTCTCCCTGGTATTTTGCACCAGCCGCTACAATAGTGGGTCCCAGTACCATAGGAACCGTTTTGTCAAACTTGATTTGTACGCCTTCCGCAATAGCATTGAGCGAATCAAGTGCCACACCTTCAAACTCAAGTACTTCGGTCTGCATCTGGGTAATTGATGTTACCGCTGCCATTGTAGGAGTGTTCTCAAATGAAAACTCGAGGAACGTCTTATCCTTGTGGGTAGTATTTCCTTTGAACTCTTCATAGTCCTCAGCCTTTTTGGCAAGTTTGGGGAACTTGATGCCGGAAATGGACTCCAACTTTGAATGAAAGTCCTCGAGCGTTTTCTGGTATCCTGTCCCTAATTGGGGCTTGCGGGAGTCCAGCATTTTTTCTTCAGCGATGTTGGTATTAGTGACCAACTCATCACCACTCATTGGAAGTCCGGCATGATCCTTTGTAATTTCAACCTTAACGGCATCCAGCGCCTTCATCGTTTCATTAGTAAGATCACGAACCTGTTGGGCCTTCGCCATGGCCTCCTTCACCTTTGGATTGTCGCTGGCTGAGCGCAGGATGGCTTGTACCTTAGTTTCATTCGTAACCGCTCCCTCCTCCGTCAACTGAAGGAGTGTTGTGTTAAGTATAGCGAATTTCTCCAGCACAGCGTTACTAACATTGAGGGCCAAGAGTGCTGTCAAGACGAGGTACATCATACCAATCATCTTTTGCCTCGGAGTTTCTTTACCGCCTGACATGTTTTATTTGTTTTGAGTTTAATCCCGAACCAACCTTAAACCTCTACTCTCAATAATTATTTTACAGAAGAACCCTTCATTGCGGTCAGCATGCTTCCGTAAACTGTATTAAGTGATGTGAGATTGTCTGTCAACTTGCCCAGTTCAGAAGTGAACTTGGATGTGTTGGCACCAACAGAGGACAGGCCCTGCATAGCACCTGTGAGGCTCTCATAAAACTTGTTCATATTTTTCACGTGGGAATCAGCATCCTTCAGCTCCATTTCATAGATGCTGTTAAGGGCCGCCAGGTTCTTGGTAACCTTTTGAACCTGTGCATGATACTCACCGGTGTCTTTTGACGCATCAGCCATGGCAGAAACTGCTTTCATGGCGGAACCGTAAGACTTATTCATTTCAGAAAGGGAGGCTGAGGCAGCCTGCACATTCTTGGCGTATTCTGTTGTTGCTACTGCGGCATTTGACAGGTTGCCCATCTGAGTGGCGTTTGTCGCCAGGTTGGTCAAGCCCTTGCCCAGGTTATCCAGAAGGTTTTGGTCAACTTTGGCAGTCTTCAGCATCTCATCAATCTTGAGAAGCGGAGAATCTCCAGCTGCCGGTCGGTTGCTAATTCTTGTTGCCGTTTGGTTCACTGGTCCTTCATAATCTTCAGAAAGCTCAGGATACACTTTTGACCAGTCAGCTTCTTCATGCGGCGGTTCGAAGGCGCTGAGGAAGAAGATTACGGCCTCAACTGAAAGGCCGATCATCAACATTTGATTTGCCCCTGTTAAGTGCAATATCTTGAACAAAGCACCAATAATTACGACCGCTGCACCAATACCGTAGACTTTTGGCATTATCGTCTTGTACAGCAGTTCCATGAATCCGCCTTTTTTCTTTGACATGGTTATTTAGAGTTTAAGGTTAAAGGTTCTTGTTTAAAACAGTATGAATAGCACGAGTTAAAGATAGCACGAGTTTTTAATTATTAAAATTCCCGTCCAGAGGAGCGGCCCAGGTGGGTCATAGCGCAGCGGAAGCCAAGGTAGGCGCGGGAAGAGTCCTTGAATTCATAGGTCCTGGTTCCTGTTTCCAGGTAATAGGCAACGTCCTTCCATGAACCGCCACGCACCACTTTCTTGGGCGGAACCTTTGCATTGAATTTTTTGCTTTCAGGATCGGTGCGGGGATCGATGTATTGGGGGTTCAAGTCCCATACGGTGGGTACAGAGGCAGGGTTAAAGTCATCCAGGCACCACTCAGAAACGTTGCCTGAGGTGTCAAAAAGACCGTAATCATTTGGGAAATAAGACTGTATCGGGGAAGTATAGGCGAATCCATCATCATAAAAGTTGCCCCGGCCGGGTTTGAAGTTGGCCAGCATACAGCCTTTTGAGTTGCGGATATACGGGTTACCCCAGGGATATTTCGCCATATCGCGTCCGCCACGTGCTGAGTATTCCCATTCTGCCTCAGAAGGCAGACGAAACTCAGGCATCGGAAACTCGCCAACCGTCTTACGGAAGTCATTCAGGTACGCAGTTCGCCATTTTCCAAAGAAAACGGCTGCATCCCAATTGATTCCAACAACCGGGTACTGATCGTAACCAGGGTGCCAGTAGTAGTAGTCCTGGATAGGGTCGCCCATGTGGTGCGCAAAGTCGCGCACCCAGGAGGTGGTATCAGGATAGTATTTCTGTCTGAATTCCTCCGCACTTACGGCCGGGAAACCTTCAATGGTGCCGTTGTCAACCAGGAAGAAGTTTGTGAACTGGCGATATTCGTTATTGGTAATTTCGGTGTCGTCCATGAAAAATGGACCAATGGTCACCTGCTTGTTGAAGTTAATCTGGGTCGAGGCCGGGTCTTCATCAGCCTGGCCCATATGGAATGTTCCTGCGGGGATTGGAACCATCCCGAAAGGAATTGTCATCACCCAGCCTTCGCGGTTGCCGACGCCAACCAATTCACCCTGATCGCCGCCCTTTTTGCCGCCGATTCCAAGCAACTTGCATCCAGTAATGGATAAACAAACGGCTGCCAGAACCAAATAACCAAGACTTTTTGACGTCACCTTTACATTCATAATCGTGTTGTTAGGTCTATAATCCCCTCATTCTAGTCCAACGAAAGGACCATAAATTTATTTCATTACACTGTCTTGCCAAAAATAGAGTTCCCAAATTCATCAAAATCTTCAAAAAACCCAAAAATGTTTTGATTTAGTACCTAAATCTAGGCGTGCGAATGACCTTTTTTCCAGAGAAATTCACCGGAAGGCTGTAAGAAACCATCAATTCATGGGAGGTTGGCTGTTTGGCCTGCTGGTCCTTAATAATATAATCAAGGGAATACCCAACTTTCAGAGACTTATCCTTGAGCAGGCTGTAGCCCAGAATCAGGATGGCCGCCTCTGACTGTCTAAAGGAGAGCCCTCCCCACATCGCATCCTTCAAATAGGCCATAATACCCAAGTCAAAGGATGTCTTGGTGAAGTCGGACTTGATCAAAGTCACAAACTGGAGTCGTACGTCAAAATCCAGGTCATAAAAATAGCTGCCGGTGACGTACATATGCCGTTGGAGCTGGTTGTTCTGCGTCATCCCAAAATCAAAGCTGGGCTCCGTGAGGTGGCTAATGCCAACACCCACATAGTACTTTTCCTTCTTGTAGAGTGCACCAATTGCTACATCTGGCCTTGTTTGGGATTCCTTGCCCGACTTACCGGCCAGCAGCGGATCATTTGGGTCAGTAGCCCGATACAGATCAAAATCCACTTTTTGCGAATACATCCCGACACGGGCTCCCAGGCTGAGTTTGGCATCTCTGATATTGAAGTGGTAGGCGTATGAAGCCTGCAGTTCAAAATTGTTCACCGGTCCAAGGTTATCATTGAGGAGGTACCCGCCGACACCTCCTTTTATTTTGGGCAGGTAAGTATTGGCGCTGAGTATCTGAGTTGTGGGCGCACCCCCGTCACCGAAAGAAGGAGAATAGCCCAGCCATTGACTGCGGTAAAGCCCCGTAATCTTTGTCACTCCCTCAATACCGGCAAAAGCAGGATTATAATAAAAGGAATTGAACATGTATTGAGAAAACTGGGGATCCTGCTGGGCCAGTATCGGGAATGAGATCAACAGCATGAAAAAAAGCAGTGCCTTTTTCATCAGGATATTCGCATGACTCTTAAGGACAGTTATCACGGCTTTATGGGGCGACCAGGTCCTCCCTCAGGCTAAGTAACGAAAGAAACGGAATGTTTTATTTAGAAAGGTTGGCCTTTTTAATGTAGAGTTCCAAAGCTCCCGTCATAGACGGGGCATTGGGAAGCGGGGCCTCAATATCCAGGACCAGTCCAGCATCCCTGACGGCCTTTGCGGTCGCCGGGCCAAAAGCCGCGATCCGTGTATTGTTTTGTTTGAACTCGGGAAAATTGGTAAAGAGGGAATGAATTCCGGATGGACTGAAGAACGCAAGAATGTCATAAAACACTTCCTTCAGGTCTGACAAGTCGGCGGCGACCGTGTGGTGGGTAATTGCTTCACTGAATGTGTAGCCATTTTCCCTCAGGAAATCAGGGATATCATTCTTTCGGATATCGGAGCAGGGGAACAGAAATTTTTCATTCTTATGCTTCTTGGCAATCTCCTGCTTCTTGATGATGTCCAGTAAATCGCGGGTATCCTTCAAGCCGGTGAATATCTTTCTCTTTCTGATTACAATGTATTTCTGCAGGTAATTGGAGGTCTGCTCGGAGATACAGAAATATTTCATATCCGCGGGCATCTCAATTTTCAATTCACGGCACAGGGTGAAAAAATGATCCACGGCATTTCGGCTGGTGAAGATGACTGCCGTGTAGTTGAGTATTTCAATTTTTTGCTTGCGGAATTCCTTGACAGGCACAGGCTCAACCTGAATGAAAGGCCTGAAATCTACCTTCACTGAATACTTTTCCGCAATCTTGAAGTAAGGGGAAGCCAGATCGGTGGGGGCTTCCTGTGTGACGAGAATGCTTTTAACTTTACGCATCCTGTCAATAACTACCGTTTCTGTCATATCGGCACAAGTCGGGTTCGCGAGTCAAAAGAATATCTTGATTATGATCACCAAAGGAATAATTTCCGAAGCACAAAGGTAGGAAAATAAATGAAAAAAGGAGAAGGATGCCCGGGCCATTAGTTTTATCAGCACCATGAAGGACCCCACACTGAGGAGCCCCAGGGCAATAATGATCAATCGTTGATAAAACAGAGGTTGACCTCCTTTGAAAATAAAATACAGGAGACTGAGAATGGCCATGACTACGGCGGTAAACAAGACAAATCTCAAGAAATTGAAAAATTGAAAGCTTACGGTTTCCCTGAAACTGAAAAGCGAAGAAAAAGTCAACACAATAATCAACTTGGAGGCCAGTAACAACATAACAAACAAGGATAGCTTCAGCCAAACACCGAACGCCCCGCCCAATGATGCGATACCGTAAAATTTCCCAAGATGAAAGTGGGAACCCGCAAAATACAACACGCCTGACAGTAAGAATCCTGTGAGCATAGCACAGAATCCATAGAACAGCAAGTTTTCACTGGAAGTAATGCGGGAAGCAAGCAGGTTCTCATTCCGCTCCTGAACGGAGAAGATTTTGGCGAATGAAAAATAATCGAAAGTTAGTTGCGGGTTTGTTCTGAAGAGAATCAGGAAGAAGAGCAGGAGGACTGCAGCTGCCATAATCGAGTAATCCCTAAAGAACGTCGGGGGCCGGATCAGGCCGGAAGGTAAACCCGTCGAAGCGGCAGAAAAAGGCGAAACTACCTGAGTCACTACCCCTTCAATCAAATCTTCACCATGCACCCCGATAAACAACTCCCCGGAGTAGCGAGACGAGAGACTGTCCAGTCCCAGCAAATGGGTCTTGCCGGAAGCAACCAGTCTCCCATTGACAAACAGATTGACTTTTTCCTGGCTGGAAATGAAAAGGTAATGCCCCTTGAACCTGTCAGCACGAAGAGGAATATATACCGTCTGCAATTCATTGGACAAGTCCTGAATGGGCACATATTGACCATTTGAGTATTGGAGCCATTGCGGCCTCAAATCCTTAACCACAACAGGATCGGAGGCCCACCCCATCTGTGTAATCAATACCAACAGCAACCTCAACATCCATCAAAAATATTCTAAACCCGGCCAATACCGAAAAAACTATTCGCAATTTCGCATCGCGATAACCATGGCAGGCCTCTATTTTCATATTCCCTTCTGCAAACAAGCGTGTTACTACTGTGATTTCCACTTCTCAACCGACAGCAGCACCCGGGGCGAGATCATCGAGGCGATGGCGCGTGAACTGGCCCTTCAATCCCATTACCTCGACGAAACTTTTACTACCCTTTACTTCGGCGGCGGCACGCCATCCCTGCTTACCCCTGAAGAGGTCGATGTGTTGTTTGCTGCCGCGCACCGCCAACTCAGGGTTTCTACAGGAGAAATAACCCTGGAGGCCAATCCTGATGATTTGACAAAAGAAAGTGCCCATGCATTGCGCCAGGCCGGCATTAACCGCCTGAGCATTGGCATTCAGTCCTTCGATGACGCGCTGTTGCAATTTCTGAATCGGGCACATACGGCAGGAGTTTCCCGGCGGTGCATCGGGGATGTTCGTGAGGCTGGGTTCGACAATATCAGCATTGATTTGATCTATGCCATTCCAGGGCTGGACCAGTCCTTGTGGAGGAATACCCTGAAAGAGGCCATTCAATTTGCCCCGGAGCACATCTCGGCTTATGCGCTGACCATAGAGAACAAGACCGTATTCGGGAACTGGCAGAAGCGGGGAAAGTTTATGCCCATGGAAGAAGGTGATGCCGCCTTGCAGTTTGAAATCCTGATGGACGTTCTCGGAGAAGCCGGGTATGTACAGTATGAGATTTCAAATTTCTCCAAGCCAGGATATGAGGCCCGTCACAACAGCAGCTATTGGAATCAGTCTCACTATCTCGGCATCGGGCCCAGCGCCCATTCCTACAACGGCTTCTCCAGGCAATACAATGTGAGCAATAATGCGCTTTACACACGCTCACTCCATGAGGGGAGGATTCCGTTCGAGATCGAAACCCTGACACCGGAAAACAAGATCAACGAGTATATCCTCACCAATCTGAGAACCTCTCACGGCTGCAACCTGGATCATTTGAAAACAGAATTGAAGGATGATCTGCGTGTGCGCGCTGCTGATTATGTCGACAGGCTAGGGCGGGAAGGGCTTATCATCCTTTCGGAAGGAATCCTAAGGCTCACCCGCAAAGGGAGACTCCTGGCAGACAAAATTTCAGAAGACCTGATGATATCGGAGTAAGGCTTGGGAGTTGTTCTCCCGGTTCTTTAATTTTCAATTCCAATACCCCATGACCTCAGAAGAAAAACGCGTTTACCTGTTGCTGAAAGCGGCCATTTTCCATTTCCACGGGCTTGACCCCAAGGAAGAGCTGGACCTGGAAGAGGCGGGCCGGAGAATGGAAGCCCCTGAAGAGCTACAGTGGGCCAAGGAATTTATCGAAAAAGATCACCTTACCTCCTTCGAACGGGCGAGGGCATTTCTCAACGATATTGTCAGTGACTATACCAAAGAAAAGCGCATTGAGTTGATTACCATGGTTTGGGAATCGAACAACATCAAGGGGTACGTAACCGAAATGGAGGCTACTGCAATGGTCAAGCTGGCCCGTGACTGGAACGTGGAGCCTGAACTGGTCTCACTCGTTTTGAAGTAGTGCTGCAAAATCCAATTTCCTAAAGACTCATCATGTCTTTAAACTTGGCCGCCTGCCTGCGGCTTACCTCCACCTTGTCTCCTCCCTTGAGCTTCACCATAAGGCCTCCGTTAAACCACGGCTCAATTCCTTCCACCCAGCTGAGGTTGATGATGTGCTTTCGGCTTGCCCTGAAAAATGAGCGCTCATCCAGCTTCTCATCCAGTGCGTTCAATGATTTGTGAATCATCGGCCGATTGGTATCGAAATAGACTTTGATGTAGTTGCCATCCGATTCAAATAACCTGATGCTGGCCAGACTCACAAACCAGCAGCGTTCGCCATCCTTGACGAACACCTGATCCTCGAGCCCGAGTTTCTGGTCACGGCCGCGTCCTGATCGGGTCCGTTCCTTTTCCTGAATTTTATGCACAGCCTCTGCCAGCCGCTCGGCAGTAATGGGTTTTAGCAGGTAATCCAGGGCGCTGACCTCGAAAGCCTTCAGGGCAAACTCATCATAAGCAGTTGTAAATACCACCAGCGGCACCGTATCCAGTGACTCCAGCAGCTGAAACCCGGTTCGGCCCGGCATTTGAATGTCAAGGAAGAGCAAATCAGGATTGTGTTCAGTAATCATCTGCTCCGCCTCATCGGCATTCTGGGCCTCCCCCGCAATTTCAATGGAGGGATGCTCCTCAAGCAACTTCATCAGTTCTTTTCTGGCCAGCCGCTCATCATCAATAATCAGTGCTTTCATGGTTGCGTAAGTCGAGTGTTTATTACAGAACTATCGTAAGTGGGGTATTTCTATCTCAGTCAAAACAAAAGTATCGTTTTCGGTCAAGATTCTAAATGACGCTTTTTCGCCATAGATCAGGCTCAGGCGCTGCCGGGTATTGTCCAGTCCAAGCCCCGTGCCGTTTTTTACTGACCCGTTTACATAGTGACCGCTGTTGCGGATCTGGATACAGAGCCGATCGTTTCTGACGGCGGTCTTCATCTGGATGATGCCTCCGGCGGTAAGCTTCGCGATGCCATGCTTGATTCCGTTTTCAACCAGGGTCTGTATCATCAGGGGCGGAACCAGGAAATCACGCGACTTCGGATCAATAAAGAATTCCGTTTTCAGTCGTTCTTCAAACCGGATGCTTTCAAGGCCCAGGTAATCCTTTACAATTTTCAATTCATCTTCAAATTTTGTCAGGCCCCTCTTATCAGAGGTAAGCGAATTCCGGAGAATATTGGAAAGCTGGTTGATGGCCAGTTTTGATTTTACGGGGTTTTCATCAACCAGTGCCCTGATGCTGTTCAGGGCGTTGAATATAAAATGTGGGTTGAGCTGGGATTTCAGGTTGTTCAGTTCAATTTCCTTGATGGAAGCTTCCAACTTCAGGGACGTGTTGTACCGTTCGAAGTAGTGGTAAATAAAATAAAGGACACACCAGAGGAAGAAAATAAAAGCGTAAACCACGGTCAGGCCCAAGATGTTTTTGAGGTTGAATGCCACCTCACTGCTGAACAGCCCAAGCGGAATTGAAATCGGCATCCGAAGAAGGTACATTACCAGGCCAAGCACGAAAACGCTGATGATCACCCTTGGTATCAGGACAGGCATGCCCGCATTAAGCCAGTGCCACCGGTTGATCAGGTTTCTGAAAAGGTGAGTCACCAGGAGACAGAAGCCGGCCTCATAAGTCAGGAAGATCACACGTTGTGCACTGATCCCCTGGCTGTCAGAGGCAAAGACGCTGCCTACGATCTGGATAATGGCATACAGTGCCCATCCTCCTACTTGCAGGGTCCAGTATAACCTGACTTTATTGACCATTCCGGCAAAGGTAGGGATTCAGAAAAAGGAAAGGTATTCTCTTTGACAAACGGCCTGCCGGGCCTCGCCTGAATCATGCCAGCTCCTGCTTGAGGAACCGGCCTGTGTAGCTCGCCGGGTTTCTTGAAACTTCTTCCGGGCTTCCCATCGCTACGATTCTGCCCCCCTTGTCACCGCCTTCCGGTCCAAGATCAATGATTTGATCTGCTGACTTGATGATGTCCATGTTGTGCTCTATGACCAGAACCGTGTTGCCTTTGTTTACCAGTTTCTGCAATACATCCAGCAGGTGGGCTATGTCCTGAAAGTGGAGCCCTGTGGTGGGCTCATCGAGGATGTAGAGGGTCTTGCCGGTGTCACGCTTGGAGAGTTCGGTGGCCAGCTTGACACGCTGTGCCTCGCCTCCTGACAAGGTGGTGGCATGCTGGCCAAGGGAAATGTAACCAAGACCAACGTCATTGAGGGTTTCTATTTTGCGGAGAATCCTGGGCTGGTTCTCAAAGAACGTAACCGCTTCCTCAACCGTCATGTCCAGCACATCTGAAATGGATTTCCCTTTGAAGCGGACTTCCAGTGTTTCACGGTTATACCGCTTCCCCTTGCATGTTTCGCAGTTCACATAAACATCAGGAAGAAACTCCATTTCAATGAGACGCAAACCGGCGCCTTCACAAGTTTCGCAGCGTCCGCCTTTAACGTTGAATGAGAAGCGCCCTGGTTTGTAGCCTCTAATTTTCGCTTCGGGCAATTGTGTGAAGAGGTCTCGAATTTCAGAGAATACTCCTGTATAGGTGGCCGGATTGGACCGGGGTGTCCGGCCTATGGGTGATTGATCCACTTCAATCACTTTGTCAATGAGTTTAAGCCCTTCCATTTTTTTGTATGGCAGCGGCTCAGCATGAGAATTGAAGAAGTGCCTGTTCAGAATCGGGAACAGGGTATCGTGGATAAGTGTCGACTTGCCGCTGCCCGACACACCCGTGATGCAGGTAAACGTTCCCAGCACAATGGAAATGTTCACGTTTTTGAGGTTGTTGCCGGTTGCGCCTGTGAGGATCAATTTTTCACCAGCTCCTTTTCTTTTGTGCGCCGAATACGGAATGGAGCGCTTACCGTTCAGGTACTGGGAGGTAACGCTGGCGTTTCTGACAAACTCGGATGGTATTCCGGCTGCCACGACCTGGCCGCCATGCCTGCCCGCGCCGGGGCCAACGTCAATGATGTAGTCTGACTCCAGCATCATTTCCTTGTCATGTTCCACCACCACCACCGAGTTTCCAAGATCCCGGAGATCTTTCAGCGCTTTAATCAGCTTTACGTTGTCACGGGCATGAAGCCCTATGCTTGGCTCATCGAGGATATAGAGCACGCCTACCAGCTGGGTGCCAATCTGTGTTGCGAGGCGGATGCGTTGGGCCTCTCCGCCACTCAGGGTGCGCAGGGGCCGGTCCAGGTTCAGGTATTCCAGACCAACGTCCAGCAAAAATCCGATTCGCTTCCTTATCTCTTTCAGGATTTCCGTTGCGATAAAGCGCTGTTTGTCGTTCAGCCTGTCTTCAAGCCTGTTAAACCAATTCTTAAGCTCCTGGATATCCAGCTGGGCCAGTTCCGCAATATTTTTCTTGTCTATTTTGAAATGCAGCGATTCCTTCTTCAGCCTTGCACCCTGGCATTCGGGGCATGTCCTGGTAATGGTGAAATCCTCCGCCCACTTCTTCAGGGCATCCGATCCGTCTTCGCGCTGCTTTTCCAGAAAATTGATAATGCCCTCAAACCGTGTGTGCCATTCTGTGCCGGGATACTTGACGGAAGCAACTGCCACCGGTTCATCATCACCGTACAGCAGCGTTTTGATCACCTCTTTAGAAATTTCGCGGATGGGTGTAGTGAGTGAAAGCTTGTGGCGCTTGAGTATCGCCTCCACCTTCTTGAATATCCAGATGTCCCGGTATTCGCCGAGAGGCAGAATGCCGCCCCTTGCGATACTGATTTTGTCATCCGGGATAACGGACTCCTCCGTGATTTCCTCGATGACGCCAAGACCGTTGCAGGCCGGGCAGGCACCATAGGGCGAATTGAAGGAGAAGAGATTGGGAGCCGGTTCATCATACGACAGGCCCGTGGTGGGGTCCATCAGGAATTTTGAAAAATGGTGGATCTTCCCGGATTCCTCCATCATCATCAGAACCCCCTTGCCTTCTTTCAATGCTTTTGCCACTGACTGCCCAATGCGATAACGATCCTTTTCATCCGCAACGATTCTGTCAATAACTACTTCAATGTCATGGATTTTGTAACGATCCACCTGCATTTTCGCCGTGATGTCCTGTATCTCGCCGTCAATACGAACCTTGTTGAAACCGCTTTTCCTGATCTGGACAAACAGTTCCCGGTAGTGGCCTTTTCTTCCTTTTACCACCGGTGCAAGCAGTGTGAGTTTCTTATTATTGAAATGCTGAAAGAGGCCATTAACGATCTGTTCTTCTGATTGCCGCACCATTTTTTCTCCGGACAGGTATGAATATGCCTCCCCGGTGCGGGCGAAGAGCAGCCGCATGAAGTCATAGATTTCAGTTACGGTGCCTACCGTAGAGCGTGGGTTGCGGGAGGTTGTCTTTTGCTCAATGGAAATAACGGGGCTGAGGCCGTTGATCTTGTCAACATCTGGCCGCTCCAGGTTTCCGATGAAACTCCTCGCGTAGGCCGAGAAACTCTCCATGTACCGGCGTTGACCCTCTGCATAGATGGTATCAAAGGCCAAGGAGGATTTGCCGCTTCCACTAATGCCGGTAATGACGACAAGTTTGTTTCTCGGAAACGTAACGCTGACATTCTTCAGGTTGTGCTCACGCGCCCCGATGACTTCAATGAATTCGTGCCCGGTAGTGTCAGTATGCTTTTTTTGGGCTGATGACAACATGAAAAAGTAGTGAGACCATTAACCCTGCGAAGTAAGTCATTGTTTTGATTACCCGGCGGGAGACAACAAAGAAAATGAATCAGGACTTGATGAGGAACCGTTCCAGGTCCTTTAACTTCAGTATGCCTTCATAGAAAGACTTTCCAAAAATCACAGCAAAAATGCCCATGTCGTTGAGCCTTTGGATATCATCCACGCTCCGTACGCCTCCGCTGGCGAGTACTTTGAGATCCGGAAAGGCGGTCAGGATTTCCTGGTAAAAGGCAAAATCAGGCCCTTCGAGGACTCCGTCACGGGAGATATCGGTGCACTTCGCATATTTCAGGCCCCGGTCGTTAAAGAAGCGCAAATGATCAAAGAGCACAAGCTCAGATTGCTTTAGCCATCCTCTGAAAGCAACCTGCTTGGTCTTGACATCAGTCACATCGGCGCTGAGGGTAATTTTTTCTCTTCCAAAAGATACTATCCAGGAAGCAAACAGCTCCGGATTGGTTACGGCAATGCTGGAGGCCGTGATATAATCTGCGCCATATTCGTAAGCGCTGCTGACATCTCCGTCTGTGCTGATGCCTCCGGTAAAATCAATCTTGAGATCCGTATGGTTGGCCATTGCCTCGAGCACATGGAAGTTCTTGGGGTTGCCCCGTTCTGCGCCATCCAGGTCCACCAGGTGTACCACGTCTATCCCATGGTCTTCAAACCGCTTTGCTAAATCAAGCGGGTTTTCATCATAGGCTTTTTCACTGGCGGGGTCGCCTTTTCGCATCTTGACGACTTTCCCCTTGCGGATGGCGATGGATGGAATTACCTGAATCATTGTCCTAAACTAGTTCAAATTTTCAAGTCAATAAAGTTTCTGGTAGATTTTCAGGGGGCTTCCCCGGATTGGCAGAACTTTTGCCTTCCATGAACTGCTTTTAATTTAATTTTAAACCATGAATCCCAGAATCCTGCTACTCATTTTTTTCTGCCTCACAGCCAGACAAATGTTTGGGCAGGCCCGGCTCCGGAAACTGCCGGCCAACATAAACCACCCATCCATCAACAATTCCGCCCCGTACATCAGCCTGGATGGCAATTCCATGGTCTACCTCGCTGATGTAGCCGAGGATTATCAGTTTACCTTGAATTACAGTGCCCGGGAAGGCGTCAGCTGGAAGGATCCGGTCACCCTCCCCAATACCATCAATCATCACCTCAATTTTCTGAAAGGCTTTGGCCTGAGTCCGGATGGGAAAACCCTTTATGTGGCCAATATGAAGCATGAGGGAATGGGTGGATATGACCTATACATGAGCCAGTTCAGCGGGATCACCTGGAGCGTGCCGGTCAACATGCTGCTGCCTGTCAATTCCAAAAGTAATGAGGCCTGTCCTTCTGTTTCGGCCGATGGAAGCATGATGTTCTTCATGCGGTGCGACATCATGGATGCCACTAAAGCCGATAACTGCAAGATCCTGATGATGAAAAGGAAGGCCAACGGACAATGGGACATGCCTGTAGAGTTACCCCCTTCCATTAATACCGGCAATTCTCAAACCCCGAGAATTATGGGTGACGGTGAGACGCTTCTGTTTTCCTCCAATCGGCTTCAGCCGAACAAGGGAGGAATGGACCTCTACTATACCCGACTCAGCAATGGTCAATGGGATAATCCAAGACCATTGGATTTCGCCAATACGGCGGCCGATGATCAATACGTAAGCGCTACATCGCTTGGGCGCTACCTGCTCAAGGAGGCGCCTGGCCAGCGCAAAAGCGAAATTGTCGAAATGCTGTTTCCTGCTGAAATCCGCCCCAAAGGCGTCATGAAAATTGAAGGATTAGTTTCCGGGCCAGAAAACCCTTCCGGGGCCTTTGTTTCAGCCTTTGATATGAAAGCCCAAAAGCGGGTATTTTCCACCAAGCCCGCAAAGGACGGCACCTTTGTCGCCTACCTGAAAGAAGGCGGGTCGTACGATCTGTCCATTGATCCTGAGGCTGACAATTACACGTTCTATTCCAGGATTTTCGATCTCACGGGTGAAAAATTTTCCCTGCTGGAAAAATTGAAGGCGACAATTAAGCCGGCGGCTGTGGGAGATGAAATCCCCCTTGATGGCGTCATTTTCAAATCGGGCACGTCTGAAATAGATCCCTCTTCCGCAGAAGAGTTTCGAAGACTTGTTCGGATGATCCATGGCAATCCATCCAGGTCTTTTTCTTTCGTCGTTACACTGCAGGGGTTTCAAAAAGATTCTGTGCGTTCCAACCCGGACTTGACAGAAGTAATTATCGATACCCTGACGTTCCCAGTCAGCTACAGGGTTGATTCAGCAACGACAGCCGTGCGAGACTCATTGGTCATAAAGACAACCTATCATAACAACCGAACAGCAAGCCAGGCCAAAGCGCTTGTGGATTACTTGTCGCGTGAGGGGATTCCAACCGAAAGGATGAGTTATTCCAGCACGACACTGCCGGAAGCTATTCTTGAAAACAGGAAGACCCTGGTGAAGGTGGCTATTCGCTGACGGTGAAGGGCACTGCAACCAGCGTTCTGTCCCAAGCCAGTACCAGTTCGAGCATATCATCAGCCTCTTCCAGGGTGATATTAAATCTCTCAAACTCCTTCTCGGTTGTCATCACCGGCACATCAATGACCAGCGCATCCCTGTCAGGATTGCGGGAAGCGACGCCATGATTAAGGACGTCGATGCCCCAGGCGGGGATTTCACTGTTGAATACCACCTGCCAGCTTTCCTCATTGGGAATGGTCCAGAGCGAGTATCTTCCTGGCTTCAGCTCTTTGCCGGCGATCACAAGTGCTTGATTTGTTTCGAAGACGGTGGGCTCGTTTGCGCCAGTCCTCCATGTTTTGCCAAAAGGGACAAGTCCTCCAAAAATCTTCCTTCCCTTCTTGAATGGACTGTTGTATACCACGGTGACCTTCAGATCCTCTTTCACATAGGATGCTGATGTGGCCGGGCTGTGGGATTTGGTATTGGTATACAGGAAAGTGACCACCCCTGCGACAATCACCACAATTGACAGACCCGCAATCAACAGGGTTTTTTTCATTATTTGAGAGTTTTAAGTGTGTTTTATACTCAAATTAAGCCAATAAGGTTTCCTGGACAGGCAAGTATTGTTAGAAACCACAAAAGGGGTTTACTTTGATGTTCTAAAACTAATCCTATGGCAGTCTTTGGTGTAGTTATCGCCCTTTTCATTCTGGCTATTGTTTCAGTCTGGCTGTTCCCGAACAAATCGGTCAGCAACAACGAGCACGATATTAAGCACTGACGCTGGTTCTCCGGTCATGAACGTCTGTATTTTTTGCGGATCCAGTACCGGGGATGATCCTGTATATGCGGAAGCAACCCGTGCCATCGGGCGGCAGTTGGCTGCTGGTGGTCACTCCCTCATCTACGGGGGCGGCAATATTGGATTGATGGGAATTGTAGCCGACACGGTTCTTGAAGCCGGCGGCAATGTGATCGGGGTAATTCCCGATTTTCTGATGAAGCGCGAGGTGGGTCACCTTGGATTGACCGAGCTGGTCATTGTCAATTCCATGCATGAGCGAAAAAAAAGGATGGCCGATCTGGCTGACGCTTTCATAGCGTTACCCGGCGGCTGGGGAACCCTGGACGAATTGGCTGAGATACTCACGTGGCGGCAATTGGGGCTCATTGACCAACCCATTGGTCTTTTAAACGTTAATGCATTCTTTACACCCCTGGTCTCACAAATAAAGACAATGTCCGAAAAAGGCTTTCTGCATCCTGCCAACCTAAACTATCTCATGGTGGAGGACTCCCCCGAGAAATTGCTCACGGCATTGGGGGTAGTTGCGGTCTGAGATTTACCGATTCTGATTTTTTTCAATAGTTTTAATAGGAGCAATAAGGCTTCATGCAGTTTCGTCGAATTCTCATCCTCTTCCTTCTTATTGTACCGGTGTTAAGCCAGGCACAATTGGGATTTACGCTAAAAGATGGACGACGACGGGTACAGATACCTATTGAAGTCGTCAACAATCTTGTCATCATCCCGGTTATTCTCAATGGCCAGCTTCCACTGAAGTTCATTCTGGACACCGGTGTACGGACTACCATCCTCACTGAAAAGGCATTCAGCGATATCCTGAGGCTGACTTATAGCCGACGCTTTCTAGTTGCCGGGCCTGGCGGCGAGAAAATCGTGGAGGCGTACATAGCCAACAATGTCAGCCTTGATCTGCCTGGCGTTCATGGAGAGGGGCACGCTATGCTGGTACTGGAAAAAGATTACCTCGAATTGAGAAACTACCTGGGAACCGACGTACAGGGTGTGCTTGGATATGAATTGTTCAGCCGTTTCATAGTAGAAATTGACTACGAAAAAAAACAGCTCACCCTGATCGCCTCAGATTATTACAAACCTAAAAAAAAATACCAGGCCATTCCCATTTCAATCCAGGACACCAAGCCTTATGTTCAGGTACCCGTTCAGCTCAACGACAGCGTGGTAGTCAATGCTAAATTATTGGTTGACAGCGGTGCCGGATATGGGCTCGTGCTTGATCCGTCAACCAACCCCCTGATCCAGTTACCCAAGAAACATGTCAGCAGCCTGATTGGAAGAGGACTTGGAGGGCTGATCACCGGCAACATAGGCCGCATCAAATCCCTCGATCTTGGCAAGTACAGAATCGAAGATGTGGTGGCCAATTTCCCCGATCCAAACAGTTACATCGATACGTTGAAAGCTTCTGACGTATTCAGAAACGGAACAATTGGAGGTGAAATCCTAAGCCGGTTCACGGTTGTCTTTAATTTCCCCGGCGAGAAAATCTATTTCAAGAAGAACTCAGGGTTTGCCAAGAAGTTCTATTTCAATATGAGCGGGCTCACGCTTAAGGCGATGGGGGCTAATCTTCACAAATTCGAAGTTACGGATGTGCGCAAGGATTCATCCGCCGAAAAAGCAGGAATTCAAAACGGTGATGAGGTATTGTCAGTCAATGGGCTTCCGGCCGAAGACATGGACCTCAACCTCATCAACTCTTATTTCAATTCCAAGCCCGGCAGAAAGATCAAACTGCAAATCCTCAGAAACGGAGTAACCCTGCTGAGGGCTTTTACCCTCGAGAGTCAGATTTGAATTTCCGCAACGCCCAGTATCCGGGCCAGCTGGCCCGTTCTTTTTCCGTAAAGACGATTCCGGGATGCCTGGCTCTCCTGAAAACGCATGGAGTTCAGCAGTTCCCGATACAAAAGTTCACTGGTGAGATTCTGTTTAAGCAGGAAGTTTGTAACGCCGGTCCCAATCGTCTCTTCGTAGTTAGAGTTCTTCAATACTGTAATCGGAACCGCATGCCTTTGAAGCCGTGCTACCACTTGCCGCATGACCGGCTTCCCCATGTTATCATCCATCAGGATATGCTTTGGGCTGAATGTGATCAGGCGCTGAAATATCGATTCAGTGTCAAACGCCAGTTCCGTACGGACCACGGTTTGACGGATGCCATGAAGCCAGTCATTGACCCGGCTTAGCTCAATGGGATTATTTCCTACTATGAGGATTTTCCAGACGTCAACCAATTTTACAGCTCCTTTCATCAGCCTGTATAACGATCCAAGAGGCAAATAGTAAGCGGGCAGCACAAAATATTTCTCACACCAACTAGTGCTGTGCCCTCCAGGCTGTTAGTTTTAGCCCGTGACAGATAATAAGAAAAGAACCGTGATCATTGGGGGCGGCTTGGCCGGACTGGTTGCAGCGATTCACCTCACCCGGTCCGGGGTACCCTGCACTGTGTTCGAAAAAAGAAGCTACCCATTTCACCGCGTTTGCGGAGAATATATTTCCAATGAAGTTCTTCCCTACCTCGCTTCCCTTGACATCAATCCCGCGTCATTGGGGCCCTCGCGCATCGGGCGATTTCAATTGACTTCTGTCAATGGAGCGAGTGCTTTTTTGCCGTTGGATTTGGGTGGTTTTGGAATCAGTCGGTATACCCTTGATCATTTTCTTTTTGGAAAGGCCAGGGACATGGGTGTTGCGTTCCACCTGAATACGGAAGTGGAAGAAGTCTCGTTCCAGGATGAAGTCTTTCTCATCAAGGCTGGCGGCAAGGTTCACACGGCTGACCTCGTTGCCGGGTGCTTTGGCAAACGCTCCAAACTGGATGTTCAGCTTAACCGATCGTTCATCCTGAAGCGATCCCCTTACGCCGGCGTAAAATATCACATTCGTTTGAAGTCATTTCCCGATGATCTTATCGCACTTCATAATTTCAAGGATGGGTATTGCGGTATCAGTCGGGTAGAAAACAATACCGTGAATCTGTGCTACCTCACGCACCGGAACAACCTGAAGATTCATGGAAGCATCCCGGCCATGGAAAAGGCTGTGTTGTTCAGAAATCCCTTCCTAAGAGAAATTTTTAACGAGGCGGAATTCCTTTTTGAAAAGCCGGAAGTCATCAATGAGATTTCCTTTGAAACGAAGGGGCCAGTTGAAAGACACATCCTGCTGACCGGGGACGCCGCGGGAATGATCACACCCTTGTGCGGGAATGGCATGGCTATAGCCATTCACTCATCCAAGATCCTGGCAGAACATATTTTACGTTTCTATGCAGGGCTGACCAGCCGCTCACAAATGGAGTTGGATTATGAAGCTTCCTGGAAAAAGCTTTTCGCCGGCCGTCTCCGCGCCGGTAGACAAATCCAACGGCTCTTCGGCCATGAGTGGACCTCCAACCTGGCAGTCGGCCTTGCCAGGCACGCCAGTCCTGTCGCCCGCTTTCTCATGAACAACACACACGGCCAGCCTTTCGATCTTACACCGGCGGAGAAGGACCTGTAATTTTTTTCCTTAACTTTAAAATACAATCAAATCTCCACGCTTGTGATTACTCCGAACAGAAGAGACTTTATTCGCACACTCGGTCTTGCCGCTGCAGGTTCCGGGTTAATTTTACCCATGCTGGAATCCTGCTCATCAAAGCCTTCCGCCCAATCATCCACTGCCGACATGACTTCAGGAACATTCTTTAAAATCTCCCTGGCCGAATGGTCTCTTCACGGGGCCCTCAACGCCAAAGAAATGGATAACCTTGATTTTCCAGTGAAGGCAAGGAAGGACTTCGGCTTGTCCGCTGTGGAATACGTCAACAAGTTCTTCAAGGACAAGGCCAAGGACACGGCCTACCTAAGCGAACTAAAGAAACGGTGCGATGACAACGGCGTAACCAGTGTTCTCATCATGTGCGACGACGAGGGGCACATGGGTGACACCGATTCAGCAAAACGACAGCAGACGGTAGAAAACCATTACCGTTGGGTAGATGCCGCCAAATTCCTGGGGTGCCATGCGATCCGGGTGAACTGTGCCGGTGTCGGAACGCCCCAAGAGGTTGCCGCTGCTGGTACCGATGGACTTCGGAAGCTAAGTGAGTATGGTCAGCAGGCAGGTATCAATGTTATTGTTGAAAATCATGGCGGATATTCCTCCAATGGACAGTGGCTCGCCGATGTTATTCGTTCCGTGGGCATGCCCAACTGCGGAGTATTGGCTGACTTCAATAATTTCTGCCTGAAAAGAGATGAGGCAAATACCTGCATTGAGTGGTACGACCGTTACAAGGGGGTCAAGGAAATGATGCCTTATGCCAAGGGGGTCAGTGCAAAAGCACTGGACTTCGATGAGAACGGAAACTGCGTGGAGACTGACTATGTGAAGATGCTGGCCATTGTGAAAGAGGCCGGTTATTCGGGGTACCTGGGGGTCGAGTACGAAGGGAGCAAACTATCTGAGTACGATGGCATCAAGGCAACCATCCGTTTGTTGCAAAGGGCCGGAGCCTAGCGCCACTCAACCAAGGTGACTCACGCCGAGGAAGAATCGGATAAAAAACACAATCAGGCAGGTTGCGGAAATGAAATTCAGCCACATCGTATGGCGGAAATCAGCCTGCTTTTCATCGCCCAGGACCCTCAGGAACCAATAGGTAAAAAACACCACTACCGGGCTAAGCCAAATGAGAAAGCTCCAGGCATAACTCAGCTCATAGAAGGTCCCAAAAAATAATATGAATCCGGCTGTGGCGGCCGCAAAAAATACCCCGGCAAAGTAAAACGTTCCGCGAATGCCCAGCATCAGACTGAGTGTTCTGTCCCCGTGTTTGGCATCTTCCTCATGCTGGTAAACCTGGGTCATCGGATAATTAGCCCACAGCATGATGCTCGTAAGCAGTCCGGCATAGAGTACCTTCTCCTGCCAAAGGCTCTCCACCTCAAAATTGTTCATGCCTGAATAGCACATCAAAAAAGTGAACAGGCCCTGGAACAAACCGGTGACCATCCAGCCAACAAGTGGAAATCTTTTGAGGCGGGTGGAGGGGTGGCTGTATGCCTTTGAAACAAGACCGTAGATTAGCAGCATGATCGCGAATAGAACGGATACTTTGAGAAACCCCAGCAAAATGGCTGCGGCATCGAGGATAAGGGACATCCAGTAAAGGCCCTTCTTTACGGGCGGCGGGTTCTTGAGTCCGCCTATGCTGCCTTCATCCTTGTCGAAGTAGCTGTTGTAGCCGTTGCTTGCCGGGTACAACAGAAAATGCAGGATCAAGAATATCCAGCCAATCCTGGATGCGGCCAGGTTGGGCGAGACCGAAAGGGCAAACAAGAAGACTGGCAGGAGAAAATAGGAAAAGGGAATGCGTAAATGGAGGAGTGTTGATTTGGAAAACATAGGACAAAACTTAATGGTTAAAATAAGTCTTTTTGAACTATAATTGAGAAATGAGTTTTATTACTTCCATTGGAACGGCAACACCTTCGCATGCCCTGAACCAGCAGACCATTGCCAATTTTATGGCCAGGGCGATGCAATTGGGGGAAGACGATTCCCGAAAGCTGCGGGTACTGTTTAGGGCCAGCGGTATCGAAACGCGCTATTCTGTCCTGGAAGATTATGGCCGGAACGACAATTTTACCTTTTATGAAAACGCACCGGGTATGGAGCCCTTTCCCTCCACGCGGCGGCGTCTTGAGTTATATCGCAAACATGCACTGGCGATCAGCCTGGAGGCAGTAGCCTCCTGCCTGTCCGCCATTCCAGGCCTCCGCAAAGACAGCATCACCCACCTGGTTATTGTCAGCTGCACCGGCATGTACGCCCCCGGGCTGGACATTGACCTGGTTAAGGCCCTGGGTTTGAATTCCACCATTCAGCGTACCAGCATCAATTTCATGGGTTGCTACGCCGCATTCAATGCCTTGAAGATTGCCACTTCTGCATGCGAAGCAAAGCAGGAATCCAAGGTTCTCATTGTCTGCACGGAACTGTGCAGCATTCATTTTCAAAAAGAGAATACGGAAGACAACATGCTTGCCAACGCTTTGTTTGGCGATGGCTCGGCGGCCGTACTTGTTGAATCCTCAGAAAGGCAAGGAACCAGTCTCCAATTGGAGAGTTTCCATTGTGAACTTGCCACGGAAGGAGAACACGACATGACGTGGACAGTGGGGGACCTTGGGTTTGAAATGCGGTTGTCATCGTATGTCCCGGATGTGGTTGGTGGGGGTATCCGCAGCCTGACCAGGGCATTGCTCGCAAAAAGCCAACAAAGCCTGGAGGGCGTGTCCTATTTTGCCATTCATCCGGGCGGCAAAAGAATCCTCGAAGCGATTGAGAGCGAACTGGGTTTGACCAAAGCGCAAAACAGGCATGCCTATGAAGTCCTGAGAAAGTATGGCAACATGTCATCACCAACCGTTCTTTTCGTCATCCAGGAGGTTTGGCGAACCCTGAAAAAGGAGGATCATGGCAAGCGAATCCTGAGCTTCGCCTTCGGACCAGGCCTCACCCTGGAAAGCATGGTGCTGAAGATTTCAAATCATTCTTAGCGGAAGCCAAATGCGTTCACGGTTTAATATCCGGTCAACAGAAACAGAGATCATGGATGATCTCCTGTGTCAAGGACCCGTTGTGGATCAGACGTTGCGTGAACTGGAATTTATCAATCATTGGCTTGGCGGCAATTCCGTTACCCTGGATGGGGTCCGGCAGCTCGCAGAGGGGCATAACAACCTGACCATTGCCGACCTGGGGTGTGGTGGCGGGGACATGCTGAAGATGCTGGCGCGATGGGGAAGGAAGAACAAACTTTCCCTTTCACTGACCGGGCTCGATGCCAATCCGAACATTGTGGAATTCGCCCGGGAGAACTGCCGGGACTACCATGAGATTCAATTTGAAACAATGGACATTTTTTCAAGCGAATTTGCTTTGAGGAAATATGACATTGTTACGGGGACTTTGTTTTATCATCATTTTCAACAGGATGTTCTCGTTGACTTTTTTTCCAGGCTGAAGAACCAGGTGCGCATGGGGATTGTCGTCAATGACATTCACCGTCATCCCCTCGCCTATTATTCCATAAAACTGCTTACCCTGCTGTTCTCCCGGTCTGCCATGGTAAAATTTGATGCTCCCCTTTCAGTGCTTCGGGCATTTACCAAAGCGGAGCTGACGGAAGTGCTGGTCTTGTCCGGGTTTCACCAATTCCAGATTCAGTGGAGGTGGGCCTTTCGCTGGCAGGCAATCGGCAGCACGCGGATAGAGGGCTGAATGTGCCAATTAGGCCTTCCTGGTGATTCCCAAGGGCCAATTTCTGGCACAGTTTTAGTAAATTTACAGTTGACTTAATGTACTACCATATGAAAACCAACCGCCTTCAGCTGATTCTATTTGTTCTTCTCGCAGGATGTGCCTCCAGTCCTTTTGGCAAGAAAGTGAGTGAGCCCTTCCAGGGCAATGCATATGAATCCAATAACCGGTTTTTCCGCGGTACCGGCAAGGGCCAAAGTTCTTCTGACAACATCGCTCGCGGAAAAGCGGACATTGAAGCCAAGACGGTTTTGGCGGGGCAAGTGAACACTACAATGAAGCAGGTGGCAGACAATTACCAGGGGCAAACAGAAAATGAGCGTGGAGCGGATGTTGCCGAGAAATTTCAAAGCCTGGCGCGCGAAGTGATGAATACTGACCTTGCCGACCTGCGCAAGATTGGCGAGAAGAAGTACTATGATCAGAAGGAAAACAAATACACGGTGTTTATTGCCTACGAGATCAAAAAGAACGCCATGTTCCGATTCATGAAAAAACAGGCGAGCGTAGACAAGACCATCAACGAAAAACAGCAAGCCCTCATTCAAAAGATTATCGATGAGGAGTTGAAGAAGACTGAGGAGGAGGAAAAGGATTAGTTAATTAGTCAATTCGGTAATTCGATAATGGGCGGGTTCTTCCCCGAATCAGATCATTAACTACTTACAGATCATTTCGCTTCAGTCATCCTTTCGGCGGTTTCCGCAATTTTTAACTGATTGATGAATTCATCCACTTCCCCGTTCATGATGGCAGGCAGGTTGTGTTGTGTGAAGCCAATGCGGTGATCCGTCACCCGGCTCTGCGGATAATTGTAGGTTCTGATTTTTTCTGAACGATCCCCGCTCCTGACCTGTGAACGCCGGGAAGCCCCTACTTCAGCATTCTGCTTTTCGACCTCCATCTCATATAGCTTTGACCGAAGCATCTGCAAGGCGCGCTCCCGGTTGGCATGCTGGGAACGTTCTACCTGGCAGGTGATTACAATTCCTGTCGGCTTGTGGGTAAGCTGGACCTTGGTCTCAACCTTGTTTACGTTCTGTCCGCCCGCCCCGCTGCTTCGCGCAGTTTGGTATTCCAGGTCAGCCGGGTTGATGGTCACATCCACTTCCTCAGCTTCAGGAAGAACGACCACCGATGCTGCAGAAGTATGCACCCTTCCCTGCTGCTCGGTCTCTGGGACGCGTTGCACACGGTGCACCCCCGATTCGTATTTAAAAATTCCATAAGCACCTGTGCCCTCCACCAGGCTGATCACTTCCTTGTAGCCACCGGCTGCTCCTTCGGTCACATCCATGACCGTCATCTTGAGGCCCCTGCGGTCGCAGAAGCGCTGGTACATCCTCCACAAGTCGCCTGCAAAAATGGCCGCCTCATCGCCTCCCGTGCCGGCCCTGATTTCCAGGATGCAATTGCGATCGTCATTGGGATCCTTCGGCATCAGCATTTCCTTGATGTCTGCCTCGATATCATCACGTTTCGGCGCCAATTCATCGAGTTCCATTTTGGCCAGTTCCCTCATTTCCGGATCTTTCTCCGTTTCGAGCACTTCCCTGGCATGATCCAGTCCCTCAATGATGGAGCGATAAGCGCGGTATTTGATAACCACCTTCTCCAGGTCGCGGTATTCCTTGCTCAGCTGTGTGAACTTCTTGATGTCCGAAACGACGCCCTGCTGGGCCAGCAGTTGCCCCACTTCCTCAAAGCGGTGATTAATTTCTTCCAGTTTATCGATCATACCATTAAAATCCCGGCAAAGGTAATAAATGATAACTCACGCCGGTTTTGCCGGGCGAACCGATCACCCTTCGTGTGTTCTTTCTGTTGAAGATAATGTACTTTTGATGGATGAAATATCTTCTTTTTGCATGTCTCCTGCTTACATCCTGCGGCGGAAAGCTCAGTGATGACCAGCGCAAGCGGCTGCACGAAGGCATGAGCACACAGGATATCAAAAAGATTTCGGAAGCCGACCTCCAGGAAGCCGCCTTGACCTATGCACAATCCGTTGTCACTGAGGTGGAGAAGATCGACAAATTTCTGAAGCTAAAGCCTGCCATAGATTCCATAGCGAGTGCCCGGGGCGTCAGGATTTATTCGATCATTCCGGATGACTCAACACTTAGGGAGATCGAAAAGAATTTGGTAGAAGCCTACGTCACAGGCGCAGACGTTGGGCAGACCAGCGACAACCTGCAGCGTATCGGTGAAGACTCCCTCCTTTTCACCAGGCCTGTATTCAAGGATCGTCCCGATGGATCGCTGGAATTCAGTCATGCCATTGGCATTAAGATGTCAAAGAAGACAATTGTTCTCTCCATGCCCTGACCCTGGCTCACAATACAACTGCGTGTCTACCTCCTCTCATCGTCATTGGCAACTTTGGATTGATACCGGCGGAACGTTTACCGACTGCATTGCCATCGATCCCAGAGGGAAAACGAAGCGCCTGAAGATTCTAAGCAGTAGTGTGCTCCGCGGCAAAGTGATTGATCGCATTGACGCACACACTATTAAACTGGAAATTAGCTGGTCTGTCAACAAGGATATTTTCAGGAATTTTGAGCTGCGCATCGTTGGCCAGGCATTCAAAAGCAAAATTGAGTCAGTCGATCCCGTTACCAATACGGTCAGGCTGGCAAGGCCCTTCCCGAAAACGATGCCAGGCGCATCCGTTGAAATTACTTCTCTTGAGGAAGTACCTGTTCTGGCCGCGCGCCTGTTGACCGGAACGCCCATCGGTTCTCCATTCCCTCCGTTGGAGATGAAGCTTGGCTCAACACGCGGCACAAATGCCATTCTCGAGCGAAAAGGTGCCCGCACCGCCCTTATCGTTACAAAAGGGTTTAGGGATTTGCTCCTCATCGGCAATCAGCAGCGGCCGGACCTGTTTGCCCTTCACGTCATCAAACCAGAACAGCTGTACGAACAGGTAGTGGAAGCAGATGAGCGCATAGCAGCGGATGGGAGCATTTTGTTGGCACTGGAAAACAAAGTCATTGAATCGCTGGCAAGACAACTCAAGAAACTAAAAGTACAGTCAGTCGCGATAGCCCTGCTCAACAGTTACAAGAACCCAGCTCACGAAATCGCTCTGATGAACGGACTGAAAGCCCACGGTTTGAATTACATCTCCGCCTCCCATGCCCTCTCAAGCCAGATCAAAATACTTCCCAGGGCCGAAACATGCGTTGCCAACGCCTACCTGGATCCGATCATTCACTCCTACCTGACAGGCATCCAGCAAGGGCTCTCCGGCGCAAGGCTAAGCATCATGACCAGTGCAGGCGGGTTGGTAAGGTCCGGGTCATTCTTCCCCAAAGACAGCCTGCTGAGCGGTCCGGCCGGTGGTGTAGTGGGTGCCGCCCATCAGGCGCAACGATCCGGTTTTTCAAAAATAATCACTTTCGACATGGGTGGGACAAGCACCGATGTGTCCCTCTTTAATAACCGCTTCGATTACAGGTTCGAATCGCGGGTGGGTTCATTTAAGATTCTGTCGCCCTCACTTGCCATAGAGACTATCGCTGCGGGAGGAGGTTCAATTTGTGATTTTGATGGTCACCGTTTTACGGTAGGCCCACACAGTGCCGGTGCTTTTCCGGGTCCTGCCTGCTATGGCGCTGGCGGACCACTGACAATCACTGATGTCAATGTCCTTTTGGGGAGGCTTGACCCCGAAAACTTTGCCATTCCCATTGATCCGGCCAAATCCCAACGAGCACTCCTTGCCTTGTTGCAGAAAATAAAAAGGCTCACCGGGCATTCAAGCCGGGAAGAAGTTGTGCTGGAATCCCTGATCCAGATCGCGAATGAAAAAATGGCTGAGGCAATTAAGAAGATCTCCGTGCAGGAAGGTTATGACCCAAGGGAGTTCACGCTGCTCAGTTTTGGGGGCGCCGGCGGCCAGCATGCCTGTGCGTTAGCCGATATTCTGAACATGAAGCAGGTACTTGTTCCATACGACGCCGGATTGTTGAGTGCCCTTGGCATTGGCAAGGCTGCCATTGAGCGATTCGAGGAAAAACTGGTATTGCAGCCGTGGAAAGAATTCAGGTTGAACCTCCAAAAGACGCTTCAACAGCTTTTTGATCGCGCCCACACAGTATTAATGACCGACGGATTTCCAGCGGCAGCGATTTCCTGGAAGAAGAGCCTTGTGTTTCTCCGGTTTCAGGGACAGGACAGTTCACTTGAAATCGACTGCCGTAACGAAGCCGATGTCCTGCTTTCTTTCCGCGAGAAATACATATCGATCTTTGGTCATTATGTCGATCGGGAAGTTGAAGTAGAATCAATCAAGGTGATTGTTTCTGTTGAGCCTCTCCAGGAGAAACTCTCCGATAAGAAAGTGATTCACTATCAACCCGAACCCGGGAAAGTACAGAAAATCGTATCGGGGGGCAGATCAATGCGTGGCGGCATATACTGCTGGGAAAATCTGAAACCAGGGGCAACCGTAAAAGGACCTGCGCTGGTGATCAGCGGCAATTCCACCACCTATGTTGATGAACACTGGGTGTGGTCACTTGATGTGCAAAACAATGCACACCTGGTTCAGAAGAAGAAATCAAGCGGGGCTGCGGCTCATTCCAGAGAGGCCCTGCTGGAATTATTTACCAATCGCTTCACGGCCCTGGCGCATGAGATGGGCGCCATGCTGCAACGAACCTCTTTTTCAGTTAATGTGAAAGAACGCCTGGACTTTTCCTGTGCTGTACTGGATGCCGATGGCTACCTGGTGGTGAACGCACCACACGTCCCGGTGCATTTAGGTAGTCTCGGCGTGTGTGTCCGCGAAGTTGCCAAAGTCATTGCCATGAAGGCCGGTGATGTCATCATCACCAATCATCCTGGCTTTGGCGGCTCACACCTGCCAGACGTCACCCTGATCAAGCCTGTCTTTTTAAAAGAAATCCTGATCGGTTATGTTGCCAACCGTGCTCATCACGCGGAAATTGGAGGAAAAAAACCGGGCTCTATGCCGGCTGATGCCACAACACTGGAGGAAGAAGGTGTGATCATTTCACCTTCCTACCTGGTGAGAGCGAACAAGCCACAATGGGAAAACATCAAGAACCTGCTGACCCATGCCCGCTACCCCACACGTTCGCTTGAAGAGAATCTGGCAGACCTGAACGGGGCCCTGGCTGCTGTGAACCTGGGTGAAAAAGGCCTTATGCAGCTTTGTGAGCAATACGGACGGGATAATGTTACTTCTCACATGAAGGAATTGAGAAAGTACGCCTCCACATTATTGCGCGCCAAAATAAAATCACTGAAGAAAATATCCATCCGCGCGCGGGAGCGGCTGGATGATGGCTCACTCCTTTCGGTGAGAATTACAAAAAAGGGGGGACGCTTGCAAATAGATTTCACCGGTTCGGCCAGGACTCATCCGGGAAATCTCAATGCCACCAAAGCCATTGTTCAAAGTGTGGTGCTGTACGCACTCAGAATCCTCGTGGACCGTCCCCTTCCCATGAATGAGGGGTTGATGGAGCCCATCGGGCTGGTGCTGCCAAATGGTTTGCTAAACCCCGTCTTCAGCATGGAAAATCAGCCGGCCGTAGTCGGAGGTAATACGGAAGTAAGCCAGCGCCTGACTGATACCCTTCTGAAAGCATTTCAACTGGCTGCCTGCAGCCAGGGCACAATGAACAACTTTCTATTCGGCAATGAGGGGTTTGGATATTATGAAACAATTTGTGGTGGAACGGGGGCCGGTCCGGGATTCCATGGAACCGATGCCGTTCATCAACACATGACCAACACCCGCATCACCGACCCGGAACTGCTCGAGTTCCGGTACCCGGTTCGCCTGGAAAGATTTGAGATCAGAAAAAATTCCGGCGGTAAAGGAAAGTGGAATGGCGGAGACGGGATTGTACGTGAGCTATTTTTCACTCAAGCCCTTGACATCAACATGTTGACCCAGCACCGGGTGGAAAAACCTTACGGTGTCAAAGGCGGAGGTCCTGGTAAAACCGGCGAACAGTACATTATCCGGAAGGGAGGACGAAAACAAAAATTATCCGGAATGGACAGCGCCCGGGTTCTTGCCGGTGACCGCATTGTCATTCAGACTCCCGGTGGCGGAGCCTGGGGGAAAAAGAAAAGCTAGAACCCGTCTTTTTCATTTTTTTCATCCTTCTTTTTGTCTTTCTTTTTCGCTGAAGGGCTGGTCAAATCATAGGGAGCCTCAATGCCCAGGTAGTTTTGCCGGAAGCGGTTAATAAAGGCCAGCGTCTCATCATCGCTGCCGGGAATGAACACCAAGTCTCCGACTTTTGCTTTTCCCGCGTTGGTTTTCTTGGTGATCATGTTGTTGAAAGGTTCGCTGGATGACTGAACCATCAACCGGTTATCCTCAAATCCAAAGTAATACCAGGATTCTGGAGACGCCTTGATGAATACATGGAATACCGGGCTTCCATCTTCATTCTTTCTGATTTCCATAAAGCCCTCAAAGGCGCCATTGATATCTGACTTCAAAATATTGCTGAGGCCCAAGGTGCCTTCGCTGTAGAAGGCCTTGTGTTTCTGCGACCATTTCAAGTTCGTGTTGGCAAATACCAGCGGCTGGGCCAAAGTCTGTAATGTGCCCAACGACACATAACCCTGCAGGGAGCGCTGTTCAAAGTCCTTGGCAACCTTTTCTCCCACGATGTCTGCGATTTTATACAAGAGTTCGGTCTGATCGCCCAGTCCTTCCGGCACATTTTCATTCTTCACAACGGCCTGCAGATCGGTTGCCATCATCTGGTAGGCTTGCGCAGGAAGATTCATTTCTGCCATGATGAGGGAGTTCATCTTGATGTCGTTGGTGACCAGGTTACCGGAACCCAGGGCGGCAGCCGTCAATCTAAAATCCTTAAATCCCTTGAAGAAATTAACAGGGCCCTCGAATCTCACTTCCTGCTTTTCCTCATTATAGTCAAAAACCTTCCCTGACAATCTCTCGCCAGCCGCCTTCTGCCGATCTTCTATCTTAAACTCATTGCTTTCCTTATCATAGAACAGCACGCCGCTTGGAAGGAAGAAATCCTCATCATCAGGTGATTTCTTGTCGAACACAAAGGTGATGTAGAGACTGTTGTCAGCCGCGAAATGCAACCCTGCTTCCGCTTTTCTCCCATCCTCGGTTATCGCGTGATCAAAGTCAAGATACACGTCTTTTTCCTCCCCGCTCTGCTCATATTTCAGCCAGGTATTATAGTTCCTTATTTTCTTCAGATCGAGCTTGGCGTATCCCTGAAGCTGCAAAGCAGGCTTGCTGGCATACATCACCATTTCGCCTTTATAAAAGATGTGAGGCGCCAGGGCAATGTTGGATTTCTCGTCAACGCTTCCATTTGCGACGGTATGCAGCTGGGGGCCCTTTTTTCCGTGCCTGGTCTTGGTTTCCTCCGTGACAGGCTCCAGACGGAAATTTGTCATTTTGATGGCAAACGTATCGGCACTCGCATTAACGTACTGATATGTGGCATAGCCACTAAATTCCTTTCTGGAAACAATATCCACGACTCCCTGCGTAAGGCGGTGGTATCCGTTGAGCGTATCGAGGATGATGGTGGTGTTCTTGAGCTGGTTGATCTTGGCATTTTCCAGGATCAGGATTTCGCCATGTTCAGGCGTGATTTTTGCGTCTGCAACAACGATGTACGGAATGCCGCTTACCTTAAGTTGCTGCGTTTTGATGTCATACTCTGCTTTGGCGGCATTGAACGAGAGCGAATCCAGCTCTTTTCGTGTGGTATAAAAATAAGAGTTTTCAATCGGCACATTTTCATCCTTGGTCATTGTAATCAGCTGGGTGTTGAGATCCCATCTGGCTTTTGGTATGGAGGTTTTGAACTGGGCATACGGAAAATCAATTGCCGCAACGCCTTCAATTTCCGGGCTGATCTCAGCAAAATTCTGGACCAGGTTGAATTTCAAGCGAATGTCGTCGCCTGACAGGGCAGGCTTATCCGGGTTAGTTGTCTTCACCTGGAAGCTGGCGTGCCTTGCCGCAAAATCCTTCGCTGAAAAACTGAGCTCTTTTGATTTGGCTTCTGACCCCCGGGTGATCAGTTTTCCCGTGCCGGTCACACCAGACTTCGACACCGTCATGGTTCCATCAAGCTGGGCGGTAGCATTGTAGAGATTAAAGGGCTCTTTCAAATTCTTAAGGCCAAACCTGTCCTGCTTTGGTTTCCAATTCAATTCAAATTCAGGAAGCGTCGCCTGCGGAAACCAAACCTGCCCAAATTGCTTTTCCTTCAGTTCTCCGACTTTACCCCTTCCAAGTACCGAATCAGGATAGAATACAAAATCGCGGGACTGAACGGAAGCTGCGAGGTACTCAATTTTGCCTGCCACCCGCAACCCATCGTTGTCCATATTCAGGCCACCGTACACTTTCCCATCAGCCTTGAACAATTGGTAACCGGAAGGCGGAATGACATGGGTAAAGCCAAGCGACTTGTCCGGCATCGTGTGTAAAAGTTCCTTGAAGCCCGGGAACATTCCGCTTGACACAAATGTCCCATCAAAGTTTATAGAACTGTTGTCCGCATCGTTCAGGCTGTCCAGTTTAAAGGGTGGCACCACGAAAAATACCGATCGATCATACGCCCCATTGAGCACCTCACTTCGATCAAAGTATATGACACCTCCTGCTGTCGCATCCAACCGGGGATAATTGGCGTTCTTCACCTTGCCCGATTTGTTATTGGGAATGTTGATGAACAGCGTGCCGGATGATTTTTTGCCACCAGTCCCCATTCCTGCGGCGGCGGCCACGGTTGAATCTGCTCCTACCATGGCATTGTTTACCCGGCGTCTTATGGTTTGTCCCTTCGCATTCTTTTCAGTTACATAGAATCGTATGGAGTCGATCTTGTTAAGATTAATAAAAAAACTGTCATACTTGAATGTGAAATCCTTGCCATTGATTTCAAAGTTCCCGGCCGTGATTTTTCCGTCGAACTTGATGTCGCGGTTCTGGAGAATGGTTATCACGCTGCTGTCAGGTTTAAGAATGACATTGAGGGAATCACTCACGTTCACTTCCTCCACCCCCCGCACCGTCATCCTCCTTCTTGGAATATTAATGGTTGCGTTGGCTGATTTGTCCATAATGGAATGAATCTTCAGGTTGTCATAATCCGCCACTCCCTTTTTGGCTTCAGAGAAATGCATCGCCTTCTCTTTAACCTGTACCAGTCCTGATGATGCATTGTAGTTGATCATTCCTTTTTGTGAAAGAAAGGAAAGGGCCCGGTCGATTTCATCCTGCTTCTTCTTTGTTTTCTGGGCAAGGTCGTAGGAATAGAATTCGCGCAAGCCGGTCTTTGCCGCATAATTCACGACAAGCACGAGTGGATGAAAAGAAAAACCCTTCCCGCTGAGAAGACGGTAGTCGTCCGGGTTATAGAAATCAACCGACTCGATGATCATGGGAGCCTGGTTGCTTCCACCGGTAGCTGTAATATTCATGCTGTCGGACTTCAAATCCCAGCGGATCAGGTCGGCACTGAAGTCAACATTGAAAAATGAGGAAGTATAGGGAGCATCCCGCAGGGGGCCCTTTTCCTTTTGCAGTGAAAGCCGCTGTTTCCCATAGTCATAACGGAATTGCAGGGCCGGATGGAAAATAGAGTCATTGTCCTGGTACAATTGCACCATCGCCTTTTTGGAAGAAATGATGGAATCCTGGAATTCAAATTGCCTCGATCTTGCCACAAACTTGCGATCTGCCTTGTCTGATACCTCAAGCCTGGCGTAATCCCCATTCACCGAAGAACTGAAGATTCTGCGTCCATTCAACGCAAAGCCGCCGGTGTATTTCATGTTCTCATTGCTGAGGCCGAGGATCTGGATATTGCTTTGATAAGACATGAATCGGGGATAATTCGCACTGGCTTTATCCTTGTGGCTGGCGGATTTATATTCAAAGATGCCCTCCACCTTGGTTGGGATTTTGCCCACGTAACGCAGCCGTCCCAGCTCCGACTTTACCTGTGCCTTGTCAACATTGAAATTGTATTCCTTAAACTCATAATACACTGAATCGGGATTCAGCCCTGCAGGCTCCCAGCCCATGATGCCTTTCTCCCCAACAAACACTCCATCACTCAGGCGGAGTGAGCCCCTGGTGTTCTTCAGGGAGGTTGAATCATACGAGGTTGCGAACCGGAATGTCACAGACTCGAATTTCAGGATTGGGCCCGAAAGCTCAGGTTGCGGTGCGGGCAACGGCATCCAGGATGGTGTAGCGTTAGGCGCAGTCTTTGTTGTGTCGTCATCCCAGACAGTGTTGTTGTCCTGCGGTGCATTGGGGTTATCCCATTGTTTGAAACTGTCTTGTGTCCTGGTCGTGTCTGTTACCGATGTGCCCGCCGGCTCAATGTACTGAAAGGTGTAACTATCGTCGCTGAGATGGAGACGATACGCTTTCTCATAATGAAGCGCATGGTATTCAAAGAAATCCCGGCAATAATGAAAAAAGGCACCGGTCCTGACAGCGTTTTCATTTTTAATAACCTGGCTGGTGACTTTGAGAAAAGCCGAGATCTTCGCATCGTCGGCATGCTCCCTTTCCACCATAAATCCGATTGATCCATAGAAGTCGGTCAGGAGTGGGAAGAGTTTGTACTTCTTCTTTTTCAGTATCTCCGCCTGGGTCTTGATCAGCTCCTGCTGGTCAAGGCTGAGCTTGTGCCAGGCGGTCGCAAAGACACCTCCGACCATCGATGTTTCAGTGTTGGAATTCGTTTCAAGAATCACCCGAATGCTGTCCTGGTACGCCAATTTTACGACAAGTTTGTTCTGCGCCTGCGCGGCTACAGTCAAAATGACGGCTATAAAGCAATATGGTAGTGCCTTTCTCACGGGGTCAAACCCTGAAATTCGCAAATTATTCCGATTAATGGTTTTCAGGACTGCAGTATAACGCAAAGCACCCAACCAAAAGGTGCGGCCAGGTCAATTTTTTCATTGTTTTACCAGCAACAAGGAGGCCCAGTCTTCGCGAACATCCTGACGCTGACGGTGCATCCGGCAGCGGGAGGCTGCCCTTAGCAAGTCATCAATGTCCTTCTCATAAAAGCCGCTGAGCAGAAGACGGCCACCGCTTGCCAGGTTCTGAGCGTAGTGCTCCATTTCATCCAACAAAACATTTTTGTTGATGTTGGCCAGGATGATATCAAAACGTACAGGCCATGTGAAATCCTTAATGGTACCCTTCCTGATGTTGATGTTGGTGCATTGATTGCGTTCCGCGTTCTCATTCCCATTCTCCATGCTCCAATCATCGATATCAAAGGACTCAACTTTCCGGGCCCCTCTTTTGGACGCCATCACCGAAAGAATAGCCGTACCGCATCCCGCGTCCATCACCAACTTGTCATGATGATCGATTTGCAGTTGCGCTTTGATCATCAGATAAGTGGTCTGGTGATGGCCGGTGCCAAACGACATCTTAGGCGTGATGATTATTTCGTACGGGTACTTCCTGATAATTTCATGAAACTCCGCTCGAATGAGGCACTGGTCATCCACAACGATCGGCTCTACATTGTTCTCCCACTCCTTGTTCCAGTTTTGCTTCTTGATTTTCTCCTGGAAGAAAATCAGGGGCTGCACATGATTATATTTTGACTTGATGAATTCCACCTGGGACTGGTCAATCTTGCCTTCTTCCGCGGATGCTTCAAAGCCCTCCTCAGTTTCCAGGAAAGTATCAAAGCCGGCTTCGGCTGTTTCAGCCATCAGAATTTCCGAGAACTCCGGATGACAGATGACCTTCAGACGCGCGTAATACACGGACTCGTATGTTAAGACTTAATGGAGCGCCATCAATTTTCCACCTCAACAATCATCTCCACCTCAACGGCGATGCCGTTTGGCAATGAAATCATTCCAACAGCCGAGCGGGCATGCTTTCCCTTCTCGCCAAATACAGCCACCATAAGATCAGAGAAGCCATTGATGACTTTGGGCTGGTCGGTGAATTCAGGCGTGCAATTGACCATCCCCAATACCTTGACGACCCGCTTCACCCTATTGAGGTCCCCAATTTCTCCTTTTAAAGAAGACAACAATGCGATGCCGGTCTGCCTGGCGGCAGCATAACCTTGTTCAACAGTCATATCCTTACCCAGCTTCCCGGTAATATTGGATCCGTCCGCTTTTGTGGGCCCGTGGCCAGCCAGGTAGACGAGGTTTCCTGTTCTCACAGCACGGACATAGTTTGCTAATGGTTTGGGTGGTGCAAACAATTCAATTCCCTGTTCCTTGAGCTTTTGATTAACATCCGTTTGCTGGGCTGCGGCCGGAAGGGCGAGCGCCAGGGCGAAGAGAATTGCAATGTTGTTTTTCATGGGTATTGTTTTATGGTAAAGGTAGAGAAACAAAACCTTTGGATCGACCTCCCGCAGGGGCTATCACCGCTGCATAAACATCCGCTGGTTGAGCGTGGGGAGCAGCAGTTTGAGTCCGCGCTTGTTTTTTCCTGCGATATCAATAAATGCACGCGAATACTGCATGTTGCCCGTCATGTCATAGTAGTAGATGGTGCCAAACTTTCCATTGTTGTAAGACTGGGTAGTTGTGCTGCCCAGCCAGTAGGAATAGCCACCCGCATTAACAGGGGAAATAGTCATCCGCGGACTGGCATAGCGATAATTGGTTTGCTGATCAGGCCGCCACTTTCCAAAAATGGGAGATCCCTGGCTTCCGGACAGGTAAGATGATTCTGATTCCATCTTAATTGTCAATGGATGAAGCTGCCCGCAGGCACTGCCGGCTGCGGTCAATAACCCGACCAACAAAAAGATGCCTGCACCGTTCATGAATCCAATTTACACCTTTTCTCATTGAGCCTGAAAAGCATCCTTTTTCATTGATTGCCAAAGGTCATTAACTTCCGCCAAAATCCGGGATCATGAAAGAAGTGAAACGCTGCCCCTGGTGCCTGAAATTTGAAAAATACATTCAATATCACGATGAGGAATGGGGCGTGCCTGTACACGACGACAAGAAACATTTTGAATTTCTGATCCTGGAGGGCGCCCAGGCCGGCCTGAGTTGGAGCACCATCCTGAACAAACGGGAAGGCTACCGGAAAAACTTTGCCGATTTTGATCCGGCTAAAGTAGCCCGGTTCACCAATGTAAGAATAGAAAAAATACTGACGGATCCGGGCATTGTCCGCAACCGCCTGAAGGTACAGGCCGCTGTAAACAACGCCAGACAATTTTTGAATGTTCAGAAGGAATTCGGATCGTTTGATCAATACATCTGGCAATTTGTCGGAGGGAAACCAATTGTCAACCAGCGAAAATCCATGAAGGAAGTGCCGGCAACTACGAAGGAGTCTGATGCCCTAAGCAAAGACCTCATTCAGCGAGGCTTCAAGTTTGTCGGCAGTACCGTCATTTATGCCCACATGCAGGCCTGCGGACTGGTGAATGACCACCTCGTGGATTGCCACCGCTATGGCATCACCAAAAAATTGAAATAAGGTATCTTGAAAAGGCATACAAGCCCAGCACCAGCAAAACCAGTCCGGGTACGATCTTGATCCATCGGCTTCCCTGTACATGCGGAGCAATGCGCTCGGCCAGAAATACCAGCAGAGCCAAAAGAGCCATTGCCCCTACAGCCGTTCCAAAAACATACGTATGGAGCAAGCCTGTGGTGGCCAGATCGATCCATCCCTGTGCTTTCATGTAGGCAGTAAAACCCATCCAGTACGGTATGGCCATGGGGTTGAGCATACTTAAGGCAATTCCCCGACGAAAGCCGCTTTCGCTGAATCGTTTTGCAAACCCCGTTGGCGGCTTTGACGGGAGCAGGTTGAAAATCCCCAGCGCAGTCATAACCACCGCCGCGATGAGCTGAAAATTCTCAACGATCAGGGGTGAAGATGAGATCCAATATTCAAACTGCACACCAATCCAGGCATACGGATATTCTATGATGGATACGGCCAGTGCAAATCGCAGGGCAATGCCCGTCTTCTTGTCCAGTCCCAACTGCATTACCGTGATGTTGAGCGTGCCGGGCGGAATGGATCCTATGAAGCTGAAAATAAACCCTAATAGAAATACCTGGATATAGGCCATGGTGCTAAGGGGCCGTCAGGGCTTTGAAGTTCCGGAATATGGCCCTGGCTTTCCGGTAAGAAATATACGCAACCCCGCGACGATGATTCCCGGCACTGATCAGATAAATATCCCTCCAATGCTTCAGGAGCACGTTGATGGCCTCGGCGAGGGAAAAGCCAGGTTGATATATATGGGCAGGCTCAGCCCCGCAGCCATTGAGCTCCATGATCATCACCCTTCCGTTTTCAAGGTCTTCCACCGATGCTGTGCGCAAATCATAGCGACCAAAATAAAACCCATCAACCTGATGACTGATGCGATCGAAAGAATCCGAAAGTTTTTCGGAGATCAAATGATTGTGGTTGAGGAACGTTGTCCCAAGACAGTGGTTACCAACCGATACCAATTCGATTCTCTCTCCTGGTTTGATCACTTCAGTTAAGCGGTCACGGTAAATAACCCTGAGGGTTTTCCATTGAAGTTTTGCCCGGTCCTTTTCAAGTATTAATTGCCGGAGTGATTTCCTTCCATCGCCGATCACATGCAGCATTTCTTTCCCAACAATGGATGTGACCACTCCAGTTGCTTCATGCGGATACCGTCGGTAGAATACCCCGTATTCCAATGGCAAATCAACCAGTTCCTGGGCAATGAAGTTGATCCTGATTTCCCTCAAATAATCAGCGATATCCCGGCTGTTGCTGATCTTTTTTACCATCCAACCCCGCTCGCCCAGGTCAGGCTTAAAGATAACCGGAAATGCAAGGCCATTTTCATTCAGCTGCGCAGACACTTCTTCCACCGTCACCGGAAGCCGGATCAGGATAGTCCTGGGCTTCACGGATTCGGGCACTTTTTCCATCACTTCAAACTTCGATTCTCCGAACATCCCTCCCATCAGTATGCCCGGGTTGGAGGCGGAGAAATAGGTCAGGGATCCGGTCTTTAAAGAATGCCATAGCCAATATGGGAACAGGGGCGCCTGGATAATCCCAAAAGGCCAATATTCCCAACTTCTTACTTTGATCAAGAAATTGCTTCGGAAAATCCCGGAGAAGGAACCCATCCTTTGTTATCGTGAAACGGCCAGGCTGGCTTGATAGCGAACGGTGCTGACTGCAATGCCAAAATCAGGTGTGAATTGGACATAGGGGGCAAGTTCCCGCAGGCCGATCTTGATGATGGCCATGTGGTGCACCGCATGCTCAATGTTGTAAGATAATTCCCGGTAATAATTCGAATCGATGGTCAGGCATTCCTCACTGTCCGGCTGATGGCCCACCTCAAGTTTCAGGGGCCGGTCCGCTTGCTGGCTGCCGACAAAGTCAATGATCCGGCTAACGGCATTCAACGCAATGAATTTATCTGACTCGATGAGCTTGTCATGTGCACGACGATCATAGTTAACGATTCCTATCTGACAGCCCTGCTCAAGGCATAAAAAAAATTCCAAGGTATGCCGCATGTGCTGGCCTATGGTAGATTGACCCAGCGTTTCGGAGGGCCGGGCAAAGTCCTCCTGATCAATTTGCCGGATGACCTCAGACAACTGATGGAGGATTTTTGTACAGGCATTTGAAAGCTGCTTGGCCATAAAAGAGTGACAAATTTAATAGAAAAATTTATGAACAAGCGTCCATCCCGGAACTTCACTTTCAGGGGATAAACTTCTTCCAGTTTTGATCACCTTTCCTCTTTAGCTCTTTTTCATTTTTGTTCCAGTCTGAAAGGGTGTTGTTTCCCCAGAAGCTATAGAACAGGTACAATTTACCATCGAGAATTTTAAAGGTCTCGGGATCTACTTTCACCTTGTCTCCGCTGGCACCCATGGCGTAAGCGCACCATCCGCCGTAGGCCGGCTCATATTTTTCAGGCATGGACTTGAACTTCCCGGCGTTGGCCGCATCCACAAACCAGTAAGTAATGCCCCGATGGGCTACTGGAAATTGTTCCCTTCCCTCAACCGGCTTGTTATCAAAATAGCTCACCGGGTCATATCCGTCAATCGCGATATTCTTCCGGGTATTAAAATTCTTCTTGCGCAGGTCGTCACTTTGTCCAAAAACCAAACTTGCCGAGCTGACAATGAAAATCAGTGTCCAGGGGATTGTCTTCATAACGGGGTGTTTTTGGTCATTAACGAATGATCGCAAAATTAGTCTGAATGGCTGTCGGGTTTTGTCGCCGGCCTTACATTTTACCTGGAGCCATTTCCTTCAGCATTTCCCATACTTCTTCCGGCTCATACCCTTTTCCGATGACAAAGCGGGCAACAAGGTTCCTCTTCCTGAAAGGATTTTCCTCTTTTGTCTCTGTGAACTTCTTCCTGATGAGCTGGGTAAGTGTTTTCCGGTAGTCTGAGGAATCAATCTCGCGTAGCCCCAGTTGAATGCACTTGGGTGCAACGCCATGGGCTTCGAGCTCATGAATAATCTTGTTCCTTCCCCACTTCTTGATCCGGAACTTGCCGCCGGCAAAAGCCCTGGCAAACCGTTGTTCATTGAGAAACCCGTCTGTTATGAGCCGGGTCAGTATTTCATCAACGTCTCCGCGGTGAAGTCCGTATGCATAAAGTTTATTGCGCACCTCTTTGTGCGACCGTTCCTGGTAGGCACAGTAGCTCGATATCTTTTCGAATGCCTGCTGAGGGGTATAGGTTCGTACTGAAGGAGGCATGCTGTTTCGGATCAACAGGACATTATCCCTTGACCAGGCCTTTGTTCCTCAAAATGCTGCCCAGGAACTTTCTCTCGTTTTCCGTGTTAAAAATCTTGAAAGGAAGGTGGATAAGCTGGGCCTTGTTGACAAACAAAAGATAAAAATCCTTTCCTGCCTTAGCACTCTTGATCTGGTCCCACTTCAACGGCATTCCTTCACGCGCATTCAACTTCATC
Organism: Cyclobacteriaceae bacterium; assembly: GCA_043744235.1. Classification (GTDB taxonomy): domain Bacteria; phylum Bacteroidota; class Bacteroidia; order Cytophagales; family Cyclobacteriaceae; genus ELB16-189. The sequence continues at coordinate 65,935 of JAYTVB010000020.1, read as the reverse complement.
AGTATCTGCTGACTGGTGATCTCGTAGGAAAACCGCTCGAAAAGCATTTTGCCCTGATCCAGCTGGGTAACACCATAAAACTGGATGAGCCAAAAAAGCACAAACAGGCCATAGGCCAGCACGGCAGCAATAAACCACCAAATGCTGGGTATCCATAAATACAACAGGCCGATGGCCAAAGCGATCGGGACCGCCCACCATTGCTTTTTCAATACGCTGGCAAGTGCCAATTTGATGTAGAGGCTCTTCTCGAGGCGATAATTCCGGGTCTTGACAATCATAGTAACTTCTGGATGGGGCGCAAAGTTAACAGCCTGGCATCAAACTGCCTACTGAACAAACCTGACCTTCAGGCTCAGGTCAAGGCTTTTAACGGAATGCGTCAGGGCCCCGACTGAAATATAATCCACACCGCAATCGGCAATGGCGCGCAGATTGGACTCTGTAATTCCGCCACTGGCTTCCGTCGCAAACTTACCACCTATCATTTCCACGGCTTTTCGGATATCCTCCGGGGCCATGTTATCCAGCATAATGACATCGAGGCCTCCCGCGTCAAGGGCCTGCCTGACTTCATCCAGGTTTCGGGTCTCCACTTCGATCCGCAGCTGCCTGCCGGTTTGTGCAAGGTATTGCCTGGTGTTGCTGATGGCTGGGCGGATTCCCCCTGCCATGTCTACATGGTTGTCTTTCAGCATCACCATATCATACAATCCGATACGGTGGTTCACTCCGCCTCCAATGGCCACCGCCCACTTCTCCAACAGTCGGAAATTGGGTGTCGTTTTTCTGGTGTCCATCAGGCGCGTCTTTGTGCCTTCGATGAGCCGGCAGAGGTGCCGGGTGTAGGTAGTAATGCCGCTCATGCGCTGCATGCAATTCAGCACGAGGCGTTCGGTCGTCAGGATCGATCTTGCATTGCCAGAAACAACAAAAGCAACATCGCCTTTTGCAGCAGTGTCTCCGTCATTCAAAAATGAATGAACCTGAAGGCCGGGGTCATATTGCCTGAAGATACAACCGGCCAGTTCAGCGCCTGCCAGGACACCATTGTCCTTAACAAGAAGTCGTCCTTCAGCCGTCGTCTTCTCCGGTACGGCGCCGAGGGTTGAATGATCTCCTTCACCGATATCTTCCGCGAGGGCTGAAGAAATGAATGATTCGAGGATGGCTGAAGTCAGGTAAGGGGGAAGCATGAAGGTAAGCGGACTGAGCTTCGGGCAGCCAGGTTATTCCTTTACAAAACTTATTTCGTGGACCAGGTAATCGTCACCTACTTGTCTGACGCGAATCAGGACATTGTAGTTGTCCGATCCGCTGAGGTACCGGCCAATGGCAAATTGAAGACCTCCTTTTGAAGAGCCGGTGTGTACGATACTAAAATCCTTGACCGGATGCTTCTTGAAAAAGTCCTTCAGGACAAACTCAGATTGGGCTTTGCTGTAGGTGCTGATATTTCCCTCCAGGTTAAGGTCTACGGACTGGGCAAAAGTCTTCACCAGGGCAGTAGCCTCATTGGCCTTGATGGCCTCCTTCATGGGATTGAAAATCTCCAGCTGGGCCTGCGCCACGGCGCTGATTGACACCATCAGGATACATAAAACGGCAATTCTATTCATGGCCCTAATTTCCGTCCAAAAGTATGCCATTAAATTCTACCCGCCAAGATGGGGCCTTTAAAGCACCAAAACCTTCTGCGCAACGTTATATTTGATGCAAAATAGACTAGTATGAAAAGAAAAGTGCTGCTGATGATTCTGGACGGCTGGGGAATCGCCAAAAACAAAAAAGTCTCTGCCATCGACCACGCCAAAACGCCCTATATCAATTTACTGTATCAGAAATATCCCCATGCCACATTGCAGGCCTCCGGCCTGGCGGTCGGCTTGCCAGAGGGCCAAATGGGCAATTCGGAAGTTGGCCATATGAATATTGGGGCGGGCCGGGTAGTCTATCAGGACCTGGTCAAGATTAACAAGGCGGTAGAGGAAAAGGAGTTGGACAAGAATCCGGTCCTGCTTCAGGCACTTGAGTACGCCAAAGTCAACAATAAGCCAGTCCATGTGATTGGTCTCCTTTCCGATGGCGGTGTACACTCCCACATCAAACACCTGGAGGGCATGTGTTCCATTGCCAGGAATAGCGGTGTTGCCAATCTATTTGTTCACGCCTTTATGGATGGCCGGGACACAGACCCCAAAGGAGGCGCCGGCTATCTTACCGAACTGCAGAAACATCTAACAAAAACAACGGGCAGAATTGCCAGTGTGGTGGGCCGGTATTTTGCCATGGATCGCGACAAGCGCTGGGAGCGGATTAAACTGGCCTATGACCTGATGGTAAAGGGAATGGGTGAAAAAACTTTGGACCCTGTCAAGGCAGTTCAAAAATCCTACGAACAAAATATCACCGACGAATTCATTAAGCCGATCGTCGTCACTGATGGTTCCGGCAAACCCCTCGCGACAATTCAACCGGGTGACGTTGTGATCTGTTTCAATTTCCGGACAGACAGGGGCAGGGAGATTTCCATGGCACTCACGCAGGAAGATTTTCAAGAGCAAGACATGCACAAAATGGATTTGTATTATGTGACCATGGCCAACTATGATGACACTTTCAAGAATGTGAAAGTCATTTTTGATAAGGATAATCTTAATCAGACACTGGGTGAGGTGCTGGGTGCGGCCGGTAAAAAACAAATCCGCATTGCAGAGACCGAAAAATATCCGCACGTGACCTTTTTCTTTTCAGGCGGCAGGGAGTCGGTCTTCCCGGGAGAAAGCAGGCTCCTCTGTCCTTCTCCCAAAGTGGCAACCTATGACCTCAAGCCGGAGATGAGTGCGGCCGACATCCGCGATAAGATCATTCCTGAACTGCAAAAAAAAGAAGTTGATTTCGTTTGCCTGAATTTCGCCAACCCGGATATGGTTGGACACACCGGCGTGTTTGAGGCAGCCGTAAAGGCTTGCGAGACGGTCGACCAATGCAATGAAGCTGTTACCGAGACGGCACGCAAGAATGGCTACTCGGTGATCATCATTGCCGATCATGGCAATGCTGATATGATGGTCAACGATGACGGGACGCCCAACACGGCCCACACCACCAGCCTGGTTCCTTTTATCTTTGTTGATGATCAGTACAAGGGGCCGATCAAGGACGGAAAATTGGGCGATCTTGCACCGACCATTCTGAAGTTGATGGGCATCCCGGTTCCAAAAGAAATGACGGGGAACATTTTGATCGAGGCTTGAGTTAACACCTTTACCATGTATTTACCATTCGAAGCAATGCCAGGACACGCGCGTCTCTGGATTTACCAGGCCAACCGGGCCCTCACCGCAAGTGAAAAGGAATACCTTGGTGAAGGCCTGAAGGATCTTTGTGATCAATGGTCGGCCCACGGCGTCCCGCTCCGCACATCGTATACTTTGCCGTTTGACCGGTTCGCTGTACTTGCGGTTGATGAGGGCGCCAGTGGCTGCTCCATTGATTCCAGTATTCGATTTCTAAAAGGCCTGCAGGGCAAATTGGGCATTGACTTTTTTGACAGAAGCCAGGTGGCCTTCCTGAAAGACGGCAAGGTGATTTCATTTTCGTTGAAGGACCTGAAAGGCATGTTTGAGAACCAGGCCCTAACCGCTGATACCATCGCATTTAACAACCTGGTTGTAACCAAAGAGGAATGGGAAAAGCAGTGGCAGTCAACTGTCAGGGATTCCTGGATTGCCCGGCATCTACCGAAATCTGCGGTAACCCAATAGCCATTGGCGGATTTTAGTTTTTTGTACCTTTCCCTGAATGAAAAGAAGTACCGGAAGTTGGCAAACAACGCTTACCCTGATCACCTTGCTGGTGATGGCGGGTTGCAGTGCTGAAAAAAAGGCCCTGAAAGACTTTCGCTACGGAAAGTTCGAGAATGTAATTAATTACTACCAGGGTGTCCTGGACAAGCAGCCTGGCAATGGCAAAGCCAACTATTACATAGCCGAGTGTTACCGTCAATCGAATCGCATCAAAGAATCAGAAAAATACTATGCCCGCGCAGGCGGGCCCGGCATCGACAGAGACTCGGTGCTGCTTTATCTGGCCAAGGCACAGCAGGCCAACGGAAAATACGATCAGTCCCGGAAATCACTGGAAGAACTGGCTAACACCACTACGGCTGACGTCATGCGCGACCGCGCCAACAAGGAGCTGGCCGGACTCAATTACCTTGGAAAGCTAGACGAAATGAAAAGTTATTATCGCATTAAAAACCTTGATGCGGTGAATTCCAATTTCAGTGAGTATTCCCCCGCCTATCTCAACGGGGAATTGTATTTCACATCTTCGCGGTCCAATGAGCGCATTTACGCTACCACTGGCACGCCCTACACCGATCTGTACAAGGCTGAAACCAAAGGGGCCGTCGTTGACGCCACGACCATCAAGGCCCTTCCGGAAAGCATCAACACACCCAATGTCAATGTTGGCACCATCACTTTTGCGCCTGACGGCAAAACCATGGTCTTTGCAAAAGGCAATACCGGCAAACGCAAGGGTGCCAACGACGTTGATCTTTATTTGTCACGGTTCCGCAACGGCGCATGGACAGATCCACAGCAAATCAACATCAACCAGCCCGACTCATGGGAGTCTTCTCCGGCCTTCAGTCCGGATGGCCGTACGCTGTATTTTTCGTCCAACCGCAAGGGTGGATTCGGAGGACTCGACATTTACACAGCCCAGATGGATTCGAGGGGACGATTCTCCCGGGTGAGGAACATGGGGCCCGACATCAACACCTCAGGCAATGAAACCTTTCCATACGTTTCGGAAAACGGAAAAATGTATTTCGCTTCCGACGGCCATCCCGGCTACGGCATGCAGGACCTTTTTGTGGTAAACAGGGCCGGCGGAAAGACCGTCATTGAGAACCTGGGCCAGCCCGTCAATTCCACCGGTGATGATTTTGGGATATTCCTGTTCAAACCAGACCGGGGGTTTTTTACCTCGAACCGGGAAGGCGGCAAAGGCGATGATGATATTTATACATTCATCAACGATGATCCAAACCTGAAGGTGGTAAACTACTACCTGGAAGGTGTGACCTACAATCTCAAAAAAGACAGCACCCGGGAAATACTGCCCAACACCAAAGTTACCATCCTCGACGGCAAGGGAGATGTCATGCAGGATTATGTAACCGGCAATGACGGCAAGTTTCTGTTCCGGGTTTATGAAAATGAGAAATACACACTCATTGGTGAAACGGATGGGTATCTTGTTCAACGCGGTCAGTATTCCACCATTGGGAAATCGGTAGCCCCTGAAACCCTGAAGGAATTGATAACGAACATTACGCTGGATACACTTTTGGTTCTCGACAGGCTGGAGAAAAACAAAATCTTTGTACTGAATAATATCTACTTTGAATTCGCCAAATCTGACATCCGCACCGATGCAGCCACAGAACTTGACAAACTGGTAGAGCTACTCAACGACAACCCGGAGATCAAGATTGAAATGGGATCACACACTGATAGCGTTGACACCGACGAATACAACCAGCGGCTTTCCCAACGCAGGGCCGAGTCTACGGTCAATTACCTCATTAAGAAGGGCATTGCTCCCGAACGCCTGGTTGCTAAAGGCTATGGCGAATCCAAGCCAATCGCACGCAACACCAATGCTGACGGTACAGATAATCCCATGGGCCGTCAGCGAAACCGGAGAACCGAATTCAAGATCCTTGAGATCGGCATCCGTCCTGCCAAGAAGGACGAGGACGAAGATGACAAATTCTTCAAAAATGAAATCGATCACGGAGGTTAATACCCCTTGTTGATCCCCTTCTCAATTGCCGGCACTCCCTTTTTCATCCAATCTGGTTCAGCGGCATCCTTCAGGTAATAATTAAAGAACTGCATCATCCTTGTTTGAAAATCAATCCGGTTCTCACGCTTAACCGGCCAATGAGGTTCGCCGTTGTAATTGAGCATCCACACCGGCTTGTTCAGACGACGCATGGCCATGTACATCTCAATGCCCTGGTACCAGGGTACCGCACCATCAGCATCATTGTGAAGCAGCAGCAAAGGCGTCTGGATTTTGTCTGCAAAGAATATTGGTGAATTCTCAATAAAGTGCATAGGCTTTTCCCACAGTGTTCCCCCGATCCGGCTTTGTGTATGTTCATATTGAAACATCCTGCTGACGCCCGATTCCCAACGGATGCCCCCATAGGCACTGATCATGTTGGCTACCGGGGCACCGGCTTCTGCAGCCTTGAAAAGATTTGTCCTGGTGAGGAGGTAAGCGATCTGGTAACCTCCCCAACTGTGCCCCTGCACGCCGATGTTTTTTTCATCCACAAATCCCCTCTCAATCAGGGATGTCACGCCGGGCAAAACACTGTTTTTTGCGCTCTCACCAGGGAAACCAATCTTGTAGACAATGTCCGGAACAAAGACGACGTAGCCGTTGCTGGTATACACCGAACGGTTAATTTGTGATCGTAAAGGCTCGGGCTTGACATGCTGATAAAGGTTATCGCTTTCCTTTTCATAGAAATTCACAATCATCGGATACTTCTTTTTCGGGTCAAATCCTTCCGGTTTGTATAATAAGCCGTTCAGCGGAATATTGTCCAGTGACACCCACCTGATCAATTCAACGCTACCCCAGAAATAATTCTTCATCTGGGGGTTGGCGTCACTCAACTTCCTGACAGAAGTGAAATTCATGTCAGACGTCCACACATCCGGGAATTCACGGAAGCTTTCACGGGTAAACAACAATTGTGACGCGTTCTTCGCCTTAACTGTACCGCCATAGCGGTATTGACCCATGATCAACTTCGTCAACTTATTGTCAGTAAGGGACAATTTATAGTAGCCTGATTCCTTGGTGGTCTCATTAAAGGCCGATAATAAAAGCTCCTTCGTCGGGTCAATGAACCGCTCTTCGATATCAAGCCTGATATACCGAAAAACCATTTTCTCCGACCGGCCAAGTTTCGTGAGGTTTACAGGCGCGGTTAGGTTTTGCGGATCAAAAGCCCAAATATCATACCGGTCGTAGGCCAGAAACAGCCGATCATCGGTAGTCCAGCCAGCAGATCCATAGGAGCCTGGATAGTCAGGCGAATCATTTTCCTCATCGGCCAGTTTGAACTTTAGCCCTTCCGTCAGGTTTAACGCTTTCTGCGTTGAGACAGAATATGCAAACCATGCGGTATCCGGCAAGCTGAACCAGTAAACGTAATTGGCCTTTGGTGAAAGACTTGCATTTCCTTTCACTTTTGTCGCGATGGTCGTCCTTACCTGCTTCTGGAGATCAAATAAATAAAAATCAGCGTACGCCGAAGGGTCCCAAGTGGTCATTTTTCTATAGGGCACATTTGACTCTCCCAATGCCACAGAAGCATTCCCCTCATTGCCGGTTTCAATGGAGGGCACCTCACGGTCTCCAAGCTGCATGACTTGCTTGCGCGTCAGATCAATGGATACCAGATAGGTGCGTCGTTTCTCAGTATCCAACTGCTTGTTTTGCTGGGGGTAAATGTAAGCGTCCTCCCCACCCCACACTTCCACACTGACAATTTCCTCCGGCAACAAGGTTGTATCCTGAACGAGGGGAACCGGTGCCGAACCAAAAAACAGTTTGCTGCCGTCTTTCGAAAAGTTTGGCGCATAGAATTCACTGACGATCCAATTCTGGTAGATTCCCATGGAGTGCTCCACATCCAGCAATTCAGCACTTGTGCTTCCAGACCTCCAGTGATAGAGCTGAAAGTGACGGACCAGTGCCTTGGTAGTGTCGCTGTCCACCATAAAAGAAGCCTGTGTGCCATCTTCACTGATGGCCAGTCCCTTGAATTTGTATTTGCTCTTTCCCTCATACAATGGCTGGGCTTTGTCAGAACCGAGTGCATACCAGTAAACACCCGCTTTCATGGTACTGTCGTTTCCGCTGCTCGCGAAAAGCAATCCCTGTCCATACCTGGCAAACGCGTAGTCCTTCACATACCCAAACACCAATTCCCTGCTGTCCCCAATTTTCTTAACCACGAGGGTGTACCCATTGTCATCGGTATTGGGCTTCTTCTTTTTGCCCTTCTTGTCCGTTCCTTTGTCTTCCGGCTTTGACTTGGGCTCTTTCTTTGGCTCCAATTGATAGGCAATCCAGCCGCCCGCCTTCTCGGGTACCCTGACTGACTTAACTTCGGGTATCTTTTCTGTCTTACGCGACGCGAAAGAATAAATCCCCAACGAATCCTTGGGCATATCCTCCTTCTTTTTCTTTATCCGCCTCAACTCCTTCACAACCTTTTGAGGCGGCTTGATTTTGAAGATAGCATGTTGACTGTCAAACGTGAGCATGATGCTTTCGGCGCGCCTGACGGAATCCTGAGTTGAGTTTTTTAGTCCGTAGAAAATGACCTTCCCGTCGCCGTCCTGTGGATTTACTGTGAAGGCAGCGTAATTTCCATCCGGTGTAAGCGCCTTGTAGGTGATGTCCTTCCACTGGTCATAAACACCGTGGGTGAGGGCCTGCTTCTGAATAACAGGCTGCGGTTTTACCTTCTTCTGTGCAGAAGAAATAAAGGGCAACGCAAGGGCCACCGAAAGTATTATCAGTTTTTTCATAATCGATTCTTGAATGGGTACTAAACTAGCAACTGAGGATCGACAAAAGAAAAGACTTGTGATGAGTGGCCTGATGAATCACATCACATAAAGCAGTGTGGTCAAGAGTAGATAAACTCGCCTTCCTTGCTTTTGATGGTAACCTGGCGGGAAGGATGGGCCTCGACCCTTCCGACAATTTTTGCCTCAACGCCAAAAGATTTGGCGATATCAATGATCCTGCTGCTTTCCTTTTCCGGCAAATAGATCTCCATCCGGTGACCCATGTTGAAAACCTTATACATCTCCTGCCAGGTGGTTGCGCTTTGCTCGTAGATCAATTGAAAAAGAGGAGGAATTTCAAACAGGTTGTCCTTGATGACATGAAGGTTATCAATGAAGTGCAACACCTTGGTATGGGCCCCGCCGCTACAATGAATAATGCCATGAATGACAGGACGAAGTTCTTTGAGCACCTCAATCACAATCGGGGCATATGTCCTGGTGGGTGAAAGGACAAGTTTTCCGATGTCAACTGGCAGGGACGGAAGCCTGTCTGTCACTTTGTACTTTCCACTGTAGACCAGGTCATCCGGCACTTCCTGGTTATAGGATTCGGGGTATTTGACGGCATACTCCTTCGCAAAAACATCATGGCGTGCCGAAGTAAGTCCGTTGCTTCCCATGCCGCCATTGTAAGAATTCTCATAACTGGCCTGTCCGCAAGAAGACAAGCCTACAATAACATCGCCCGCCTGGATTTTGCCGTTATCAATCACCAGGTCTCTTCTCATCCGCGTGGTCACAGTACTGTCAACGATGATGGTGCGGACCAGGTCACCAACATCCGCCGTTTCGCCACCGGTGCTGTAGATCTCCATGCCGTGCTTTCTCAGCATGGCAAGTACCTCCTCTGTCCCATTGATAATGGCCGCGATCACTTCACCGGGTATTCGGTTTTTGTTTCTGCCGATTGTCGACGAAAGAAAAACCGGACCTGTTGCACCAACGCACAGCAAGTCGTCAACATTCATGATAATGGCATCCTGGGCAATTCCTTTCCAGACTGAAAGGTCCCCGGTCTCCCTCCAGTATACATAAGCAAGGGATGACTTCGTTCCCGCACCGTCCGCATGCATTACTGTGCAATACGCCGGATCGGCGGACAGCAGGTCTGGAACGATCTTGCAAAACGATTTCCGGAACAGCCCCTTGTCAAGGTGCTCGATGGCGCGGTGGACATCCTCTTTGGAGGCGGAAACGCCTCGCTGGCTGTAACGGTCAGAAGAATGATCCAATCCGGGGTTGGTTTATTTTAGCTTGATGGAGGTCCAAAATCCTGCCGGGTATGACATCGGGGTGTTAGCGCCGTAACCCTGATAGCCCTGGCCTCTGCCCATGTTTGATGCACTGAATCGTGTGCCGTAGCTTCCATCCGAGGTCTGACCTGGAGCGCTTGCACTGGCTGCTGAACCAGCCTTGGCCTTCGTTTTTGGCGGCTCATAGCGACCTGTCTCAAAGCCTAAACCCAGTGAACTGAGGGAGGCCCTTGACAACCGAAATGCTTTTAAAGGAATAATTGCCTCATAGACATAGGCACTCTCATCATCCTGGGCAAGGGCCACTTTGAGACCGTTGGTTATTCCTGATTTCGTGCTGGTGAGCGGCTCATCCGTCAAGCCTATCAGTTCCATCATCTCCAGGTTTTCAATCAGCGACTTGTCCATCTGTTTTTGGAAATCTGCGCGCTGGGTGGCTGTCATGTTGGCATTCTCGCCTGCGGACTGCCGGTATTTTTCCATCAATTCCTTTGCTTCGGCACCCGTCGGAAAATGGAGGCCCAGTTTCTTCTTCTTTTTTCCACCTGGATCAAGCCAAAGGGTCAGCCCAAACAAAGCGAGCTTTCTTCGTGCTAATTCGTCTTTCACCTTCATCCGAACATAAAGGTTGCTTCCATCCATGCAAAAATTATAGAAGAATACCTTGTCATCGTCCTCCAGCCATTTCATCGGCCATTCTCCTTCATCACCATCGGCCTGAACAATTGCTGAAAACTGGCAGTCAGCCGGCGTGGGGTCCTGGGAAATTCCCGGCGACATCACGACTATCAATAACAAGATGGCTAGCAGTAACTTCATGGTTGCAGAATGATCAATAAGTACAAAGGTATTAAATCCTGATAAGTGCTGTAGACAATTTTGAATGAGGAATTGGCTTCATTTCAAGGCGGTCTTCCGAAATACCTCCCAGGCTACAATCCCCACACACACCGAAATATTGAGCGAATGTTTCGTCCCTGCCTGCGGTATTTCAAGGGCAGTGTCTGCCAGCGCAATGACTTCCTCGCTTACACCATTCACCTCGTTTCCAAACACCAGGCAATACCGGGTATCAAGTTGCGGCTGGAATTGCTGGAGCGGAATGCCCTCACTGGTCTGTTCAATGACAACAATCCGGTAGCCCTCACCCTTCAGTTTCTTTACCGCTTCAGCGGCATTCTCGAAATACTCCCAGGCAACAGAATCCGTCGCTCCCAGCGCGGTCTTGTGTATTTCACGATGCGGCGGTGTTCCGGTAATGCCAGTCAGGCAAATCTTCTCCAGCCTGAAGGCATCCGAAACACGGAATGCAGAACCGACATTGTGCAGGCTCCTTACATTGTCAAGAAGAACAGCCACGGGGAGTTTTTCTACATCCCTGAATTCATCAATTGAAATGCGACCCAGTTCCTCGAGCTTCAGTTTCTTCATGGTTCAAAGTTAGACACAGCAAATCAAAACAAAGCATTGGTTAAGGGGGCCAGCCACGAAAATATGCCCACACCGGTCAGGATGCCAAACATGAGCAGAAATTGAAATTTCTGACAAATAATCAGGAAAACATGGGGTTCAAAATTTTCAACATCAAAAAACCTGAAGCGGACCGCGCCACAGCTAAAGAGGGGCAAGATGCACTTGACTGCAGACGCCCGGAAATGATTTATTAATCGGGTTTCTTCCTTCAGGCTTCTCGTTTAACTTGCCGGCATGGCCGCAGCCGGTGCAATGGACACCCCCCTCATGAAACAATACAATGCCATCAAGGCAAAGTATCCCGGGGCGCTGCTGTTGTTTCGGGTCGGCGACTTCTACGAAACATTCGGGCAGGATGCCATTGAGGCCAGTAAAGTCCTCGACATCGTTCTCACCAAGCGTGGCAGCGGCTCAGCTTCTGAAATTGAACTGGCCGGCTTCCCTCACCATTCACTTGATTCATACCTTCCGAAACTGGTAAGGGCCGGTCACCGCGTTGCCATCTGTGACCAGCTTGAAGATCCCCGCTTTGTAAAGGGCATCGTCAAGCGAGGCGTAACCGAACTCGTTACGCCCGGCGTATCCTACAATGACAATGTCCTGGAAAGAAAAAGAAATAACTTTCTCGCTTCCATTTTCATCTCGAAGGAAAACCTTGGCATTGCATTTCTGGACATCAGCACAGGAGAGTTTTTCTGTGCACAGGGAACAGAAAATTATGTGTTCAAACTTCTCCAGAGTCTCAGTCCCTCAGAAATAATCTTTTGCAAGCGGCACCGGGAAAGACTTGAAAACCAGCTGGGTGATGAATGCGCCACCTTCGCGCTCGACGACTGGGTATATGCAGAGGAGTTTGCGCACGAAAAACTCCTGACCCAGTTCAAGACGTCAACGTTGAAGGGCTTTGGCATTGACGGACTGAGTGAAGCCATCATTGCCGCCGGGGCGATCCTGCATTACCTCGAGGCCACGGAGCACCGGGACACGCACCACATCGCCTCCATTTCCCGCATTGACGAGGAGGCCTATGTGTGGCTTGACAAGTTCACCATCCGCAACCTGGAGCTGATCAGTTCGCCCAATGAAGGCGGCGTGCCCCTTCTCCAGATCCTGGATCAAACCGTGACGCCCATGGGCTCGCGCCAGTTGAGAAAATGGATGGTGTTGCCGCTGAAAGAAAAAGAATCCATCGATGAACGTCTGAGCATTGTTGAGAAATTCAACCGTGATCCTGAACTGGTCGAGAAGATCACTGACCAACTCAGGCAGGTAGCTGACCTTGAGCGCCTGATATCCAAGGTTGCGGTGGGACGCATCAACCCCAGGGAGCTATTGCAGCTCAAGCGGTCCCTGTTGGCCATCCTTCCGGTCAAAGACCTCATCACAGTAGCGGGACATGAACTAAAGAAATGGGGTGATCAACTGAACCGGTGTGACTTCCTGCTTGAAAAAATTGAGCGCGAACTGAAAGACGACGCGCCTATGCTTGTACACCAGGGGGGAATCATCAGGGAAGGCGTGAATGCCGAACTGGATGAACTGAGGGCCATTGCCTTTTCAGGAAAGGATTATCTGCTTCAGATCCAGAAACGCGAAGTCGAACGAACCGGAATCAATTCACTCAAGATTTCCTACAACAAGGTTTTTGGCTATTACCTCGAGGTCAGCAATGCTAACAAGGACAAGGTCCCTGCCGACTGGATACGCAAGCAAACCCTGGTGAATGCCGAACGCTACATCACCGAAGAACTGAAGGTCTACGAAGAAAAAATCCTTCATGCCGAGGAAAAACTCACGGTCATTGAGCAGCGGCTTTTCCTTGACCTCGTCAGGCACGCCTCGGATTTCGTGGCGCAAATCCAGCAAAATGCCCGCGTCGTCGCTGTACTTGACTGCCTGCTTTCATTCGCACTTGTGGCGAAGACCAATCGCTATGCCCGGCCTGAGATCAATCTTTCCACTACGCTTTCCATAAAAGCAGGACGGCACCCGGTTATAGAAAAGCAATTGCCGCCGGGCGAGAGTTTTGTTCCCAACGACATTTACCTCGACAACGAGGCTCAGCAAATCCTCATCATCACAGGCCCAAACATGGCGGGCAAGTCTGCCTTGCTCAGACAGACTGCGTTGATCGTACTGATGGCTCAGATGGGCTGTTTTGTCCCCGCCGATACCGCCTCTATCGGAATCATTGACAAGATCTTCACGCGTGTTGGCGCGTCCGACAACCTGTCCAGGGGTGAGTCAACGTTTATGGTAGAGATGACCGAGACCGCGAGCATCCTCAACAACCTTAGTGACCGAAGCCTTATCCTGATGGATGAGATTGGACGCGGCACCAGCACGTACGACGGCGTTTCCATAGCCTGGGCCATTGTTGAGTACCTGCACCAGCACAACGAAGTCCGGCCAAAAACATTGTTTGCAACCCACTACCACGAACTTAACCAGCTCGCTGAAGATTTGGTCAGGGTGAAGAATTTCAATGTAAGCGTGAAAGAAATTGGAGACAAGATCATCTTCATGCGCACCCTGAAGGAGGGAGGAAGTGAACACAGCTTCGGTATTCATGTTGCGCAGCTGGCCGGTATGCCCAACAAGATTGTACTTCGCGCCAATGAGATCCTCCACTTTCTTGAAAAGGACAAGCACAAGAACGAGCAGAAAAAGAAGCTCAGTGAGCTCCCCAAAGAAAACTTCCAGATGAGCTTGTTTGAAGGTGACCCGAGGTTCAAAGAGGTCAAGGAATTGCTGGCCAAGGTCGATATCAATACCATCAGCCCGGTAGAGGCCCTCCTCAAGCTGAACGAAATTCTGGCTTTACTTAAGAAGTAGTTTCCGGGCTCAGCCTGACTGTACTCAACGGCAGCCTATTATCTCTTGCGGAATCCTCTCTTGAAGGGCTTCTTGCTGCCGCTCCCATGACCATCGCCGCGGCCAGAGCCAAAAGATTTTCTGGGTCGCTCTTCAGGTTTGTACTCAGGCCCGGCACCGAGCGCTTCAGGCAGTGGAAGCTTTGGAATGGTCGTCCCGATCATGTTCTCAATTCCGAAGAACTTGCGCTGGTCCTTGTCATTGATAAACGTGATGGCCGTGCCAGTCGTCTCAGCCCGGGCGGTACGGCCGACGCGGTGCACATAGTCTTCAGGATCAGGCGGAACGTCGTAGTTCACAATGAGACTGATGCCTTCCACATCAATTCCCCGGGAAAGCACATCCGTGCCAATGATCGTGCTGATCTGCCTGCTCTTGAATTGGCGAAGGATGTCCTCCCGCTCGGGCTGTTCAAGATCGGAGTGAAAGGCGCGTACCGGCAGGCCGGCCCGAAGCAGGGTTTGTTCCAGTTTTTTGACGTATTCCTTCTTGGAAGCAAAGATGATCGCGCTGGAGTATTGACCCGACTTCAGGATGTGTCGTATCAATGATACTTTCTGTTCGTCATACACCAGGTACGCCTGCTGAAGAATTCCTTCTGCCGGCTTGGCGATGGCGATGTTGATCTCAACGGGCTCATTCAAGATCTTATTGGCCAGCTTCCTGATGTTGGGTGGCATGGTGGCCGAAAACAACAATGTCTGGCGCTGTTTAGGAAGGTAACTGATGATCTTGACGATGTCGTCATAGAAACCCATGTCCAGCATGCGGTCAGCTTCATCGAGGATCAGGTGATTAAGGTGTTCCAGCTTGGTGGTTCCTCCCGCCAGTAACGCGATGAGCCTTCCGGGTGTGGCAATTATGATGTCTGCTCCATGTTCCAGAGCCTTGCGCTGCTGGTCCCATGTCGCGCCATCGCCGCCGCCATAGACTGGAATGGAACTTACCCCGGTGAAATAGGCAAAGCCCTCTATCTGCTGATCAATCTGCTGTGCCAATTCCCTTGTTGGTGCGATTACCAGTGTATTCAGGTGCCGATGATCCGTGTGAATGATTTTGTGCAGTACGGGCAGAATGTACGCAGCGGTTTTCCCTGTGCCGGTCTGGGCGCAGGCGATCACATCCTTGTTCTGAAGAATAACCGGTATGGCTTGTTCCTGGATGGGCGTGGGCTTCGCGTAGCCCATTGAGTCAAGGCCCTCCTGAAGCTTGGAATCAAATTGAAAATCTTGAAACGTCAAAGGTATTGGTGATTAAAGAAAGCGCGAGTTACGTATTTATTTGCCCTGTGCCAATCATGTCAAACTTTGTATAGGGCACGAGCACCTTCGGAATGCGTATCCCATCCATGGTTTGGTTGTTCTCCAGAATTGCCGCTACAATGCGCGGAAGCGCCAAAGCGCTGCCATTTAGCGTATGAAGGAGCTGCATTTTCCCGTCCTTGGTCTTGTACCTCAGTTTTAGCCGGTTGGCCTGGAATGTTTCGAAGTTGCTTACCGAACTGACCTCGAGCCACCGCTGTTGAGCGCCTGAAAATACTTCCATGTCAAAGGTCATGGCCGAGTTAAAGCCCATATCGCCTCCGCACAGGAGAAGTTTTCGGTACGGCAGTTCCAGTTTTTCGAGCAGTCCCTGGACATAGCTGCACATGTCATCGAGGGCAGCATAGGATTCTTCCGACTTCCTGATCTGTACAATCTCAACTTTGTCAAACTGGTGCAGGCGGTTAAGGCCCCTAACGTGGGCACCCCAGCTTCCTGCCTCACGGCGAAAACAAGGTGTATAGGCAACATTCCTGACTGGCAATTCCACTTCATTCATGATCACGTCGCGGTACAGGTTGGTAACCGGAACCTCAGCCGTGGGAATGAGATACAACTCGTCTTCTGTGATATAATACATCTGCCCCTCCTTGTCGGGAAGCTGACCGGTGCCAAACCCGCTCGCCTTATTAATCACAATCGGAGGCTGGATCTCTGTATATCCTTCCTTCGCTGCTTCATCCAGGAAAAAGTTGATCAGCGCACGCTGAAGCTTGGCTCCTTTTCCTTTGTACACCGGAAATCCGGCCCCTGAAATCTTGTTGCCCAGGTCGAAGTCGATGATGTCATACTTCTTAATTAGTTCCCAGTGGGGAAGCGCATCCAATGGCAGCACGGGCATGGCACCATGCTGGTGCACATTGAGATTCTCTTCAGGGGTTTTCCCTGGCGGGACCTTCTCGGCCGGGACGTTGGGTATGAGATAAAGAACCTTTTGAAGCTCTTCCTCGGCAGTGGCCAGTGCCTGTCCAAAATCAAGGGCCAGTTTCTTATTGGCCGACATTTTGGCAATCAGGTCCTCCGCCTTGTCCTTCTGGCCAGCTTTGATGAAAGCGCCAACCTCCTTTGATATCCGGTTCGTTTCCCCCACGAGGTCATCGTGTTCCTTTTGTTTTTCCCTCCTGATCCTGTCAAAGGAAAGCGCCTGGCTGACCAGTTCTTCGGCGGATTTCAAATTCCGCTTCCTTAGTCCATCCAGCACCTTCTCTGTATTTTCCCTGATGAAATTAATTTGCAGCATTGTCCGATATTATTTTTACCGTGTCAAAATTACAAACCTTCTTCATACAAAAGGACAGTATTAAGCCGTCCAGCCCGCTCAGAAGGGCTTAATTTTGGCTATTGAATTTGATAATATTCCATTTTGACCTATACTTGCATTGTCAATCAGGCCTTCCCGGCCGTTCCCGATAGATAAATTCAACTTTTCCTGTTCTTGCCCTTAATTAACTAATTGATTTGTCGGTATTCACCCGGCCTCTTTGCCCGATTTTTCAAGTTTTTATTATCAATCCATCCAACAACTACTTTTTTTACCCTCATGTACACCATTGACGACCTGAATGTCAGGCTCCTGTCTGAATTAAAGGACATTGCCGAAGAAATGGGCGTGAAAAACGCCAAGAAACTTGCCAAACAAGAACTGGTATACAAGATCCTTGATCATCAGGCATTGAAGGAAGAGGCAACTCCGCCCAAGAAACAGCAAAACGATGACGCAGACCGGAAGGTACGCCCCAGGCGTCGTGAAAATGTCGCTCCGGCAGGTCCAGCTCCACAGCCCAGGAAAGAACTTCCTTCTCCGGAAATGACCCAGCCTGCAGAGACTGATCGTGACCGTCAGCCCAACCGGTTTGAAGAACCACAGCCCAAATTCGAGGAGGCTCGTCCCCAACAGCAGTTACCGCAGCAGCAACCGCAACAGTCAGGCGGCGGAGAACAGCCTCCCCGTGAATTTCAGCAGGACCGCCAGCAGCAGGCCAGGATTATGAACATCAAAGAGTTTGATGGCGCCATCACCAACGAGGGCGTGCTTGAATTGATGCAGGACGGCTACGGATTCCTCCGCTCCTCAGACTACAACTACCTTGCCAGCCCGGATGATATTTATGTGTCTCCTTCACAGATTAAATTACTTGGGCTGAAAACCGGCGATACTGTACGCGGCCAGATCCGCCCGCCGAAAGAAGGTGAAAAATATTTCGCCCTGCTGAAGGTTGACAATGTCAATGGAAAAACAACGGAAGAGATTCGCGACCGTGTCGCATTCGAATACCTGACGCCGCTGTTCCCGAATGAAAAACTGAGGCTGAGCACCACGCCCGACAATATGTCGACGCGAATCCTGGATTTGTTCGCCCCCATCGGTAAGGGTCAGCGCGGAATGATCGTGGCTCAGCCCAAGACCGGTAAGACGGTTTTGCTCAAGCAGATCGCCAACGCCATCGCAGAGAACCATCCCGAGGTTTACCTGATTGTGTTGCTGATCGATGAGCGTCCTGAAGAAGTAACTGACATGGCGCGCAGTGTGAGGGCTGAGGTTATAGCCTCTACCTTTGACGAGCAAGCCGACCGTCACGTAAAAATTGCAAGCATCGTATTGGAGAAGGCCAAGCGCATGACCGAGTGCGGTCATGATGTGGTTATCCTCCTTGATTCCATTACCCGTCTTGCCCGCGCCTACAACACCGTAGTGCCCTCTTCCGGAAAAATTCTTTCTGGTGGTGTGGATGCCAACGCCCTTCACAAGCCCAAGCGCTTCTTTGGTGCGGCCCGCAAAATTGAAAATGGCGGTTCACTGACAATCATAGCCACAGCTCTGATCGACACCGGTTCAAAGATGGATGAAGTTATCTTTGAGGAATTCAAGGGTACCGGCAACATGGAATTGCAGCTTGACCGCAAGCTTTCCAACAAACGCATTTATCCTTCCATCGACGTGCCGGCTTCCGGAACACGTCGTGAGGAATTGCTGATGAGGGAGGAAGAGCTGGCCCGCGTGTGGATCCTGCGCAAATACATGAGTGACATGAATTCAATCGAAGCGATGGAGTTCCTGCTTGCCAAGATGAAGGGAACCAGGAATAACCAGGAGTTCCTGATTTCGATGAATGGGTAATACAATTTGAGGTTTCGAAAATTCGATAATGGGCGCGGGTTCAATACCTTGCGCTTTTTTATTGTACTAGGCAATTTCCATTTTTCGGGTGTTGCTGCCCTTGGATTATTCCTGGAAAAGCCGGGGTCTACTGTTTTCTCTTGCGTTCATGAAAGGCTCCCTTGAACTCAGGGTCTTCATACCGCTTCTGCCGGTCAATCTCTTTCGCAATCTTTTTCGCTTCCTCAGAAGGTGTGTCTTCGATTTTCAGACCGGCAGGCAGCTTGCTCACCCGGATCTTTTCCCTCATCAGTTCCTCAATCTTCTTCACGTGATACTTCTCAGCATCAGTGGCAAAGGTGATCGCTACGCCCGTCTGAAAGGCCCTGCCCGTACGGCCAATGCGGTGAATATAGTCCTCGTAAAGCATGGGAACATCAAAATTGATCACGTGTGACACGTTGGTTACATCAATGCCGCGTGAGGCTACATCAGTCGCGACCAAAATACGCAGGTCGCCCTGCTTGAATTCGTTCATGGCATTGATCCGGCTGTTCTGACCCTTGTTGGAGTGGATCACACGCACCGGGCCCAGCTGCTTCCGGTCCAGGTACTTGAAAACATTGTCAGCTGATTCCTTTGTACGGGCGAAGATCATGACTCTATTGAATGTACTGCGGTTCTGTAGCAGTTGCTCCAACAAATGAATCTTGGTCTTCAGGTTTGGCACGTGGTACAGCTCCTGCTCAACCTGCGTGGCGGCCATCGTCAGCGGTGTTGCCTCCACTTTAACCGGGAACTCCAGAAACTCCTGCGAGAGCTTGTCTACCTTTGCAGGGAAAGTTGCGGAGAACAACAGGTTCTGGCGCCTGGAGGGGATCACCTCGAATATCTTCCTCAGCTGGTGCATGAATCCCATGTCGAGCATACGATCTGCTTCATCCAGTACCAGGGTCTTAATTTGCTTTACGGCAATTTCATTACGGAAGTAGATTTCCATAAACCGGCCTGGTGTGGCGATAAGCAGGTCAACACCGATTTGAAGTGCCTCGATCTGGGTCTTGGGACCAATGCCTCCATATAGCGCGGCGATCCGGAGATCAGTAAACTTTGCCAGGATTTTGGCGTGTTCGGCAATCTGTACTACCAGTTCCTTCGTGGGCGCCAGTACCAGTGCCCTGGGTTCTTTCCCCTGGGCGTAGTTAATCTTTTTGAGGATAGGCAACAGATAGGCTGCAGTCTTCCCGGTGCCCGTCTGGGCGATGCCAATCACCGCCTGGCCTCCCAATACCAGCGGAATGACCTTTTGCTGAATCTCCGTGGGGTTTTGAAACCCTGCCTCGGCCACAGCAGACAGCAACTGCGGGTTCAGTTTTAATCCTTCCCATGAATAAGTTGAGGCTTCCAAAACAAATGGATTTATCTTTGAGGCGAATGAATACCCTCATTGTAAACGCGAAGATAGTAAACGAAGGCCGGGTCATCGAAGGCGATGTTCAAATCGGTCATGATCGGATTGAAAAGATCGGCCAAAACCTCTCCGCAAAAGATGCCCAAATCATTGATGCGAAAGGCGCGCTGCTTCTCCCCGGCCTCATCGACGACCAGGTGCACTTTCGCGAACCCGGACTAACCCATAAGGGCGCGATCTACACGGAATCACGCGCAGCGGTTGCCGGCGGGGTTACGAGCTTTATGGAGATGCCCAACACCGTACCTCCTGTTTTTACGCAGGAATTGCTGGAACAGAAGTATGCAATCGCTTCGCGCGATTCGCTGGCCAACTACTCTTTCTTCATGGGTACATCGAATGACAACCTCGATGAGATACTCAGAACGGATCTGACCAAAGTCTGCGGACTTAAGATATTCATGGGATCCTCCACGGGCAACCTGCTGGTGGACGATCCCAAAGTACTCGAAGAGATTTTCTCAAGGTTCCCCGGACTCATTGCTACGCATTGTGAAGATGAGCCAACTATCCGGAGGAACGCGGAA
This sequence comes from Cyclobacteriaceae bacterium, assembly GCA_043744235.1. Taxonomy (GTDB): domain Bacteria; phylum Bacteroidota; class Bacteroidia; order Cytophagales; family Cyclobacteriaceae; genus ELB16-189. The sequence goes on along the minus strand of JAYTVB010000020.1, from coordinate 45,237 downwards.
GCTTACAAAGCCAAATACGGCGAAAACGTGCCCCTGGAATGTCACCCCCTCATCCGAAGCGAGGAGGGTTGCTTCAAATCGTCTTCTTTCGCCATTGGCCTGGCCAGGAAGCATGGTACCCGTCTTCACATCCTGCACATCTCCACTGCTCGCGAGACCAGACTCTTTGACAGTCACCTCCCGCTTGTACAGAAGAAGATTACGGCAGAGGCCTGTATTCATCACTTGTCGTTCAACGATACGGATTACGCCAGGCTAGGCACTAAAATAAAATGGAATCCAGCCATCAAGACCCGTCAAGACCAGGATGCCATCTTCCAGGCCGTACTTGACAATCACATTGACGTGATCGCCACCGATCACGCACCCCACACACTCGAAGAAAAACAAAACACCTATTTCAATGCACCAGCAGGCGGGCCGCTGGTTCAGCACAGCCTGGTGGCCATGTTGGAATTTTTTCACCGGGGTAAGATCTCACTTGAAAGAATTGTGGAGAAGATGTGTCACAATCCGTCGATCCTCTTCAGGATCAAAGACCGTGGATTCATCAGGGAGGGCTATTATGCCGACCTGGTGATGGTGGATTTGAATAATCCCTGGGTCGTGAAGAAAGACAATATCCTGGCCAAGTGCGGCTGGTCTCCTTTTGAGGGACAAACCTTTCAGTCCCGCGTGGGAAAGACGTTTGTTACAGGCAACCTTGCCTATGAGGACGGGAGAATAATTGAAGGTTCCCTTGGAAAAAGGCTGTCCTTCAAGGGGCATTGAAATAGCATAAAAAAAGCCCCGGCTGGGGCTCTTGGGTGAAAGACGGGGCTCGAACCCGCGACCTCCAGAATCACAATCTGGCGTTCTAACCAACTGAACTACATTCACCGTGTTGGGAGGGCAAAGGTAGGTAGGGTGTGTCAATTTGCAAACTCCAATTTGTGCCTGCCCCTCGTGTAAAACCAGGTTCCGCTATCAATAAAAAGTGCTACAATCGTATACACAATCTCAACCCATTATGGACCAGCGCATCATCAACCTGTTTGACGAGTACACGCACAAGCCCCTTCGTCGCGAGGATTTTATCAAGAAGCTAAGCATCCTCACGGGGAGCACCGCGGCTGCCATGGCTGTTTTGCCTCTCCTGGAAGTCAACTATGCGACGGCAGCCACCATTACATTACAGGACGACCGGCTTACGACAGAGTATGTGACCTATCCGGGTGATGGCTGTGACATGAAGGCCTACACCGCTAGGCCCAAAAAGGGCAAAAAATTTGCGGCCGTGGTAATTATCCATGAAAACAGAGGACTGAATCCGCACATTGAAGATGTGGCACGCCGGGCGGCACTGGCAGGATACCTGGCCATCGCCCCTGATGCGCTTTCACCACAGGGCGGCACGCCTGTCGATGCAGACAAGGCGCGCGACATGTTTCAAAAACTGGATGCGGCCCGGAATCTCAATAATTTTATCAAGGCGTTTGAATACCTCAAAGGCCGGAAAGACTGCAATGGGAAATTCGGGACAGTTGGGTTTTGCTGGGGCGGAGGCATGGTCAATCAAATGGCGGTGAACGTACCGGAGCTGAAAGCCGCCGTTGCTTTCTACGGGCGTCAGGCTGAAGTTGTTGACGTTCCCAAAATCAAGGCCGCTGTTCAATTACACTATGCAGGGATGGATGAGCGCATCAATGCCGGCATTCCAGCGTATGAAGAGGCTTTAAAGAAGGCGGGCGTGAAGTATGAACTGTACACATACGAAGGGGCACAGCACGCTTTTCACAATGACACAGCTCCGACCCGGTACAATGAGGTCGCTGCCAAACTGGCCTGGGAGCGCACACTGGCGTTTTTTGACAAGTATCTGGGTTGATAACTTCGAACGGGCAGTTTGATCACCAAAATACTTTTGATAGTTTTATTTCATGATCTCCCGCCAAGGGTTTTTCCTTCAGTCCCTATCGAGGCAGATTGGGCTGCTGTTTGAGCACGGCGTGTGCGTAATGAACATCCGGTATTATGGCTATAAAGTAAACCTGTACCTGGTGGAAGATTACTATCTCGAAGTCTTCTACAATCACAAAAGAGACGAGATCGAAAAGATTATCCCCCTCAACACCCGACACAGCCGAATGGATTTTTATGCGGCACAAATCAAGCTCCCTGCGTTGCTGACTGCACAGAAATAAAAAAGGCCCTTTGGAGGGGCCTTTTTCATTTACATTCGTTTCTTGTTTAAGCAGTGGCTGTCGTGGAAGTCTCTGGCATCTTGATCTGAGCCTTGAGAACGACGTTCTTGCGAGCCTTATAGCCGCAGTAGCTGCACTGGTAGTGTTTCACAATCTCACCTTCCTCGGTTTCGGTAGGTTGCTTAACGATTTCCTCACGACGAACCTTGAAAGTCTGGTAGTTACACTCAGGGCACTGGATCGCGTGAAGGTGGCCGGCATACTTCTCAATTTTGACAAAACCAGTCTCCTCATCCTTCCAAACGTCATAGTCTACTGAGAACAGGTTTTCTTCAGCCTGCATGCCTTCATCCAGGTGAACATCTTCTTCTTCCTCACTCAGCAACTTCATCGGCTTGCCGGTTTTAGGAGAAATCCGTGGCTTGTAGCGGAGAACTTTAAGCCTTTTCTCGATAAAGAAGGGATAATAAAATTTGATCAGGAGGTTCATCACCACTGCTGCAATAATGCCCAACATCACGGTGAGGAAGAGCTTTACGAAAATCCAAAGGGTTGTTATTTCGATAATATCTCCGTTAAAATACCAGCATGCCCCAAGGATAATGAGGAGAAAACCGACCCTCAGGAAATTGATTTCATATCGATTAATAAAGTCGTATCGGTCTTTATTATCTGCTATGGTGTTCAACCTGACGATGTACCCCAGTATTACCAAAATACCAGCTGCCCAGCATACATAGGCAAGGTTATGGGCCATGTCATTCCACGATGCGTAAGAACTATCAACCATGGTGTTTTAGTTTTTCAGTTTATAATGAACAAATATAAGCACTCCGGGAAATACCTGCAATCCCCAAGCGAATCACCAATTTAGCGTGATTAAACGAAAAATTCCAACGCCGGCGAAAATTATTCTATTTATTAAAGTCAACGGCATAGGTAAATCTCTTAATTATCTCCTCACATTCACTTTTTGCCTCAAAAAAGCCCATATGAGCGGTTTTATTCAATTCGAAGTACGCAGCATGAGGGGTTAAGTTTGACATCTCCCTTGATGCTTCCAGAGGCACCAAAGTGTCCTCGACGCCTGCAATCAACAATTTGGGAAGGGCCAAGTTTTGCCACATCAACGTCCGATCCGGCCGGTCGCGCATGGCTTCTGAATATCCTATAAGCGTATCTGGCCTTGTTCCCAATGCAATGTTATGCACGACGGCCGACGCAGGATGCGACTTGTCGAAAAAAAGTCCAGGCACAAAAGTGTCGATGAATGGCCTGACGCCATTCTTGCGGACAAAATCAATGACCTTGTTCCGGTTAATTTTCTTCTGTTCACTGTCTGCAAACACCGTTGAGTGAAACAGTCCAAGTCCACCAACCCTTTCCGGATGATTGTCAGCCAATGACAAGGCCACATACCCGCCAAGCGAGTGTCCTATTACGATTGCCTTGCTCCAACCCTGATTTGCCATCCAGTCGGCCACGGCATCCCCGATATCATCAATGGTGAAGGGTGACGGCAGCATTTCCGAACGGCCAAATCCCGGCAAATCTATACTGATAACCCTGAAATGCTTTGTCAGCGGCTCTATAAAATCTGTCCAGATCTCATGGGTCTCGCAAAAGCCATGAAGAAACAAAAGCGGTGTACCGTTGCCCTGTTCCTCAGAATAAACAAAAGTTGACATCTACGCCATCTTTGACACATGCTCCAGCATAGTCATGACCGCTTTTTGAATAGCCGTCGGACCGAACCCGGTCTCGTCGTGAAGTTCAATCTGTTCGCCGTGCTCCACAACAAGGTCAGGAATACCCAGCCTTCTGACCTCCGCCTGATACCCATGGTCTGTCATGAACTCCAGTACAGCGCTGCCGAATCCTCCGGGCAGGCATCCGTCTTCCACGGTGATGATCTTCCGGTATTTTGAAAAAATTTCGTGAAGCATCTTTTCATCCAGCGGCTTAACGAATCTCATGTCGTAATGACCTACCGAGATACCCTGTTTATCAAGGGCCTCACACACTTCAGTTGCATAGTTCCCAATGTGTCCAATCGTAAGAATTGCCACGTCTTCGCCATCCCTGATCTTTCTTCCGGTGCCAATTTCAATTTTTTCAAAAGGCTGACGCCACTGCGGCATTACTCCTTGCCCACGGGGATAACGAATAGAAAAAGCCTTCCCATCCCGGGGAAGCTGGGCAGTATACATCAGGTTTCTAAGTTCTACTTCGTTCATCGGTGCAGCCACAACCATGTTGGGCAGACACCGGAAGTAGGCTATGTCATAGGCACCGTGGTGGGTAGGGCCGTCGGCACCGGCAAAACCGGCACGATCCAGGCAGAAATTGACGGGCAGGTTCTGAATACACACATCGTGAACTACCTGGTCATAAGCCCGCTGCATGAAAGAGCTGTAAATATTGCAGAATGGAATAAGCCCCTGGGTGGCAAGACCTGCTGAAAATGTCACCGCGTGCTGTTCGGCTATGCCCACATCAAAAGCGCGGTCTGGCATTTCCTTCATCATAATGTTCATGGAAGAGCCCGAAGGCATGGCCGGCGTAATGCCAATGATCCTGCCATTCATTTTAGCCAACTCAACCATGGTATGTCCAAACACATCCTGGTATTTGGGGGCTTGCGGCTTTTCGTAAACCTTTTTATGAATTTCTCCGGTGATCTTGTCAAAGGTACCCGGTGCATGCCACGTTGTCTTGTTGCCTTGTTCAGCCGGACCGTAGCCCTTTCCCTTCACCGTAACACAATGAAGAATCTTGGGACCTTTGATATTCTTCAGATCATTCAGTACAGCCACCAGGTGATCCACATCATGTCCATCCACAGGCCCGAAGTACCGGAGGTTGAGCGACTCAAACAGGTTGCTCTGGCTCAGCACGGCTGATTTCAGGGCGGTGTCAATCTTGGATACAATTTCCTGGGCGTTCTTTCCAAAATTTGAAAGCTTTCCAAGGAGGTTCCAAACCTCGTCCTTGAATTTATTATAGGTATGAGAAGTCGTGATGTCGGTCAGATAATCCTTCAGTGCTCCCACATTGGGATCAATCGACATGCAATTGTCGTTAAGGATAATGAGGATATTGGTGTCCGATACCCCCGCGTGGTTGAGCCCTTCAAAAGCCATCCCGCCGGTCATGGCGCCGTCGCCTATGACTGCAATGTGTTGCTTGTCCTGGATGTTGAGGTACTTGCTTGCCACCGCCATTCCCAGTGCGGCCGAGACTGATGTAGATGAATGGCCTACACCAAAGGTGTCGAACTGGCTTTCCGACCGCTTGGGGAATCCGGAAATCCCTTTGTAAAGTCGATTGGTGTGAAATGAATCCCTTCTCCCGGTGAGTATTTTATGCCCATAGGCCTGGTGACCCACGTCCCATACAACCTGATCGTATGGCGTATTGAACACATAATGGAGGGCAACCGTAAGTTCTGTTACGCCGAGGCTGGCCCCAAAATGGCCGCCATAGATTGACACGTTGTCTATGATAAACTGGCGCAGCTCCTGGCACAGCTGAACCAGCTGGGCCTGGTCCAATTTCTTCAAATCGGCAGGGCTGTTGATCTCAGCCAGAAGTTTACCGGGGGTAATGAGCATAATCGTTGCTGTGTCCTATCCTAAACAAAGGATTAAGGTAACTGTTTAAAAGGCGATTTTGAAGATTTTAAGGGCAAATTTACTGATTTGGGAATCAATCATGTTTTGTCTGCGTATTTGAATAATTTTGCCCCCTTATGACTCAGGAAAATTTTGAAATCAAGCTTCCCCTCTTCAAAGGGCCGTTCGACCTACTCCTATTCTTCATCGAACGGGATGAGCTGGATATCTATGATATTCCGATTTCCAAGATTACCAGGGATTTCCTCGACTACCTGCACCACCTCGAGAGTATGAACGTTGAGTTGGCCAGTGAATTTATCCTGGTTGCTGCCACCCTCATGCGCATCAAATCGAAGATGCTCCTGCCACGGCCTCAGCTTGATGAGGCGGGGAATGAAATCGACCCAAGGGAAGAGCTTATCAAGCACCTGCTCGAGTACAAAAAATACAAATCGGTAATCGAATCTTTCCAGAAGATGGAGGGAGACGAGCTGACCAAGGAGAAGCGCGGTAATATCCTGAAGGAGCTCAAATCACTCGCCGCCAGCGTCAATGTGGAAGCGGAACTTCAGGACATCAGTCTATACAAACTGATGCAGGTCTTTGAAAACGTGCTGAAGCGTTTCGAAGAAGAAAAGAACAAACCCGTTCACCAGGTTGTGCAATATCCGTACACGGTGGAAGGTCAGAAAGAATACATCCTTAATGAACTTACCCGGAAAGGAACACTTTCCTTCTCAGAGATGCTGGAGATAAATCCGACGCGGGTTGCCCTCATCTTCAATTTCCTCGCCATCCTTGAAATGCTCTCCATCGGCACGCTTGATCTGCAGATGGGTGAGGGTTACAACAACTTCTGGATCACCCTTCAGGCGCCTGTTGAGTCGGCTTCCTGATTCTACATCAAAAAACTGCCAGTTAAAGAACTCCTGTCACGGATGGGGGTCGATTTGTCTTTCTTTGGAGTCAATTCTGAAAGAATTCAATTATCTTCATTCAACAAGAAATCCAACCACATGAAATACCTGGCCATTCTCCTGCTGTTCACCTTCTCAGTTGCTCATTCCCAAAACAAATCATACCTCCTGCAGCCCGACCGCGTCTTCGACGGCACCGACATGCATGACGGCTGGGTCGTGCTCGTGGAGGGCGACAAGATCGTCAATGCCGGCTCTAAGGAATCGGTCAAGGCCCCAAAGGAAACCCAGGTTATCGCCATGCCCGGCACTACCCTGCTGCCCGGCCTTATTGAAGGACACTCGCACCTCCTCTTGTATCCCTATAACATCACCGACTGGGATATCCAGGTGTTAAAGGAATCGGATTCATACCGTACCGCCAGAGCAACTGTCCATGCGAAAAATACACTGATGGCCGGCTTTACAACGGTACGTGACCTCGGAACGGAAGGTGCGGGATATTCCGATGTGGCCCTTAAGCGCGCCATCAATGAAGGTATCATCCCTGGCCCCCGGATGATCGTGGCCGGTCGTGCCATTGTGTCAACAGGCTCGTACGGACCCAAAGGCTATGACACCGACCAGGAGATCATGCTCGGCGCAGAGCCCGCCGATGGCAACGATGTTATCCGTGTGGTACGCGACCAGATTGGCAAGGGTGCTGACTTTATTAAAGTGTATGCCGACTACCGGTGGGGAACCAAGGGGGAAGATCAGCCTTCATTCACGTTGGAGGAACTGAAACTGATTAACGAAGTAGCGCGCAGCAGCGGAAGGTATTTGGTTTGTCATGCGAAAAGCAAAGAGGCGATGCGGCGGGCGATACTGGCCGGTGCGGAAACGATTGAACACGGTGATTTCATCGATGAAGAAATTGCGCAGTTGATGAAGGAACACAAGGTTACCTATTTCGGTACCCTTGGCGCGGTGGACGCCATCACGCAATACCGAGGCTGGAAAAAAGGCAAGGAGGAAGATCCGCTATCCATCAAGAACAAAAAGAAAAGCTACAGGATTGCCGTTGAGCAAGGCGTAACAATTGGCATGGGCGGCGATGTGGGTGTATTTCACCATGGAGAAAATGTTTATGAAATGGAGTTGATGGGTGAATACGGAGGGATGAAACCCCTGGATGTGCTGAAGGCCGCCACAACGGTCAATGCACGGGCGCTGCATATGGAAGATGAAATCGGATCCATCAAGCCCGGATTGCAGGCAGACCTGATGGCAGTGAAGGGGGACCCCTCAAAAAGCATTTCCGAATTGCGAAAGGTGCAGTTTGTGATGAAGGGCGGTATAGTCTACAGGGATGAGGTGAGTGGGAAGAAGTAAGTGGTGATTGGTGATCGGTAGAGTAAAATTGAAGATATGGATCGAAAACAAGCCATCAAGACCATTGCAGCAGGGGCCATTGGAACCATGGCATTACCCGAATTAGCAAACGCCATGAATAACCTTCCTTCCGATCTGAAAAACAATATCAACCATTCTGTTTGCCAGTGGTGCTATAGCGACATTCCGCTCGACAAACTGTGCGAAGCAGCTAAAGGCATCGGCATCAAGTCCATCGACCTGCTCAAGCCTGAAGAATGGGCCACCGCACAGAAATACGGGCTGACCTGCGCCATGGCCTATGCCAGCGATTATGGCCTCACCAGGGGGTTCAGTGATGTTTCCATGCACGCTGCCTTGCTGCAAGACTATACCGTCAACATTCCGAAAGCAGCCTCGGCAGGGCTCAAGAATGTGATTTGTTTCAGCGGAAATGCGAATGGGCTGAGTTACGCGCAAGGACTGGAGAACTGCGCGAAAGGGCTTGAGCCGGTGCTGAAGATTGCCGCTGCCAACAACATCACCCTGTGCATGGAGTTGCTCAACAGCAGGGTGGATCACAAGGACTACCAGTGCGATCATACCGAATGGGGTGTAAAGCTCTGTGAAAAGCTTGGCTCTCCCAATTTCAGGCTGCTCTACGACATTTATCACATGCAGATCATGGAGGGTGATGTGATTGCCACGATACGAAGACACAGCAAATACATCGCGCACTATCATACCGGCGGGGTACCAGGAAGGAACGAAATTGATGAAACGCAGGAATTGTTTTATCCTGCCATCATGCGCGCCATTGTGGCAACAGGGTTTAAGGGATTTGTCGCCCAGGAGTTCGTGCCGAGCAGGCCCGATAAACTTGCTTCATTGAAGCAAGGTGTCAACATCTGCGATGTGTAGGAGTTCTCTACCTGATCAGTCTCACGCGTCCATCATCAACCCGGATATCCACGTTGGCTTTCCCGGAAGCCAGGGTAAGTGTTGAACGATTTTCAGACTCTTCGACGCGCTGAAAATCTCCTTGTACACTCACATGGGCATCATCGTGCCTGACATTAAATTGACCGCCGCCGCCCAACACCCTAAAGGAAACGAGGCCGTCCTGCGCATCAATCCGGTAATCTCCATTGTCGGCCAGGGTCGTTTCAATAACCAGGTCGCCGTCATCTACGTCGGCGGCAACCTTGTCGAAGTGGGCATTGCTGATTCTCACATCGGCATCGTCGGCATCAATATCCAGGCTGCCCCTGCCCTGGTCCATGCTAAGATCGCCGTCGTCCAGCCTGAAGCTGAAATTGTCTCCGGTGCAGCCTTTGAGTTCCACGTCTGCATCATCCAGGGTCAATGAAATTGCACCATTGACGTTCCTGATCCAATAATCGCCGTCATCGCCACGCACGATCAGGCTGGCGCCTTCGGGGGTTTCAATGTTGATGGTATACGTCTCACTGCTATAACCAATCATGCCTACGGAAACCGAACTTGAAATCTCCCTGATATCGAGATTGCCGTTGTCTTCAGAGACATTCACAGAAAATTCACGGTGCCCAAACGTCAGGCCTTTCGTTACCACTTCATAGTCAATCTTCACGTGCGCTTTTTTGCGGGCTGAGCCGGTGATGTACACCTTGGCGTCCGATGCATTCAATTTGATCGTCCCGGTTGGGCTGATGTCGTAGTCTTTATCGAGATGGAAATCGACATCCTTGGATTGTCCGAAAACGGAAAAGGTCAAAAAAAAGCTGAAAACAGTGATTATTGACTTCATAAGCGATGGGTTTTGGGTGTTAGACGCTTATGATTTGTCAAAGGTTGCAAAGCACGGCTATGTTTTTCCTCCGCGCACCCCGCACGGCAATCATGTGTGAACTACAACTGTTTGATCAGTTCAACATACAGTTCCGTCATTTTCGCTTCTGCCTTGCCAGCCACTTTGATGATGTCTGCAATGACTGCGGGCTTGAGGTTATCCGGGTCGCAGTCATCGGTCAGAACGGAAATCGCGCAACAGGGCAGGTGCATGTGATTGGCTACAATCACTTCAGGCACAGTACTCATCCCCACAGCGTCAGCCCCCATCTGGTGAAGGTACCGATACTCCGCGCGGGTCTCCAGGTTGGGTCCCATCACCACCAAATACACACCCACATTGAGCTTGATGTCCTTCTTCCTGGCAATCTTGATCAGTTTTCTATTCAGGACACCGGAGTAGGGCTGGCTCATATCCGGAAAGCGCGGACCGAGGAATTCAAAATTCTCTCCCCGAAGCGGATTGTCGGGCAACAGGTTGATGTGGTCATCGATCAGCATCATCTGGCCCTTCTTCCACTTGGGATTCATGTTGCCGGCTGCGTTAGAGATCAACAAGTGTTTCACACCGAGCATTTTCATTACCCGCACGGGCAGGGTAATCTGCTGCATGTTGTAGCCCTCATAATAATGGAAGCGTCCCTGCATGGCCAGCACTTTCTTTCCCTTAATGGTTCCGTAAATAAGCTTGCCCTTGTGAAACTCGACTGTTGAAATCGGAAAATGCGGGATCGAGTTGTAATTAATGACTATGGGGTTCTTGATTTCCTTGACAAAACCATTCCCCAGTCCGGTGCCCAAAATAACGCCGACTTCGGCTCCAACGATTCCGTGATGAACGAGGAAGGATGTGGCTTCCTGGATGTAGTCTAGCATATAGATGAATTCAGATTAATAAAGTAAATACATTTCGCGCAGATTAATGCAGATCAACATGCACACAGATTAGCGCGGAGCCAATCAGGCAGCATTACCCCTGCAAAAATCAGCCTGTATTCCACCTGCGTAAATCTTCAGGAAAAAGTATATTTGATTAAGCTAATCTCCTGAACATGAAAATAAGCCTTTCCTTCATTTGCCTTCTGTTTGTATCGGCCTTCGCGCTCGGGCAAGCCTTCAACAACTTCCCTGTTCAAACGCAAAAGCCTCCCCTTCATGGAAAAAACTGGATGGCCATAACAGGCAAACCATTGGCGGCGACGGCAGGCGCCATGATTTTCAGTAAAGGCGGCAATGCGGTGGATGCCTCTTGCGCCATGCTGGCTGCGACCTGCACCATGTGGGATGTGCTGGCCTGGGGCGGGGAAACCCAGGCATTGATTTACAATCCAAAGACAAAAAGAGTAATTGCCATCAATGCCCTGGGCGTGGCCCCAACGGGCGCAACGGCTGATTTCTTCAAGAATAAAGGCATGAAGTATCCTCCGGAATTCGGTCCGTTGGCGGCTGTAACGCCAGGAACGCCAGGAGGACTGATGACCATACTCGCCGAGTTTGGGACCATGAGTCTCAAAGAAGTGCTGGCTCCTGCCATGCAGCTCGCAGAAGGATACCCGATCGAGGCGCAGACTGCCAACTCCATTGAACGCGGCAAAGCGGAAATAAAGAAATGGCCGTATTCTGCCAAAGTTTTCCTGACTCACCCGGGTGCGAAACGCGAAGCGCCTGATGCCGGAGAAATTTTTGTGCAAAAAGACCTGTTGGCCACACTGCAAAAATTGGTTGATGCCGAGCAGCAGGCACTTAAGAAAGGAAAGAACCGGAAAGAAGCCATTTATGCTGCCTATGACCGCTTTTATAAGGGAGACATAGCCAAAGAAATTGCCCGCGGATGCCAGGAACAGGGCGGCCTGATCACCGAACAAGACCTGGCCAACTGGAAGGTTAAGATTGAAGAACCGACGATGACCACCTACCGCGGTATTGAAGTCTATAAACTCCAGCAGTGGACGCAAGGACCTGCCTTGCTGCAGACGCTCAACATACTTGAGAACTTCGACCTGAAGAGCTTGGGTTACAATTCAACCCGGTACATCCACACCTTGTACCAGGCGATGAACCTCGCGTTCGCCGACCGCGACTTCTATTATGGAGATCCTGCCTTTGGTCCCGAAGAACCGATGAAAGGACTCCTGTCCAAAGAATATGCAAAGGACCGATTCAAGCTGATCAATCCTGATATGAATGATCCGAAGGTCGGGCCTGGTGATCCCTACCCCTATGAAGGCAAACAAAATCCTTATCAGGATCTGTTGAAGAAATGGGGGAACAGCCAGACGTCCCTAAACCAATCCAATAATCCGCTCAGCGAAAAATTCCTGAATGACTTCGCTGCCGGAACCACCTCTGTGGAAGCAACAGACAAAGAAGGCTGGGTGGTTTCCATCACCCCAAGCGGTGGGTGGGTTCCCTCCTGCATCGCGGGAAATACCGGCGTTGGCATGAGCCAGCGGATGCAGTCCTTCGTGCTCGATCCCAACGAAAATCCATTCAATGTGGTTGAGCCGGGCAAACGGCCGCGTGTAACGCTCACACCCAGCATGGCGCTCAAAGACGGCAAACCCTTTTTATCATTCGCCAAGCAGGCCGGTGATGAACAGGACCAGTTGTTGCTGCAATTCTTTTTGAATGTTGTTGAATTTGGAATGACGGTGCAGGAATCCTGTGAGGCGCCCAGCTTCAAAACCTTCCAGATGTATTCCAGTTTTGGTGATCATGAAAAAGTCCCTGGCGGGCTGACGCTCAACAATGCCATGCCGCCATGGATAAGAAAAGACCTGGCCCGCATGGGATACAAACTTTCATACCAGGAACGGACCAGCGGCCCCATTAATGCGATCTACTTTGACTGGTTACACGGCAGCTTCTGGGGAGGATCAAGCAATCATGGTGAGGATTACGGCATTGGGTGGTGATTTGGGAAACGAACATTTAAAATTTGACTCTTATGAAAAATAAAGGGATTAAATCCATCCTGATGGCCGGGCTTATTGGGGTCAGCGTATTGGGATTTGGACAGATCATTCCCCCGGCAGACGTACAAATCAAAACCGCCTTGCTGGCCTCACCAGAAGAATCGCGTGACAAGGCAATGGTTTACGGCTATTCACCAAAAGGAGAATTCATTGTCCTGCGTAACGGCGGGAATGAACTGATTTGCCTTGCGGATGATCCGGCGCAGCCAGGATTAAGTGTGTCGTGCTATCACAAGAGCCTGGAGCCATTCATGGCCCGCGGACGAGAACTCAAAAAAGAAGGAAAAACATTTCAGCAGATTTTTGATATCCGTGAGGAGGAAGCGAAGAGCGGCAAGCTTCAGTTACCAAAGCAGCCCGCTTCTCTGGTTGTTCACACGGCGCCTGCAGAGAACTTCAATCCCATGACTGGCGAAGTCAAAGACGGGTATTCCCGGTCCGTGGTTTACATTCCATACGCTACGGCAGAAAGCACCGGACTTCCTTCCAAGCCTGGCGCACCAGGCATGCCGTGGATCATGAACCCAGGCACCGCCCGCGCCCACATCATGATTGATCCACCACTAAAGAAATGATCAGCGGAATTTATAGATAAAGGTCTCTTGTGTCGGATTTCGACACATCAACGAAAAACTGGCCTACTTTTTTCGTAACTGCCTCCAGGTATCTCTTCCCTTTTTCCGAAGATGCCTTTCGCGGGTCACCCACCCCAGTGTCTTTTGTGACCTGTGTCCATCGCCGCTCGGCCCATGCCCAGCCCTCCTGCATGGCGGCAAACCTGAATTGCTTTGCTGCGCCGTCACCTGCTTCCGATAACGGCCTGACCAGTTTTGGTGCAACATGCATCATCACACTGGTTTCCATTTCGCCGGCGTGATCATCCTTGTTTTCAAAATACTCTTGCTGATTAACAGCCTGGTACCAGTTGCACTGACAGAGAAACATGTTCGAAAACTTCAGGCCCAGCTCACGGACCATGGCTTTGAAATCATTTCCGCCGTGGCTGTTCAGGATGACGAGCTTGTGTATTCCCTGCCGGTTCAGCACCTCAATGACATCCCGAAGCACAGCCAGTTGCGTGCTTGGATTCATGTTCATATCCAGTTTCACATCGAACTGGCCGGTGTTCACGCCGAAAGGGATGGTTGGCAGAACAATAACTTTGGCTCCCTGTTCCCACGCTATCCTCGCTGATTCAATGGCTACATAATCCGCTTCAATGATATCCGTACCATAGGGCAAATGATAATTGTGGGCCTCGGTGGCGCCCCAGGGAAGTACTGCCAATTCAAAGGCAGAATCCTTGATTGTCTTCCAGTTGTTTTCAGACAAGACGTATGGCCTCATAAAAATGCGTTCATGTTTTATCCTAAGTTGTTGCTCCCTGGCAGCTGGATCCGGCTCCCGCGGTGCAGCCAAAGCAATGCTGTCCTGTGACAATTTTGCGGTCTTGCAGCTTGTCAAGACTGAACTGGCTGATGTGAGGGCCTGATTCCTTTTCTGTTTTCAATCCCAGCATCTGGTTGAAGTCGCAATCGTAAAGGTTTCCCTGCCAATCGACCGAGATGGTATTGCGGCACATAACGCCACTCACCGCAGACGGGTTGAATGCCGTAATCAGCTTCTCCATATAGTCCTCGTAGTTGCCGGATTCAATAAGAAAATCCAGGAAACGGCTGATCGGGATGTTCGTGATGGTGAACAGGCTATTGAAGGTGATGTTAAACTGCTCTTTGAGCTCATGCTTGAAGTCGCGCTCGAGTTGCCTTTGATCGCCCGGCAAAAATGCTCCCGTTGGGTTGTAAACAAGGTCCAGTATCAGTCCTGAACCTTCGACGCCATAACCGACGGCATTGAGCATGCGAAGTGCTTCTATCGAATCTTTAAACACCCCTTCCCCGCGCTGGCGGTTCGTCTTGCTGGCATTGTAGAATGGAAGCGAAGAACAAACACGGACACCATTCTTTTTGAAAAATTCCGGCAGGTCATAAAACCTGGGATTGGAGCGGATGATGGTGAGGTTGGAACGGACGATAATCTCCTCCGTGCCTGCCTTGCGCGCGCCTTCCACAAACCACCGAAAATCAACATTCAATTCAGGTGCGCCACCCGTGATGTCAAGTGTGCGGATCTTATTCCTTTGCAGCACGTCAATGCACTGCTGCATTGTTTCCCTTGTCATGATCTCCACCCGGTCCGGACCAGCATCGACGTGGCAGTGCTTGCATACCTGGTTGCACATGTAGCCGATGTTTACCTGGAAAACTTCCAGCGATGAAGGCCTCAACGGAAATAGTCCCAGCGGTTCTGTTTTTTCGCGGAAAGTGGGAAGCTTTCCTGATTTGAAGATTCCATTCTCCAAAAACGCAACCTGCCGCTCCTGAACAGCTAGCTGATGATGACGGGCATGGAGGGATTTAATCATCGTCATGATTCATGGTTGATCACACTTCGGAATTCAACCATTTTCTCACATCGAAAGTTTTTTGGCCTTATTCATCATCATGACCCCATGGATCAGGGTGGCCCCTGAGCGGATCGCCGCCGCGACATGGATCGCCTCCATCATGCCCTTCTCCGTTGCTCCCTTCTCCATGGAATCCTGAGTATAGGCATCAATGCAATAAGGGCACTGAACAGTATGGGCCACGGCCAGTGCAATCAGCGATTTCTCGCGCGCCGTGAGATCACCTTCCTTGAATACATCGCCATACCAGTCAAAGAATTTTCCGGCCAGGTTGCCTTCCCACTCACTGATGGTTCCGAATTTCTTCAGGTCTTCCGGGTTGTAATAAGAATGATCCATGGCAATTCGTTTTCGAGTTTGGTGAACAGGGAATCAGAAGTTCGGCGATAGCAAATATTTCGCGTAGAAGTCATCAATGACCTTAACGGCCTCCTCCGGCGTGTCCACGAGGTTGAACAATTCGAGGTCTTCCTCATGAACCATGGCTTCATGAACAAGTGTCTTCTTGATCCACTCAATCATACCGCCCCAGAATTTCTTGCCCACCATGACAATGGGAAACCGGCCGATCTTCTTGGTTTGGATCAGGGTTAGGGCCTCGGTGAGCTCATCCATGGTGCCAAATCCGCCGGGCATAACAATAAACCCCTGGGAGTATTTTACAAACATCACCTTGCGCACAAAGAAATAATCGAAGGTGATCAGCTTGTCTGCGTCAATGTATGGGTTTCCCTTTTGTTCGTGCGGCAGGTATATGTTCAGGCCCACTGATTTTCCGCCGGCCCGGTTAGCGCCCTTGTTTCCGGCCTCCATGATGCCGGGTCCGCCACCGGTGACTACACCATACCCGTGCTGCACCAGTTTATAGGCAATCTCCTCTGCCATTTTGTAGTAGGGATGTCCGGCCTTTACGCGGGCCGACCCAAAAATGGTGACGCAGGGGCCGATCTTCGCTAGTTTTTCAAACCCTTCGACAAATTCACTCATCACCTTGAAAATCACCCATGAGTCCGAGCTCTTGATCTCTGCCCAATCCTTGTCCTTGAATGCTTTTCTGATGCGGTGCTCTTCCTCAAGTGCCTGCTTGATCAGGTCCTCTCCGTTCTTCTTCTTTTTGGTAGCCATAGTTGTTATCTTCCCCTTGAATGATTCGAAGATAGGAAATGAAAGAAACAAATAACAAAAGCTTTTTATCCTGGTCCTTGCTTGTTGTCATCCTGCTGACCCTTGTGCAATGCAAATCCGCTGTCTCTCCTGACTGGGCACTGGCCCCCTTTACGAAGGTTGACAGTGTCAATCCGATTCTTGGGCCCGGAAAAAATGAATTCATTTGCCCCCTACTTGATACCAAAGTGATGTGGGATGAAAAAGACGTTTTCAATCCGGCAGCGGTGGTGCGCAATGGAAAAGTTTACCTTCTTTTTAGAGCCGAGGATACCATTGGCAAGCATGCGGGCACGTCACGGATAGGCCTGGCGGTTAGCGACGATGGCCTTCATTTCATCAAAGCGACAGAACCGGTACTTTTCCCCGACCAGGACGAAATGAAGATATATGAATGGGAAGGCGGCATAGAAGACCCAAGGGTTGTAGAGACCGAGGACAGCACCTTTGTCATGACGTATACAGCCTATGACGGCGTCCTTGCAAGATTATGCATTGCTACCTCAAAAGATTTGCGGCATTGGACCAAGCGTGGACTGGCCTTGCCGGGAAAATATACTGATACCTGGAGCAAGTCCGGTGCCATTGTGGCCAGACAAACGGGCGACCGGTTCGTTGCTCATAAAATCGATAATCAATACTACATGTATTGGGGCGACACTGATCTATTTCTTGCAACATCCAATGACCTGATCCATTGGTCACCTGTTGAGGAAGGCGGAAAACCAAAATCAATCTTGAGGCCTCGTCCCGGGTATTTTGACAGTCGCCTGGTGGAGAGCGGCCCCTTTGCTTTGTTTGGTGAAAACGGAATCTTGCTAATTTATAATGGAATGAATCAGGATACGGATGGTGATCCTGATATCGCGGCCGGAGCTTATTCAGCAGGACAGGTGCTTTTCGACAAGGATGATCCGTCACGGCTTGTCGGCCGCCTGGAGAAGAATTTTTTAAGTCCGGACAGACCGTATGAAATCACAGGACAGGTCAACCAGGTTTGTTTCGTTGAAGGCATGGTTCACTTCAAAAATCACTGGTATCTGTACTATGGAACAGCCGATTCCAAGATTGGGGTTGCCATCTACTGATTACCTGGCCCCTTCTGCAACAAATCCTTCACGGCCTTCTGCACTTCTTCGAATTGAAACACAAATCCAGTCTTTTGAATCTTGTCAGAGGAAATTCTGCTTCCGTTCACCACAAGGTCAGCCATTTCTCCCAACAGCCAATGAAGCGCAAATGCAGGCACGGATGGAAGCCACAATGGGCGCCCCAGAATTCCTGCGATTGCGGTGGTGAGTTCACGGTTTGTCACCGGATGCGGAGCGACAGCATTGAATGCTCCAACCAGTGACTCATCCTCGACGGCTTTGAGAAAGATGGCACACAAATCCTCAACGTGAATCCAACTGACCACTTGCTTTCCGGTGCCCAGGGGTGACCCGGCTCCCCATCGGATTGGTTTCACCATTTCCATCAATGCCCCTCCCGCTTCACTCAGAACAATACCAATACGGATTTTTACGACCCGGATTCCCAAGCCCGCTATTTTGTCAATTTCCTTTTCCCATGCCACCACTACCTTGGAGAGGTAATCGTTCCCGGGCATGCTTTCTTCAGTCAACAAGGTCTCATCAAGCCCAAACCCATAGTAGCCAATGGCCGACGCCGACACAAAAGTCTTTACCTGATGGCCGCCCTTTTTAAGGGTTTCAAAAAGCAAAGCAGTTGATTTGGTGCGGCTTTCCAGGATTTCCCTTTTTCGGCTGGCAGTCCATCGCTTGTCAGCTACGCCGGCACCAGCCAGGTGAACAACGGTGTCGATGCCGTTCAGTGCAGTCAGGTCGATTTCACCTTTTTCAACATTCCAGACGAAGGATGGTGTTGGTCCCGGCTTCGCTGACCGGCCGAGGTGCGAAACCCGGTAAGCTTTTTGTTGAAAGGTGCTTGTAAGCCGTGATCCAATCAAGCCGGATGCCCCTGTAATTAATATGGAATTTGCCAAAACCGTAATTTTTGAATGATCTTTACATACAAGTTAACCCACTTACGATGAAAAAGTTGACGATTATTTTAGTCCTGGGTGTTACCTCCTTCGCTTTCGCGCAGAAAGTGACAGTGAATAAGAAGAGCGAAAGAATCAAAGGCGAAACCGCTGAAGGATACAGTACGGAACTGGAAGGCAAGAAAGAGGCCGTGGCTGCAGCCTGGAACAGGTTTCTGAAAGACATGGGGAAGATAAAATCAGGGAGCGGCTACCAGTTCATAGAAAATCCTGCGTTGGGTGGTACTGTTTACAATACCGGCATCATGTATTTCACTACCAGCGGGAACGAAGAGAAGGCAACGGCCTGGGTGGGAATCAAGGCGGCGGAATGGACCGTCAACGATATTAAGATTGTTGAAAGTCAGCTTGAGAAATCAGTCTACCAGTTTGGCGTGAAATTTTACCGTGACAAAATCCAGGGACAAATTGACGAGGGTCAACAAGCCCTTGACGCCGTGGTCCGTCAGCAGCAGCGGCTGGTGACACAAAACAAGGAGCTTGCCATTAAACTCGGCAACAATGAGCAGGAGAGGATCCAGCTGGAAAAATCACTGGAGAACAACAAACTTGAGCACCTGGTAACGGCTCAGAAGATTGTCAATAACAAGAAGGCACAAGACTCAGTCGCGGTGGCCGGGGAAAAGATCAAGAAGGTAATTGAGATGCATAAGGAGAGGCAGAGGAAGGTGAATTAGTCTATTCTGAAACCATTCTATTTAGCCATCTCCATTCCAGGTTTGAGCTTCCATTCATAGGTCAGCGTATCGTAATATGAAATGGGATTGGGCCACTGCACGTACGACTCCATCGTAAGATATTGATCGACTGACCCCTTCACCATTTCATCAAAAAGAAATGAACATCTTCCTTTTATTTCCTCCGCTGACAGGATTGGTGTAACAAACACTTCTCGAAAATCAGTGAGCTGATATTTATCCTTCATTCTAAAATAGCCCCCTACTGCTCTTCGTTCGTTGATGTTGGGTGCCGGTCGGATCACATAGAAGTAATGCGTCCCATCTTCAGCTATAAAATATTTTTCGATAGAAAATTTTGATGCAATAGACGAGTAGTAATTTCTGTATTCCGGTTTGAAGCGGTCTGCCATGGAAACATAGGTCGGTGCTGAAAACAGGTAGGTGATAATGCTGGTCAGCACTTCATCCTGTTCCTTTCCGTCATAATACCTTGACACGTCATATTTATCCTTCGATGAACAAGCGGCAACCAGCAGCAATAATATCAGGTATATTGATTTTCTCACCGCGTAAAGATAATATTTGAATTTGTACTAATAAAAAAGATCGGGGCTCATGAGCCCCGATCATACCTAATCATAACCTAAACCTATTATTACTTGGAGTAGTCTGTCAACGAGGGATTCCAATTAACCCATACGCCGCCGTCGGTAGTCCAGTCAAGTGTGCCAAATGCTCCGCGATAAGTAACAGTCGTGAAGCCGCTAAGCCCGGAGAAACTTGCCCCGCTGGTAAGCGGTGAGCCTCCCGTGGGCAACAGGGTAGGAGTTCCACTGAGGGGATCAAAGATACTTGCACTGAGACCTGTTGTAGACCACTTGGCTGCCATGGTGTTGTTGGCTGCGAACCAAAGCACGGGAGATGTAGCGCTGATTTGTTCTTCGCCAATTCCACTATAGGTGAAAACTCCATTAGAAAAACTACCAACACCTCCTGCTACAACCCTTCCTCGAGGGTTATTCGGGTGGTTCGAGCCAGCGCCCGTGAGGCTCATGGCAGTAATTTCATCAGCAGTAGCGGCTGAACCAAAACCATTTCCTCCCCAACTGTCGACACCCGCCAGGATGTTATTCTTCATTTGGAGGAGGTTGTTAGTGGCGTTGGAAATTGTTCCTGGAGTACCCAGATTATGGTCTATAAATATACCATTGGGATACGCCGTGATGATAGAGTTAAATAAATCCTGTTGTGCATTCCTTCTGATTTGCGCCCCATTCTGGAACTGAAGGTCTATGGTGCTTCCGCTGGTTGCTTTTCCACCGATAATTGTCATATTAGAGAACTGTGCAGAGGTTACAGGAGTATTGGCTGAACCGGCTGCATCATTATCACACTCAAATCCATTTGAACCTGACTGGTCAGCGATGGCTGCATCGCGGATGCCAAGGCCAAACTGAACCTTACCGCTGAAACCGTTATCCGTATCAAAATCATCATCAATGCCCTTGTAAGCGATCAGGTGATCTGCGTTTACGGCACCACCAAACCACTCAAAAGAGTCATCATTTGCATAGGTTACCTGGATGTAAGAAAGTGTTGTTCCACTTCCAACACTTCCCAGGGTAAGGCCATTAATCTCCTGGTTAGGGTTGATGGGATAGCCCGCATATTCAATACGAACATATTTAAGGCTCCCGCTGTTATCAGCATCGTTGGGACTTGCGCCGCCGCCATGGAATCCGCCGTAGCCTCCTTCAAGCTGTTCTACACCATTCTGTCCAGTAGCAGTAGAGCCAAGGATGTTGTTAGCAGCCAATCCGCAAAGGACTACGCCGCCCCAGTCCCCGGATTTCTTGGTTCCTGGAGATTTCTCAGAAGTGAATACGATTGGCTTGGCTGCGGTTCCAATGGCGGTGATCTTGCTCCCTCGCTGAACAATTAGGGAACCTCCGGGCGTGCCTGTCTTGCCATAAATAACAGTGCCTGCTTCAATGGTGAGGTTAGCCTGATTTGCAATGTACACCGGTGGCACACCAGTACCTGTTTGCGTATCTGTACCGACCCTAACAAATCCGTTAAGACGATATATTTTATCGGCCGTCCACGTTGTGTTCGTGGTAATATTGCCCGTTACTTCAACAATTGTCTTGGGGGGGACAGCTGAAACGGTTGCAACAAAAACAGCGGCAATCGACAATTGATTCTTTTTGTCAGTGGCCTGCAAGGTGATTACATACGATGCTCCAACTGCTGCATTGGCAGGAATTGTGTACTCAATAGGCACCTTCTGGGAGGTTGTGCCATCAAGGGTCACTGTGGGGAGGGAAGCATCTGCTATTCCATTAACAGTAATCTTAAGGGAAGCGCCACCTTCAGGAGAATCGACTTGCGCACTGGTTGTGACTTTGGCTGCTGCCACATTGGATGCTGCTGCAGGAGTCAATGTAATCGTCGGCGCCGGCTTGTTTGCGGTCGTGGAGTCCTTGCAGGACGTAGCTACGATGGCCAATACGATGGTCATCACAAGAACGATCCAGCGTAGAACGGGACCTGTTTTTATAATGGCTTTTTTCATAAATTTTTTTGGTTTCTGTCGATTGAGGGTTTTTAAAATCGTCCTCAAACGTACACCGGCTGTGTTACCGCATTGTTATTCAAATCCCAACTTTGCTTTAACAATAATTATCGGACGTTAGTAAAGCATGTGCCTCTTCAGGATTGAAGCGGGCAGGCGATCTAATCAGAAGTCCGGTTTTACATCCGGTAGGTAAATCCTATGGAAAACACCTGGCCTGGCTTAAAGCTTTGAATCCGGGAATCCGTTCCGTCTTCATGATTGCCATCGCCATTGGCATCCTGAAGGAACTGCAGGGGCTGGTTGAGGATGTCTGTGATGCCTCCACGTAAATTAAATCGTTCACTAATACGCTTATTAAAAGTGATGTCGACAACATTCCTCGGCATGAGGTATACGTCCGGATAGTTGTTGTTACCTACAAAAGCGATATTCTTACCAACGACATTGTAC
Source organism: Cyclobacteriaceae bacterium (assembly GCA_043744235.1). Classification (GTDB taxonomy): domain Bacteria; phylum Bacteroidota; class Bacteroidia; order Cytophagales; family Cyclobacteriaceae; genus ELB16-189. The sequence continues at coordinate 22,958 of JAYTVB010000020.1, read as the reverse complement.
AGAAGGTTGACTTGCCACCCTGTTGCTTGCGAAGTATAGAAGAGTCCGGCATTAAACACATAAGGCGCCTGTCCCTGGAGTGGGCGTTCTGGTTCGCGGCCGCCTGAGAGGGAGGCCGGAAGTTTGACAATACTTTTTACAAAAGTTGCATTTACAAGAACATTGATATTATTCAGGAACTTCGAGCTTGTCAGGCCATTCAGAGATTTCTTGACCTCCACTTCTACACCGTAGGTTTTTGCATTATCCGCGTTGCCGAAAGTCACATTCTTAACTCCGCCACCGGGGCTGTTCAAATCCACGACTGACTCGATTGGGTCATTGAAGTTCTTATAGAATCCACCGATGGTAATTAATTCCCCACTGCTCGGGTAAAATTCCCACCGCAAGTCAACGTTTTGAATCTTGGCAGTTTTCAAATTAGGATTTCCAAAATACAGGAAGTTGAAATTGAAATCAAAGAATGAAAACGGCGAGAGCTCCCGGAATTCCGGCCTGTTCAGCGTTTCACCATAGGCTGTTCTTACCAGCATCTTGTCCGTGAAATTGTAACTCAAATTGGCAGATGGGAGCAGGCGGCTAACCTGGTTGTTGACGTTGACAGGCTTTTGGGCAAAGTCATCATAGCTGTCCAGTTTCTGAAGGTTGTTCTCCACGCGTGCGCCAGCATCCAGCTTAAACTTCCCGCCCATAGGTATGGACGCCATCAGGTAGTAAGCCATTAAGTTATTTGATGCAGAGTAACTATCCTTTTTGTAAGTAAGTTCACCAATCTGGATACCATCTGTATTATTAATATTCTGTGGTTGGAATAATACTTCAACTGGAGCAAAGGCTAAGCTGGGGTTTAGGGTACCTGACGCCAAAGTATACCCTATGTTTCTTGCTGCAAAGGTTCTCGTCTTATTCTCAAAGAAAAATCCCGCTTTAAGTTCTGGGGCTTTCATTGGATTGTTCCCGAAATCAAATCTTTGTTTGACCGATGCTCCTCCCGAATACCCGCTTTCGTTCAGGTTGGAATAAAACCTGCCTAATTGATTGGGTGTAACCGTATTGGGTATGCGTACAGCGTAATTGCCGGAAGTTCCATCCTGGTTGGACAAAAATCTTTTGTAATCAGGTTGAGTTCTGTATGAATCGTTGTATCCCGCGACCCATTCTACGGAAGTGCGTCCATTGAAAAGCTGGTGGGTACCCATCAGCTGCCCGGAATAAATACCTCTGTACAGCTTGTCAAAGGCACCATTTTTTTGGCCTTGGCTGAACCCAGCACCTATCCTGTCCACATATTGATCGCTGCTGCTTTGATTGTACAGGTTCTTGAACTCGATGATGTTATTTGCATTGAACTTAAATGCCCAGTTGAACAATAATCCCGTCCGGATCAACTGATTATATTGCCTGTCTTTAAAGCCGAAGTTTTGGTCTGGTGTACCCCCTGGTGTGGTTGTGTAGTCATTTCGCTCAACATCAAAAATTGTATAAGCATTTGAGTAACTCAGTGCAGTAATATTGCCCACTTCGACTTTACCCCAATTAAATTTCTTGTTTGAATTCAAAGTAAGTCTCTGATCGGGTATGGCAACCGATTTGTTAACGGCCCAAAGATTTTTCAGTGACTGGCCAACGGAGGGCAACGCTTCACGTCCCACTTTACTCACGTCAGCAGGAAATCCATCAGGCAGGTCATAAAATCCCGTATTAAAGCCTGTGAAATTCGCAGGTCCCTTTTGCTGGCTATTGTAGTCACTAAAGGTTGTCCCTAAACGCACTTGTGTGCTGTAGTCAATGATAAACGAGTTTTCTTCAGGAATACTCCTTGTAAAAATTTTTACAATTCCTCCGGCAAAATCACCAGGCATGTCAGCTGAAGGGCTTTTGAATACCAGCATCTTGTCCAGCTGAGAACTGGGTATTGTTGCAAATGAAAATGATCTTACATCAGTCTCAACGCTGGGAGCATAGGTATTATGCAGCATCACCGGGTTATAGCGTTCTGATAGCCCGCGTATCTGAACAAACTGATCTCCGCGAATGGTAACACCTGGCACCCTACGCAATACCTGCGCAGCGTCCCTGTCAAGAGATTTGCCGATTTGTTCGGCTGTAATTCCCACTACTACAACCTTTGATTCCTTGATGGCCCTCACCAATTCAAAATCAGTATCTGTATGACGCTTGCCCTGAACCACGACCTCGTCAAGCTCAGAAACATCTTCTGAGAGTGAAATATCAATGCTTATTTTTTTTGCCGTTTCCACAATCACACCTGGAACTGTGTGAGTCTTGTAGGTTACTGAAGAAATCACCAGTGTGTAGGTGCCTTCCTTAACATTGAGAATGGTAAAATTTCCTTCAAGGTCAGTTGCTGAACCTTGGGTGGTACCCTGAATGACTACGTTGGCACCTATTACACCCTCCTGGGTCTTTGAGTCTGTCACTTTTCCCGAAATAGTCCCCTGGCTAAGGGCTCTGGAAGAGAAGAAAAGGATGAAAAGAAGGGGTAAATAAAGCGTTCGCATGGGTGTTTGTATTCAGCGCAAAGGTCGCTGACCAACATTACCCGGCTAATAGGGCTGTATTACCGAATTGTTAAAATGGATGTACTCAAAACGGTCGATTTCGCCCAGGGTGCCCCAATAGCATCTAGCTAAATCAAATGGTTGTGAGCCACTTGAATCAGTCAGCCAAATAACATTCCGGTCACGGGCCGATAAAGAAGGTAAAATTTGGTTAACCCTACTTGTTGATCGGAACACGGTTCAGAATGGCCGAGATGATGTCGATGGTTTTCACATTGTCCGCCTCGGCCTCATAATTGAGTATGATGCGATGGTTCATTACATCGCGTGCCACTTCCTTGATGTCTTCCGGCAAAACATAGTCACGGCCCTCCAGGTACGCGGCTGCCTTTGCCGCCAGGTTCATATTGATGCTGGCGCGTGGTGAGGCTCCAAACTGGATGTACTGGGCTTCGTGATCGAGCTTGTATTCTTTCGGCTTCCGCGTTGCCGTTACCAGCTCAATGATGTACTTCTCAAGCGATTCGGAAATCTTGATCTTATTCACTTCACCGCGGATTGAGAAGATGTCTTCTTTCGTCAGTACGGTGTTCACCGTAAAGTCAAACTGGAGGTTGGATATCCTCCTCATAATTTCCAGTTCCTGCTCTTTGGTTGGGTAGTCGACAAATACTTTCATCATGAACCGGTCAACCTGGGCCTCCGGGAGCGGATAGGTTCCCTCGTTTTCCACCGGGTTTTGTGTGGCCAGCACCAGGAAAGGCTTGTCCAGGGTGAAGGTTGTTTCTCCTATTGTAACTGTCTTCTCCTGCATGGCCTCCAACAACGCAGACTGGACCTTCGCGGGTGACCGGTTGATTTCATCCGCGAGGATGATGTTGGCGAAAATAGGCCCTTTCTTTACCTCGAACTTTCCTTCCTTTTGATTATAAATCATCGTGCCTACCAGGTCCGAAGGAAGCAAGTCAGGGGTAAATTGAATCCGCTGAAAATCCAGGTGAAGGACCTTGGCGACCGTTGAAATCGTGAGTGTTTTCGCAAGGCCGGGTACGCCTTCCAGCAAAACATGGCCATTGGTAAACAAGCCAATCAGCAGCCGGTTGACCATGTACTCCTGACCCACCACCACTTTAGCCACCTCGGAATAGACCTGGCTTATTTTTCTGCGGTGCTCTTGTTGCTGTTCGGTTGTCGTTTCAAAGGCCATACGCTGCTTTCTTTCAAAAATTAATCGCAATAATAGGGATTTGGGTTTTATTATTTTCAATAAGATTTCGGGAGTTTACGCAGGCGGCCCAAGGAAGGTCTTGGCGGGTGGGCAACCCACATTCGCTGACTTAAAACTCAATCACCTCGATACCCCTTGGCTTCATCAAAAACGAGTGCACAAGGTTCTGGGCCAGGCGATTTTCCTTTCCCACGGTAATCAGGTTCCTGGCCGACTCGAAGTCTTCAATGGCAACATCCTGGCTGATGAAACCATACCCCAGGTAGCTGCCACGCTCTACCAGTACCAGCGATCTTTCTTCGGCACTTCTGCCTTTTCCAACGATGGCAACACTTTCACCTTCCTCAAAGAAAGAATCCACCATGACCTGGGCTCGCTGGTTGTACGCTTCACCCGATTCGGTTCCGTTGCACGCCCCCTTGCAGGTTCCCGACTGCTGAGCAAAACATGGGCCTTTCGCTGTCTGAAGGCCTGAAAGTTTCGGACAAAGTTCAAACTCCTTCACCTTGGCCCAAAGAAAATTCCAGGCCTCCCCCTTTGAGGTAAAGGTGATCAGTGGCTTTGAATTCTTGTTCACAACACTCACCACAAAACGCAGGTATCCATTCTGGTCCTGGTAATCATGAATGCCCCATTCCTCAATCTTGTGTTTCTGTGCCAGGTTGTATTTGGGCCACAGCTTTCTGATCTGATCTGACTCGAGAATCAGGGCAATCAATTCATTGCCTGTCAGCTCGTGGCTGATGTGATGAATTTCGTTTCGGATGTTCGAGCGGTTCCATTCACGTGCTTCCCCGGAAAAGTGGCCAGCAATTCTCTTCCTGATGTTGATGGCCTTGCCAACGTAAATTACCTTTCCCCGGGCATCATGAAAATAATACACGCCTGCGCCCGATGGCAGGCTGTCGTATACTTCCTTCGGCAGGTTCGGCGGAAGGATGGTGTCGCCGGAAACCCGCTTCAGTGCTTTCGCGATAACTCCCTCCGTGTCCCGCTTCAGGAAAAGATCAAATATCCTTGCCGTTGCCTCTGCATCCCCGCCGGCGCGGTGGCGGTCAGTAATTCTCACGCCGAGACTTTCCGACAGTCGGCCCAGGCTGTAGGAATCAAGGCCCGGTACAATCTTGCGTCCCAGTTTCACTGTACATAGCTTCCTGCTGTTCCATTGGATACCGGCATCTTCCAGCTCCTTCTTTACGAAACTGTAGTCAAAGTGAGCATTGTGCGCCACAAAGACCCGGTCTTTCAGCCAACCGTGAATTTCTTTGGAGAGTTCTGAAAAGGAGGGCGCCCCAATGACCATCTCGTTCGTGATGCCGGTAAGTCCCGTGATGAAGTGGGGGATATTCCGGCCGGGATTAATTAGGGCCTGAAAGCGGTCGGTGATTTGTATGCCGTCGTGGTGAAAAATGGCAATCTCCGTCATCCGGTGATTCTCCGCATATCCGCCCGTGGTCTCAATATCAACAATGGCATACATGGTGTGAAGTTAGTCACTCAAGTGCTGCTTAAAAAGTTTTCTTTGCTACCGGTTACACGGACCAACCCTGACGGCCTTTGCTACGATTACCTTCTAAATTGACGGGGAGATTTTCGGTGGAAATCTGCAATCTGTGGCTAATTCTTTGCAACTTGATCTAAAATAATACGATGAATATAATCACTCGGTTATTGCTTTCAGGCGTGGCAGTGATGCTGACGGCCTACCTGCTGCCTGGCACTCACGTGCAGGACTACTGGGCTGCTCTGCTGGTGGCGGTCCTCATTTCATTTTCGAATGTGATCATCAAGCCCATCCTGATCATTCTTACGATTCCCATTACCATCGTCACCCTGGGGCTCTTTCTGCTGGCGATCAACGCGGCGATCGTTTTACTGGTTGACTATTTTGTTGATGGTTTTTCCGTAGATGGATTCTGGTGGGCGCTTGCCTTCAGCCTGATACTCTCCGTTTTCAACAGCCTGTTCAGTGATTTGACCAAGGACAAGCAACAAAGACGATAAACTGCCTCCTACCCCATGGAAGACCATGGCTATGTGGAGCCAAGCAGCTGGACCGATGAATACAAGCGAATTCTGAAGCTCTTCGAGGAGAACATGAAATAACCCATCAACCGGGTGCAACAACTCTGGTACATTATTCTTCGGGCCTATGTCTGGTTTGGCCTGCAATTCTATTTCAGGAAGATCATTATACAGGGCGACAAATGCATCCCCGCCGGGCCGGTCATCTTTGCGGCCAATCACCAAAATGCATTTCTTGATGCCTTGCTGATTGTCTGCTTCAACTCCCACACGACGCACTTCCTGACACGCGCCGATATTTTCAAGAAACCATTTACCCGATGGGTGCTCTCCACCCTCAATATGTTTCCGGTCTACCGCATCCGCGACGGCTGGAAATCCCTGGCTGAGAACAAGACGACATTTGGCTATTGCCATGAAGTCTTTTTGAGAAATGAAGCCGTTGTCATTTTTCCTGAAGGCAACCATGGGGGCCGGCGGAACCTGAGGCCGCTCAGCAAAGGATTCACCCGGCTCGCATCCGAATCCCTGCAGCTTCAGCCTTCGATGAAAATTCATGTTGTCCCGGTAGGTATCAACTACTCCGATCATCAGGCCTTCCGCAGTTCCGTTAGTATACTATTCGGATCGCCCATCCTGTCCAGTTCATATATGAACGACCAGGGACAATTTGATGCGGCGGCCCTTCGGGATAAACTGTCGGAAGAACTGAAAAACCTGATGACGCACATTGACGATGCCAACTATGAATCAGTCATCCATAAACTTGAACTTGCTCATCCCAACTACCTGGATCCTGTCAGCACCAACAACCTCATCGCCCGGATCAGGAGAAATGAAAATGTAACGGCACACGCTCCTCAGTCCGGTGCTGGAAGCTTGTTGCTGCCGCTGCACCTGGTCTCTCAATTCATTAATATCATTCCGTTGTTCGTGTGGAGGCAAATCCGGCCCGCGATCAAGGATCCTGTTCTGATCGCATCCATCAAGTTTGGCGTCGGCATATTCCTTTTCCCCATCTTCTATTTCATGGTGGGGTCAGCCATATATTGGTTTTGGGGATTCATTCCCGTCCTGGTGTGGCTATTGACCGCATTTACTTCCGCGTTTTTCATGAAGAGGCCAGGGCCAACTGTGCCGTCTGCATAATAAACCCGTTGCCGGAATAACCGGAGTGCTTACCTTCGGTCCAAAATCAATCCATCATTCCATGAAGCATTTACAGTCTATCGCCGGTGCCCTCGCCCTTTGCGGCATCCTGACTTCCTGCGGCAAAAAAGAAACCCTGCATGAGACCTTTGTTCGCATCAACCAGGAGGTCCAGCAGAATTCAAAAGCATACTCCACCCTGAAAGAAGCTACTTCAACCATTGGTCATCGCCTGACCGGTTCTGAAAACGGACACCAGGCGGAAGAATATACCTACAACAAATTCAAGGAGTATGGATTTGAGGATGTGAAGTTCCAGGAATTTGAAGTAGAGGCCTGGTCCCGTGGTGATATCAGCGTCACGATCGACGATGCGGTTGTCCCGGCCGTAACGCTGGGTCACTCTCCCATACAGGTGGATGTTACCGGTGAAATTGTGGACATGGGCAATGGACTGGAAGCAAACTATTCACCAAAACCGGATGCCGCCAGGGACAAGATCGCCCTGATCTACATCGGGATTCTTGATGCCAATGACAAGACTTCAAAGAATCTACACCGAAGCGAAAAGACCGCCATCGCCATCAGCCATGGTGCGAAGGGTGTGATCATCATCAATCAGGTAGACAAAGGCGTGCTGCTTACCGGTACCGCTTCCGTTACCGGAGCATTGATCCCCATCCCCGCTGTTTGCATCGGTAAGGAAGACGGCATAGCTCTGAAAGAGAAGCTCAAAGGCAAGAAAAAGTCCCTGGCACATATTGTCATGACCAACAACAGTGGCATGATCAAAGCACGAAATGTCATTGCCACCCTTCCCGGCTCCGAACTTCCCAATGAAAGGATCGTTGTCGGCGGACACCTCGACTCCTGGGACCTGGCTACCGGCGCGATTGACAATGGTATCGGATCTTTTTCAGTGCTCGACATGGCGCGGGCTTTCAAAGCCAACAAACTTCAGCCAAAGCGAACGGTCCAGTTTGTCATGTTTATGGGTGAGGAGCAGGGCTTGCTTGGTTCCCGCTACATGGTAAAGGAAGCTGTGAAGGACGGTTCCATTGAAACGGTGAAGTACATGATGAACTGCGACATGACCGGAAATCCTGTCGGCATGAACGCCGGCGGCAAACTCCAGGACACGACCTTTTACAAGACGCTCGGCGCTGAGGTGCAAAAGATTGATACGTTGTACAAAAACAAATTCACCAAGGCATCCGGGCTCCACAGCGACCACATGCCGTTTATGCTGGAGGGGGTGCCCATTCTTTCCATGCACAGTAACCTGGACCGGTCCATCTATGGTTGCTACCACTCCAATTGCGATGATTTTAACCTCGTGAATGAAGAGCACATCCGTACAACGGCAAGGTTTGGAACCATGATCCTCTACGGCCTGGCCAATGCGGAAACGCTGCCGGCAGTGAAAATGGACAGTGAGACTACCAAACAGTTTATGATCGACAATAATCTGAAAGAGGCGTTGGTGATTGGTGGAGATTGGAAATGGGACAAATAGAATCTTGCGCAAACATTTAGAAAGAAATGCGCAAACCACACAGGAGGGAGAGATAATCACAAAGGTCATCAAACGGGTGAAACAAAAAGGGTGCTGAATCATATCAGCACCCTTTTTATTTCAGGTCTACCCAAAGAAAAGCGTCACATTTCCGTCGCCTGTTTCTTGATATTGATCATTTCAATGCCTTTGTCCTTGATCATCTTGTTGATCGTGTCAACATTGGAGTTGATCACGCTGCGGAGGTTCTGCAATTCGGCATCCACCTTCCTGGTCAGTTCCTGGCGCACTGCCTCGCCCTGCCTGGTTGGGCGGTAGTCCCCCTGGCTCTGCTCGACTACCAAATGCGCCAGGCGGTTATTCAGTTTGATGCCGTAGTTCAATGGATCCTGAACACTGCGGTTCCTGGTCTGGTGGATGTTGTTCTCAATCACCGTCAGCTGCTCTTCAAATTTCCTGACGGCGTCATTCAGCTCTTTGTATTGAGGCTCTGTGCCGACTTTGTTTTTCACATATCCCAGATCATCCTTGATCCTGCGGATGTCGATCACGCCCTGGTTCGCTTCACTGACCTTGTCTCTCACCTTAACGATGAAATCAAATTGCACCTGCAAGTCCTCTGGTGTGGCGGAAACCCTTGGGTCCTTCAATATCTCAAATTCCTGCTCAAAGGATTGTCCATTAACTGTCAGCCTGACTTTGTATTTGCCTGGGACAGCCTTAGGCCCAAGATTTGGTGAGCCATAATACACCATGCCAGGGAAAGTCTTGTAACCCGGATATCGCATGTTCCATACAAACCGGTTTCCTCCCTTTTTGACCGTCAGCTGATCCGCTCGCTCTTTTGCTTTGTTGGAGTACGACTTGATCAACTCTCCGCTCATTTGAACGAACTCCAGTTTTGCGTCCGTCTTTTCATCCACATTCTTCACAAAGAAGTGAACCATAACACCTCCGGGATGATTCTCTCCTTCAAGCTTGTGGTTGACCTCATTGAATCCACCGCCGCCACCGGCCATGCGGTAGCTGGGCATTGGCTTGAATAAATGATACTCCTTGCCCGAGACTTCCGCCGACAGCTGATGAAGCGGGGTCAGGTCATCGATAAGCCAGAAGCTACGGCCATGGGTGGCTGCAATCAGGTTGTCATTCTTGACCGCGAGGTCGTGGATGGGCACAGGCGGCAGGTTCAGTTGAAATTTTGACCAACTGGCGCCGTCGTCAAAAGAAATCCATATGCCCTTTTCTGTTCCGGCGTAAAGCAGTCCCTGTCTCTTTGGATCGGCACGCACCACGCGCACAAATTCTTCCCTGGGGATCCCGGCAGTGATGACCGTCCAGGTTTTGCCATAATCCAGTGTCTTGTAGATGTAAGGCGTATTGTCGCCGAATTTATAGGATGTTGCAGCAACGTACGCACCGCCTTTAACAAAAGGATTTACATCAATCGCATTCATCATGTTGTATTTCGGCGACATGGGAGGTGTGATGTTCTTCCAGTTTTTTCCGGCGTCCGTTGTCATGTGCAGCAGTCCATCATCTGATCCCACCCAGATTTCGTCTTTGGTGTAGGGCGACTCCATGATGACAAAGAGATTGGCATAATATTCCGCACCCGTATTGTCCTGGGTAATCGGTCCGCCCGATGACTTGATGGTCTCTGGCTCATTGCGCGTCAGGTCAGGACTGATTTCCTCCCAGCTTTCACCGCCGTTGTAGGTAACATGCAGGTGGTTGGAGCCGGCATACAATTTCTTTGGATCATGAGGACTGAAACCAATTGGGTAGTTCCAGTTGAAACGGTATTTCATTACGTCCACGCCTGAGCCGGCCGGCAGATCCGGCCATACGTTGGTGCTGCGCTCCTGACCTGTTGCCAGGTTTTGCATGCTCATGTAGCCTTTGTAGTCACTGCCGTAAATGATATCCGAATTCAGCGGATCGGGCGCCAGGTGGGCGCTTTCGCCGATGGACAAGGCATCCCAGTCCTTCTCCGTTACGGAACTGCCGTTCGTGCGATGAGGGATTCGAACGCTGGTGTTATCCTGCTGAGCGCCGTATATTCTATAGGGAAACTGATTGTCGGTTGTCACCCGGTAAAATTGTGCGGTTGGCTGGTTGTGATACGTCGACCAGTTTTCTCCGCCGTCATTCGATACTTGTGCGCCACCGTCGTCGGCAATGATCATTCGAAGGTTGTTGGTGGGGTCGATCCATAAATCATGATGGTCGCCATGAGGAGCATTCTTCAATTCAAAAGTTTTCCCTCCATCTTTTGAAACACCATAACTCACGTTCATCACCCAGACCTTGTCTTCATTCTGGGTATCCGCATAGATGCGGCAATAATACCACGCGCGTTGCAACAGGCCACGGTCCTGATTGACCCTTGCCCAGGTTTTCCCTGCATCATCTGACCGGAATACGCCGCCTTCAAGATTTTCGATAATCGCCCAAACACGGTTCGAATTTTTGGGTGAAACCGTCACGCCGATGATGCCGTTGATGCCTTTCGGCATGCCCGGCTTGTCAGAGAGATTCTCCCAGGTATCGCCACCGTCTGTGCTCTTCCAGAGTTTAGAATCAGGCCCGCCACTGTCCATGCGGTAGCCGTTGCGCTTCATGTTCCAGGTGCCGGCATAAAGGATTCTCGGGTTGTTGGGATCAAATACCAGGTCACCCGCACCGGCAGTCTCATTGACATACAATATCTTCTTCCAGGTCATTCCGCCATCCATGCTGCGGAATACCCCGCGCATTTCATTGGGCTTCCACAAATTCCCTATGGCAGCGACATATACGATATCGGGGTTTTTCGGATGGATGCGAATCCTGGAGATGTGCTTTGAATCGGTCAGCCCAATGTGCTTCCACGACTGGCCTGCATCTGTTGACTTCCACACACCCCAGCCGGACGACACATTGCTGCGCAGGGTCTGTTCGCCCTCCCCCACATAAATCACGTTCGGATCACTTTCGGAAACCGCGACCGCGCCGACTGTTCCGCCAAAATAGTTGTCCGTGAGGTTGTTCCAGGTCTGGCCTGCATCAACAGATTTCCAAACCCCGCCGCCCACGCCGCCAAAGTAATAGACATTGGGATTGCCAACGACGCCTGTGACGGTTGATGACCGGCCTCCGCGGAAAGGGCCGAGTTCGCGCCAACGGACTCCGCTGTACAGCGATTGATCGTAGGCGATCGTTGCCTGAGCCGGTGTTGTCTTCTTTTGGGCGGCAACTGTCAAACAAGACAGCGCCATGATAATCAGCAGATGAAGTTTTCTCATGTGGATAGGATATTTGTAAAGCAGATTTACAAAAAATAATGCCCAACTGAAATGTCTTTTATGCAGACGGAGGCGTCATACACTTCCAAAGTGCCCAACGCCTCCGTTCTATGACAGCAGCCAGGTGGCTGCCTGATGCCAGGCTCCCTTGCGTATCAGTTATTAATGATCACGTCTTTGCTCTCCGTCAATAGCGCCGGCACATTCTTGTCCTTGAACATGCGGTTGTAGTTACTGATGTCCTTGTTGATGAGTTCATTCATAGACATTTTGTGCCTGGACCACTCCCCTTGCAGGTCGCCCAGCCGTTCGGAATAGCTCGCGGGCAGCTTCGGATCATGATTGTCCGCGCCGCCGCGAATCTTGAACAACTGTGAATTGAATTTGCCCGGCCAATTCAGCGCGTCCTGGAAACCTTTGGCCCGTGTTTCCGTCACATTTGATTCCCATTTTTCGAGCTTCTTGATCAGGTCCTGTCCCGCTTTCACCAAATCCTTCCGCTGGTCATTAGCCTTCATCGCCTCATTCAGGGTTTCAACCTGCTTGCGCACCGTACGGAGTTTGTTGATGGAGCCATGTGTTTCAATGATGACGCCTTCCGCCTTCTGCATAAACTGCTGCTGGCTGTTCCAGTCAGCAGCAGTCGCGGCTACTTTCGGATCATCAAGCAAATCAAATTCTGTTTCCGTCATTTCACCCTGCCAGGTCATGCGTGCCCGGTACTTGCCCGGGGCAACACGGTGGCCGCGATAGTCGGCATTGAAAACAAATACGCCGGGGATGTCGGGCAGGCTCTCGGTGCGCAAATCCCATGTGAAGCGATTGATACCGGCTTCAAAAGGGAGACGCGGCTGCTCGGAAGGTCCGCCGGGATACGGCTTATAGCCCTCATCTTTCCTGTTGGTGTACTTTCTCAAGACCGTACCGCCGGCATTGAGGATTTCCAATGTAAGTTTTGCGGTGTCGGCCTTATCCTTCAAATAATAGTCAAGCGTTACTCCCTCAGCGGGATTCTGACCGTAGGCCGGATCGGTGATCAGAAAGAATGGCGGCGCGCCAAGAATGCGGTGCGTTGGCTTAGGCTGGTACAACCTGACCCGGGCGTTTCCAAACTCGCCTTTGGTTTGCTGAATGGCTGACAGGTCATCCAAAATCCAAAAAGAACGGCCAGCCGTTGACGCTACCAGGTCATTGCTGCGGATGATCAGATCCGTGATGGGCACGACCGGGAAATTCAACTGTAGTTTTGAAAACGACGCGCCTCCGTTGAACGAAACATAAAATCCCCTCTCCGCACCCGCATAAAGCAGGTCCTTCACTTTCACGTCTTCGCGGATCACTTTTATAAAATCGTCAGACTGAATACCGTTTCCGATTTTGGCCCAGGTCTTTCCGTAATCAGAAGACTTGTACGTCATGTTCGAGTAGTCATTGAACTTGTACCGTGACGCAGAAATATAAACCGTCGCTTTGTCATGGGGCGAAACCTCGATGGAATGAATCATGGCTTCGGGCAGACCGGAGGGCGTGATGTTCGTCCAGTTCTTGCCGCCGTCCCTGGTGATGTGCACCAGGCCGCAATCACTGCCCGTGTAGATCACATTCTTCTCCAGCGGAGACTCAGCGACATAATATATCGTGTTGTAGTTCTCTCCACCAGCGCCTTCATTGGTGATCGGGCCTCCGCTGAGATCCTGTTTCGTCGAATCATTCCTTGTCAGGTCCGGGCTGATGATCGTCCAGTTCATTCCGCCATTGGTTGTCTTGAAAAGAACATTGGCAGCATGATACATGGTTTTTGAATCATGGGGTGAATTGATCAATGGCGCATTCCAGTTGAAACGGTATTTCATCTTCTTGGGAGTCACGCCTTCATTGGCAGCGGGGTACTCCATGATGTCTTTCATCTCCATGGTATTGAGATTCATGAGACTGACCTGACCCTGGTAGCAACTGCCGTACAGGAAGCCGGGATTATTAGGATCGTCAAAAGCAATGGCCGCACTCTCACAGCCCGGACCGTTGAACCAGTCGCGGACCGTGATGCCATAATTATTGGTGCGGCTCGGAATCGCCACTGAAAGGTTGTCTTGCTGGCCTCCGTATACCCAATAAGGCAACCGGTTGTCCGCGTTAACGCGATAGAACTGAGCCGTAGGCTGGTTGTTGAGTGAAGACCAGTTCTTTCCATAAGTAAAAGAGACACAGCCGCCGCCATCCTGGGCAAGCGCTACATTCCTGTTGTTGGTCGGATTGATCCACAGATCGTGGCAATCGCCATGTACGTCCTTCAAATCCTCCCAGGTCTTTCCGCCGTCAATGGAGCGGAGAATCGGGGCATTGAGCGCATAGACAATGTCAGCATTGGTGGGATCAGCAAATACTTCCATGTAATACCAGGGGCGTGTGGTAATCACATATTCATTTGAAATTTGGGTCCATTTCTTTCCGCCGTCATCCGAACGGTACAATCCATTCTTCGGTGCCGCAGCCTCCAGAAGCGCATACACCCGGTTGGGATTAGCACGCGAAACAGAAATCCCAATCTTGCCCATCTCCTTGGGGAGGCCTTCTACTATTTTCGTCCAGGTCTCACCGCTGTCTGTAGATTTCCACACGGCAGATCCGGGGCCGCTTTCCACCTTCCATGGCAGGCGCCTGTGTTTCCAGGTTGCTGCATACAGGATTCTGGGGTTGGTCATGTCCATACTCAGGCTGGACACCCCCGTGTTCTCATCCACGTACAATGTTTTTTTCCACGTAGCGCCCCCGTCGCCTGACTTATAAACACCGCGCTCCGGGCTGGGTCCATGAACGGGTCCCTGTGCGCCAATGAAAACAATATCCGGGTTCCTGGGATCAATGACCACATCGGCGATGTGCCTGGTCTTTTCAAGTCCAACGTTCTTCCATGTCTTGCCTGCATCAGTGGATTTGTAAACACCATCGCCATAAGAAGTCATAACACCGCGAACGGCATGTTCGCCCGTACCCACATAAATGGTGTTGGGATCAGATTCACTCACGGCAATGTCCCCGATAGAGCCTACCGTAAAGAATCCATCAGAAACATTCTTCCAGCTGTAGCCCGCATCTTCAGTTTTCCACACGCCCCCGCCGGTATAACCGGTGTAGTATACATTGTCATCCTGGATGACACCAGCGATGGTGTTGCTCCGCCCACCGCGGAAAGGACCGATGTTCCGCCACTTGAGGCCCTTGTATTGATCGACAGAAGTGGTTCTGACAGTCTCGACTTTGGCTTTCTGGCCGTAGGTCATGAAGACGACTCCACAAAGAATAATGATAAATGCATTTCTCATAATTTCCTTATTTACAATTGCTCCGTTTCCATAAAACACCTGGTGCCCTTGTGCTTTGGTGGCCTTTCAATTTGCCACGAAGTCACAAAGGCACCAGGGATAATCTGCGTTAATTATTAATTACTAAATCCTTGGTTTCAGTCATCAGGGCCGGCAGGTTTCTGTCCTTGAACTGCTTGTTGTAGTTACCGATGTCCTTTTGAACAATCTCGTTCATCTGCTGCTTGTACTTCTGCCAATCCGCCTGGATATCGCGGAAGCGGTCGCGGACACCCTGCGTCACACGCGGGTCGTGCACATCCACGGTGGTTCGGATCTGAAAGAATTCCGAATTCAGTTTATTAGGGAAGTTGATGACATCCTGAAAATTCTTCGACCGGGTTTCAATCAGGTTGGACTCCCACTTGTCGATTTTCTTGAGAAGTTCCTTGCCCTGTTCGACAATGTCTTTCACTTCCATGTTGGTCTTCATCACATCGTTGTAGGTCTCGATCTGCTTCTTCACCTTGCGCATGTTGTTGATTGATTTGTTCAGTTCCTCGAGGTTCCCCTCGGCCTGGTTAAGCACTTCCTGCTGCGCAGTCCAGTCAGCGGCGGTCACTTTCAGGTTAGGATCGGCCAACACTTCAAATTCCGTTTCAGAAGATTCTCCCTTGCAGGTAATTCTCGCCCTGTATTTTCCCGGGGCAACGCGATGGCCCCTGTAATTCCCGTAGATGTAGACACCGGGAACATCGGTGAGGTTCTCTCCACGGAAATCCCACGCAAAGCGATTCAACCCTGCTTCTGAAGGAATCACCACCGGTGCGGGAGGTCCGCCCGGATAGGTCTTGATGCTCTCATCCTTCTTGCTGGAATATTTCCGGATGGACTTGCCGTTCAAATCCATGACCTCGAATGAAACCTTGTTCGTATCGGCCTTCTCTTTCAGGTAATAATCAAAAACCACGCCTTCCGAAGGATTTTGCCCGATGCCCGGAATTTCAATTCCCATGGCAACGAGGAATGCCGGAGGTCCGCTTACCCTGTAGGTAGGCTTGGGCTGATAGAGCTTAACGGTGGCTATTCCAAATTCACCCCTGGATTGCTGGATGGCCCCCAGGTCATCCAAAATCCAGAATGCGCGCCCGGCTGTTGCCGCAACCAGGTCACTGCCTTTGATGATCAGGTCTGTGACAGGAACGACCGGAAGATTGAGTTGAAACTTGTTCCAGGTTGCACCGCCGTTGAACGAAGTGTAGAATCCCCTTTCTGCTCCGGCATACAGGAGATCCTTCACCTTTTTGTCTTCCCTGATTACTTTGATAAAATCATCCGCCTCGATGCCACTACCAATTTTTATCCAGGTCTTGCCGTAGTCCGTGGATTTGTATGTCATGTTGGAGAAGTCATTGAACTTGTAGCGCGAGGCTGAAATGTAAACTGTTCCCTTATCGTGCGGCGAGACTTCAATAGAGTGAATGAGGCACTCTGGCAATCCGGCCGGTGTGATGTTCTGCCAGTTCTTGCCTCCATCTTTCGTTATGTGCACGAGGCCGCAGTCACTGCCCGTATAGATTACGCCCTGTTCCTGGGCCGATTCAATCACGTAATATATCGTGTTGTAGTTCTCTCCGCCGGCCCCTTCATTGGTGATGGGCCCCCCGCTGGTGCCCTGTTTCGTGGTGTCATTGCGGGTAAGGTCAGGGCTGATCACCTGCCAGCTCATACCGCCGTTGGTGGATTTAAACAAAACATTTCCGCCGTGGTAAAGGACTTTGTAGTCATGAGGCGAATTAATCAATGGCGCATTCCAGTTGAAGCGATACTTCATTTTCTTTGGATCCCATCCGAGGTAGGTCGCCGGGTATTCCATGATGTCCTTACTTTCACTGGTCATTACATCCAGTGCCTCGACCTGGCCCTGGTAACATCCGCCATAGAAAAACTTGGGATCATCGGGATTGTCAAAGGCGATGTAGGCGCTCTCGCAGCCCGGGCCGTTCATCCAGTCCTTGTCGGTAATGCCCGCGCCATTCGTACGACTTTGAATCATGACCGATGAATTGTCCTGCTGACCGCCATACACCCAGAAAGGGAAACGGTTGTCGACATTCACCCGGTAAAACTGTGCGGTTGCCTGGTTGCCGATGGAAGACCATGATTTGCCGGTGTTGAAGGTGATTTCACCGCCGCCGTCGTCAGCGAGTGCCATGTTTTTGCTGTCTTTTGGGCTGATCCACAGGTCGTGGGTGTCGCCGTGGCCCACCTGCACATTCTGGAACGTCTTGCCGCCATCAAATGAGCGCATAACTGGCGCGTTGAGTACGTACACCACATCGGCATTGAGCGGATCTGCAAATACCTCCATGTAATACCAGGACCTTGCTGTGATCGTCTGGTCATTGGTCATCAGGTTCCATTTCTTCCCGCCGTCATCGGAGCGGTATAAACCGGCTTTGGATTTCTCAGCTTCAATGATCGCGTAAACGCGGTTTGGATTGGCTCGCGAAACTGATACACCAATCTTGCCCATCTCTTTGGGAAGGCCTTCAATGATCTTATTCCATGTTTCTCCTCCATCGGTTGACTTCCAGATGGCGCAGCCGGGGCCGCCGCTCTCTACCTTCCATGGATAGCGCCTATGTTGCCAGGTAGCGACATACACCATGCGCGGGTTGGTCATGTCCATGCTCAGCGATGATACGCCTGTGTTGTCATCCACAAACAAAGTCCTTTTCCAGGTAGCGCCGCCATCCATTGATTTGTACACGCCGCGCTCACCGCCCGGTCCATGCACCGGACCCTGTGCAGCCACCAGTACCACATCAGGATTGGCCGGATGGATGGCGATGTCAGAAATATGCCTTGATTTTTCCAGGCCGATATTCTTCCAGGTCTTTCCGCCGTCGGTCGATTTATAAATGCCGTCACCAAAGGAGGTCATAACGCCCCGCACAGCATGTTCACCGGTTCCGACATAGATGACGTTAGGATCGGATTCGCTCACTGCGATCTCACCGATGGATCCCACTTTGAAGAATCCGTCAGAAATATTCTTCCAGTTGAGGCCTGCATCTTCGGTTTTGGCCACGCCGCCGCCGGTGTATCCTACAAAATAGACGTTGTCATTGCCGACCACGCCCGATATGGCGTTCGCCCGGCCGCCACGGAAAGGTCCGATGTTGCGCCACTTAAGCGATTTGAATTTCGCGGCGTCAAATTTGGGTGCGGATGCTGGTTCTGTCTTCGGCTTTGCTTTCTGAGCAAAGTCTGCCAGGGGAAGACACAGTATCGTGAGAAGAAGTATGGCAAATTTTTTCATGATGGTAAATTGTTAAGTCTTCCAATTTACCCAAAAGGAGAAATTTCCCCAATGATAATTGTATGCCCGGTCGAATGAGGTTAGGTAGTGGTCAGCGGTTGTTGAGGCCTGCCATGGCTTTCACAAATTCATGCCTGATTTTTTGCAGACCCTGGTGCTGTTGCTGTTTCACCACCCACTTTCCATTGACCATGGTACCAAGGTTGATGTGCGCATCCCCGCTAAACACGATTGATGCAAGCACGTTCTTCAGTGATGAGGAGGCAATGAGAGGTGAATTGGCATCGATCACTACGGCATCGAGGGAACCGCCCGGCACAAAGTGATCCCCGGATGTGGCGCCCATTGCTCTTCTTCCTGAAATGACTGCGCAGTTGACCAGGTACTTTCCGGCGTCCGCGATGAAAGTATTTCGCTTGTTGGTGATCAGCCGCTGACGGTAATCGATCATTCTGAACTCCTCCAGCGGATTCAGTCCGATGTGGCTGTCGGTGCCGATGGACCAACGTCCACCCGCCTCATAATATTCCTTCATCCTGAAAAAACCATCGCCGAGGTTGCCCTCTGTTGAAGGACACAGTACGACATTCGCTTTTGACGCTGCGACGCCAGCGAGTTCTTTATCATCGAGGTGAGTTGAGTGAATCAGGTGGAAGCGCTCATTAACGGGCAGGTTTTCGAGCATCCATTGCATTGGCCTTTTACCGCAGAAGGCCAGGCAGTCTGTTACTTCCCGTCGCTGTTCCGCGACGTGAATATGAAAAGGTATATCCTTCGGCCCCTGTTCATACGTTTTAACAATATCACGAAAGTCCACTGCACGCAGGGAGTGAACGCTGAATCCCAGGCGGGCGCCATCGTATTGTCCAACGGCTGCTGTTGAAGCTTCGAGCAACCTGAAGTAGTCCTCGATGGTCCTGGAAATAAATCTTTTCTGCCGTGGCTGCGGCTCCAATCCGAAGCCGCCCTTCTGGTAAAACACCGGAGCCAGCGTAATTTTTATGCCTGCCGTCCTGGCGGCCGCCACCATGCGCTGTCCCATTTCCGCCAGGTTCGCGTAAGGCCTTCCATCAGAATCATGATGGAGGTAATGAAATTCAGCCACGTGGGTGTAGCCATGCCTGAGCATTTCCGTATAGAGCATGGCGGCAATTGCCTCCGCCTGTTCCGGGTTCACGAGCAGCGCCAGTTTGTACATTTCCTCACGCCAGGTCCAGAAGTCATCGTCAATGGCGCTGGGGTGATTTTCCGCCAGGCCCGCCATGGCATATTGAAACGCATGTGAATGTGCATTCTGAAAACCAGGCAAGGCATATCCGGTAATTGCTTCAATGGCCGACCCTTCCGGCGGCGGCTGGCTTGACAAGTATTGAATAGTGCCTGACTGATTCACGCCAACATAAGCAGGGGCCAACCAGTCCTCCTGCTGAAGCATGGCATTGAAGCGGAAGTATCGCAAAGATTGATCCTGCATTAAAGTTGATCGATCAGTTTTTCAAAATTCCTTTTGAGCAGGGTCCTCATTGCCTCAGCGCGGACCTTGTCATACTCCTGCTCCCTGTCATTCATGTAATTCACCTTGGTCATTTCGAGCTGCAGGGCATGCTGGTTTTCCGCAGGTCGGCCGAAATGCCGCGTAATGTAACCGCCCTTGAAGGGGTGGTTGTGGCTCACGGAATAAGTGCTGTGGTCAAGGACGCTGAGCACGCTCTCAATCAGGCCCGGAGAAGCGGAAGTGCCATCGGCGTCGCCCAGGATCAGGTCAGGGAATTCTTCTTTGTGTATGGTGGGGACCTGCCGGCGGATCGAGTGACAATCCCACAGCAGCACCTTTCCGAATTTCACCTTCAGATCATCCAGCAATTCCTGAATCTTCTGATGATAGGGATTGAAATACAATTCCGTTCTGCGCTTAACTTCTTCCACCGCTACTTCTTTTCGTTCATCACGGTAGATGGGCTGACCAGTGAAAGTGGTTGTCGGACATAAGGCCGTGATGATTCTCCCATCGGTATAAAGTGGTTTGCTCTCCGGGTTGCGGTTGAGGTCGATCACCCAGCGGCTATTGACGGCGGCGATCATGGTAATCCCCATCTCTGCGGCGAAGTTGTAAAGTTGGTCGACAAACCAATCTGTATCATCCGGCGTTTGCATCAAATCTGGCTTGAACTGGCTTGCCAGTTCACCGGGGAAACTCGTTCCGCAATGGGGAACACTCAGCAGTATCGGAACTTCTGAACCTGTGGCCGGGATAATTCGGTATGTCTCGACCTTCATTCTATTTTGTTCTGGACGGCTTTTTCGCGTTGTTGTTCAGTTGGTCCGTCAAATCACGCACCCGGGCTTCAAGCCCCTGAATCTCCACCATAAGTTCCAACTCGTGTTGCTCAGCCCGCTTGACCTTTTCCGCTAATTCTATATAGGCCCTTTCAGTATACAATTTTGCTCTCTCCGCCGCGGCATTCTGGAAGAAAGCATAGACCAATGCGATCAGGGCAGTCGTGGCCAGTACGCCGAACACTGTTGCCGTCATACGGCCGCGTTTGAGGCTTTTCCGCTTCGTATCTTCCTTATACTGTTCAAATTCTGCTTCTGTAATCATGGCTCAAGAATCATGGTTTTGCTCGCTTGTATGCTTCGAATTCCTCTTCGATGCTCATTTCCGCTTGCCCTGCTTCTTTTCTGCTTCCAATCTCGCCGCCTCGCACTCCTGCCAAACGCGTTCAGCCTCCTTAAGAGCCTGGTTAGTAATTTTTATTTGATCCTCTGCCTCGCGCTTCAGGGTGCGCACTTCCTTTTCAAGTTGCTCAATTTTCTTCGCTTCCTCGATCGCCTCCGATTGCTCCTGAACTGCGTAAAAGGAAAACATAATGGTTACCACACCGAGTATGACAGTGGGTATCCACGGGCTGAACGGTTTCTTATTTTCGCTCATAACAATTTATTTTTTCTTTTTCTTCTTTTTTGAGGGCTCCTCCTGCGGAGCCGGCGGTACCTCAACCGGCTTCACAATAACCGCATTGTCGATCGTTGGGTCCTTCAACTTGGCCAGCTCTTCGCGTGTATCATTCAGTTCCTTCCGCAAATACTCCTCAGCAGGGAACCCTATGTGCGACTTGAGTTTCATTACCCGGTTGAATGCTTCATCTATCCGCTCGGGCCTGATCTGCCCGCTCTCCACCAGGGACCGGATGATGCCATGGACCTTATCCACTGTGCGCACCTCGCTACCCTGGATGTTATTGGAGAAACACAACACATCAATGCCTGCATTAATCGCCAGTTTGATGGCTTCCTCCAGTCCGTACTCCTTCGCGATGGCCTGCATCTGCATGTCATCTGAAAACACCACGCCATTGAAATGCATTTCCTTTCGCAACAGGCTGTCAATCATACGCGATGAAATAGTGCCGGGATATCCCTTCGGGTCCAGTTGGAAATTTACAATGTGCGCACTCATGATGGCATCAACCGAGCCGGAACCCAGCATCTTCTTGTAAGGTATCAACTCGGAGGGAGTCCATGTTTTGGTCACATCGGCAACGCCCACATGCGTGTCAGCCATAGAACTTCCGTGACCAGGAAAATGCTTGAGCACGGTTGTCACTCCGTAGCGGCGGTGCATCTTGACAAACTCCTCCGCAAAGAGTGCAACGGTATCGGGGTTGGGAGAAAATGAACGGCCTACTTTCACAATGACGGTATTCTCCGGGTTGACGGCCACGTCGACCACCGGCGCAAAATTCACGTTGATGCCCAAGCCTGCCAGCGTGGAAGCGGTTGCTTCAGCATAGAACCGCACAGAGTCGAAGTTGGTCGCCTTTCCCATCTCCTGAGCCGTGATGGAGCGCGTAAATCCATACTTGTCCTTCAGCCTGTTTACTTTTCCTCCCTCCTGGTCGATCGCCACCATCAACGGAATGGGTGCTGCTTTCTGGTAAGTCCAGATCATCTTCTTCAACGCGAAGTAAGTCGACGTGCTTTTTGGAATATTCTTTTCAAACAGAATGATGGACCCCACCTTGCCTGCTTTGATTTCCTCCAGCACAAGCGGATCAACTTCGCCTTTCGGAAAACCGATCAGCAGCATCTGCCCGATCTTGACATCCAGCATGTCCCTCTCCCTGGTTTGGGCGTTCAGGTTGGCGGCCAGCCCGCAGCACAATATTATTTGACTAATAATTCTCATATACGTTCTTCAAAACAGTCTCCATTCGAAGCCGGACATCCCTGGCCGGTGTGGTAAAGTTATTATTCATCCAGCTAAAGATGAGGGTTCTTCCCCTTTTGGTAACCAGGTAGCCGCTCAGGGAGTGATTATTGGCCAAAGAGCCTGTTTTACCAATGATAAAACGCCGGTCCGCCTTGTAATATTCCCTGATGGTGCCGCTTTCACCGCCTACCGCCAGCAGGCTGAACAGCCGGTCGCGCGGCACGAGGTCATAGATTCGGTCCCACAAGGCTACAATCAAACGCGGCGTGAGCAAATTATACCGCGACAGGCATGAACCGTCCATCCATACCGGTTTATCAGGCAGATCAGCCAGCCATTTCTTCTTCATGTACTGAATGGCTATTTCCGGCCTGAGGGTATCGCTGACCAC
>JAYTVB010000019.1:0-20378 GCA_043744235.1 Cyclobacteriaceae bacterium | reverse complement strand
GGGCTTAAAATTTCTCCGTTTTCAACTTCGTCACCAAATGTTTGGGTTTCTCTAAATTTTCCTTTACCCCTAAAATTTAAAATTACTGCTTGAACTCCGGGAATAATACAGATTTGTAATCCTGTTTCTTCGCTCTCAAAAAGGTCGTGTTGATTTAATCGCATACGAACAGTTTTGTCTTTGAGCAAACTTTCAGGACAGTATCCATTCCACATATTTGAAATTTTTGTTTCAGTCATATTTGTTGTTTTTAAGTTGTTGCCGAAAGTAAAAAGAAACAGTTCAATATTTTCTCCTTCTGTTTCTACGTTATTCGCAACTTGTCTTGCAAGTTCTAAGAAGTCAAGATACTTTTTTTCAGCGTTGTTATAACGAATATTACTTAACTGCTGAAAGTTAGAATACGCTTTGCTCGCAAAAACGTCAATAAGGCGCTGGTCAAGAATTAAACAAGGATTGTCATTAAACGATATTTTGAAAAAGTAAAGCAGTTTGCTGTAAGTTGAAAGTCCAAGTCCTGTTATATTTTTAAAAGTTGCAGATAATTCGTGAAAGTCATTGTCTGTCGGGGTTGATTTTTGTTTTAAAGTCAATAGAGCATTTTCAATTTTGTCAATGTGTTTGAGTATATTCACAAAGTGATTTCCCCGCATTCCTGCTGTATATCCCCAATAAATTGTCTTGATAATTACTTCTCTCGGCTCTTTCGTTTCAAATACATCTTGTCGGCTAATTGTTAAGGTTGATTTGTCGCCAAATAAGTTGTCATTAAGTTGTTTTAGCCAACTAATTTCGTTTTCAGCTTTGAGCCAAGTCGTCCGTTTTGTAGTAAAACATTGTTGTCTTACAGGCAAGTTTGAAATTAATATTTTGTATCTGTCAATGTTCATTGGTGTCGTCTTTTAAGCTGACCGCTAACAATTATATATCAGCATTGCTGATATCCTATAGAGGATATGCGTATTGCTGATATATTATAGTGAATATACGTATTGCTGATATATTCATTTTGTGTTGGGTCAAACTCCTACCCCCCACCTCACGGCTTCGCTGCCACATTTGCTTCACTCCTGGCTTTGTTTCGCATCGCGGGCCTCACTGGCCCCGATGCTTAAGCAAAGGTGCACACGGGGCTGAAAACAGGTATCCACACGGGACCACAATGGATCGCAATCCAAAAATCCAGCCACCACTTTGCTTCCTGATTTTCTGATGGGTGCCATGGCTGATGGGTTGTCGGTTTATGGCCTGGCGCTATAGTAGCGGTTCGGATACTGTTCGGGCTCGGTCCAGTCAACTTTCGCTCATCCTTCGCTCAACCTTCGCTCAATCATCGCTTTTCTTTCGCTCAATTTGTAGCCTTTGCCCGCTTTTTGGAGATCTCCCCTGGGTCCGGGGAGCGCTGGCAAAGGCCTGCTTTGAATATAATGAATTGATACCATTGCCAAATGGGAGTACAAAAAAATATTTCCCTCGCCCTCACTGGTATGGCCAGGTCCGGA
This sequence comes from Cyclobacteriaceae bacterium, assembly GCA_043744235.1. Taxonomy (GTDB): domain Bacteria; phylum Bacteroidota; class Bacteroidia; order Cytophagales; family Cyclobacteriaceae; genus ELB16-189. Next base: position 18,876 of record JAYTVB010000019.1, on the reverse strand, counting down.
ACTGGAAGTACGTACGGAAGTAACGATTGGGTAGGGGTCCCTCTCCTCATTACAAAAATATTCTCCCGAAAGGGTTTTCTCCCATCCGTCACTACGGCTTCGCCATCACATTGCCCTCACTCCTGATCTGCGCTCCGATTAATCCCGCGTCATACACAAATGGGTTCCGGGCCGAACGGAAATCGTTGCCCTGAAGCAGAATGCCTTTCGAACCGGCACCGGTCACACGAAGGAATGTCTCGGTGCCCGGTAATGCCGATGAGTTCCGGATCACCACGTGATCTACCTGGTCCAGCAGGATCACAGGAGACTTTGCCTGCCCGGCCTTGCCAAAGAAACCATCCACCTGCAGTCCGTCAACCTCATTCAGCACCAGGGCGCTCTGCCACTTGTCATAACCAGGCTGCTCCCAGGTGAGTTCAACGTCCTTCAGCTTCAGGTTGCGCACCTGCCTGAACTCCAGAATATTCCTGGCCTTGTCGTACGGGGCGTTGGGATCGTGGGCCAACGTGAGCTTTACATTGTTCAGCGTAATATCCTCCAGCCAATTGTCGGGATGGCCGTTGCAGATGCTGCTGCCGTAACCGCGGGCGACCACATTGGTGATGAGCACGCGCCGGATCTTGCCTGCAGGGTTCTTGTCGTCTTCGGGCTTGATGCTCTTGTGTACCTCGCTCCGGCGCTTGATGTTGAAATGCAGGGGGTCACCGTCGCCCCACCAGAACCAGTCGTTGCGCACGCACTCCACGGTGAGGTTGGAGAGTACAATGTCGCTCACCACGCCGCCGTCAAAATTCATGAAAGCGATACCGCGGTTAGCGCCACGGATCACACAGTTGTCGATGGTCACGTTGCGGATGGCATTCATGTTGCCGTCGCAGAACTTGATGGCGCTGGAGCTGGACGTCAGCCGGCAGTTGGTCACGGTGATGTTCTCGCACGGCAGCGCGGGTCCGAACCAGTTCATGGAATAGAAGACGATGGCATCGTCGCCGGTCTCAATAGTACAGTTGCTGATGCGCACGTCCTTGCAGCCGTCGGGGTCGATGCCGTCGGCCCACACGCCGTCCTTCAGACTGGAGCGGATGTACACCCGGTCGATCACCAGCCGCTCGCAGGCATAGGGATGAATGGTCCACGAGGGTGAATCGATGAAGGAGAGGTCAAGGATCTTCACATCCTTGCAGCGCAGCAGGAGCACGAGCTTCCCGAACTGGTCGGTCTTGGGAAAAGAACGCAAGAGTGGTTTACCCAGCGCCACCATCTCATTCAGGTTGGGCCGGATGAAATCGTCTTCAATGTTGTTCTCATGCCACTCGTAGCGTCCCTGACCGTCGACCAGGCCTTTGCCTTCAATGGAAATGTTTTCAGCGCCGTCGGCGAAGAACAGCGCTTCCCTGGTGAACGCAGCCTTGTCCTTGATGGAAAACAGCGTGGCGCCGGCTTCAATGTGGAACCGCACGTGGCTCTTCAGGATGATGGTGCCGGAGGAATACTCGCCGGGGGGAAGGTAGACCATCCCGCCTCCTGCCGCCGCGCAGGCATCCACGGCTTTCTGGATGGCGGCCTGGGCGCTGGGCATCTTCTTACCCGTCGCGCCGTAGTCCTTCACGTTGAAGACGGCCATTTTCTGTTGTGCGAATGCGGCGCTGCACAGCGCGAGCATCAAGACGACGACGGCGGCTCTTTTCATAAGAATAAAAGTTTAAACAGCGAGTAATTTGTACGGATAGACTTTTCCCGAAGCCCACTGGCAGACGTAGAGGTTGTTCTCATCATCGACCATGACGTCGTGGGGATGTTTAAACAAAGGCACGGTCTGACTGAGGGGATTCAATTTTCCATTTTCATATTTCGCTTCCGTACCTCCAATCACGGAGATCACTTTATTCTGCTTGTTCAGGATGATCACAAACCCGCTGTTCTCTTTACCGAGATCCGGTGAACGCAACACAGCCGCGTACAAGTAATCACCCTTGATCACCGGCCTGCAAACACAGGCTCCCGGCAACGCAATCGTCTCGATGAACTGCCCCGCCATGGTATACCGTTTGAAGCACGTGCGTGTGCGGTCCGTGATCATCAGCGTCTCGGGACTGGTGCGGTAGTCAATGGTGATGCCGTGGGCATTGTCGAGGTTGGATTCAGCATCGCCGCGACCGCCAAAGATGTTCTTGATCTTGCCCTGTGCATCGTAGTGGATGATGTACTGGGATCCGTATCCGTCGGCTACGTATACTTCTCCGCTTTTGGTAATGGCCGTTTCGGTCGGCACAAACTTCTTTGCTTCGGTGTACTTGCCGGAGTCCACGGGAAAGTCCCAGGTGGCAAGAATCTTGCCTTCGAGGGTGGCTTTGTAAAACTGATGTTTCTCGGTGTCGGTGATGAACAGCAGCTGGTCCTTACCGGAGCCAATGAGGCTGAGTCCGTGTGCGCCGGGGAAGTCGTGGCCCCAGGTGGTGAGGACTTTGCCCTTGCGATCAAAGAAGATGACGTTGTTTTTCGTCTCATTCGTCAGCAGGATGATGCGTCCGCTGCCGTCCTGAACCATTTCGTGGCAGTCGTTGACCGGCAAACCGGATATATCGGCTTTGACCCAGTTCTTGTCAAGGCGGTAACGCTTCTCGTTCTGACCGAATATTTCTTCTCCTTTAGACATGGCTTGAAGTGTTAATAGTGATGTGCCTGCTACAAGGCTTGTGCGCTTGATGAATTCTCTTCGTTTCATGGGGATTTAATTCGGTAATTAATCAATTCGGTAATTCGACAATTGGTCAATAAAAGAATACTTCATCCACAAACACCCACCCCTTCTTATCCTTATTACTATGCCATTTCGGAATCTTCTTCACAGGCTTGGCCACAAGCTGAATGTAGCCATATTTCGATGTGGGTAACGGTATCGTCAATGCTTCGATGGATTGCGGATCGTAGGTGACAGGCTGGTCCATGCTGATGGTCCTGACCAGGCGCGCGTCGGCTTTGGTCTTACCGGCATAGACCTCCACTTGTTCGGGTGGGAAGATGGAGGAACCGACGTTCTTACCGTAGCTGATCACGATGGTGTTGACGGGAGGAGCATCCGCGCCGAATGTGAAACCCGCGATGAAGGGATTCTCCTGGAAGCCAAGCCAGGAGGGTTCTTTGAACACATCCACAAATCCCTTGCGTCCGTCAGTGAGGCTTGCGGCTCCTTCGCCGGGATATTGCTTGTCGGGACTGCTCAGCAGTTCAGTACGTGAGGGTTTCATTCCTTCCACAAAACAAATGACTTCATACACGGGACTACAATACCAGCCTGTTTTACAGGCAACGGCTTTCACACGCGTGGTGGTAGTGAATTGCAGAGGCTTGTCATACAACATAGACTGCACACTGTCGGGACTGCTGCCATCAATCGTGTAGCGGATCTGCACGCCGGGCATCGAGTGCTTTAAAGAAACCGGTTCTCCGCTCTTCACGATGCCGTCCACCATCACCTGTGGTTTGCCCAGCCGCAGCACACTCTGGTCGGCGAATTGGCTGGTAACGATATTGACTTTAGGATATTGAGTAACCAATCGCTTCCGGTCCTCTTCGGTGACCTTCGTGTTCCAGACAAACAGCTCCCGCAAGGCCGGGTTGCCCAGAAGGGCGGTAAGATTTTCCGGTCCAACCGATGTGCCCGCCAACGAAAGGGATGATAAATTTCTTAATGCTGCCAACGATGATAATCCTGAACCGGTGACAGCAGAAAAATTCAGGTTCAGTTTCTCCAGGTTCGCAAAAGTCCCGATCACGACGAGTCCATTGTCCGTCACGGGCATCTTCGAGAGGTTGAGGACTACCATGTTGTCCTGCACTTCTTTTAGCTCCGACAGGGATTCCGGCCTGAAGGATTCCCTGATAAAGAAATCGGCCTGCAGTGCCGGACTATTTTGGTATAGGGGGAAGACAGAACGAAACGGTGTGTTCAGTTTCCTGATGGTCTCTTCCGGTGCCGCGGAGAACGAATAGGTCTTCACTTCAGTACTCACCAGTTTGGCGGCAGCCAAGGCTGCTTCGCCCATGATCTTCAACGAATCTGTCGCTGGAAGGTCTGCCAGTTTCTTGTCTGTGTCGGCGCCGGTGGCGATCCAGTACGCAAGGAGTTTCATTTCGTTGGGCGACAGCTGCGGCTTGCCGTCAGGCGGCATGTGGTCGTCATCACCGAGGGGAAGGTGGATGTATTTGATCATCCGGCTTTCGAGGGGCTTGCCTGCCTCCCACTCCGCACCGTTCTTACCCCCTTTTTTAAAATCTGCCATGGAGGTCATGATGAATTTTCCCTTGGCCTTAGCCTCATTGTGACAGGAGACACATTTTCTCTCCAGGATCGGGTACACAGCAACCTGGAACGCCGTTGACTCAGCTGTAAGCGAAGTTCCGGTTGACTTCGTGATCGGGGCCAACACATAATTCTCGCCATGGGTCAGGATGCTGCCGGTGTGCCCGGCGAAGAAGAAGGCAGCGACCGTCAACACACCCAGTCCATAATACAGGAGTACCTTCACCTTGTTGAAACTCAAATAGGCAAGCAAAAGAAAATAGCAGAGAAAACTCAGGGCTATACCACTGTTGCGGTGCTGGGCCAGCGCTTCCGGCCCGTAGTCACCCTGTTGAGACAGGAAGAATCCAAACAGGGCAGTGACCGATGCTGTCAGCGAGGTAAGCACCAGGACCAGGGTCGTAATTTTTGCGAATGCCTTTCTCTTGAACTGGCTTTCCGCCAACGACAGGACAATACCGAACGCCATCAGTCCGATCGGCAGGTGCAATACAGCAGGATGTAAACGTCCGGCAACCTGCAACCATACAGGCAGCGTGAGGCGGTCTTCGAAGTACAGCAGGAATAACAGGAGAACCTGCAAGACAAATATGAAGTTGAGGATATAACTGTTAATCTTCCGCATGAAAGTCTACGCTAATACACCTGTCACCACTTTGCCTGCCACATCAGTTAGGCGGTAACGTCGCCCAAGGTGTTTGAAATTGAGCTGCTCGTGGTTCAGGCCCATGAGGTGCAGCACCGTCGCGTGAAAATCATTGACATGCACCGGGTCTTTGATGATGTTGTAACCAAACTCATCAGATTGGCCGTAGCTGATGCCGGGCTTCACGCCGCCGCCGGCCATCCAGATGGTGTAGCACCGCGGGTGGTGATCGCGGCCGTAGTCCTTGGTCATGTCGCCCTGGCAGTAGTTGGTGCGGCCGAATTCCCCGCCCCAGATGACGAGCGTCTCATCCAGCAAACCGCGCTGTTTCAAATCCATAATCAACGCCGCCGTGGCGCGGTCTACATCCTGCGCCTGCATCGGCATCTCCGTCTTCATGCCGCCGTGCTGGTCCCAGCCCTGGTGGTATAACTGAACAAAGCGAACGCCTGCTTCAGAAAGTTTGCGTGCCAGCAGGCAGTTGGCCGCATAGGTTCCGGGCTGCAGACAATCCGGTCCGTACATTTTGATGATGTTATCGGGTTCCTTCGTCAGGTCGGTAAGCTCAGGCACGGCCGTTTGCATACGGTAAGCCATCTCGTACTGCTGTACGCGCGTCTGGATCTCCGGATCCCCGAACTCCTGGTAATTCAGGTCATTCAGCTGCGCCAGGTTGTCCAGCATCTTGCGGCTGTCGGCGCGGTCGCGGCCATCAGGATCTTTCAAATACAGCACACGCTCTTCGCTGCTGCTGAACTGCACGCCCTGGTGGATGCTGTCGAGAAAACCGTTGGTCCATAGTTTGGAATACACGCCCTGCCCATTGCCGCGTCCACGCGACAACAACACGCTGAAGGCCGGCAGGTTCTTGTTTTCACTGCCCAGTCCATAGCTCAGCCACGCGCCCATGCTGGGGCGATTGCCCTGCTGTGCGCCGGTCTGCATGAAGGTCAGCGCCGGGTCGTGGTTGATGGCTTCGGTGTGCATGGACTTGATGAAGCAAATTTCATCGGCAACCTTGGCTATGTTCGGGAATATCTCGCTCACCCACGCACCGGACTGACCATACTGCTGAAAATTGAAGTGCGAGCCGATCAACGGGAATTTCTTCTGTCCCGACGTCATGCCTGTGAGGCGTTGTCCCATGCGGATGGAGGCCGGGAGTTCTTCACCGCGCATCTTGTTAAGCAGGGGCTTGTAGTCAAAGCTTTCGAGCTGGGAAGGCGCACCATTCTGGAAAAGGTAGATGATCCGTTTGGCCTTCGGGGCAAAATGAGGCAGGCCCACGGGCAGCGCCGCTTCTTCTCTGCCGGTAAACAGGTCAGGGATGAGCAGTGAACCGAGGGCCACCGAGCCGAAGCCCAGGCCGAGCTTACCGAGGAAGTGGCGGCGGGTGACGTGCAACCTGTTCTTTACGAGTTCATTGTCCATAGTCCATAGTCTGCGTTGTCTATAAAAATCCTCCCCGGCGCTTCTGGCAAAGGGAAAAGAAACCTGAAGTGAGGTTTAAGTTTTCGTGATCGACTCCTCCATGTTGTATATTGTATGCACCACCTGCATCAATGCCGCCAGGGAGGTGACATCCCTGATCTCAGCATGGGGATACTCCCCTGCAGCAATCAACTTCTTCGCTTTCGCCGGCGCTTTGGTGAATTCTATTTTCTCGTCGTCGTAATATTTCAGCAGCAGCTTCATCTCTTCCGGCTTGGCAGTGCGGCAAAGGATGGCACGAAAGGCCTCTTCAACCTTTTGCTCCGGTGTGGATTTTTTCACCATCAGTTTTTCCGCAAGGACGCGGGACGTCTCAAGGACCAGCGGGTCGTTGAGCAACATCAGCGCCTGAAGCGGCGTATTGGTTCTCATTCTCCGCACCTCGCACTGGTCGCGGTTGCTCGCGTCGAACATCAGCATGCCGGGGGGAGGAACGGTGCGTTTGATAAAGCTGTACAGGCCGCGGCGGTACAATTTATCGCCGTGGTCCTGGATGTAATGGGCGAGCACTCCCCTTCCGGACGTAGACGATTCCCAAATGCCCTTGGGCTGGTAGACCTTCACGCTCGGTCCGCCGATTTCCTTCACCAGGAGTCCGCTGCTGGACAAGGCCATGTCGCGAACCGTCTCCGCCGACATGCGGAGCCTTGGACCGCGGGCCAGCAAAATATTTTCAGGATCGACAGCCAATTTCTCCTTGTCCACCACGGACGACTGCCTGTAGGTAGAGGAAGTCACGATCTGCTTCACAAGCCTTTTGATGTTCCATCCATGGTTTTCAAAATCCAACGCGAGCCAGTCCAGCAGTTCCGGATGTGACGGCATATCGCCCTGCATACCGAAGTCGCCAGCGCTCTTGACCAGTCCCCGGCCGAAGAATTCCTGCCACATGCGGTTGACGAACACCCGGGCCGTGAGGGGGTTCTTCTTGTCGAACAGCCATTTGGCGAGGCCAAGGCGGTTGTTGCCGTATTTAACGGAGTCAAATGGCAGGATGGCAGAAGGCACATCAAAGGTCACCACGTCACCATGGGCATCGTAGACACCTCTCTTTAATAAATAGGTAGGCCTTCGCTTCACAGAATCCTGCATGATCATCACCTCCACTGCGGCGGTATCCTTCTTGTTGATGTATTTGAAAATGCTTTCTACTTCCTCCGAAGTGAACTTGATCTTGGGCGGATCAGCCAGGGAGGCCAGTGAGATGTCGCCTACGAGTCCCTTTTCAGGCACCTGGTTGAAGAAGGCAAAAGTGCTGTAATAAGCCTTTTGTGAAATCGGATCATACTTATGATCATGGCAATGGGCACACTCAAAGGTGAGTGCCAGGAACGCTTTGCCAAACGTGTTGGTCCGGTCAGTTACATATTCCACGCGGTACTCTTCCTGGATGATACCGCCTTCCTGCGTGATCTTGTGGTTGCGGTTGAAGCCAGTCGCGAGCAATTGTTCTTTCGTAGGATTGGGCATCAGGTCTCCAGCAAGCTGCCAGGTGACAAATTGATCGTAAGGATAGTTTTCATTGAAGGCATGGATCACCCAGTCGCGCCACGGCCACATGGTGCGCAGGCCATCATCCTGGTAGCCATGTGAATCGGCATACCGTGCCACATCCATCCAGTACGTGGCCATTTTTTCCCCGTACTGAGGCTGAGCCAGGAGGTCGTCAGCGATTTTTTCATATGAAAGTCCCGATGAAGCCTGGCTGAACTTATCCTGGAGATCAAGCGAAGGAGGCAGGCCGGTAATATCGAGGCTCAGGCGTTTCAGCAAACGCTCCTGGTCGGCTTCCAGGTTAGGACTGAGGCCAGACTCTTCCATTTTGGCCAGTGTAAAGAAGTCGATTTCATTCCTGGGCCACTCCTTTTGCTCTACTTCCGGAACGGCAGGCTGCTTTGGCGGGATGAAGGCCCAGTGTTTCTTATAGGTCGCACCCTGGTCGATCCATTTCCCAATCAGTTCGATTTCATTTTCGTTCAGCTTCAGGTTAGACTTCGGCGGCGGCATCACCTGCGAGGTGTCATGGCTTGAAATGCGCCGGAACATCTCTGATTCGGATGCTTTGCCAGGCATAATTACGTGAGCGTTCGGGTTATCCTTCAGGGCGGCGAGGGCGCTTTCACGAAGGTCCAGCCTCAGGTTGGCCTTACGCTGGCCGGCATCGGGACCGTGGCACTTGAAGCAACGGTCGGAAAGGATCGGCCTGATGTGCAGGTTGAAGTCGACCGAGTCGGTGTGCCTGGCCGTTCGGCTGTCCTTTCTGCAAGACGTAAGGCTACCCCCCAAAACGACGATCAAAAGGCAGGAAAAAGCAAGTAATCTCATGGGCGTGGATCAGGCATTCCAAAGTAGGATATTTTGAAGAACTTAAAAACCCTTTTGAGGTCAGGGTGTTATTGGAAGTGATGAAGCCATATGTACTCCAACGCTCCCAATTCCTGCCCATAACGCTGAAAACAGCGTGGGACTTCTTTTCCTCCCCAAAGAACCTGTCCAGGATCACACCGGAGAAGATGAACTTTAAAATCCTATCCATGACGGGCGGCGAAGCCATGCACTCGGGGCAGATCATTACCTACAAAGTGAATGTGTTGCCGCTGGTGCGTCTGAAATGGGTAACGGAGATCACGAATGTGCAGGAGCCCTTCCAATTTACGGACGAGCAGAAATCAGGGCCATACAAGTTGTGGCGGCACACACACACGTTTAAAGAGGTGCCCGGTGGCGTGGAGATGAGTGACACGGTGGAATACATCCTGCCGATGGGTATTTTGGGAAGGATGATGCATGGGTTATTGGTGGAGGGTGAGGTAAATCGTATTTTTGAGCATCGGCTCAAGGTGCTGGAAGGTATGTTCCCGGCCAGGATAAACTCCTCTGCGCCTCCGCGGTAAAAATTAGAGACTGAATGGAAATCATTACTATAATTATTTGCTGCCTGATCGTTATCTCCACCTTCCTCTTCTGGGAGTTTGTGGCCTGGTTCACCCACAAGTATGTTATGCACGGGTTCCTGTGGATCTGGCACAAGTCGCACCACACCGTGCATGACCACGCACTGGAAAAGAATGATTGGTTCGCGGTGGTATTCAGCATCCCGTCCATCGCGCTGATCTACTACGCTACCATCACCACAAGCAACCCTTACCTTCTTTCAGTGGGGATCGGCATTTTCTGCTACGGCCTGTTCTACATGATCTTTCACGATGTCATCGTCCACCAGCGTATCCACTGGAGGCCGGAGAAGCGAAGCCGGTACCTTCAGCGCATGATTCACGCACACTATATCCATCACGCCAAACACACTAAGGAAGGATGTGAAGCGTTTGGATTTCTGATCGCGCCGAAGAAGTATGAGCCGAAGGCGTTTACATTCAAGACGGAGCGGAAGGAAACTCAATAATTCGGTAATTCGGAAATTCAGTAATTCGGTAATGCTTTTGATGATCCACTGATTCGTAATTGATAATTATTTGGAAAAGTACCTCTACCTCTTTATCGACTTCGCCTCCATCCTGTTCCCCTTTCTTTTTAGTTTTTATCCTAAAGCGAATTTCTCACACAAATGGAAGCATCTGTGGCCGGCCATACTGGTGCCGGCTCTAATATTTATTGTCTGGGACAATTGGTTCACGGGTATGGGCGTCTGGGGATTCAGTCCGCGCTACACAACAGGCATTCATTTTTTTAATTTACCCATTGAGGAGATACTCTTCTTCATCTGTATACCGTATGCCTGCGTCTTCACGTATGAGGCTGTCAATTATTTCAGGAAGGAAGAACCGCTGCCCCATGGCGGCATGCGCGTGACCTGGGTCCTCATCGTTGGTTTGGTGGCGACCGGACTTAAGAATTTCGACCGCTGGTATCCGTCGGTAACCTTTCTGTCACTGGCCGCGTTTCTGCTGTTCCTTCAGCTGGTGGTGAAACCGGTTTATCTCGGACGATTCTATTTCGCATTCATCTTCATCCTGATCCCATTCTTCATTGTGAATGGAATCCTCACGGGCACGGGCCTTCCGGAGCCGGTCGTGTGGTACAACAACCAGGAGAATCTCGGCATACGGATAGGAACGATACCGGTAGAAGATACGTTCTATGGGATGCTGTTGATATTGATGAATGTGAGCATCTTTGAATTCCTCCAAAAGCGGGCCTTGACAAAGAAAGCTTAACCGGTGAGTTCACTGTGGAAATTTCACGCAGCGGACGCAGAAGTTTTGCCCGTATTTCTCAGCGACCCCTGCGTTGTATTTCCCCGCGGCCTCTGCGGTTAAATGCATTTATACCTTTAAAAACACTGTTTTTCATAAATCATATGACTCTTCCCCGGTTATATGCACATCCATATTTCGTAAAATCCGTTACATTTACATTAGTAATGAGGTCTTTACGCAAAATATCATCGTTCGCTTTCGTGTTTTTGGTGCTGTTCGCCAGCACTAATTTCATGGTGGGCATCCATTTCTGTGGAGGCGAAATTCAAAGCGTTGCCCTCTTTGGAAAAGCAGACGGTTGTGAACAGGAGCAAAACACACCGCCCTGCCACCGCCTCATGGCCATGAGCTGCTGCGACAACGAGACCATCATCCACCAGGCTGAAGCCTTCAAAGGGGATGTGGCACAGATTAATATTCCTGAAGCCACCTCCATCGACATAACGTTGCCTTCAGTCCTCGTGACCGAGGTTATACCTTCACCTGTTATTTCCGGGATTCGTTATCACAACTACGACCCTCCCCAGCGCACGCTCGACATCACCGTCGCACTGCACGTTTTCCTGATCTGATTTTTTCATAGCAGAAGTTACCTGATCATCAATTGCTGATCGGCCAGGGATCTTCACATTGTTCATTGGTATCGCTTTATGTCCGATGCCTAATGCCCATTACTCAATTTTCAAGCTATGATTCAAAACCTGATTTCAATTTCGCTCCGGAATAAATTCCTGGTGCTGTGCATCGCCGCCGGCCTATTTGCCTGGGGTGTCTACTCTGTTCGCACAAACAAGATAGACGCCATCCCCGACCTGTCTGAAAACCAGGTGATCGTCTTCACCGAGTGGATGGGCCGGAGCCCGCAGATCATGGAAGACCAGGTGACCTATCCCCTCGTCACGAACCTGCAGGGCCTTCCGAAGGTAAAGTATGTGCGCGGCGCATCCATGTTTGGGATGAGTTTCATCTACGTCATCTTCCAGGATGAGGTGGATGTCTACTGGGCCAGGCAGCGCGTGCTCGAGCGACTCAACTCCGTGACCGGTCTCCTCCCGCCAGGTGTCACACCCACACTCGGCCCTGACGGAACCGGCGTCGGACACATCCTCTGGTACACACTCGACGCTCCCGGTATGGATCTCGGTGAACAGCGCGCTGTACAAGATTGGTACGTCAAGTTTGCCCTTCAGAATGTTTCTGGTGTCAGCGAAGTGGCATCGTTCGGCGGTTTTGAAAAACAATACCAGGTAACCGTTGACCCCAACAAACTTACCTACTACAACCTTTCCATCGCCGATGTGATTCAATCCGTCCGGACCAACAACAATGAAGCCGGTGGACGCAAGTTTGAGCTGAGCGACATCGGCTACATCATCAAGACCACCGGGTATCTCCAATCCATTCAGGACATCGAACAGGTTGCTGTCAAGACGGAGAACAGCATCCCCGTCCGGATCAAGGATGTTGCCACCGTGCAAATGACCGGCGAAACCAGGCTGGGCATTTTTGACATGAACGGGGAAGGCGAAGTAGTCGGCGGCATCATCGTCATGCGCTACGGCGAAAACGCCGACGAGGTGATTCACAAAGTAAAAGCCAGGATGGATGAAGTCGCCAAAGGGCTTCCGCAGGGCATGGCCTTCAACATCGTGTATGACCGCAGCGGGCTGATTGAAGAATCCATCTCCGCCATCAAGGAAACACTCATCGAGGAAATGGTCGTGGTCTCGCTGGTGGTCATCCTTTTCCTTTTCCACTGGAGAAGTGCGATGAGCATCATCATCCAGATCCCCATCACCATCGCCACCAGCTTCATCCTGCTGAACGCCTTCGGTGTCTCATCCAACATCATGTCGCTGACCGGCATTGCCCTGGCCATCGGCGTCATCGTGGACAACGGGATCATCATGGCGGAGAACTCGTACCGGAACCTGGCCCTTCGCCAGGAGGAACTCAACAAACAGCTAAACCCGTAAGTCATGCTCCACAGAATATTCAGCAAGAAAAAGGACTACGTTGAAATTCCCGCCACCGAGCGGGAAGCCATCATCGAGAAATCCAGCAAGCAGGTCTCCCGGGGTGTGTTTTATTCCACCATCATCATCATTGCGTCCTTCCTCCCGGTCTTCATGCTCACCGGCCAGGAAGGAAAACTGTTTCATCCCCTGGCCTACACGAAGACCTTCATCCTAATCGTGGATGCAATACTCGTGATTACGCTTGCGCCAGTCATGATCTCGCTGTTCATGCGTGGAAAATTCAAGAATGAAAAAGCGAATCCTGTTACAAGGACACTCGAAAGGATCTATGAACCCGTCATCCGGGCGTGCATGACCTGGAGAAAGACCACCATCGGCATCAACCTGCTCGCCCTGGCCGTTAGTATTCCCCTCATGCTCAGCCTCGGGAGTGAATTCATGCCTCCCCTGGATGAGCAGTCAATCCTGTTCATGCCGGTTACCCTGCCAGATGTTTCCAACTCCGAAATCAAGCGCATCCTCCAGGTACAGGACAAGATCATCAAGTCCGTGCCGGAGGTTGACAAGGTGCTTGGCAAGGCTGGACGGGCCAGCACCCCCACCGACAATTCTCCCATCAGCATGATCGAGACCATCATCATGCTGAAGCCAAAGTCGGAATGGCGCGCAGGCATCACCAAGAAAGACATCGTGAACGAGCTCGATGCCAGGCTCCAGATTCCCGGCGTCATCAATGGCTGGACCCAGCCGATCATCAACCGCATCAACATGCTGGCGACAGGAGTCCGCACAGATGTGGGCGTGAAGATCCACGGCCAAAACCTGGATACACTATACCGTGTTTCCGAAAGGGTAAAGCAATTGCTTGAAGGTATCCCTGGCGTAAAAGACTTATACGTGGAACCCATCACGGGCGGCAAGTACCTGTTGATCGACATCCAACGGGATAAAATCAGCCGGTACGGCCTCAGCATCCAGGATGTCAACCTCATCGTGGAAACCGCCATCGGCGGAAGCCCATTGGCCAACACCATCGAAGGGCGCCAGCGTTTTTCCATCAACGTGAGGCTGCCGCAGGACTACCGCAATAGCCTGGACCGGATCAGGAGGATTCCCATCCGGACTGCTTCACAGGGCACCATTCCATTATCGGCCGTGGCGGATGTTCGATTTGAAAACGGGCCGCCCATGATCTCCTCCGACAATGCCATGCTGCGCGGTGCTGTGCTCTTCAACGTGCGAGACCGCGACCTGGGAAGTACCGTAAACGAGGCCATTGAAAAAGTGAACAGGGATTTGAACGGCCTCCCCGATGGGTACTTTATCGAGTGGAGCGGGCAGTATGAGAACCTGATCCGGGGAAAACGTACCCTGGCCATCATCACACCAGTGGTGCTTCTGATCATCTTCCTCTCACTCTACCTCGCTTTCAAATCAATACGCGAAGCATTTCTCAGCCTGATCACCGTTCCCTTCGCGCTGATCGGCGGAGCGTATATCATTTATTTCTACGGTGTTCACCTTTCCGTGGCGGTGGCCGTGGGCTTTATCGCCTTGTTTGGCATTGCGGTAGAAACAGGTGTGGTGATGGTGATCTACCTCAATGACGCCATGCAGCAGCTGGTCACCTTAAAAGGCAACTCCAGGGAGACCATCACCCGGGATGACCTTCGCGAATACGTGATCGCCGGTGCGGCCAAAAGGCTGCGGCCCAAACTAATGACGGTCTGCGTAGCACTGTTTGGACTGGTGCCGGTACTGTGGTCGACCGGCGTGGGAAGCGATGTGATGCAGCCCATTGTGCTTCCCATGATCGGCGGTGTGCTGACCTCCTCCACGCACATCCTGCTGGTCACACCACTCATCTTCCTGATGACAAAAGAATATGAATTAAGAAAATTCGGAAAACTGGAAATCCATGAAGTTCAACACTAACACCCTGCTCGTCGCGGTCTGCACCCTGCTGGTCCCGGCGGCCAACGGACAAAATCGCCTTTCGCTCGACAGCGTCATACTCGCGGTTCGTGAAAACAACCCGATGCTGAAAAGCTACGGCTTCAGGGCCGACGCCATGACCGCCTATGCACAAGGCGCCCGCAGCCAAATGGCGCCAGAAGTGGGCGGTGGCCTCTGGATGATCCCCTACAAGCAAGTGGATGACCCCCGCGACAAGGGACAGTACATGCTGTCCGTACAGCAAAAGTTCTCGAACCCAGCCAAGCTTCGCGCCAACCAGGGTTACCTGGAATCAAAGGCAGCCATTGAACAGGCCAATGAAATGTATGTCTTCAACGAACTTCGGGCGGAAGCCAGGAGCGCATTCTACCAATGGCAGGTGCTTGAAAAAAAGAAGTCGGTGTTAAAACAAAATGAAGAGATTATCGGCCTCGTGCTGAAGATCGCTACACTGCGGTACCCCTACAACCAGGGCAAGCTGAGCAATGTGTACAAGGCCGAAGGGCGACTTCAGGAAATACGCAACATGATCCTGATGAATGACAACCAGATCGTGCAGAAGAACATTCAGTTGAACAGGCTGATGAATGTGCCGACCGAAACCCGGTATTCCATTGACACCACCAGCCAATTGTCGCAGTTCCTCCTGGACACGTCAGACACAACATCCCTGGCCGAACACCGCAGCGACATCCATGGCATAGAGAAGAGAATCCAGGCCATGAAACTCAATCAGGAATTGGAAAACACGCAGTCGAAGCCGGACTTCAACCTCAGCTTCAACCACATGATTGCGCGGGGTGCAGGCATGCCTGACCAGTTCATGCTGATCGGCATGGTCTCCATCCCGATCGCACCGTGGTCATCGAAGATGTACAAGTCCAACGCTCAGGGCATGAGCCGGGAAATCCAGGCCATGAAGAATGAACGGACCGCCATCCTCAATGAAGCGGCTGGCATGGCGGCCAGCATGGTTTCGGAAATCACGACCCTCGGCAAGCAATTGGAGAATTATGAAATGCGAATTGTCCCCGCCCTGCGCAAAAATTATGAAACGCTCATGCTCGCCTACGAAGAGAATAGGGAAGAGCTGCCGATTGTCATCGACGCGTGGGAGACGCTCAACATGACGCAGTTGCAGTACCTCGATACGGTGCAACGGTATTATGAGATGGTGGTGAGTTATGAGAAACAGTTGGAGAAGTGATATGGAAAATGGGACCGTGGGGAAATTGAAGATTGAAAATGGAAATTGGAAATTTGAAGTCCACCATTTTAGACTGAACCCATTTATGATTGCATTGACTGATTTGGATGTTTATAAGCTGAGAGAAAAACTATCAGACATGATTTGGGATGATTATGACCACTGGCCGGAAAAAGCACAGAGGACGATAGGCCTTCAGGTGATCCGTGCTGCGGACAGTATTTCCGCAAACCTGGCAGAAGGGTATGGCCGATTCACTGCTCCGGACAGAAAGAAATTCTACCGTTACAGTCGCGGCTCCTTCGAGGAAACAATGACGTGGTTAAGAAAAAGCATCAGGCGAAGCCTGCTTACAAAAGAAAGGATCGAGCAATATGACAACATCATCAAAGAACTGGGCCCCAAACTAAACGCTTTCATCAACTCAACCAGGGATAAATCATGAAAACACCCACAACCTATAGCGCCCTTAGTAAATGGATAATCAAATCTCCATTTTCAAATTTACCTTTATCATCGGTCTTCAATTTTCAATTTTCAATTTTCATTCTATTCCTCGCACTCACCCTAAGTTGCACGGGCCGCGAAGTAAAGCATGCATCTTCAAGGTCCACCTACACCTGCCCGATGCATCCAACGGTCCTGCAGGACAAACCCGGGACATGTCCCGTGTGCGGGATGGAGCTTGTTCTGAAAGGTCAGCCGGGACAAGAGGTGGAGATCACACAGGATCTAAACTACCTGTTGAAGCCCGCCAACGCTATGGTAACAAGCTCCATTCAAACCGTGATGCTGACGAGGAAGAAAATAGACATCATGGTCAAGGCCAACGGCATGATTGCTTATGATACACGGAGGCTTACATCCATTCCGATCCGTTTCGGCGGTCGGATAGAAAGTCTCTCGGTGCGCTACAACTATCAGCCGATCCGGAAAGGGCAGAAAATCCTGGAGATTTACAGCCCGGAATTACTGACCGCCCAGCGCGACCTGCTTTACCTCGTAAAGTCAGACAAAGACAATGCGCCCCTGATAGGCGGCGCCAAACAAAGGCTGAGCCTGTTGGGTATTTCCGATACGCAAATCGACCGGTTGATAACAACCGGCACGGAGATTTATTCATTTGCCGTCTACAGTCCTGTGGACGGATACATCATTGAAGTGAATCCAGTCAGTACATTCACACCAGCCGCCGGCAAACCCGTCAGCGCCGACATGAACGGCGGCATGGCCGGAGGATCAACCCTTGCCACTCCTCAGAACCTTCCCGCCGCCGGCAGCGAAATCCTCACGCGCGTAGGAATGTACGCAAACACAGGCCAGGTACTGTTCAACGTCATTAACACTTCCCAGCTTTGGGCGGAATTCAAAGTAAACCCCCGGGATGCCGCCTTCATCAAGGCCAATGACCCGTTGAAGATTGCCGTCGACAACGCGGATGACTCCATTGTTGCCAGGGTAAACTTCATCCAGCCCTTCTTCAAGGAAGGTGAAAGTTTCTCGGTCGTTCGGTCCTACCTTCAAAACCCGGGCAACCGGCTCAAGGTCGGTCAACTGGCTGCTGCGACTTTCAACCTTCCATCGCCAGAGTCAAACTGGATACCCTCTTCCGCCAGTCTTCAGCTCGGCACAAAAGAAATTGTATTTGAAAAAAACCGTGGCGTGTTCCGTCCGAAGTCAATACAGACCGGCCGCCGCTCCGGTGAATGGGTAGAAGTGCTCAGCGGCATTGAGGCCGGCGACAGTATTGCCTACCGGGCACAATTTATGGTTGACAGCGAAAGTTTCATCAAAATCAGGAATTGATTATGAAGACAATATTCACCTTCTCCCTCCTCGCGATCTTCGCCCTGACCCAATGCAGGACAAAAGAGAATCACGCCCAACACGAAGAAACTATCCGATACACCTGCCCTATGGACCCCCAGGTGATGCAGGACCATCCCGGCACATGTCCCATTTGCGGGATGGACCTCGTGAAGACCACCGACATTCCTGGTCACGAAGATGCTCTCATGCTAACCGAAAGCCAGATCAGGCTCGCCAACATCACAACCACACTGACGCGCTTTGAGAATATGGGCGAAACAACAACCCTGGCCGGAAAATTACTGGTAGACGAAGAAGAAACTGCCGTCGTCAGCAGCCGGGTGCAGGGCCGCATTGAGAAATTGTTCTTCAAGGAAGCAGGGCAGCGCATCAGTCAGGATGAGCCATTGTACGAGGCGTATAGTGAACCACTGCTGACGCTCCAGCAGGAATACTTGCTGGCGCTGCGTCAGCAGGAAGAGTTAAAAGCCAGCCAATATGAATCCTTTGTTAAGGCTTCTGAGAAGAAACTGCTCCTTTTCGGCATGACCAAAGGACAGGTGCAGCGACTGGCCGAGCACAAAAATGCAGAACCTAAAATCACTTTCCTCTCTCCTGCCGCCGGCGTAATTACCCGCATCGACGTCAGCGAAGGACAATACGTCTCGGAAGGCAGTGTGCTGTACCGCATTGAAAAACTGGACCGCCTTTGGGCTGAAGCAGAGCTGTATCCAGGAGAAACATCGCAAGTGAACATCGGCGACATGGTGCGGGTTCAGGTCGCTGGCTTTGAAAACCTGGCCGTCGATGGCAAGGTCACCTTCCTGAGTCCGGAATACCGCCGCGGCACACAGATCACCACCCTTCGTGCAGTGATCTCCAATACCAGGCGCGACTTTCTTCCAGGGATGCAGGCAAACGTCATCCTTTCCAGGTCAGTACGGGAGGTCATTGCCCTTCCCGCTGATGCCGTGATCCGCGATGAGAAGGGAAGCCATGTCTGGTTGCTCCAGGAAGACGGATCCTTCAAACCCCGAAAGGTCAAAACCGGCCTGGACAACGCCGACAGGGTTGAAATTGCAGAAGGTTTACAGGAAAAGGAAAACGTTGTAATTTCGGGCGCTTATTTGCTGTACAGTGAGTGGGTGCTTAGGAGGGGAGGTTCTTTTAAGTAATCGGTAATCGGTAATCGGTAATCGGTAATCGGTAATCGGTAATCGGTAATCGGTAATCGGTAATCGGTAATCGGTAATCGGTAATCGGTA
>JAYTVB010000018.1:0-71350 GCA_043744235.1 Cyclobacteriaceae bacterium | reverse complement strand
TATCGGTAACACCCGTCTGATACAACGCATTGGAATCCGGCAGGGAAACCTGGTGCCTGGCATACTGCGCCGCTTCACGGAACCGGTCGCGCGCTGCCGGATTGGACGGGCGCGGCCTGGGGTTGCTTAGCACTACCTTGCCGCGAACATTCCGGAGGGTTACGTTTTCACCCAACACTCCGCTCACGGCGCCTTTACTTTTTTTGGACATAACTTTGTTTTTTTAAGTTTCACATGATCAGCCTACGTGAGACACTTCGGCTGACAAGTCTGCCCGCGTGAAGGAACTTCGTGGACAGGTCTGCCTTGGTGAAACAGTTCGGTGTGAGGATCGCCAGGGTGATCAGGCCAGCGCGAGCCACACTTCTCCGTCATGCTTGGGCGAAAGGTGCAATGAGGCACGAAATCACTTCCCTGATTTTCCCTGATCTTCCCTGATGTTCCCGGATCTTCCCGGATTCTCCCTGATTCTCCCTGATTCTCCCCGATCTTCCCTGATTTTCCCTGATCGTCCCTGATCATTCACAGTCTCACCGTAGAAATTCTTTACGCGGACCGTAGATTCGCTTAAGATCACCGTAGGTTTCCTTAAGATTTCTTAACGTTCCCTTTAGATTTCTTAAGGTTCTCTTAAGGTTCTCTTAAGATTTCTTTAGAATTTCATACGTCCGCTTAAGATTTCTTAAGACTTACTTAAGATTGCTTAAGAATTCAATACATTTTCTTGAGGATTATTAAAATGGCTGAAGGTTCGCTTTACGTTTCTTTAGGATTTTTAAAATTTCTTAACACTCCTTTCCGACCCTCAAATTTTCTCCCTGTAAATCAGCCAGTTAGAGATTTCTTAAAAAATTCTGTTTCATTTTGGGCCCGTTCTTCTACTAATCCATTAGAAGCGTCCCTGTACATTATGAAGCTATTCATTGGTGATTGTCTCTCGGTCTTGCCCTGGTTCATCGGCGCCGTAACGGCTACGGGCGCCTCAACGCTTAATCAAAAGCCCTCCATGAAAACATCAGATGGCCAACGGACCAAGGCACGTGATGCACAGCTCATCAAGGCCCTCGATGGGCATCAGCGGACCCCCTATGGTGCGCGAGTTGCCCCGTGCGACTATGGCGCGACGCCTGTGGCGCGTGCCTACCGCATCTCCCATCATTGAAGCCAATACCATCATCTATTTTCGCAGGAAATACCAAATCTCCTTATTCTAGAAATTCAATAGCAAGGTAACCTTTTCCCCCTTCATAATCCCTTGCTGAACTATACAAATAGTGCGAGGGCTCCGATACTATTTCTTCTGTAACAGGATTGTTATGGATATACTCCAGCTTTTGGCGTGTGAACTTCGCCTTTGTTAGCAGGATCGGATGATTGCCATCCCGCCACACTTTATATTATCCCAGTTGGTCGGGATATGCTCATAACTTGTAATCATGGCATCAACGGGGAGCGCTGGTCGGGATTTGTAATCCCGACCCTTTATGAAACCGTCACTCATTGAATGGGGGATTTACAATCCTAACTATTCTCAAATTAACACCGCACGGCATTCCGGTTCCTTCATTCAATGTAGCAAATCTTTACCAATCCCTCTCTGTTCAAATAATAGTCTCTAGCTGAACTCAGTAAATAGTCCTGTGGCTCATCGACAATACCAGCTACCACTGGATCTTCGTGGATGTAATCCATCTTCTGATCCGTGAATTTCCTCGTAAAATGGAATACTTGAAACCCATTATGCCGAAAGCATGAAACTGCTGATAGTCTCTAAATCAGGTTTGCATGATCTTTTGTCTCTCTGCCTCAGTATCCGACTATAGTGAAGGTTGGGTAGGATTTCAAATCCATCCGACTAAGAAGATGGGGCTTTGGGACCGGTCGGGATTACAAATCCCGACCAGCGCTCCACGCGATTTGTTTCCAGCCCACAATCAACATCCGGACCAACTGGGCTTCACCATACACGGGTTCTAACGTTCCTTGTGATGGAATGGAGGCAATTCTTCGCGCTTCGCGCTTGCCCGGCCAAAAAAGACCGAAGTGTTCAAGGTCCTTATCTTCTTCATCTTGTGCCCAATCGCCCAGGTTTTAGCGCAGCGTTTCAAAGTTGATTTTACCATCTTCAAAACATTCGGGTGCAAGTTGTTTCAGTTGCTTGATCTTTTCTTCATCGAAAAGGAATTGAGGTCGTAGTCGTTCGTGCGCCATGAGTCTTTATTTCTTCTTGGTCGTTCCAATTTTGAAGCCAATCGGCTGGCCTTCTTTTTCCTTTTTGATCAGTTGCTGAATGGTATCGAACACAATTTTAAATCGATGGTCGTACTTTCGCTCCAGTTGCCTGATTTTCAAGGCAAGGTCTTTATTCGATTCCATCAATCTTCGCAATGCCACAAAGGTGCGCATGATGGCAATATTGGTTTCAATGGCTCGTGGGCTGTTGAGGATGCCGCTGAGCATGGCGACGCCTTGTTCGGTGAAGGCGAAGGGCGGGTATTTGGGATGCTTCCCTCTGCCAGTCTTTAAGGACGTAAATTGCGTCCTTAAAGAACTCCACTCCTCCGATGTAAGCTCAAACATAAAGTCTTCAGGAAAACGCGCTAGGTTTCTTCTGACCGCTTCTTTCAAACGTTTTGCTTCTACACCGTAGAGTAATGCCAAATCATAGTCCAGCAATACCTTTTCCTCTCTCAGGAAAACAATCTTGGTAGCAATAAAATCAGCAGTGCCAATAATACTTAAGTCCTTCATGAGATTAAATTAAAATTCAATAGTCACCAATTGTGACCTCTCAAATCTATCCTTCAGCATCAAATGCGGTTTCACGGGTGCTTTGCAAATTTGCATCCAAGTTGGTCGGGATATGCTCATAACTTGTAATCATGGCATCAACGGGGAGTGCTGGTCGGGATTTGTAATCCCGACCCTTTGTCTCCGCAGGGTCTCCGCTTCGGGACCCTGAGGTTGAATAATCATCGATGTCCTCAAGGTCCGCATAGCGTTCAGCGGATCGATTCCATATTGTCATTTCAAGAAAGTTTATAGTTGAGAAGACGGTGTGGTTCAAAGGTCATCGGCATTACCGGGCATAGTCATGATAACTCTTGCCGCAGGGTCCCGAAGCGGCGACCCTGCGGAGACACAGAAAATGAAGTTTATCACTGCGAATGGCATACTTGAAACCCATTATGCCGAAGGTATGAAACTGCTGATCGTCTGTAAATCAGGTTTGCATGATCTTTTGTCTCTCTGTCTCAGTATCCGACTATAGTGAAGGTTGGGTAGGATTTCAAATCCATCCGACTAAGAAGATAGGGCTTTGGGACCGGTCGGGATTACAAATCATTAGTGTCCGGGGAAAGTATTGAAATTTAACGATCCTTGAAAAGGGAGACTTGACCAAAAAGAACCTTATTGAATCACCGTTCACGATGCTTCACCCGGAGGGTATTCGTGGAGTGTTCAATCAAAAACAGATCGAAGAAATATTCGGGTTTACCCAACGACTGGTGGCGTAATTGTCTGAATCCGAATTTCCAGAATTCAAGAATTGGCGGAATTGAGTTAGCCAGGGGAGCGAGTGATCAGTACTGGATGTGCCCGTTCATTCGCCAAAGGTGCCGACTCACCGGAAAGGGCTCACGGTTTCATTCTTAGAAGTTCCACCTTGCTTTCACCGGGAGGCAGGATAATCTCAGCCGATGTTTCAACAGCGCCGTTCAGTTTCAGAGCATTCAATTTCCTGCCATTTACCCTCAATCCGTATACAACCCCTGACGTGCCCGTCAGCTTTAAAGTATTGGCATGCACCTTACCGGTCTTATTGGCAACCGTAAAAAGAATGGAGGTTCCCTTCTTGTTGGTTACAACGGGTTTTGTTTCAGCAAACCTGTCCCTGCTTAGCTCCGCCACGATCCTGACGTCATCCGTCACCAGGCCAAACCGTATGCCAACGCCATCCTCAGGAATAACGCTGAGTTTGTTGTTTTCCATTTTCAGCTGGCCACCGTATGCCACCCATCCAAAAAGCGGGTCATTGGTGATGATGGTTGCGGCGGTGCGGGTAACGGCGCCCAACCCCAAATCGGCTTCGCCATCATAGTTCCAGGGTCCCCGCGGCATTTTTCTTCCCTGCAGCCAGGTGCTTCCATATTTCACGGAATTGAAAGCCCATCCCGTTGCCCCGTCGTTCTCCCGGCCCGGAAACCAATAACCATAGTTGGACTCCGCAGTCCCGGTATTCATCAGCGCAAACGAACTCAGGTAGGATGCATAGCCAAGCTGTATCCAGTCATAAGGTTTTTCGGTAAACTGCAATCCGTAATCAAGGATTCCCCATCCTGCCATTCTTGCCATGTAACTCAGTCCGCCGGAATGGGCATCGTCAGAACCAAGGGTATAATAGGCAGCATTGAGCCAACCCCTTACAGAAAGCCCGGCCATGTTTTGCCGATCCATGAAAAGCCGGCTGTCCTGTTTCTGTACCGTGGGGTGCGAGTACCACTTCTTCAGGTTGACATCGTACCACAGGTTGCTGTCCGGTTTCATATCGTTCAACGCCCCATACTTTGCAAATGCATAACTCGATTCAAATGCCGTGCGGTCGATGCTGTATTCGGACCGGAAAGGATACTTGTCGTCGTAAACAAAATACTTGACCTTCTTTTCCCATTCCCTGCGCAACCAGTCTGCGTCTTCGTTTCTGCCGTATCGCTTCAGGTCCTCCATTAAGGGGATTAATACCCGTTCATTATAGCAACCCCATTTATAGGTATCATACCAGGTCAATATCTGATAGGGATAAGTGAAATAGGCTTTTGCGGTTTGGAACGCTCTTTCGAGGTAGCCTTTGGCATCCAGGTATTTTACTTTTTCGGGATAAAATTCCGCAATCTGAAACATGTGGTAATACATCATCATGATATGGGGATAATCGTACGACCTCCATATTTTCATTTTATCCAGGTTGTAATCTCTTGAACGGGCGCGCAGAAAAGGGTCACGGGCTTCACGCCAGTTGGGGACGCCATAAATACCGTAGGGATTGGGAAGCTCCTGATCTGTTCTTTGAAGACCGCCCCACACAAAGTGCTTTATATAGTATTCAACCGATCCTATTTCGTCATCATCCGGGGCATACACATTCCTGGAGGCAATGAATGGCGCTTTGCTTAAACCAATATCATCGCAGGTCAGCACGTAGCCCCACCAGAAATCAAAGCCATCCGTGTTGTCAGGTCCGCGCAGCACGCGGTTTTCCATATCCCAGACCGAATACAACCCGTTGTACCATTTTGTACTGTCGCGGTGCTGCTGTTGCCGGGTAAGAAAGGCTGTTCTCTTCTGCATCAGGGTTTGAATGGGTTCGGTGGAGAAAAACTCCAGGATCGATTTTTCGCCGCCGTTATAATGGATGGTGAGCAGATTTTCACCCAGTTTTTTAAATTCCACTTCATAAATTAGGCTGTTCGTTTCCTTTTCTTCCAACAACCGGATGCTGGTCTGCCGCGGGTATTCCGGGGTGATGGAATCAATCCTGTTTTTTGTATGCAGCGAGAACCTGGCCTTAAGACCACGGGGTATGGTCATTCCCGGAATAACCCGGGTATCGAAAAGCCCATTTTCATACAGGGCCTCCCGCATTGCATCATAGCTGTTTACCCATTGAAGCCTGAAACCATATTCGGCCGTGCTGCCCTTTTCACCGGCGGCAGCCAGCGGGAGCATGGTGTTGGGCATTCGCCAGGTTCCCCTCACCTTGCCTGCTGAAAGGCCTGAATGCATGAATGCAGAAAAAGAAGGCTCTGTTTCAAAATACTCCAGCCTCGTTCCCGGCTTCGTCATAACGACCAGGTAGGGTGGCTCACCGGATGGCCTGGTGAAGTAAATGAAAGAACCGCTGCCCGATATGTGATTGTGCTGGGTAAAAGATTGTTCAAAAATAAAGCCGGGCTCTTCTCCCGAAGGGTTTACTGAAGGGAGGCTGATGGAAAGATCGCCAACGGTTACCGGGAAATTCATCATAGACCGGACCCTGATCGTCCAATCGATTGCCTTACCGACCTGTTCGAATATTCTCTCCATCTTCAGGACCACACCGTTCTTATAATCGGTGTACACAACCTTGTCCGGGGAAATGATTTCCGCCTGGGTTGATTCCTTGTACAACCCCAGCCAATCCCCGTCTCCTACCCGGTATTTAAGATTGACGTCGCCCCAGATTTTGTTCTTCTCCACAATGTTCACATGATACCGATCGTCCGCCGAAGAAAAACGGCTGATCCCCGCCGCGTTAAAATCGGCTTCAAAATAGGAGGATTTGAAACCGGCCAGCTTGTCGGTTTGGGCGTGAGCGCCTGCCGCCATGGCAAGCCATACAAGAAGGGTTAACAACTGGTTTGTCCGGCGTTGATGGGAATGATGCATTTTGTAAACCTCCTTTTTGCGTTGGTCGTTTTTGTCACCGGCATTTTCCGTCATCCAATCCAGGTCATACCATGGTTATTTTAAACCAGTTGGTTGGGACACGTTCATGCCTTTGAATCATTGCGTTCGATGGGCGCTGGTCGGCTGCCTTAGTGTATTCTTTGCGTCCCTGCGCCTTTGCGGTTAATACTTTCCGTTGTTGGTGTTCCGATGCTTTATCCTGACCAGCTGGATTATTTTTCAATGAATAGGTCATAATTGCCAGCGGTATATCTTCCTATTTCCTTCCCTCCAAATCTTACGTCAGCCTCACAATCGAAGGGTATCTTTATTTTCATTGCTGTTCCGCCGTTCTTCTTCTCCCATTTTACATAAATATCACCCTTCATGCAGGTATGCGATACTTCCGCCCAGGTCAGGTCTCCAACAGGCTGCGGGTCAATAATGATCCGTTTGTAGCCAACCGATCCTTCGGCTTGCCTGATGCCTCCGATCCCGCTGTAAAACCATTCCATGAGATGGCCGAGCATCAAATGATTATTGGAAACGAAACGGTGCGCGGGCCAGGATTCCGTCAGGGCCGTGGCACCCTTCCGAAGCTGGTACCCGTAGCCGGGGACATCATCCCGGGAATTCATTTTCCAGATAACATCATGTGCCCCCGCATCCTGCAGGGCCCTGACCACGTAATGAAAACCAACATCGCCGGCCGTCAGGGCATACCCATCCCTTTTTATAGCCTGGATGAAGGCATCATAAACCTCTTCCCTCATTCCAGCATCAATCAGTCCAACCACGAGCGGCATGGCATAGGATGTCTGACTCCCGGTGGCGATCACATGCGTTGCAGGATTATAAAACCGCCTGAGGAATGATGCTTTCACCTCTGCTGCCCTTTTCCTGTAGTATGCGCTTTCATCTGATTTTTGCAGAATGGCAGCCATCTCGGCGAGAATTGACAAATCATAAAAATATATGGATGTGGCCGTCAGGGCCTCTGGTGTCAACTGAGCGAATCCCTTGTATTCCGGACCGAGATCACACCAGTCACCGAGACCATGCGAGAGGATCCAGTGGTCCGCTTTCGTCTGAAGGTACTCCTCATACCGGGTCATCATGGGCCAGGCCCGCTCCATCAGGCGCCTGTCTCCGTACCACTGGTAAATGTAGTATGGGAGTATTACAGCGCTGCTTCCCCATTCCGGCGAATCACGGAAACCTTCGACAAACGGAACATATTCCGGCGCAATATCCGGAACCAGGCCGTTTTCCAATTGTGAATCCATCATGTCCTCCACAATTTTGGTGTAGAGGTTCCTGACATCATAGGAATACTGGATGGACGCACCCATTAAATGCACCTGCTCAAGCCACCCCAGCTTTTCACGATGAGGGCAGTCGGTGACCACGCTTGCCAGATTGCTTCGTACACCCCAGTTGATCAGATTGAAAATGCGGTTAAAGAGTTCGTTTGAGCACTGGAAGGAGCCTGCCGACGGGGAACTGTTGCGGGTATGGTGAAACAGGATCTCCTTAATCTGAGGTTTGTTGCCCGGATTCGGAAAACCGGCAGGTACCGCACCACTCACGCCCACGTAACGAAATCCGTAATAGGAAAACAATGGTTCCCATTTTTCATCACCTTTGCCCGCCCCCGTATATTCAAAATACATCGGCCCGCCCGATCCCTCCTGGTTAATTAAACCATGATCATCCAGCACTTCTCCGGGTGTGAGACGGACCTGTTGGCCCGCCGCATTTGAAACAATGATCCCGGGAATACCTGAGGCATTCTGGCCGAAATCATATACATACGTGCCGTCAGGCATCTCTTTTACACCTGCAGGCTTAAAAGTCTCCATGACCTTCATTGGATAATCCTCCTCATGCTTCATGAGGCCGCCTGGTCCTTTGACCTTCAGTACGCTTTTCCATTTCGTATCGTCAAACCCTGGCATATTCCAGCCGGGCTGCAGCAGACGGGCGTCGAAATCCTCGCCACCATAAATGCTGGTAAAGGTTATGGGAGAGGCAAAGGTCTTCCAGTTTTCATCTGAGTCAAGTTGCTCTGATGATCCATCCGCGTAGCGGATAAGCAGCCTCAGGCGGATCATGGGCATTCCCCAGGCCGAAACCAGTTTTCTGTATCGTTCCCGGTTCACATTGAAAAAACCGTTTCCCGCGGTGACGCCAATGGCATGTTTGCCAGGGGTGAGCTGGCTTGTAATGTCATACCCGTTATAGTAGCACGTTTTGGAATAAAGTGTCCAGCCCGGCGCAAGGAAACGGTCATCGGGTGACCTCCCGTCAATGGTCAAAGCGTAATGGCCCAGCCCGCTGACAAACAGATAAGCCCCTTCAATTTCTTTTGATACCGAGAACTCCCTCCTGAACAGCGGGACAACAGGCCGCCTGAGCCCCTTTGGCCCCAACGTGTCACCCGACAGGTGAACGGCCGGTATGATCTTCATCGAATCGGGAAGGCTCTCAAACGCGATCCAATTGGAATGGGTCCACGCGCTGTCTGGAATGCCGGTCACGAAACTGGCAGTCGGACTCCAGGCGGTCATGCTGCCTCGTTCATCGGTTAGCTGCACCTTCCATGTATATTTCTTACCTGATGCTAAAGGCAATCCGTCATAAATCCATTCGTTTCCATCGGTGCCTTCAAACCTTGCCATCTTTCCGTCAGCCTCAAGCCTCAGCTCCCACCTGCTCAACTTCGATGAATCTTTCCTGCCTTCCATTATCCAACGGAATACAGGATTTCCCTCCACCCCAACCGGCGAAATCATGTTGTTGCAATACATTCCGGTGATCTTCACCCCGTCATAGCGGGAACATCCTGTTAACAGCAGCGATGCCGCCAGGTAAATACAACAGGGCAGAATTTTCATCTTATTGAGCGGATTTAACGTTGAGCTGTATCAAGTTGGCTTTCCGTTGTTGGTGTTCCGATGCTTTTATCCTTTTCAAAACAAAACAACATAAATCTTTTACATAATCCCAGTTTGAAACTTGCATCGGGTCACCAACAACAAGGACCGGCCTCGCTAAAAAGCCTTTTACCGGCGCGAAGAAATGCAAAACGTTGGCTACAGACATCCTCTATATATCAAACGCAGCCTTAGTGTATTCTTTGCGTCGCTGCGCCTTTGCGGTAAATTCCGACCAGCTGGACCAGCGCTCCACGCGATTTGTTTCCTGCCTGCAATCAACATCCGGACCAGCTGAAGACGTGCATTTGGCTCAGGCAAAGAACTACGTGCTAGCCTATGACTTCCCTCCTGGCCTGTTGATTAACTTTGGCCACTAAATGCAAAAACCCACCAATCATTACAATCAGTGGGTTCAGTTTGTCCGCCTTCGTCCCGATTACTATCGGAACTTCGGTGGACGAGGGAGGTCTCGAGCGGATTCGAACCGCTGTACGAGCTTTTGCAGAGCTCTGCCTAGCCACTCGGCCACGAGACCCTTTTAGGGGGGTGATGGTATCTGGTATCTGGTTGCTGGTATCTGGTCGCTGGTGTCTGGGATGCAAAACTAATGGTTTGTTTGGGATTATCTGCAAAACGAAGGGTGGTTTCTGGGGGCTGGTATCTGGTTGCTGGTGTTGCTGGTTGCTCGTATCAGGGGGGATCGGGAAATTTGTAAGGAAAAAAGGAAGTGCCGGATGATGGAAAATAATGGAATCAGTGAGAGGTTTGGGTATGAAGTCATTCAAAGACCTGGAGATATTCCAACTTTCCAAATCATTGGCGATTCAGGTGCATGCGATCTCGCTGACCCTGCCCAAATTTGAAATGTATGAAGAGGGGAGCCAGGTCAGAAGGTCTTCCAAGTCAATCCCAGCCATGATCGCGGAAGGCTTTGCCAGAAGGAGGTACAAAGCAGACTATATCAAATACCTTGTTTGCGCCCAGGCCGAATGCGACGAAACCCTGCTCCACCTCGAACTTCTCCTTGCAACAAAATCAATCGTCTCGTCAGAATCTGTATCTCAAATCATGGCCGATTACAATTCCCTGGGAAAGAGACTGAATAGGTTTATTCAGTGGACGGAGGAGAACTGGGGGAAGTAGCTGGTGTCTGGTATCTGGTGTCTGGGTTCCGGCAATGAGGTATCGGTAACTAAATAATAGAAACCAGCAACGAGATGACTGGAGGATGGTGTCTGGTATCTAGGTGCTAGTATCTAGGCTCCGGCAACCAAATACCAGTAACCAGATACTAGAAACCAGCAACGAGATGACTGGAGGAGGGAGCTGGTATCTAGGTGCTGGTATTTAGGCTTCGGCAACCAGATACCAGTAACCAGATACTAGAAACCAGCAACGAGATGAATGGAGGAGGGAGCTGGTGGCTGGAGGCTGGTGTCTGGTGTCTGGGTTCCGGCAATGAGGTATCGGTAACTAAATACTAGAAACCAGCAACGAGATGAATGGAGGAGGGAGCTGGTGGCTGGGCTCCGGCAATGAGGTACAGGCAACCAAATACTAGAAACCAGCAACGAGATGACTGGGAAAGGGAGCTGGTGGCTGGTGTCTGGGCTCCGGCAACCAGATACCAGCCACCAGATACTAGAAACCAGCAGGCTCCGGCAACCAGATACCAGCAGCCAGCAACCAGATACCAAAAAAAAGAGGCGGCCAGTTACCCGACCACCTCTTTATAAAACTAAACGTTTCTAACTTGTTGAGAACCAGTTACCGGTTACCAGATACTAGCAACCAGAGCAATCAGCTACTCCCCCTTGGCTTCTTCAGCACCGGGCGCTGACTTCGCGGCGGACATCTTCTCCTTCAGTGCGCTCAGTGCTTCCAGGTCGCCCAGGGTTGACTTCTCGCTCTGCTGGTTGATGTTCGCGATCGTCTTGCCTCCGCTGGCCTGACGGGGTTCGGCTTTCTTCTTCGGTGCGGGCGCGGGGGCCTTCTCCTCTTCCGTAGACCACATGGCACGGTGACTGAGGGAAATTCTCCGGTCTTCTTTCGAAAACTCCAGCACTTTGAAATCAAGGTTCTCGCCGATCTCGGTCTTGCCGCCATCGGCCTTCGAGATGTTCTTGATGGAGCAGAAGCCTTCAATACCGTACTGAAGCTCCACGACCATGCCCTTCTCGTTCTTGTTGACGACCGTGCCTTTGTGGACGGATCCAACGGAGAAGATGCTCTCGAATGTATCCCATGGATTCTCTTCCAGGTGTTTGTGGCTGAGGGCAAGGCGGCGGTTTGTCGCGTCAAGCTCCAGCACCTTCACTTCAAGGCTCTCTCCTACTTTGGTAAACTCTGAAGGGTGTTTCACCTTCTTCGTCCAGCTCAGGTCGGATACGTGCACCAATCCGTCGATGCCTTCTTCCAGTTCGAGGAACAGGCCGAAGTTCGTCAGGTTGCGCACGATGCCTTTATGGGTAGAGCCTATGGCATATTTCGTCAATACGTCAGGACGGGTCCAGGGATCTTCGCTCAGTTGCTTGATGCCGAGTGACATCTTGCGCTCTTCGCGGTCGATGGTCAATACCACGGCTTCGATCATGTCGCCTACCTTGATGAAATCCTGGGGATTTCTCAGGTGCTGCGACCAGCTCATCTCGCTCACGTGGATCAATCCTTCTACGCCGGGCTGCAGCTCGAGGAACGCGCCGTAGTCGGCTACGTTCACGATCTTGCCCTTTACCTTTGAACCGATAACAATTTCGGCGGGCAGAGACTCCCATGGGTGCGGGGTCAGCTGCTTCATGCCGAGGGAAATGCGCTTCTTTTCGTGGTCGAAGTCGAGTACCACCACCTTCACCGTCTGGTCCAGTTTCAACACCTCTTCCGGGTGCGCAATGCGTCCCCAGCTGATGTCCGTGATGTGGAGGAGTCCGTCTACACCGCCCAGGTCGATGAACACGCCGAAGTTGGTCATGTTCTTGATGACGCCTTCCAGTACCTGACCTTTGTCGAGGTTGGTGAGGATGGCTGCCTTCTGCTGCTCGAGGTCTTTCTCGATCAGCACCTTGTGCGATACGACTACGTTATCATTGGTGTAGTTGATTTTCACCACCTTCACCTCGATGTTCTTGTTTACATAAATATCAAAGTCGCGGATGGGCTTCACGTCGATCTGTGATCCGGGGAGGAAGGCCTCGATGCCGAACACGTCTACGATCAGTCCGCCTTTGGTGCGGCGCTTCACGAATCCTTCGATGACTTCGTCCTTGTCGAGGGCGGTCTGCACATATTCCCAGCCCTTCACGAGCTTTGCCTTGCGGCGGGAGAGGACGAGTTGTCCCATGGCGTTTTCGCGCTCTTCGATGAAGAGGTCTACCACATCCCCGATCTTCAGGTTGGGCATGTCTTTGAATTCCGCCAGCGGCACGAGTCCGTCTGACTTAAAGCCGATGTTGAGGATCACGTCGCGGTTGTTAATGCCGACGACCGAGCCTTTCACCACTTCGCTGTTGCTTACGGTAGCTACGGTGCCTGAATACAGTTTCATCAGGTTGTCGCGGTCGTTGGTTGAATAACCTTCGCCGAAACCCCTGCGCTCGAATGCGCTCCAGTCGAAGCTCTCCAGGGAGATGCTGGATGCGGATGCGCTCTTGCGGTCCGACACGCCTTTAACCATGCGGCTGATGCCTTCTTCTTCCTCGGCTCTTTTGGCTGCCTTGAAAGCCGCGAGATCGTCCTCGGCCAGTTCTACCTGGGCAGTGTTCACATCGACATCTGCTTCAGCACCTTTTACTGCGAGGGGTTTTTTGGGGCCTTCGTCCTTGATAGGTTTGGAATCGCCGCCTTTTTGTCCTTTTGCCATACAATCAATCGCCCTGGGGATACATGCGGCAGCCGGGCAACTGCAGCAAATTTGGGTTAAACCGGCCTGAAACCTATCAGAACGGGCCCCTGGTATAGGGGGGTGCAAATATAGAGAGATTTATTTTGCGGGAAAAATGGGATTGGGAAGGGGTATTCAGTAATCGGTAATCGGTATTCGGTAATCGCAATCGGTAGGGCGGAGTGAGTGATTGCAATCTACTACTTACCTCTTACTACTTACCAATAAGCCAAACAACCCCTCCCCGAGACTCTACCGATTACCGATTACTGATTACCGGTTTTACTCAAAGTCCTCCGCCTTCAACGTACCCACCGCGTATTCAATCAGGATGCGCTGGAACACGAGACGATACTCCGCCTGTGCCTTGTCGGTCTGGGCCTGGACCATAACGCGGTTAGCGTTGGTATAGTCGACGAAGTTGGTGACGCCCAGGTTGTAGCGCTCAGTCTCCAGCTGGAAGGCCAGCTCGGCGGCCTTGAGCTGGTCGATGCTGACGCCGAAAGCCTTCTTCACACCCTGGTAGTTGCGCACGGTACGGATCACGTCATTCTTGATTTGATATTCGAGGTTCTTGCGTGTCCACTGGCTGTTGTCATACAGCACCTTTTGCTGCACGTAGGTGGTGCGGTTCTGGAGTCCCTGCAGAATGGGAATGGTGAGTTGCACGCCGTACTGCTTGTAAACGTTGTTGGTGCGGAACTGTTCGTTGAAGGGCCGGTTGATGGAATCCGGCACATCGTGCTGGCGGTTGTATGCAGAGCCATAGTTGCCGAACGCGTACAAAGAAGGCATCATCAGCCCTTTGGCCGACTTGGCGCCGAATCGGGCCGCCTCTTCATTCTTCACCGCGCGGAGGTAATCACCGCGGTGCAGCTTCGCGGTCTCCGCGAGTTGTCCGATATCCAGGGTATCGTACCCGAAAGTATTGATATCCCACAACGGCTTCTCCACGTCATACTGTTCATATGGATCAATCAGCAAAGTCTGGGTGAGTGTAGTCTTGTCGTTGTTGAGGTTGATCTCGGCCTGTACCATGCGGAGTTCCGCCGCCTTGGCCAGCGCGTCCTGGTTGTATTCATCTACCGGTGAGCGGGCACCGAGTGCGACCTGCTCTTTGACCTGGTTGTATTGCTTGTCGAGGGCGATGTAGTTTTCCCTCGCGATCTTCAACAACTCGACATCGAGCATGACGGTAAGGTATTGCAGGCCGACATTGTTGATTACATCCTGGCTGACTCGGTTCACGTTGTACGCTTGTGCGTCCAGCTGCCTGCTGTATTGGGTGATGCTGTAATGGCGGCTGAGGCCGCTGAAGAGATTGATGTTGGCGCTGATGGACCCGCTCACGTTGTCGCGTACCCCGTTGACGACACGTCCCGTGTTCTGGTTGAAGGAGTTACCGTTGAACTGGGATGCCGTGCTGTTGACGGAAATGTTGGGGCCCATGCCGACTACGCTCGCCAGCTTTTGTGTCTGGCTGTACTCCAGGTTATTCTTCTGCTGATTGAGCAGAACGCTGTTTTGGATACCGATTTTCACCGCCTCCTGGAAGGTCAGGACTTTGGTCTGTGCGTACACCTGTAGTGCACCCGTTGCCACGATGACTCCTGCCAATAACAATAACCCTCTTTTCATGCTGCGCTCACTTTTGCATTAACCCGTTCGTCGGATTGAATTGTTCCATCCACCACTTTCACGATGCGCTTGCTGCGTCGTGCGTTCTCTTCGGAGTGCGTCACCTGGATGATGGTGATGCCCTCGTCGTTTAGTTTTTGAAAAATATCCATGATCTGTTTGCCCTGGTCGGAATGGAGGTTACCGGTAGGTTCGTCGGCCAGAAGCAGTTTGGGTTGTCCCACGATGGCACGTGCGACGCCCACGAGTTGCTGTTGACCGCCGCTGAGTTGTTCGGGGAACAGGTCCTTTTTGGCCACCATGTTGAAGCGGTCGAGCATCTCTGCCACCATGCTCTTGCGCTGGCTGCCGGTCACGCCTTTGTACAAAAGGGGTGTTTCTATATTTTCATACACGGTCAGTTCGTCGATGAGGTGGTAGGCCTGGAAGATGAAGCCGATGTAGTTCTTGTGCATCTCGCTCTTCTGTTTCTCCTTCATCTTGTGCACGGGCTCGTCGAAGAAGAAGTACTCCCCTGCCGACGGTTCGTCGAGCATACCGATGATGTTCATGAGCGTGGACTTGCCTGCCCCGCTGGGCCCCATGATGGTGAGGAATTCGCCCTGGTCGACCTGAAGTTCGCAGCCCTTGAGGATGAAGGTCCGCTGGAACCGGTTGTCGATGTACTTGTCGATGTCTTTGAGCTTAATCATGGTTTTGATGCGGTTGTGCCTCCGGCGACGCGATTCACCAGTTGCGTATTGCCAATAATAATGCCACCTGCATTACAGCCATTAGACGGCAGATTTGGGGAATGGTTGCATTATATGCGTCCGGGAGTGAAAAAAGGTGTCCGGATTTGGACGGTGCTGGGTGGTTTGAGAGGTAAGTAGTAAGAAGTAAGTGGTACTCCTACCTACCAGGCAGGTAGTTGTCCAAATTGTCGAGTTATTCTATTTGGTTCCCTCACCACTTACCTCTTACCATTTACTAATTTTACCCCCTATGAAAAACCGCACCTTCATCCACCTCATCACCATCACCCTCCTCTCCTGCTCTACCAGGGAGTCAACAACCGACAACTTTCAGGGCACCCTCATCTACAGCCAGGACATCGTCGTGCCGCAGAAGTTTGTGGACATGGGCACAACGCGCGAGAAACTGATGACCATGATGAAGCAGGAAGGACTGTGGGCGGATACGGTGACCATCATGTACGATGGCGCCGGAAACTACCGGCTTTCGATGAACAACAACCAGAAGGTCTACAAGATCTATCTCGCCGACTCCAACAAAATCTACACGTTTGTGCAGACACCGGAGATGGTTCAGTGTATCATCCAGGAGGCCGTGGAATATGACATCAACACACAGTCGCCGGTGCTGTCGAAGATGTTACCCGTGGATACCACGGTGACCATCAATGGAGCAACTTGCACAACCATCCGCATGGGCAGCACCCAAAGCACCGTGGATTACTATTATGACTCTACCCAACTGAAAGTCAACCCGGCCCTGTATTCCCGTCACAGGATCGAGGGCTTCGCCGACTACTTCATGAAGGCCAGGTCGCTGCCGCTCGGCATGCGACGGAGGAATGGCGGCATCGAACTGGTGCAGACGTTGACGAAAGTCAAGCCTGGCGCCGTGCGTGAGGAATTGTTCAGGATTCCTGCGTTGGAGGAGGACTCGAGTTTGAATGTGTTTAGAATGCCGGGGGTGGAGGTGAGGAGGGTGAGTGGTGAGAGGTGAGTGGCCTGCCTGCACCTCAACGTAGGAAGGTAATCGGTGATCGGTAATCGGTGATCGGTGATCGGTGATCGGTAATCGGTAATCGGTGATCAGTAATCGGTGGCTTAGTGGGTAATAGAAGAGCGATTGTCGAGGGCAGGTTACGAATTATGAAGCGGAAAACATCCTAAGATCCGTGTCCGCACTACCGATTACCGGTTACTGAATACCTATTACCCTTCAGAATACCACCGGTCTCAATATTACATCCACCCTCCTGTTCATCACCATCCCCTGAAAGGTGGAGTTTTCATATACCGGGTTGTCCAGGCCCCAGTCTTTGATGTGGATCATTTTTTCAGGAACGTCTTTGTTGAGGAGGAGCATGAAGACTTCTTCGCTGCGCATGCGGGAGAGCCACTGGTTGTACCGCTTGCCGCCGATGGGGTCGGTATGGCTGATGAGTTGGATTTCGTATTTGTCGAGGAGGTTGGGGATCGAGTCCAGCCAGTGCGCCAGGTCCGCGGCCTGGTACTCGTCGACCAGGTAGCTGCCGCCGTCGAAGTAGATGCTCTTCCGGATTTCGTCCTGCTGTCCGTAGGCATGTACGGAATTGACTATCAGGAGGATGGTCAGCAGGCGGAGCATGGTTAAAGTTACGAATGAAAATGAAAATTACCCGGGAGGTCGTTGCTGGTGTCTGGTGTCTGGTTGCTAGTGTCGGGTTGCTAGTTTCTGGTGTCTGGCTATTGACCGAACGTTGAACATTTGACCTGGGTTTGATGGATTTTGGCTAGTATGGAAAAAATGATAAACAGGGAGAACTAGCCAAGGTCCAGAAGCTAAAGGCCAACATCAAACATCCCCCCCTAGTATTTCAACCACACCAACTTTCCCCTCCCCCTCTCCATCACCTCCACCACCAGCACATTGCCGTACTCGGTGTCTTCGAAGTCCTTCAGTTCCTCTTTTCCAAGCAGGTAGTTCGCTACCCAGGGTGTTGTGTTGGAATGTCCGCAGACGACGACTGTGCCGCCAGCATGTTTCTTCAGCATCTCGTCGATCACTTCGCCTTTCTTTGGTTCGTAGGTGGTCACTGCAATTCCTTTCGCGGCGGCGAGTGGCGCTACGGTATTTTGTGTGCGCTTGTAGTTGGTGGAGTAGATCGCGTCCAGTTTGGTTTCCTTCAGCATGGCTGCCAGGCGCAGGGCCCGCTGCCTTCCCGCTTCGGAGA
Source organism: Cyclobacteriaceae bacterium (assembly GCA_043744235.1). Classification (GTDB taxonomy): domain Bacteria; phylum Bacteroidota; class Bacteroidia; order Cytophagales; family Cyclobacteriaceae; genus ELB16-189. The sequence continues at coordinate 53,526 of JAYTVB010000018.1, read as the reverse complement.
GATCGGGGTCTTTGGTATCCATGCTTTTCATGTCATCGGCAACGGCCTTCTCGGCATGGCGGATGAGGATGAAGGTGGTGATTTGGGAGTGGGCGGCATGACCGACGAGCAGGGATAAAATCAGGAGGGTTGCTTTCATTGAGTGGGATTAGAAAAGGAAAGTTGAAAATTGAACCTCGCTTCAACTGGATGTTTCAGCTTATTTCAGTCTGTCGGTAACTTCTTGCGGCACTGTGCATCCCGTCTTCTGCCGCGTATCGGCGAGGGTAATGATTTTCCATTGCCCGGAAGGGTTCTTGAAGAGATGAAACGCATCCACGCCACAGTGACTGAAGGTAGTGCCGGCATAGAATGCATAGTTCACCCACACCTGCGCGAAGTTGCCGTCGACTTCGATTTTGGGTGACCAGATCAGTTCGTTGTACAAGTCTTTGTGCGGGGTTCCGATAGCCTTGAGAAATTCAGCCAGCGTGCCACCCCGGAGAACAGGCTGTCCCTTGGCATCCACAGACACCGTGCTGAAGGCGGGGTTGCCATGGAATGCGCTGTGAACCATGGCGCTGTCGCCCCGCTTCATACCTTCAAAGAGGGTATTGACGGGTTGCATGACCGGGTTGGTATCCTGGGCGAATGCTGCGATGGACACCAGGATGAAGATGGGCAGGAGTTTCATGATCGTTGTTTTGACTAAGGTGGGGAAAATTTTGGAATAGGTGCGGGAGGCGGGTAGTTCAAGGTTCAGGGGTTTCGGGTTTCGCCAACAGCTAAAAGCGCTAACAGTCAAAAGCCAACAGCCCACGTTCAAAGTGCAAGGGTTCAATAGTTCAAGGTTCAACAAGCGCCGAGAGCCTCCTAAAGAATATTTCCCCTAAATTCGTGATTCCAATCCATCAAGAGCCATGAAGCAAATTATTCTTTTGGTCACTTTTGTTGCCAGCTTTCAAGCGATCTTCGCACAGACCGACAGCCTTGAAAACGAATTGAAGACCGCCACAGGCGAGCAAAAGGTCAAGGTGATGAACGAGCTGTTCCGGGCCTACATCAACACAGATCCCGTCCAGGCCCTGGGCTATACGCGCGAAGCGCTGTCGCTGGCGATCTCGGTCAAAGACCAGAAAGGGATGGCCGCTTCCTACAACAACCTCGGGGTTGCTTACCGCAACCAGGGCGCCCTGGATGTGGCGCTGGAGAATTATATGAAGTCGCTCGATTTGTACAACACCCTTCAAAACGGTGAAGGCATTGCCACTGCCAAGAACAACATTGGGAACATTTTTTCCATGAAGAAAGACTATGCCCAGGCATTGAAATACTTCCAGGATTCACACAACGGCTTCGTAGCGCTGGGCAAGACGGACCGCATCATCGGCTCGATGAATAACCTGGGCAACCTCCACAGTGATCTCCACCTGTACGACCAGGCACTGACGTACTATACAGAGGCCTGGAAGATGAGCGAGAAAACAGGTACGCCCTATCCCGATCCGCTGAGCAACATCGGCAATCTCTTTTACCACGAGGGTAACTACGAACGGGCGGTAGAATATTATGAGCGGGCGCTGGAGATCGTCAAAAAACAGAACAACCAAATCAGCGAACTGTCGCTGCTGGCAAACATTGGCGAGGTCTACACGAAGGCAGGGCAGCCGGCACCAGCGCAGCGCTACCTCAACGAGGCCATGGCGCTGGCCGTCGAACTGCAAGCCTCGTATTACCTGCCCAATATTCACAAGAGCATGGCCGCCAATTATGCGAAACAGGGGAAACTGAAGGAAGCTTATGAGTCCTTCCTGAAGTACGACCAGGAACGTGAAAAAGTATATGGAGAAGAGAGCAGCCGCAAAATTGCCCAGCTTGATGTGGCCGTGGAGCTGAAGGAGAAAGAAAAAGAGATCGAAGCCCTGGAGATCGAAGGACAGGTGACAACGCTGCGGCTGCACAACACCCAGGTCATTATCACCTCCGTGGTGCTCGCCATCATTTCCCTGGTGGCTATCGCCAACCTGTATTTCATGGGCAAACGCCTTCGCCAGGCCAAATAAAGAAAATATGATCACGCGCACCGAAGCCCGGAATATTTTAACATCCATGACCCAGAACGTCAGCCTGCTCCGCCACATGAGGACGGTGGAACTGGTCATGGAGGCTTATGCCGAAAAACTCAATGAAAACAAGGAAGAATGGGCCATCGCCGGCATCCTCCACGATGCTGACTACGAGCCATTCCCGGACCAGCATCCCCATGTGATCGTGGAGAAATTAAGGGGCATCGGGGAAGAGAAGATCGCCCACGCTATCTCGGCTCACTACACGAAGTGGGGTGTCTCTTATGATACTCCGCTGGACAAAGGCCTGCTGGCTTGCGATGAACTTACCGGCTTCATTGTGGCCTGCGCACAGGTACGACCGGAGGGCATATCCACCCTGGAGGCCAAATCAGTTATCAAGAAACTCAAGGACAAGGGCTTTGCAGCCAAGGTGGACCGGGAGGAGGTATACAAAGGGGTCGAGCTCTTCGGGGTGGACCTCGCCGGGCACATCACCTTCATCATCGGCATCCTGCGGGCGAACAAGGCTGAACTGGGCATATGACCCAAAAAAGTGCTTCTGGGCTTTTGCGGATTGGAATGAACGCTTACCTTTGATGAGCTAACAAAAACCAGCCTTTATGTTTGAGCAAGTAATCGGAAACGGCGCCAATCTCTTCATCCTTATTGTTGGATTGCTTATTGGATTTGTCAATGCGCTCGCCACTGTCGACTTCCAGAAGGTTAAAAAGGAACAGCAGGAAAAAGGACAGGGCAACTGATCACGCTTACACTGAAAATACAAAACTCTCTTTAAATACAAAACCCTCTTTCGGAGGGTTTTTTTATGTCGTGACAGGTATGGAGACTTATTCGTGTCCGCCGGAACCGCTGCCAGAGGCAGGGTATGGCGACTTGTAAACCGCCTGAAATTCGGTCCACTTCATTTTCTTGAAGTGGTCCTCACCGATAAACTGGGCGATCTTGTGAAACTCTTCAGCCTTCTGATAACCTGCCAACGGCTGGATCATGCTGAAGTCATCATTCAGGAAAACGACGGTAGGGTAAGACATCTGGTTGTTGAGCAAGGCCATGGCCAGCTGGTGCGTGCCCTTGTTCCCGTACGGGACAAATTTGAAGGTTGTTCCCTGGAAGGTGATGTCGGCGGTCTGCTCGGCATCAAGTTTAACGGGGTAGAATTTCTCGTTGAGGATTTTGGCAACCTCGGCTTCGCTGAACGTGTTCTTGTCCATCACCTTGCACCATCCGCACCAGTCGGTATATACGTCGATGAAAATCTTGCGTTTTTCGGTCTTGGATTTCTCCACAGCCTGCTCGAACGACATCCACTTGACGAGGCCTTCATGTCCGGCCAGGTCGGGAGCGGTCACTTTGCCTTCCTGGGCCCAAACCCCTGAATTCACCGCCAAAAACACCAGGAACAAATATTTCTTCATGCTTTGTAATAGTAGCCTAGAAACCACAACAAATGTAGTGAGAAAAGAAATCCATCAAAACGTATATAAATCCTGACCCTCAAGTGTAACCAACGGCCCTCAAAATGGTATTCACTGTACGAAATGATCCGGAAGGGTGTTCAGCAATGAACATTCACCGGTGAAAGTCAAGGCAACAAACGGGAATTTAGGGGTTTTTGAGTCTGGTATCCGGTTTGTAAACTGTACAACGTCATGAAAAGCACATCATATCGAACCTGGGTCCTCATCATCGGAATTGTGGTGGCCATGGTCATCAGCATTGCCGCCGTGGTGGTTGGGAGCACGTCTTCTTCGGCTTTTTCCATGACCCCGCTGAAAAAGCCCCTGCCTTTGTCTGCGCCTTCGGTGGTGATTCAGAAGGTGTTGGGTGCTGTCGATTGGAAACAGATTCTTGACAAATAGACCGCTTTCTTCATCAGGGGACTCCGGCGTGCGCCGGTGGGACATTGTCGGATTACCGGTACGCGTAATATTGCATGACGGTCTCCAAAGCTTTTCGCATGGCGGTATTGATGGGGTAAAAGTCCCTGGCGAGGTCGGCATCTATGCCATGGAGTTGCATGTAGTATTCATTCATCACAGGCACATCACCTCCGGCCTCCACTTCCTTTGAGGCCCGCTCATACGACTCCTGTTGTTCTGTTTTGATGACGTGACAAGTAATGAGTTCGCGCTTGCTGTACTTGTTGGTCCTGGCGGAATAGCCAAACAACCGGCAGATCAGTCCGCGGTATACGTAGTCCGAACACAGACCGGTACCACCTTGTTGCGGGTTGAGGATCTGGCAGATTGTGGAATCCGTTGCCTTCAGTTTTTCATACCATATTTCCGCGAGACCGTCGCGGTACACGTGGAGGGCGAAGGGAAGAAATTCCAATGCAGTCGCTTCGATGTCAGCCTTAAAGCAGCACTTCCCGCAGCCCGGCGGGCAATGCAGGGAAGAGCCTGCCTGGAAAGCGGCGATGGCAGTGTCAAGACGATGGAAGACTGCTTCCACTTCCTTGACTTTTTCTTCAAGGTCCATGGGGTAAAGATAGGGTTCGGGGTTCAGGGTTCAAGGTTTAAGGTTCAAGGTTCAAGGTTCAAGGGTTCAAGGTTCAAGGGTTCAAGGTTCAAGGTAGGTCTTGCGGCCTCCGCAGTTATTGCATCTGAGTACCTATTGCCAGAGTGCACAATACTTTCTAGATTCGACAACCTAATCCCATCTTCAATGAACAAGTTCATCACCCTCCTGTTGGCGTTGGTTTTTCTTGTATCCTGCCAAAACCCGCAAACCAAGACTACTGTCAGCTACAATGACCTTTCTGAGACGGGCATCCGTTCCGGGGGCGTAAAGATGATTCCCATCCATGGCGGTAAGTACAGGGTGTGGACCAAGCGTGTAGGAAATAATCCTACCATTAAGTTGCTCCTGCTCCACGGCGGGCCGGCCGCGACCCACGAGTACTTTGAAAGCTTCGACAGTTTCCTCCCAAAGGAAGGCATTGAATATTATTATTACGACCAGCTGGGATCCTATTACAGCGACCAGCCCACCGATACCAGCCTGTGGACGACGGGGCGCTTCGTGGAGGAAGTTGAGGATGTGCGCAAAGGACTTGGCCTGGACAGCACTAATTTCTTTATCCTTGGCTCTTCCTGGGGCGGTATCCTGGCGATGGAGTATGCGCTGAAATACCAGAAGAACCTGAAAGGCCTGATCATCTCCAACATGATGGCCAGCGCTCCCGACTACGGTAAGTATGCTGACGACGTGCTGGCGAAACAAATGGACCCCAAAGTACTGTCTGAAATACGCAGCCTGGAAGCCAAGGGTGATTTCGCCAACCCCAGGTATTCTGAACTGCTCATGACCCACTACTACAGCCAGCACATCTGCCACATGCCGTTGGAAGAATGGCCGGAGCCGGTCAACCGGACTTTCAAACACCTGAATGGCGTCATTTACACCCAGATGCAGGGCCCAAGCGAATTTGGAATCGGCGGCTCGCTCAAATTATGGGACCGCAAGGCGGACCTTCCTTCCATCAAAGTCCCCACGCTTACCATCGGTGCACAACACGACACCATGGACCCGGCCCACATGAAGTGGATGGCCACCCAGGTGCAACAAGGTCGGCACCTCTTTTGTCCCAATGGCAGTCACATGAGCATGTGGGACGACCAGGAACACTATTTCCCCGGGGTGATTCAGTTTTTGAGGGATGTGGACGGAGGGACGTTCAGGAAGGAGTGATTCAATTTGCCTTGGGTTGGTGTTTTCACCAACCCCGACACAATTCCCTTAAAGATAAGAATACCTAAGCAGCCTGGTCGGACAACACTGACCGAAGGCAGAATGAAATGCGGAAAACACAGAGGCCACAGAGGAAAATACGCACAGAGATTCTGTGTTAGAAAATTCCGCTCTCATTGTGGAACTTGTCTCCACAGGGTGAATCACGACTATCGAACATCAAATATTGAATGCCGAAGTGGGGCTACCAGAAGACCGTGTATAATGCAGCCAGTATCCCGAACACGATGACCGCGCCGACCGCAAATCCGCCGGAAGGCCTGAACATGGTCGCGTCGATCTCAAGGCCTTTGGGATTGTTCTTGCTTGACTTATCGAGGAGGCTGATGGTCACCATAATCGTCACGCAGAAAATAAACACAATGCCCATGCGGTCAAGGAACGGAATTTCATACAAACCGGAAGCCGGGCTGAACGCCGAGTGGCCGATGGCCTCCAGGAATTTCAGGTCCATCCACTTGGGCAGAAACTTAAGGAACAAGGACAATGGGAAAGTGATGACCGCGGCTGTCAGCGCTGCTGTGGCCGTGGTACGCTTCCAGAAGAATCCCAAAATAAAAATGGCGAAGATGCCCGGTGATACGAAGCCGGTGTATTCCTGGATGTACTGGAACCCGCCTTTCTTGTCAATACCCAGGAACGGAGAAATGATAATGGCAATGATGATGGCAACGAAAATCGTGATGCGGCCCACCAGGACAAGCTGGTGTTCAGAAGCCCCGGTGTTGAAGAATTTCTTGTAGATGTCCAGGGTAAAAATGGTTGAAATCGAGTTGGCTTTTCCCGCCAGGGAGGCCACGATGGCCGCCGTCAGTGCTGCGAAGGACAAGCCCTTCAAACCTACCGGAAGCAGGTTGAGCAATACCGGGTAGGCGCGATCGGGATTCAGTTCTCCGTTAGCCATCATCTCCTGTTCAAACAGCCCTTCATTGTACAACACAAACGCCGCGATACCCGGAAGCACCACGATGACGGGCATCAGAAGCTTCAGGAAGGCCGCAAACATGATTCCATTGCGGGCGGTAGGCAGGCTTGCGCCAAGCGCACGCTGTGTGATGTATTGGTTGCAGCCCCAGTAGTTCAGGTTGACGATCCACATGCCGCCGAGGAGCAGGGTCATGCCCGGCAGGTCGAGGAAGTTCGGGTCATCTGGTTTGTAGATCATGTGGAAATGCGAGCCGGCCTTCTTCATCATCCAGCTGAAACCATTCAATATCCCTGTTGTCCCCTGGCTCTCTGATACCAGTTCGATGGCCAGGTAGGTGGTTGCCAGTCCGCCCAGGATCAGGAAGAATACCTGGATCACGTCCGTGTACCCGATTACTTTCATGCCACCCAGTGTGATGATCAGGGCGAAAATGGCCAGGCCGATCATGCAGAACCAGAAGTTCAGACCGGAAACGGTGCTCACCGCGAGTGCGCCAAGGAACAGTATAGAAGTCAGGTTAACGATGACATACAGCAGCAGCCAAAACACAGCCATTACTGTACTTACGGTGGTGCTGTACCGCTGCGTCAAAAACTGCGGCATCGTGTAGATTTTGTTTTTCAGGTAGATGGGCATAAAGAAAATGGCCACGATCATCAGGGTGGCGGCTGCCATCCACTCATAGGTGGCAATGGCGAGACCCATCTTGAAACCTGAGCCCGACATCCCGATGAACTGCTCAGCGGAAATGTTGGATGCAATCAACGAAGCGCCGATGGCCCACCAGGTCAGCGCCCCTTCGGCCAGGAAGAAGTCGTTTGCACTGGCCTGCTCCTTTCTTTTTCGGTTGTAAATCCAGTAACCATAAGCGGCTACGATGACGAAGTACACAAGAAACACGATGTAGTCGAGGGTCTGGAGTTGTCGCATGCCGGAGCTTTGGATTAGATCAGGATTGGATTTGATGAACGCCTTGAGAGAGTTTTACCGGATAAAAAAGTGGTTCGGTTTTAAATGTAGCAAAATATTTTTGCCAAACCCTGTCCCTGAAGGCCTCCTCCTGATTTTTGTCCACGAGGTTGATCGTACATCCGCCAAATCCGCCGCCCATCATCCGTGCACCTGGCACCGCGGACTTGTCTTCCTCCGCGAGCATCACGAGGTAGTCCAGTTCTTCACAGCTGACCTCGTAGGCCTGGCTGAGGCCCCAGTGTGCCTGGTACATCAGGTCTCCGAACCCGGTCAGGTCACCCTGCTTGAGCAGTTCACCCGCCCTTCTTGCCCGTTGAATTTCTTCTTCCACAAACAGGCATTTGATAAAAACTTCTTCTCCGAGCTGGTCCTGGTGTTCGTACAACATGGTCCGGTTGACATCGCGGAGAGACGTTACCTCAGGGTGTTTCTGGCGGATGATGCTCACCCCTTTTTCGCATGCCCTTCTGCGGTCGTTGTATGCCGAATCGCCCAGGTTGTGCTTGACGCGGGTGTCGATCAGCATAATAGAATGTGAGGAAAGGCTGAGCGGAAGTACCTCGTGGGTGAGGTTGCGGCAATCGAGCAGCAGGGCCGAGTCGTCTTCTCCGAAAAGGGAGGCGTACTGATCCATGATGCCGCAGTTGACACCCGCGAATTCATGTTCGGATGCCTGTGCAATCTTCGCCAGCGTGATGCGGTCGAGTCCGAGTGTAAACATTGTATTCAACGCATAACCAAACCCGCAGCACAGCGCCGCCGATGACGACATCCCCGCTCCTGCCGGGATGTTGCTGCCCAGGATGCAGTCCACACCGCCGATGACTTTGCCGTGGCGGCGGATTCCCTCCATAACACCCATGAGGTAATTAATCCAGGCTTTTCCCGGCTTGAGCGAATCGATGGAGAAGGCTGCTTCCTTGCCAAGATCGTGCGCATAAATGCGGCAGGTGTCCGAGCCATTGGGTGCGATGGCGATAACAAAGTGTTTGTCGACGGCCGCAGGCATGACAAAGCCTTCATTGTAGTCGATGTGCTCGCCGATGAGGTTGATGCGGCCCGGCGCGACAAAGAGTAATGGTTTGCTGTTGAACCGCAGTGAAAAATCCTTTGATAAGATATCGACCAGAGAAGCACCCATAAGCTTAACCCTGTGACCTGGCTTCTGGTTCTCCATCACCCTTCTTCCAACTCCATCCCAGGCTGCCCATAACCAGGAAGAGCAACACCCAACCGGATGCCATTGACACCTTGTTGCCCACCGTATATGGTTTTGGCTCAAACCTGAATTCAATGACATGTTTACCCGGCGCAACCTCCAGTGCCCGCAGGACATAGTCCGCCCGCACGATCGGCACTTCCTTCCCGTCGATGGTCGCGTGCCAGCCCTTGGGGTAATAGATTTCAGAGAATACGATCATCCCGTTCTCCGCAGATTGAGACTCATACTTCATGGAATACGGTTTCTGCTCAATGAGCAAGACGGCCGCCAGGCTATCGGTTCCTGGAAATGGCGCGACTTTGAATTTTGACTGATCTACAACCGCTATCCTCCGCGTATTGATCTCCCCTGTTCGCTTTAATTCTTCCGTCGGTGAGTTCACTGATTCAACACGTTGCACAAACCACGCCGGACCATTGGCCAGCGGGTTGGGAATCATGCCCTGCCGATCGCTGTACACAAGGTATTTCACATTGAGCATGTTGATTGCGCCAGCGTTCGCAAAGTTAAGGCGGTTGAGGTCGGCAGCGGTGCGCACATTGGCTTCCTGAATCAGTCTCGCTGTCTGGGGCTGTATGCAGGAGTCGTACAAATCCTGGTAGCGTCTCAACTTCGCGCCGTGGTATCCTCCGATGGAGTTGTGGTAATACGATGTCGCCGCATCTCCCATCGCATTGTCGATGTTGTACACCCTGAAATGCGTCTTGTCCGCAAGGATTTGCTTGTCGGCCTCTGTTTCAACAAACTTTGTATCGCGCTTGCGCTGGTAATTTTCCTTCACGAGGTAGCGCTTGTCCACCATCGGCACATCGATCAGCATGAGTAAGACGAGGGCGATGAAGACGATGTATTCCCTGATCCACTTCTTTACGGCAGCAAACACCACCCCGAAAAAAATGAATGTCAGCCAAAAAGACCGCCACGCATCGCTCCGCACCAGGTCAATCCGGTCTTTCTGCAGCGCCGAGCGAAACCACGCCGGCAAGTTGCTTTCTTCCGGCGTCATGACGCTGCCGATGCCTCCCATCGCTGCAACGACGAGACAAATACCCGGAACGAGCACCAGCGCCCAGATCAGTTTATTCTGCGTGGACTTGCTCCATCCCTGCTTGAGAAGGTTCTCCAGGCCGATCATCCCCAGCAAAGGCATGGCGAAGATGATGATGATAAGTGCAAAGGTGACCGACCGGAACTTGTTGTAACCGGGGAAGTAGTCGAACATGAAGTAATTGAACGAGGAGAAGCTTTCACCCCAGCTCAGCATGATGCTCAGCACGGCCAGCGGAAGCAGCCACCAGACATACTTCCGTTCGGCGAACAGGATCCCGAAGACAAACAGCAATACGGAAATAGCGCCGGCGTAATATGGCGCCGACAATTGCTGAGGCCCCCAATATGCACGGGAGAACTGTGCCAGTTGGTTGGCTTGTTCGTTGTTGCCGGAGTTGACAAGCGCCTTGTAGGTTTCGCTCTGCTCGTCCTGCACAAAGTAATGAGATGTGCTGCCCCCATAGATATTGGGGATCAGCAGGGTCAGCGGTTCACCGAGACCGTTGCTGTAGGCGAACGCATAGGTCTTGCTCAGTCCCAGGTCGTCGGTACTTTGTTTTGCTTTCGCCAATTCGGAGGGTCCACGGATGGAGAAATGGCTGTATTCGGTGATGGCCCAAAACTGAGCGAAGAAAGTTCCGGCCGCGATGAGAGCCGCCGGCACCAGGAGGCCGAGGGTTTTGAAGAATTCCGGCAATTGCTTTTCGCGTATAGCACTCACCAGCTGAACCAGTCCGTAGACCGCTACAATAAGGACCAGGTAATAGGTGATCTGCAGGTGGTTTTCACGCAGGTGCAGGGCAAGACCCGCGGCGGTTACGCCGAAGCCCAGGATTTTTTTTCCGCTGAAGGCCAGGTGTATGCCGGCAACCACGAGGGGCATGAAGGCGATGGCGCCGATGCGGGCATTGTGACCGGCTACGAGTCCGACGATCAGGTACGATGACAAGCCGAAGGCAATGGCTGCCCCCATGGCGAGGTAAGGCCTGACCTTAAAGGACAGCAACATGATGTAATAGCAGAGGAAAGCGAGGAAGATGTTGCACACCGGGTGCGGCAACAGGAAGGACAACACTTTCTTCATGGTCACAACCACACCGTCGCTCCACTGCAGGTTGACGAGGTAGGCGGGCATGCCGCTGAACATGGCGCCGGCCCACAATCCTTCTTCGCCGGTGGCATCACGGAAGTCGCGCAAGGCCTTGCTTGAGCCGGCGTGCTGCTGGATATCATGCTGGTCGAGGGTTTTATTTTCAAAAAAGATAGGGCTGAAAAACGAGATCGTGATGACCAGGAAGAGGGCAATGGCCACGATGTGCGGCAGGGCAATGCTGAGCTTGAATTTGTTCATAGGTTAAAAGGTGCAAAATATTAACTTTAATCGGCTTAACCCCTGACCCATGAAAGCAAAATTGAGTCTCCTGCCGGTTATTTTACTGTTGGCGGCCGGCTGCAATACGTCACCCAAGGTGGCATCAGACGCCCGGGCGGATGAGGAGGCCATACGGGCGGTATTTTCAGCCGAGCAAATTGCCTGGAATAACGGGAACATGGAGCAATTCATGGAGGGCTTTTGGAAATCCGATTCCTTACAGTTTCTGAGTGCCCGGGGCATCAACCACGGCTGGCAGGAAACGCTGGACGGCTACAAGAAAAGGTACGCTGACATCGCGGCGATGGGCACGCTCAGCTTTGATATCCTGCAAGTCACCCGACTGGCGCCAGGTGTTTATGTGGTGATGGGAAGGTATCACCTCATCCGGAGCATCGGCAACCTGGATGGCGTGTTTACAGCGATCTTAAAGAAGATTGATGGGAAGTGGGTAACGGTGTATGACCACTCGGCGTGAGGTGCTTAAACGCAGAGTACGCGGAGGAATACAACGCAGAGGACGCTGAGGCTTAGATTGTATTCTTTGCGAACTCAGCGTTACTCCCTCTGCGACCTCTGCGTTTAATTTTTTTTCCGCAGAGCAGTTCCTGCACTTTCGATTTCAAATTTCCGTCGAATACAAAAACCGCAGAGAACGCTGAGGAATACAACGCAGAGAACGCTGAGGCATTGATTGTATTCTTTGCGACCTCTGCGTTTAAATCCATTTCCGCAGAGCGGTTCCTGCATTTAAACTATACCTTCTCCATCTCTTCCCTCACAAACTTCATTAATTCGCGGATATACGGCTTGCTGAAATCGAATTTGATTCCCGCGGCTTTGTATATCTCGGGGATGGTGCTGAGGTTTCCGAGTTTCAGCGCGTTCATATAGCCTTCAAGCCCATTCTTCTGGTCAAGCTTGAAATTTCTCCAGACCGCGACGGCACCCAGCTGGGCCATACCGTATTCAATATAGTAGAACGGCACTTCATACAAGTGAAGCTGCTTCTCCCAAAGGAAGTCCTTCGCTTCCTCCAGTCCTTTCCAGTCGGTCACCGTGTCGGCGAATTCATGAAAAATCCGGTTCCAGTTAAGCTTGCGTTGTTCAGTGGTATGATCAGGGTGTTCGTAGATCCAGTGCTGGAACTTGTCGATGGTAGCCACCCAGGGCAGTGTCTCGAGAATGTCTTCCAGCTGTTCCATTTTGGCACGGCGCAGGGCTTCCGGCTTCGTGAAGAATACATCCCAGTGCTCCATGGAGATCAGTTCCATGGACATGGAGGCAAGTTCGGCGACTTCCATTGGCGGGCTTTTGAAATCGCCCAGGGACAGGTCTTTGGTCAGGAAGTTGTGAACCGCATGACCGCCCTCATGCATGATGGTCGTCATGTCGCGCATGGTGGAGGTGGCGTTCATGAAGATAAAAGGCACGCCGATTTCAGCCAGCGGATAGTTGTAGCCACCGGGGGCTTTCCCCTTGCGGGATTCGAGGTCGAGGTGGCCCATGGCGTTCATGGTCTGCAGGCACTGGCCGAGGAATGGATCGAGGCGGCGGAAACATTCGATGGATTTCTCCGTAAGGTCTTTGCCTCCCTCGAAGGCCTTCAGCGCCGGGCGTCCTTCCGTATCGACAGCCTTGTCCCAGGGACGCAGTGACTCCAGTCTCAATTTTGCTTTTCTATCCTCCGCAAGTTCCTCCATCAGCGGCACCACTTCCGAGGAGATGGACTCATGGAAATCAAAGCAGTCTTTCGGCGTGTAGTCGAAGCGGCCGTAGGATTTGAACATGTAGTCGCGGAAGTTGGCAAACCCTGCGTTGACAGCCACGCGGTGGCGGAGATGAATCAACCTGGTATATAAATCATCCAGTTCACCGCGGTCTTTCAGTCTGCAGGCAGTGATCTTCTCATACGCCTGTTCGCGCACCATCCGGTCGTTGTCCTGGAGCATGACCGACGCCTGCTGCAGGGTGAGCTCCTGCCCTTTCCATTCGATGGTCATGGCTCCTGATATCTGGGCGTACTTCTGGGTTTCTGTGTTGATCTCCGTAAAAATTGGCACGTTCTCCTCGCGGAAGATTTCAATATCCTTTTTGAGGTTGCGGATCATGATGTCAAACCCCTTCTCTTTGGCGAGGGTCTCCAGAAACGGCGATGCTACTGCTTTCTTGTTCAGCTGGTCGGACACCGGCGCGATTTGAGGCTGTATATTTTGAATGAAGTCCTGGTAGCGGTCGCTGAACTCTTTGTTTTCGGTATAGCACGTCATGCGGATGTAGCGCCAGCCGAGGTCTTCGCTGATGGCAGACTCCAGTTCGCTGCGGTCGCGGAACCAGTCCTTGAGTTCCTGCAGGGAATTGAGGCTTCGGTTGATCAGCTGATCGAAATAGGGTTTTAGCTCCCCCCACGTTGTTAGCGTGAAAGACTCTTTCAGGAATGTGCGCAACGGGCGCTGGGGGATGGGGAGGTTTATGGGCATAATCAATTATAATACTGCAAAACTAATTCGATAATTCGGTAATTTGATAATTCGATAATTCGGTAATTTCTCAGGAATCATTCTCACAAATAACGAATCAGATCATTAACGAATTGACAAATTTAAGCTAAAGCTTGATCGGCTTGCTGATATCAATAACCGGTTTGAGTTTCAGATTGTTGAGTGCTTTCTGGAAGTATAGGAACAATTACTATGACCCGGACACAAGTTCGATTCATTGTGCTCACCTTGGGCTAAAGCCCCGCCGGTCCTCACCTCAATGCCACAATGTTGCGGCCTTGGCCATTGGACGTTAAAGTTTGCGAGATAAACACCTGAACCTGGAATACATCCGGCCCGTTTCAGTCCTATGCTTCTTTACCAATTCCCCGATTTACAGTGGCTGAAAGCCCAGGCCTGCGCCCGGTTTGCAAACCGGCAGGGTGTCGGGGGCATCCAGCTGCCCAACGAGGGTTGGCCTACGGTGGTGATGAACACCAAAGTCAGGGATGTGGTGCGCGACAACATCCAGGGGCCGCTTTCGATTTTCACCAACCTGTCAGGACAAAGCGAGGTGACGGTGGAGAAGAGACGCGTGAGGATCCGGCCTGGTACATTCTTCATCTCCAACGCCGGGCAGCCGTATACCCTGGAAATCCAGGAGAAGCCGGTCACGGAAACATTCAACATTCACTTCGGAGAATCCTTTACCCAGAGGGCCGTCGGATGCCTCGTCGCATCGCCAGAGTGGCTTTTGGAAAATGCGCAGGCAACTGCCCTCATTGGTTTTCGTAATCGCGTTGTGCCGTCGGGTGATTCTTTTCAGAAAATCATCCGCGCGATCCAGGCAGGAGGGCATGATCTGTTGTACCTGGAAGAGCAGTTATTTCAACTACTCGGCCTGCTTGTGGAGGATGAGATGAATATTATCGCCAGGCGGGACCGGCTCCCGGCATTGAAATCTTCCACCAAAGCAGAGATCATGAAGCGGTTGATGACGGCAATGGATTATCTGTACACCTTCTATGACAAGAATCCCGGCCTGGACGAACTGGCGGCTGTGAGCTGCCTGTCCAAATTTCACTTTCTCCGGCTGTTCAGGATTGCCTACCGTCAAACGCCGCACCAGTTCATCAGCTCATTGAAGATTCAGCGGGCGAAGGAATTGTTGCATGCGACCAAAGACGAGGTGAAGACGATTGCCGACGCACTGGGGTTTGAGAATTCCAGCAGTTTCAGCAGGGCCTTTCATAAGGCAGCGGGAATCTACCCTTCGCAGTATCGAGGGAGGTTAATTCCGTAATGCGCGTGTCTTGTCCATATTCAAGTTGCCGAATCAACGAATCAGTCCATTACCGAATTAAATCCATTATCGAATTATCGAATTAACCCATTTTAGCAATTTTTGTCATCCCGCCCATTCCGTCTCCGACGTATATTCGCATACAAACCCAAGGATATGGAAACCATTGCCCCCCTCCTCACACAGATCGGATTCATTGCACTCACCATGGTGATGTACACCCTCGTGATGATGGAATTGAAAAAAGCGATCAATAAGACTTCGTGGACGGACGCGTTGAGAAAGAAACGCTATCAGCGAACGTTTTATGCCGTGGTTATCTGGACTCTTTTCATCAGCGCGCTCGCGTGGTCAGGGTTCATTCAGGATTATTCAGCTTTTCCTCCGAAGATTATGATCGTTCTGGCCATTCCCCTGATTACCATGTTCAGCCTGCTGTTCTCGTCTTCCGTGAAAGAAATTCTGGCTTTGGTACCGGCTCAAAACATCGTCCGGCTCCAGGTGTTCCGGGTGTTCGTGGAGATGCTGTTGTGGATGTTGTTCGTGCAGAATACAATCCCCGTGCAGATGACCTTTGAGGGGCAGAACTTTGATATCCTCGCCGGACTTACCGCGCCGTTGGCGGCTTATTTCCTTGTGAAGAACCGCACCGGGCTCGTGATCTGGAACCTGGTATCGCTTGGGCTACTCATCAATATAGTAGTTATCGCCATTCTGTCGCTGCCTACGCCATTCCGTGCGTTCATGAATGAGCCGGCGAATACGATCGTGGGGATCTTCCCCTATGTATGGCTTCCGGGGTTACTGGTGCCACTGGCTTATGGGCTGCATTTCCTGTCGTTGCGACAACTGGCAATCAACAGACCAAGTTGAGCTATTTTCGATTCATTCTTATTAATTTACAAAAGGCGTTTGGGCAATGGGAAAAATGAGGAGGTTGATTTTTGGTAGTCCGCATAGGCCTGCCCCCTTGACTTCAGCATCGACGCCTCGGTATACCCGATGCCCGTCACTTTGGTCAGGAAGTAGTACATCGCCAGCGGGCACACGATGGTAGCAAATCCCCATGCTGAACCCAGGGCCATGATGAAAAACGAAACCCAAACCAGCCATTCAAAGAAATAGTTGGGATGACGTGAGTAATGCCACAGCCCGCGGTCGCAAATCTTACCCTTGTTCGCGGGATCCAGTCTGAACCTCCGAAGCTGATCGTCGGCCATACTCTCTCCAACAACGGCCACCAGCCAGACTCCCACGCCGATGTATTCATACATATTGATGGACGGTGTGGTGTTGAGCATCAGCAGTGCGAATGGAAATGACAGGATCACCGCCACCGCCGCCTGGAAGTAATAGAACCGCAGCATCCGGATGTTTTGCTGATCACCCCACTGCTGACGCAAGGCCGTATACCGCACATCCTCCGGCTTGCCGATAGTACGGGAATACAAATAGGTCCCCAGCCGGATACCCCAGACAGACACCATAACGAGCACCAGTAGCTGGCGGGGGCTGTAACCATCAATCAGCACAAAATAAACCATGGCCAAGATGGGATAACTCACTGACCAGACCGTGTCCACGATTGCAGCATTTCTGGTACGAAGCTGATAGACCCAGGTAAGGGTGAACAAGAGGAGAACGACTGCGCCTCCCACCGCCATGACGGGGATGATTTCTTTCATGCTTGCATGGGTTTAGGTTGGAGGATCGCTTCAATACCTTCTGATGGCCTGAGGCTGAACAACTGGATCAGCACATACCCGATGGTCGCGATACTGCCCAGGCAGAAAAACAAAGTCGCCCAAAGAACCCTGACCGGAATGCCCCTTTCCCGGTACAGCACCCAAAGGTAGATCAGCAGCACGTTGCCATAGAAATCCCAGAGCGTCGCCTGCATCCACGGAATGGAGGCCAGAAAATTCCATTCTTCAAACAGGCTGCTCGAAAGGCTGGTGGAAATGATGATATATATCATAAAAAGCCAAACGAGGCTGAGGAAGATTTTGAGAAAGGAAACCATAGTATTATTTTTAACAAACTTACAAAGACTTGCACGCCAACCTCCCACCTATGCGCAAACAACAAATAACCCTTGGAATAGTTTTAGTCGTTTTTGCTTTTGCATGCTCTACAACCAAAGAAACAAAGTCGGTCGGAAGGATCGAGAGAATGGACCCCGCCCTGGACAATATTCTGTCGACATCCGCCAAAATCGAAGTCATCGCCACGGGGTATGACTGGAGTGAGGGCCCCTTGTGGCTTGAGGATCAGGAGAAACTCCTGTTCTCGGACGTTCCAAAAAACACCATTTACCAGTGGACGGAAGCCAAGGGTGCGTCGGTTTACCTCACGCCTTCCGGTTACACGGGTACAGTGCCCAGGGCCGGAGAGCCCGGCTCCAATGGCCTTCTCCTGGATGACAAAGGCTTCCTGATCCTTTGCCAGCACGGCGACCGCAGGCTTGCGCGCATGATGGCGCCCACCGATGCACCCAAGCCGGTGTTCAAAAGCATCGCTGACACATTCTTTGGAAAGCGTTTCAACAGTCCGAACGATGCTACCTTCCTCAATGGCAGTTTCTATTTCACCGATCCTCCATTTGGCCTGGAGAAACTGCTGGAAGACCCGCAGCGGGAGATCAAAGCCCAGGGCGTGTACCGCGTTTCACCCGACGGCACTGTCACGAGCATGGTCGATACCCTCTCCCGCCCCAACGGCATCGCGTTCTCACCCGACGGCCGGCTGGTCTTCATTTCCAACTCCGACCCATTGATGGCAGTCTGGTACCGGTATGCCCTGGAGGTCGATCCGATGTCCGAAGAAGGTGATGTCATACTCACCGACGGGAAAGTCCTTTACGATGCCACCTCCCTGGTGCCGGAAGCAAAAGGTTTGCCGGACGGCATGAAGATCGATTCCAAGGGCAATATTTTTGCCACAGGTCCCGGCGGTATTTTTATTTTCAACCAGGAAGGCACACTGCTCGGCAGAATCCGTGTGGATGAAGCCACATCGAACTGCGCGCTGTCCGGAGACGAGAAGACATTGTTTGTCACAAACGACATGAATATCCTGCGGATCAAGATGCGGGATTAAATTCCATTCAACACAGAAATCACGAAGGTCATGCACAAAGGTCACAGAGAATCCTCTGTGACCTTTGTGCATTCGCTTTGTGTCCTCAGTGTTTTCATGATTCAAAATCCCTCAATGAAAATTTCTACATTCGTAAAAATACAATCCCATGCGCCTCATCATCGTTCTGTTCTTCACCTCCACCCTGGCCCTTGGCCAGAAGCCATTAACCCAGGAACAAAAAGCCAGGGAATTTGATCTCTACGTTGAAAATGCCCGCAAGCAGTGGGAGGCGCCAGGACTGGCCGTGGCCGTGGTGAAAGACGGGAAGGTGATCCTCAAGAAAGGTTATGGCGTCCGGGAATTGGGCAAGCCCGATCCCGTAAACACCCAGACGCTGTTTGCCTGCGCTTCCACCACCAAGGCCATGACCGCCACCTGCATGGGCATGCTGGTGGATGAGGGCAAGATAAAATGGGATGATCCGGTCGTCAACTACCTGCCCGAACTGCAACTCTATGACCCGGCCGCCACCCGCGAAATCAAGATCCGCGACCTGTTCATCCATGACACCGGCGTAGGCAATGCCGATTTTCTCTGGACTTCCATGGATCCCTCCTCCGATGACATTTTGAAGAAGCTGAAAGACGTGAAGCCAAGCTATTCCATCCGCTCAAGCTTTATTTACCAGAACATCTTTTACCTGGCCGCCGGAAAAGTGATCGAAAGAGTCAGCGGAAAGCCGTGGGACCAGTTTATCCGCGAGCGGATATTTACACCGCTGGCCATGACGGGCACGGTGCCGTACCTACGGGACCGTACCGGGGACAATTACGCAAGGCCTCATGAATTGGTTGAAGGTTCCATCCAGGTGATCGAACACACCAGCGCGGACAAGATCGGTCCGGCCGGCAGCGTGTGGTCCAACATCGATGACATGAGTCTGTGGATGATGTGCATGCTGGACAGCAGCAAGTACGCCGGGGGCAGACTCTTGTCAGCCAAAACCTGGAAAGAAATGTTTAAGCCGCAGGCGATTACGCCGTCAGAATTTTATCCAAGCCAGGAATTGACCAAGCCGAACTGGACCACCTACGGACTGGGTTGGTTTCAGCAGGACTACAATGGGAAGAAAGTCAATTTTCATACCGGCAGCCTTGCGGGTGCTGTCGCCATCCATGGTCAGCTGCCTGCTGAAAGACTGGGCGTCTATGTCTTCGGCAATTATGGCAACGCTGAAGTCAGGCATGCCCTGTTGTTCAAAACGTTCGACACCTTTGGACAAAGCAGTCCGCCGCCTGCAGTCGCGAGGGACTGGAGCACAGACCTGAAGAAGATCTATGACAAAAGGCGGGCGAACCGTGAAAAAGCTACGAAGGATTTTGAAGCGAAGCGGGTGTTGAATACCAAGCCCTCCCTGTCCATCGAATCGTATGCCGGCCAATACACCAGCCCGGTCTTTGGATCACTGGGCATCACCATGAAAGACAATCAACTGCTGATCAACGTCAATGATTTTTCTCAAGCGACCCTGGACCATTGGCACTTCGATACGTTCCGCGGCTGGTACGACAAGAAATGGCATGGGAAATCCAACGCAGTATTTGTCCTGGGTGCGGACGGCAAAATAAAGTCCGTCGTATTTGACGGGAATGAGTACGCCAGGAACAATCCGTGATTAACCAATCTCAATCACCACATCATCGGTGAGCGGGTGGCCTACGCAGGTAAGTACATAGCCGGCATTGCGTTCGGACTGTGACAGGCCTTCTTCCTCGTCCAGTTTCACCTTGCCGGAAATGGCTTTGCCGCGGCAGGCCGTGCATAGTCCGCTTTGACACGAGTAAGGTAAATCGATTCCCTGTTCCAGCGCTGTCTCCAGGATATGGCGGTTGGGCTGCACCACAAATTTGTACTCCTGGCCGTCGTAGCGTACGGTGACTTCATGCGCCGTGTTTTTTGCGCCTGAATCAGGTGTCTTCTTCTGGTCCTTGTCGATGGTCGGCGTAACAAAACTTTCTTTGAACACTTTTTCTTTAGGAATCTTGTGATCAGCCAGCAGGTTTTCCACGTTCTTCATCATTCCTTCCGGACCGCACATGAGGTATGTTGACTTATCGATGCCCCAGTCCGGGATGCGCTCGAACAGTTTCGTGAGCATGTCATGGTTGAGCAACCCTGAAAGGCCCTGCCAGTTCATGGGTGCCTCATCGAGGATATGGATGATGTGCAGTCGTCCTTCATAGTTGGCCTCCCATTTGGTCAGTTCATCCTTGAAGATGACACTGTCGAAATTGCGGTTGCAGTAAATCAGTGAAATGATGCTGTCGGGTTCCTGGGTAAGCAAACTCTTGATAATCGACATCATGGGCGTGATGCCGCTTCCACCCGCAAAAGTGATGAGGTGGCGCTTCTTGTCTTTGCTGAACTCGGTGGTAAAATGACCCATCGGTTCCATCACCGTCATGGTTTCGCCGACTTTTAAATGGTCCGCGAGCCAGTTGGACATGAGTCCTTTATCGACACGCTTCACGGAGACGGCAAGGTCTTCGTCCACAAATGGGGAAGAGCTAAGCGAATAGGCCCGCCGGACTTCTTTTCCATCGATGGTGGCAATCAATGTGAGAAATTGTCCTGATTTATAGTTGATTTTGCCTGAAGCAGGGTGTTCAAAAACTACGGATATGGCATCCTTTGTTTCCTGGATGATTTGCCTGACTTTAAGCTGGTGGTAGTGGGGTCCGCTGTGTGTCTCCTGCGGCTCCTGTTTCTTGGCTGATCTCTTGAATAGGCTAAATGCCATTGTAATAGAATTGAATGATGAACAATTGCCCGCAAAGTTACGTCCCAAAGCGGTTAACTCAAACTGGTGATCAAAGATTAAACCAGTAGGTAAATTTGAACACCAGCGAATGATTTTTGCTGGCGAAGTTCTCGGGAATATAGTTCTCTGTGTACACAATGAAGAAATCACTGGCAGGCTTGTACCGCCATTGAAAGCGGGCATTCAGGTTGACGTTGTCGAGCAGGGTATTGTACTGAAAGAATGTGGTGATGAATATCTTGTCGGTCAGTGTCACGTCGAAGCGCGGTCCGGCGACGAAGAGCTTTTGGCTGCCGTAGTTACCGGGAAGTTTCAGGTCATTGTAATCAAACCGGATCGACACATTTCCATAGGGCTGGTAGCGCAGGCTCATTTCGCCCAGGACATTGAAGTTGGTCCCGTTGTAGAATGTTCCATTGGTTACCCCCACCGTATAACGAAAGAGGTTCCGCTGATCAGAGGTGTAGGTCACGCCATAACGGTTCCACGTGTATTGCTCACCGGGCAGATAATTGGTAAACTTATCAGGATCGATCGGATTGTATTTGTTTGTCAGCTCCTGGAAAGTAGTATTGAAAGAAAATCCAAGGATTGATGTATTTCTGAAATTGAAAAGGTAGGTGTACCTGATATCCTTGTCGGTCACAATTCCTGTTGGAATGGATGACACGTTGATGGCCACACCCGGCACCATGTTCACCAGCGTTTTGCTCTTCGGGTAGATCGTAGCAGTTCCCTGCACGAAGTAGTTATTCACACCCGGATAAACCCCATGACTGGGAACGAAGCCCGCTTCAGAATTGTAGTTTTTCTGCAGGTAGGTCATCCCTCCTGCGAGCTGGTAGTTGCGTTTTGTATGCTGCACAAATCCTCCGCCGGTAGACTTCAGGTCAGGCATGGCTGCACCAAAAGACTGGCTGTAGTAGAGGCTGGTGTACCAGCTGTTGTCGCGGCTCCTTGACTCAAGATCGACGGTAATAGCCCGGTTGTAGGTATTGAGCACCTTCGACGTGTCCGTTCCCACAATCTTTTCCTTCCACAGTTCCGAATAGAAATATTTCGATGAGTCACCTGCACCCACACCCAGGGACTGCTTGTTTACAAAAGACAACTGAATATTGGATTGTCTCCAGAAATTTCTTTGGATTGCTGCCACACTGAAATTCTGTGCCGGCAATCCAAGTTTCAGGTCCTCTTTGGTTTGCATGTTGAGCATGCTCACACGCCATTGTTTGCCAATTGAACCGCTGAGGCGTGCGCCGTACAAAATCGGGACCTTCCTCAGGGCGCCGGTTGAATCGGCGGCCAGCCCGATTCTCCTTGAAAAGAATGGACGGGCGGATGGCCAGCCCATGCGCTCGAACAAGTCGTTGTTTTCCAGGAAAAACTGCCGTCGTTCCGGGAACTGAAATTCAAAACGGGTGAGGTTAATCACCTGCCGGTCTACCTCCACCTGTGAAAAATCCGGATTCACGGTAAGGTCCAGGTTGAGGGATTGCGTCACGCCGATTTTCGCATCAAAGCCGGCCTGGAGGTCATCAGACTTTGTTTCCGGTGTGGTGGTCTTATCACGGGCTGTACCCCCGGCGACGTAAGGGATCAGGGAAATGTTGGTAGTGTATTCCGGCGGAAGGTCCAGCCATTTCAATTTTCCTGAATAGCCAAAGGATTGCGAAAAGAACTGGATGGGCGTCCTGATCCAGCTGCTGGTCTGATTTCGTTTAAGGTCAAAGCGGGTGAAGGTCACATTCCATTCCGGAACGCGCTTGAATCTAAAGCTTTTGAATGGGATCATGATCTCAGCCACCCACCGGTCTTTTGATTTGATCACCTTGGAGTACCACTTGTTATCCCAGGTTGAATTGTAGCCCATGAGATCCGAACCCGCGCCGGCGATGGTACCTTCCAACTGAACACCTTCCGGGGTAATAACAAAAAAGAATCCGTTGATCGCATCGTTGTAGGGCCCGAGGAACATGCCAACGTTATCATTAGCACCATAATCAAAATCGCGGCGCAGCGACTGCACGACATTGGGCTTGTCGTCATCATAGCACACAAAAGAAACGTACAAGGCATGATCATCAAACGTAAGCCTGGCCTCCGTTTGGAACGGGGCGGCCATCGTGTCTACCGGGTAGTTGAGGTAGAAGTCCTTGGCCACATCAGCCGACTTCCAGTCCTGCTCATCCAGGATGCCGTCAATCTTCATGGGTCCCTTTGCCCTGACGATGTCAAGACCCGTTCCCGGCGAATTCCTCTTTTGGGACATACCCAATGAACTCACTAGCATCAGGAGGAAGGCAGTTACGATTCCGGGGTGTTTCAGCATAAGGCGCGCAAAACTAAACAAAGGGGCCAAATTGTCTATCTTTCTCTACATGAACGGAAAGGCCGATCAATCATGAAAAAGAATTATTTTAGCGGTTTAACACATTCCTCGTGCAACTGACTTCCCTTACAGCCATATCACCCATTGATGGGCGCTATTTCAGGATTACTTCTCCCCTTTCCAGATATTTTTCAGAATATGCCCTGATCCGGTACCGTGTCAGGATTGAAATCGAGTACTTTATCGCGTTGTGCGAATGGCCACTACCGGAGCTTAAGGGCTTCCCGCGGGAGAAGTTTGGGGTGCTGAGGTCCTTCTACACGGAATTCAACGAGGCCTCTGCCGAAAAGATCAAGACCATCGAGAAAACCACCAACCACGACGTGAAAGCGGTGGAATATTACCTCAAAGACATGTTTGACGGGAACGGTCTCGGTTCCTTCAAGGAGTTCATCCACTTCGGACTTACCTCTCAAGACATCAACAATACCGCCACACCGCTGTTGCTCAAAGAGTTCTTGGAGGGCGAATTCCTTCCCAGGATTAATGGAATGGTTAAACTCCTGGACCAGCAGGCCGCCCAATGGAAGACTATTTCAATGCTGGCCCGGACCCACGGTCAGCCGGCCTCCCCAACGAGGCTGGGCAAAGAGATGGCTGTTTTTTCGGAACGCATCCGGAAACAGCTTGACTTGCTGAAGACCATACCGCACGCATCCAAGTTCGGCGGGGCCACCGGCAACTTCAACGCACATGTGGCCGCCTATCCCGAAATCGACTGGCTGAAATTCGCCGATCAGTTTGTTTCCAAATACCTGGGGCTTACGAGAAGTCACCCGACTACCCAGATCGAGCACTACGACAACCTGGCCGCGCAGCTGGACAACCTCAAGCGCATCAACACCATCCTCATCGATTACAGCCGCGATGTGTGGCAATACATCGCCATGAATTATTTCAAGCAGGCCATCAACGACATGGAAGTGGGCTCGTCCGCGATGCCGCACAAGGTCAACCCGATCGATTTTGAGAATGCTGAAGGAAACCTGGGGCTGGCAAACGCGCTCTTTGAACACCTGTCTGCCAAGCTGCCGGTATCCCGGCTTCAGCGAGACCTGACCGACTCCACCGTGCTGCGTAACATCGGTATACCCCTGGCGCACACTTACCTCGCCATCCATTCCCTGGAGAAGGGCATGAACAAACTGGAACTGAACAAAGAAGCCATTGACGCTGACCTGGAGGATAACTGGGCCGTTGTTGCCGAAGCGATCCAGACCATTTTAAGAAAAGAAGGCTATCCCAATCCGTACGAGACGCTTCGTTCACTCACCCGGAAAAATGCGAAGATCCGCCACGAAGATATCCAGTGGTTCATTGAAAGCCTGGAGGTTAAACCGGAGCTCAAGAAGAAGCTGAGGGAGATTACGCCATTTAACTATACCGGAATCTAGGCACGAAAGCAGCCGAAGCCCAGCCCATACTATTCTTCGAAATCAGAAAGATACAGCACTTTTCCCGCAGCGAAATCATACAGCGTGAGGCGGCGCATGTCGTAGTACGCAGCCCAAAAAGATTTCAGCGCAATGATGTAGCTTTTCTTCGCAGAGTCCTTTTCGTTCAACGCGATGTTCAGGTTGGTGATATCGATCTTTCCGATGAGGTACCGGTTCTGAGACACGTTGTATCTTTCCTGTGCCACCTGGTCTGCTTTTTTTGTGATCTCAATCTGAAGCCTGAGCATTTCAAACTGCCGCACCTGGGTGATGATTTCCTGCTGGAAGTTCACCTCATCCTGGGCGATGACGTAATCGTTCAGCCGCTTGTTGGCCAAGGCAGTCTGCATCATGGCCCTGTTGCGACCCCAGTCCAGCACCGGGACGTTGAACGTTAGGTTGGCTGTCTGTTGTTTTTGAGGATCGTGGTACATGTCTGAAGCCGAAACCGTCGAAGAGTTATTCAATCCATAAGACGCGATCAGTGACGTTTGAAAACGATTTCCCCGGGCCTGGGCAACGTCGCGCTCGGCTTCAAGCCGCCGTCGCTCAAAGGCAATGAATGCAGCACGATTTCTCTTCGCGTATTCCAGGGCCTGATCAACGGTGATATCAAAATTCGGGATCGCCTCCGGGAGTACCAGCTGGAAGCTGTCGCCGTCCCGGAGTCCCAGGTATGTTCTCAACTGGAGGCTGGCGGTTTCAAGGTCAAGCCTGCTTTGGGCTACATCCTGTCTCGACCGGAGCAGCTGTAACTCAACCTGCAGGAGTTTGTCTTCAGAGGTTGTTCCAATGTTGTACCGTCCCTTCTCAATCTTGTAGATGGTGTCATTGTTGGCCAGGTTAAACGTGGCAATCTGCAGGTTGGTTTGGTACTGCAGGACATTAAAGAACCGTGTAACGGCTTCCCGCGAAATAAATTCCTGCTGTTCAGCGAAAGCCCTTTTGGACTCTTCATACTCCAGGGGCTTGGTCTTCCGGTCCCATTTCAACTGGTTGTAGGCAAAAATCGGCTGCGTCAGCTGGATGTTCATGACCGTGCCGCTCCACTGGTAAGTCTTGTTGCTGTTGTTGTTGAAGTAGTTCAGGCTTGTGTTGGCTGATATATTTCCACCGGTCCACTGGATGGGTTGTTGCAGCCCGAGGTTGAGGCCTGGGTTGGTCTGGTTCACCGACTGGTACACGATGCTCCCGTCCGGCTGACGCACGGGGATGTAGTTCATGTTATAGGCTGGTGCGCTGCCGTTGAGCCTGAGCTGCGGGTTGTAGTTCGTTTTGTAACTACGGTACTGCCAATAGCTGGTCTCCTTCTGCGTCTCTGCCTGCTTGTAGGCCGGTGACTGTGCCTTGGCCCGTGCAATGACATCCTCGATGGAGAAAACGTTTTGAGAGAGAGACTCAACCGCTGTCAATAACAACAGCATGATTGGCAAGAGTATATTTCTATTCATATCGCAGGGAGGCTATGGGGTCCTGTTGGGCAGCCCGCCGGGCCGGGGCAATGCCGAAGATCAACCCGACGGTGGCCGCCACACCAAATGAAAGGATGATGGAAGTAAAGGTGATGATGGTAGGAATGTTGGCAAAGGTTGACACCACCATGGCCATGGTGACACCGAGGATCACGCCAATCAGTCCGCCGGAAATGCTGATCATGACTGCTTCAAAGAGGAATTGCTGGACGACGTCTGTCTTTTGCGCACCGATGGCGAGGCGAAGCCCGATTTCCTTGATCCGCTCCAGCACGGAAGCCAGCATGATGTTCATGATGCCGATTCCCCCCACCAAAAGGGAAATGCCCGCAATGGCTCCCAGCACGTAGTTGAAAATGTCATTGGTGCGCTGTTGCTGCTTCAGCAGTAATTCCGGTATCTCAATTTCAAAATCCACCACTTCATAATGCTTACGCGCCAGCAGCCGCGACAGGATCTCTGCGGTTGACTGCATCTTGGAAGTTTCATCGACCTGGATAACCAGCCTGTCGAGCTGGTGATAATTCTTCTTGTCTTCTTCACTTTCGCTGCTGCTGCTTCCCCCGACGATGATGACATTGCCGCGGCTCCGCATCGATGCCAGCTGCAGTGCCTCCTGCGTAATGAGGTCGCGGTTTTCATACCGGATCAGCACACTCTGGAGGGGGGCATAGACGTCCATGTTAAAATCCCGGATGCCCAGCTTGCTGATGCTGGTCTGCGATACAAGGCGTTCCTTCATGACGCCAATGATGGTCAGCCAATGAGGTCCCACCTTGATGCTCTTGCCTACCGCATCTTCGGTTGGAAAGAAGCGGCTCTTCAAGGCCGACCCGATGATGCACACAGGCGCGCCCTCTTTCAGCTGCTGGGCATTGAACATCTGGCCTTCATACAGCTGGAAATCATAAATCTGAAAATAGGAAGGTTCCACGCCCACAAGTTTGGCAGAGCGGCGTATGCCATTGCGAATAACATTCGTATTCAGGATAATCTCGGGGCTGATGCGGGTGAGGCCGGGAATGGAAGCCTGGATGCTCCTGACGTCCCGCATGGTGAGGCCAGGAGAAAATTTCTTCTTTTCCTTCTTGCCGCTGGCCTTCTCATCAAGTTTCTCCTCTTTCTGCTCAATGATGGGCTTGATGACAATGTTGTTGACGCCAACCAGTTTGATCTGGTTCAGTATCTCCTGCTGTGCGCCGTTTCCAATGGCGAGCATGGCAATGACAGCGGCTACGCCAAAGATAATGCCGAGGGCGGTGAGCAGCGACCTGACCTTGTTGGCCACAACGGCATCGATGGCGATGTACAGGTTGGCGGTAAGCCGTGGACCAAAGAACTTGTAGTTTCGGATCACCAGGCTATTTGCTTACAGGTTTGAATACCGGTTTTGCGGGCTGCTCAACCGGGGCCTCCTCTTTCTTGTCTTTCTTCTGCCGTTTGCCGTTCATCTGGGACAGCAACTCAATGTCCTGATCATCAAGCCCGGAAGGAATGGACAGGTACACGCGGTCCTCCAGGCCGAGGCCCGCAACGATGACAGCATCATTGGCATTGGTCTCGCCCACCATCACTTCTTGCTTGATGATGTTCATGCCCTTCTTCCTGAACACGTAGGTAATGGAATCAAACTGGCTGTGGAGGCTCTCCAGGGGAACATACAACGTACTGTCCATCACACTGGCAATGATCTTGTTGCTGGTGGTCATTGACGGCCTCAGCGTGAGGTCAGTGCCGTTGATTTCGACGGCGACTTCAAACACCTTGGCATCGGAATTGGGCCGCTGCTCACCGACGTTGGCTACGCGGACCACTACCCCGCTCAGTTTCTTATCCGGGTAGGCATCCAGGCCCACCTCGACCGCCTGTCCCACTTTCACTTTCCGCACATCCACTTCATTGACGTAGGTTCTGGATTGCATCTTGGTCAGGTCAGGAAGTGTTGCCACTGTCGGCTCCCACATCTGGATCTGGGATCCGGCCTTAATCGGTTTTCCATCCCATCCCTTTTCATAGATGACCATGCCGTCTTCCGGCGCCATAACGCTGAACGACTGCAGTACCTGGTTCATGCCGTCAAACTCCGCCTGGACCTTCTTCAGGTCGCCGCTCACCTCCCGCATTTTTTCTATATTCTGTTTTTTCTTGATTTTGTTGTTTTCAAGTGCCTGGTCAAACGCACGCCGAGCCTTTTCAAGGTTGATCTCAGCCTGTTTGATGGTGGCCGGCGGTTCAAACTTGGACTGCTCCAGCACGATCTCCTTTTCCTCAACGGCATACCTGAGGTTGATCAGTTCATCCCGCGACTGCCGCATGGTCAGGGTGGTGTCAAGCTGGGTCTGGTTATATTTTGAACTTGCCTTGTCCAGTTCAATCTGCTTGGCGTTGAATTTGTTTTGAAATTCGGAACGGTCCAGGGTAGCAATCCAGTCGCCCTTCTTCACCACCGTACCTTCGTCTACGATGCTTTGGATGGTCACCTGCCAGATCTGAAAATTCCGTAACTGCTGGGGGCCCAGTATTTTGACCGAGTTCTTGGCTTCGAGCTCGCCGGTGGTCTCTATCTCAACCTTGAACCGGCCCTTTTTCACGGCACTGAGGATATCGGACACATCACCGGCTTTGTTGCCCCGCACAATCAGGTAGCTGACTACAAGGACAACCACGACTCCGGCTGCAATGATGAGGTTTCTTTTCATTTGGCGATTAGGTGATGAGATAACGAGTCAAAGGTACTTCCATTGTACCAGGGAGAGTATACCTGAAATCAGGTGAAAAGTTACAAAAACAAACGCCATTGGTCAGAATCCTGTACCAATGGCGATGTCAACCTAAATTACCTCCCGGCTCACTGAGACCCCACCTTCTTCACATTCACTTTCGCCAGGGCAGCTTCTTTTGTGATTTTTCCGGAGCTGTAGTCTTTCAGCACGGCGTATTTCGCAGAAACCTCGATGGAGGTCGGAATGCCGCATCCGTCGCATTTCGTCAGCCTTACATTAAATACCAGCTGCTCCTCATCCTTCAGGCTTCGCAGGGTACGGCCGTATTCAATCACATTTTCTTTCAGCTCTTTTTCAAAGGCAGGGTAAAGCTCCTTCACTTTCTTGTCGCGATCAGCCTGTGACACGTCCCGCAGCGCCACCGTGGGCATCGACCAGGAACCCTCACCTTCTTCATTGCTGGAATAGACTTTCATATAGTAGATCACGCCAAAGTCCTTGAGTCTTTCGTAGTTCACATCGCCCTGGGTGAAGTAAGTTTTCGAAAGGTCCTCGCGGTATAACCGGCTGAACATGCTGGACAATACCTCCAGGTCAGGATCCAGTTTGTCAGAAGTTTCGGTGTCAACAATCTTCAACCGGCTGATAAACTGATCGCGGGAAATTTTGCCCTGCTTCAGTTGACTAATGTCATCGCGTTTCGCTTCAGCGGAGATCATGCTTCTCCTGGCCTCCCGGCCTGGAAAGCCCGCCATGACCCTCCAGCCAAATCCATCCTCAGAACCTTCAGAACGGTTGGTGACGATGATCTTCTCCTCCGGCTTGAGCTGGCTAAGAACATCCCCATAATCTGCCAGGAAATTCTTCGCCGACTCCAGGAATATCTTGTCAGCCGAGGAGGCCAGGCTGTCACGGTCTACCTGAACACCGCTGGCTGTCGTTACTTTTGTCCTGCCGCGGTCCTTCACCCCCTGCCGCGGCTTTTCCTGCCTCGCCAGATCGCGCTCCATTCTTGCCTGGTCCTGTTCATTATCATTGTTGCTGTACCGGTAGGTAATGGTACCCGGTCCAAAGTCTTCCGTAGCCGGTGCCATCATGAAAAAATTAAACCCACTGGTTTGCGGCAACCGGAACGTTACACCGTAACCAGCCGTATAGTTGCCGCTAACCTCTACCGGGAAGAAGTTTCGTCTTCCCATTTGCTGCCGGATCAGGGTGCTCAAAATATTTTCAGCTACTTCGATATCCTGGTCCATTCTCTTTTCATCCGTCTTTGTCTGGCCATAGGCCGACAGGCTGCAGATGACCGCCACCACACCCAACACCTTCATCATCATCCGTTTCATAACTTTTTGTATTTAGTTTCTTCTTTGATTAGTCGTATTGCTATTGCTGATCAGGCTCGTCAGGATTTGCTCGGTTTCCTGCTTGAACACGTTTGTGTTGGACTCGATGCTGCTCATGCGTGTTTGAAAGAACTGCAAATCCTGGTTTCGCTGCTCCTGCAGGTACTTTGAAAAATCCACCAGGATGGATTCAACGTACTCCTTCTGCCCGGAGGCCGAAAGCTGCATGTAGTCCTTCATCAGTTTGAGGTTATCAGCCTGCATCTGTCCGACAAAATTTCTTACTTGCTCCTGGCTTGCCGATGAAGCAGTCTCCACGAGGCGGTCGATCTTGGCGGAATTCATGTTCATGTTCTTCCGGATGGATTGCTCCAGTCCTTTGCGGTCCTCGCTCCAGGAAGCCTGCCATGCTTCATTGTTTCGCGACAACGACTGCTGAATCATGTCATTCACCTGGCTTTCGGTAAGACCCGGCTTTGGCTGCTCTGCTTTTTGGTATGCGCCGAACCCTATTCTCACTTCACCCTGCGAATAAGTAGCTGACAGGTTCATGAGGCGGGCCGCCACCAGGAAGAGCAGCAGGGAGGCCGCCATGCCCATTGGCATTCGGAAATAATTCTCCTTCCACCATGGCTTGGCGGTGTCTGCACCGACGATGATTGGCGGGGCGATCACTTCCTTGTCCGGAAGGAAAGCCATGATGTCCCTGGCCGACATCCACTCCTCCAGCCTTTTCTTTTCTTCAGGGTTTTTTTGAAGGTACTGCTCCACGTGCAGTTGCTCCGAGCTGTCCAACTCTCCGTAGAGATACGAGATCAGCGTGGCTTCATCCGGTTTATAGTTCATAACCAACAGTTTCTTTCGTAATGTTCTTTCGTTCCAATATTCTCCTCAGGGCTTCCAGTCCGTAATACATGCGTGACTTCACCGTGTTCTCTGAAATATTGAGCGTCTCTGCAATCTCACGGAATTTCAGTCCTTCGTATTCCTTCATGATCACTACCTCCCGCTGTTCTTCGCTCAACTGCATCAGGCAACTTTGAAGCAAATCCGACAGTTCACTCTGGCGCAATACCCTTTCCGGGTTTTCACTGCGGTGTGCGGACGCCTCCCACCGGTAGCTCTCCTCAGCATCACCAGGCCGCAGGTCGTGGAGGGACACGGAGCGATCGCTCTTCTTCTTCCTCAACTCCTCCCTGCAATAGTTGACCGCGATGGTGTAGAGCCACGACCTAAACCTCGAAGCATCCTGGAGGTAGGCGATATTCCTGTGCATTGCGATAAAGGTCTTCTGCGTCACTTCCATGGCCAGGTCGTGGTCATAAAAGAACTTGTAGCCGAAGTTGTAAATCCGTTTGTACCACTGCTGAACGAGCTTACCGTGGGCATGCCGGTCGCCATCGCGGGCCTGCGAGATAAGCAGATCAGTATGCATCATAACCGCTTCGGGTAAGATTTTGGCCACAGAAAACGCTTAAGTTGAGCTCAATTCATTGCTTTCACCCTATAAAGATGTGGGTTGACGGGAAATAGTTTTACACTTTTCCACATATTTCAACGGGGATTGGTTGGTGTAGTTATCCTTAGACCCGGCCGGTGACAACACAGGCTGAATGGCAAATCCAAGTTCCGAAGGAACGATTGAATATGGTAACAACGGACTTCAGTCCGTTGAAAGAAGGTGTAATTCACAATAGAGTTCCGTTCGGAACGAGACATTGATCAAAACCAAATGGGCCGAGCCTCCGGCTCTGTGTATTCTTCAGGCATGGCAAAGGATGGACTAAAGTCCATCCGTACAAAATCAGTCGAGCCTATGGCTCTCGGCTTTTTCTGCCACTGGCCGGCGTTGTTATCGACCACAACCCAAACCTTTGCGAAACATCAGATCGCTAAAACCAAGCCCCATTAAAACTCCGAAACATGATTTGCTTACATGCCAATCAATATGGCTTCAGACCCGGCCGGTGACAACACCGGCCGAAGGCTGAAGACAATCAATGCTTTATAACCACTAACAATTATCTTTGCGCGCGATGAAGAATATCATTTCCTGGCTGATCCGCTTTGTACCCCGCAAGTACCTGCAGCTTTTCAGCGGGATTGGGTTAAAAGTGGTGGGGATCTTCTATGCCGGCCGGTCCGTAGAATGCCCCATCTGCGAAAGTCACTACCGGAGCTTTTTGCCCTACGGCAGGATCAACCCCAGGCCCAATGCCCTCTGTCCGTCCTGCCTCTCCCTCGAACGTCACCGGCTGATCTGGCTGTTCCTTCAGCAGAAGACAAATTTCTTTTCACAAAAACTGAGTGTGCTCCACCTTGCGCCGGAGCATTGTTTTATGAATCGCTTTGAAAAAGTACATGGAGACAACTACATCACGGCCGACATTGAGTCACCGCTTGCCAAAGTGAAGATGGACATCCACCAGATTCCGTTCGGCGAGAATACTTTCGATGTTGTTCTTTGCAACCACGTGCTCGAACACGTTCAAAACGACATTGCTGCCATGGGCGAAATACGACGCGTGCTTAAACCCGGAGGTTGGGCCATCCTGCAGGTACCGTTCTTCTCGCCCGTGCCTGAAACCACCCTGGAAGATCCATCGATCACCGACCCGCGGGAAAGGGAGAAGGCGTACGGACAGGACGACCACGTTCGGAGATTCGGAAAAGATTATGCGAGCCGGATCCAAAAGAGCGGGCTGACACCCGAGGCAAACGGGTTTGCCTCAACCCTGCTGCCCGCCGACTGCCAAAAATACGGCGTGACCAGCAAAGAAATTATTTACAGGGGCATCAAACCTTGAACTCCCTGATCAAACCAATTGAACACGCGCATGGACATCCAATATTTCACCCGGGAGGATATTAAGAACCGAATATCGATGCCGAGGGCCATTGAGATGATGCGGTCAGCTTTTCTGCAATTAAGTTCCGGCAAGGCTGTCGCGCCGGTCAGGACGGTGATTGAATCGCGTGATCACATGGGCCGGGTATTGTTCATGCCTTCCTATTCAGCCGAATTCGGTCTCTTCGGATTGAAGATGGTTTCTGTCTTTCACAACAACGAAGCCATCAACCTCCCGGCCATCCAGGGAAAGATGCTGCTGATGGATGGAGTCAACGGCACACCGCTGGCCGTCCTGGATGCTGAATACCTCACGGCCCTGCGCACCGGCGCCGCTGCAGGATTGGCTACCGAGCTGCTGGCCCGGAAGGACGCTGAAGTGATGGCCCTCTTTGGCACCGGCGTGCAGGCAGAAACACAACTGGAAGGAGTCCTGGCGGTTCGCCCCATCAAAGAACTATTTGTTTACGCCAAGACAGAAAAAAGGGCTCAGGCTTTTTGCGATGCGGTCCGCCCGCGGTTTTCCTTCGTGGTCCTCCCAGGCAGGCCCGAAGACCTGAAGCGTGCAGACGTGATTTCCACCGCGACAACCTCCCCATCCACCTTGTTCGAATATGATCAGCTGAAACCGGGTGTACACATCAACGGCATCGGCTCGTATAAACCCACCATGCAGGAGATTGGAGCCAGCGTGATCACCCGCTGCCTACTGATCGTCGACCAGCGCGAGGCAGCCTTGTCCGAGGCCGGCGACATTGTTATCCCGATTCAACAGGGACTGATAACGAAAGATCACATTCACGCCGAACTTGGTGAAGTGATTTCAGGTTTCCGGAAAGGAAGAACGGACGAATCCCAGATCACGGTGTTCAAATCCGTCGGCAACGCTGTTCAGGACCTCGCGATTGCGCATGGGATGATGCTTGAAGACCAGTAATCTGTGATCGGTAATTACGAAAAATGCCGGCTATTCACCGGCATTCATTAATACAATAATCAACAATATTACTTCGGAAGTTTATCCAGCACATCCATTACTTCCTTCACATGCTGGCGGCTAACTTCAAGTTGTGCTTTCTCTTCGCCGTTGAGGTCAAGTTCGATGACTTTCTCTACGCCGTTCTTGCCGAGGATCGCCGGAACGCCGAGGTAGCAATTCCTGATGCCATATTCTCCGTCCAGCTGCATGCAGACCGGAAGGACACGACGCTGGTCTTTCACAATCGCCTCCACCATCTGGGCGGCGGCGGAGCCCGGTGCATACCATGCCGATGTTCCCATCAGTTTGACGAGCTCGCCTCCTCCAACCTTCGTGCGCTCGATGATGGCACCGAGTTTCTCCTTGCTGATCATTTCCGTTACGGGGATACCGGCTACCGTCGTGTACCTGGGAAGCGGAACCA
Source organism: Cyclobacteriaceae bacterium (assembly GCA_043744235.1). Lineage (GTDB taxonomy): Bacteria > Bacteroidota > Bacteroidia > Cytophagales > Cyclobacteriaceae > ELB16-189. The sequence continues at coordinate 18,855 of JAYTVB010000018.1, read as the reverse complement.
TGGTGTCTCCATGACCGCCGAGGATCATGGCCTGAATATCTTTTGGAGATACATTCAATGCTTCTGCGAGAAAAGCGCGGTAGCGGGCTGTATCAAGGATACCCGCCATGCCGATCACCTTCGTCCGCGGAAATTTTGAAACCAGGTGCGCCTGGTACGTCATAACGTCCAGCGGGTTAGACACGACGATGATGATGGCGTTGGGTGAATGCTTCACCACATTTTCCGTCACCGTCTTAACGATGCCTGCATTGGTCCCTATGAGGTCATCACGGCTCATACCCGGCTTGCGGGGCAGGCCGGAGGTGATCACCACCACATCTGATTTTGCTGTTTTGGAATAGTCGTTGGTCGATCCGACCGTGCGACTGTCATACAAGTTGATGGGCGCTTTCTGCCAAATGTCAAGGGCTTTGCCTTCGGCCAGGCCCTCTTTGATATCAATCAGAACAATTTCGTTGGCAACTTCGCGATAAGCGAGTACATCGGCACAGGTGGCACCCACATTTCCGGCACCGACAACAGTAATTTTCATAACGTATTGATGGTTAGACTGTAAATTGAAAAGGCTTAAGAGGCTTTTTTCTTGCCTGCGCAAGATATCAAAGCGGTCAGGAAAAGAAAATGACTTATGTCAGTATGCCGGACTGATCCGGAGGTCAAAAACCGACCTGGTGCTGCTGGTAACTTTAAACCGTTCATCAATGCGGTAACCCACCACCCAGACAATTTCACCGGCGGATTCCAGCACCGTTAAAACCCCCTTATCGGGCAACGGCACCTTTTCATCAATCAGGAAATCACTGAGTTTCTTGTGCTGCTTCATGCCTAACGGAACGAAGGCATCGCCCGTGCGCCATTTGCGCCAGAGAAGGGGGAACCGGATTCTGGCAGCATCAACAGATACCAGGCCTGCCTCCGTATCATACTGGTTTCCCTGCCTGGCCCGGATGACCAGCTTCCAGGGACCAAGTGCCGCCTTATCCTGACCCTCTTCAATCAGGATTGAATCAAGCCCGGGTTGCAAGGGCGTGACGATGATGTATTCCCTGTCGATGACCGCCTGGTGCGTGGCGGAAAGAAACTGCTTGCCCGGCTGGCCCGACATGCTTTCTGCCAATTGCACGCAGCGATCCCATTCAAAACCAAAAGGGCGCAACCATTCATAGCAGACAAAAGCCGGGTGGTGAAGGAGCATCAGCAGGTTCTTGTCGATGTAGAAGGAATGGCCTTCTGTGCGGGTAATGCTGTCCTTCAGTTGCTCCAGACCCCGTTGCATCATTTCATGGCCACCAGTCACTTTCTCCAGGGATGCGGCGAAGGTGGCCTCAAGTGATGGATTGATTTCCCTGAGCAGCGGAACGATCCTGTGCCTGACAAAATTCCGCTGGTAGTCTGCCTTGGCATTGCTTGAGTCCTCCCTCCATTTGATGTTGTTCACGGCAGCATACTCCTGTATTTCTTCGCGTGTGGCAAACAACAATGGCCTGATCACTTTTTCATTCCTGACCGGGATGCCTGCGAGCTGGTCGATGCCGCCGCCGTGGACCCAACGCATGAGTATGGTTTCGATGTTGTCATTGATGTGGTGTGCGGTGGCCAGCCAGTGAAACTTCTCCTTTTCCATCAGGCTGGAGAACCAGTCGTACCGCAGTTCCCGTGCCGCCATCTGGATAGAAAGCCCTGTCTCTTCGGCATAATTCTTGATCTTGAAGGCCCGGCTGTAAAAAGGCACCCCATGACCACTGCAGTACCCGCTGACAAATGTTTCATCACCGTCCGATTCTGTATCGCGAAGGCCGAAGTTTCCATGGGCGACACCGATGGCATTACCGGTACGGCGGAAGAGATCGAGCATGACCATCGAATCCAGACCACCGCTCACCGCCAGCAGTATGCGGTCATCCGGATCAAAGAGACCATGGAGGGCAACAAAGTCCTTGAACTTCCTGAGCATTACTCAAAATTATCAAAAGTCTCCTCGTCTCCTTGGCTTTTCTACCTTTGCAGGCGATGAAAAGAGTCTCCCTCCTCCTTTTGGCCCTTATTTGCACTGTTGCCGCTTTCGGACAGCGGATGGTGAAGATGAAGCAGGCCAACACCATGCGGGGGACGATCGTGGACGGGATTAGAAATGACTGGGTGATCGGTGATGTGATCTTCGTCCAGAACGAAACCACCATCTACTGCGACTCGGCCATCTTCAACCGCGCCAGGAACTCGATCGAAGCCTATGGGAAAATCAAGATCACGGAAGGCGATTCAGTGACGGTCACAGCCCTGCGCCTCACCTATGACGGCAACCTGAAGGTAGCCTACCTTCGGAGGAATGTCATCTTTACCAAACTGGAGACTGCCCAGCTTTTCACGGACTTCCTGGACTTCGACCGAAAGAACAACAAGGCCAAATATTTCAACAATGGCAAGCTGGTAGACACCACCAATGTACTGACGAGCAACAAAGGTTACTTCGACCTCAATACCAACATCGCGTCATTCAAAACGGATGTGGTGGGTGTGAACAAGGATTACACGATGCGGTCCGACACGCTGCAATATAATTCCAACAACAAGACATTTTACTTTCAGGCACACACCGTACTGGAAGACAAAGAAGGCGGCAAGGGACTTTATGAAAGCGGTGTGTATGATACGCGCAAAAAACAGTCGGACCTGATGCAGGGTGATTTCCAATCCCCTTCCTACCGGATCAGGGGCACACGGCTTGTCTTCGATGAAATGAGGAAATACTATAAAGCCAAAGGCAGCGTGATCATGACTTCCAAGGAAGAGAATATGAACATCTACGGCGACGACGGCTACTACGACAAGAAGAACGGGATCTCCAAGGTGTATGGCCATGCTTATGTGGAGCGTGTCACGGACGAACAGGACACCATATTTATTTCAGCGGACACGCTCTTATCGGTAGAAAGTACCGATCCCAAAAAGAAACTTCTGCTGGCCTACCATCATGTGAAAATTTTCAAGAATGACCTTCAGGGCAAGGCTGATTCGCTCGTCTATGTGTCCAGGGATTCGACCATTTATTTCTTCCGCGATCCCGTACTGTGGGCCAATGACAACCAGATGACAGCCGATTCCATCCGCATCCTCCTCGAAAACAAACAAATCAGCCGGATCTACATGGTGTCCAATTCATTTGTGGCCTCGATCGATACCCTGGCAAACTACAACCAGATCAAGGGGCGACGGATGACGGCCTATTTCCGCGGAAAGCAACTGCACCACGTTAATGTCGTGGGGAACGGAGAGAGTATTTATTTTGCCCTGCAGGAAAAGATAAATGAAACCGAAGGCAAGAAGGAAAAATTTACCATCGTGTCGGGCATGAACAAAATTATCTGCAGCAACATGAAGATCAACTTCAAGGAAGGGAAGGTGAACAACATCAGTTTTTACATCAAACCGGATGCCTCCTTCATTCCACCCCATGAGCTGAAGAAGGACGAGATCCTCCTCAAAGGATTCTCCTGGCGGGGCACCGACCGGCCAACCCGGGAACAGGTTGAGCAAAAAAAACCATAGGAAACGGTTCGACCCGCCTCAACGTACCCCACCCAAAGGTATTGTGCCGGAATACCTAATTATTTGGTATTTCGCTTTGACTTAAAGGGCAATTCACCTAACTTTTCATTTGACTTAGTGTGCCCAATGAAAAGACTGGTTATTCTTGCCTTGGTTCTTTTCTCCCTGCCCGGAATGGCTCAAGGGATTGAATGGGTCGACCGCCAGGAAAGCTACCAGGCAGGACTCAACCAAACCATTCGAATACCAATCAAACTAAAGAACCAGAGCGACAGGCCCCAGGTCATGGTCGTCCGGAAGTCCCAAAGTGACCTCGGTTCAAACCAAAAAGGGTATTTCTGCCTCGGGGATGAGTGTTCAGACCCAATGCTGGACCAATTCTCGAAGAAAGTGGAGGCAGGTGAAACCATCACGAACCTGTATTTTGTCGTTGAGACTGGCCTTGCTGTGACTTCCAATTCCCTTCGTTTTGAAGTGTTTTCCAGGGCCAACCCCGGGTTAACTACCGAGCACATCGTTTCACTTGCCGTAGAGGAAAAACCTGCAAAATCGCTTGTATTCAACTCCAAAGACATCACCATTCACGACGTTTACCCCAATCCGGTCAGCGACTGGGCCACGATTGATTATCGCATTTACAATGAGTCACTCAAGGCCAAGGTTGTGATCCACAACATATTGGGAAGCCCGGTGGGTCATTATGAGCTCCCGGTCTTCGAAACCAAAGTGAAGATCCAGGCTGACGAATTGAGTTCCGGCGTCTACTTCTACACGGTATACCTGGACAACGTGGGGGTATTGACACGCAAACTGGTCGTACGAAAATAGCCCGACGGGCCGTTTAATAATTGATTTTCAGATATGTTGGTCTGAATCGTATATTTGCGGCCTTTCTTATGTCTAGAAGACTGATTATAGGTATGGTGTTGGCGGTTTGCATGGTGCTGGTCAGCGCTTGTGCCAGCAAATTCCGCAGGATCCAGAAGAGCGAGGACTGGCGCATTAAGTATGACGCCGGGCTGAACTACTATAATAAAAAAGACTACTACCACACCGCGCTCCTGTTTGAAGAGATCCTACCCGTAGTGCGGGGCCTCCCCGAAGGCGAAAAAGTGGAGTTTTATCTTGCCTATTGCCAGTATTACGAAAGAACCTACCTGTTGGCCTCAAACCAGTTCAAGACGTTTTATGAAACGTATGGACGCAGCCCCCTTTCTCAGGAAGCCTATTTCATGTATGCCTATTCCCTGTATGTGTCTTCGCCCGCATCCAACCTGGATCAGAAGAGTTCCATCGAGGCCATGGATGCCATGCAGAATTTCCTGAACCAGTATCCCAACAGCAAGTTCCGTGAAAAAGCGATCGAAGTAATTACTTCCAGCCAACTGAAACTGGAGACCAAAGGCTATGAAAATGCGAAGCAGTATCTGAAGATCAAGAGCTACAAGGCATCCGTCATCGCCTTCGACAATTTCAGGAAATCATTCCCTGACTCCAAGCACCTGGAAGAGATCATGTACCTGAAGGTGGTGGCTGAGTACAAGTTCGCGCTGCAGAGTTTTCAAAAACTGCAAATCGAACGGTTTGGCCTGGTATTGGCCTATTACCAGGAACTGGTAGACACCTACCCGAACAGTATTTACCTCAAGGAAGCTGAAAGCATGTATACGTATAGTCTGAATCAACTCAATAAGTTAAAAACCAATAAAAACTCATAGAACCATGGCCACCCAACCCTCCATTATCACGCGTGACGTAGACAAGATTGCGGCGCATACCGGCAATGTGTACGAGTCTGTTGTTGTCATCTCCAAGCGAGCGCGCCAGATCGCCATCAACATTAAGGAAGAACTCAACAACAAACTGGCAGAGTTTGCAACCACGGTGGACAACCTTGAAGAGGTTTTTGAAAACCGTGAGCAGATCGAGATCTCTAAATTCTACGAGCGTCTTCCCAAGCCAACCACCACATCGCTGGAGGAATTCATCGACGGGAAAATCATGTACCGCCGCCGTACCGAAGAAGTGAAGCCTGAGGCTTAGTATGCTGAAGGGCAAGAAATTCTTGCTGGGCGTCACGGGCAGCATTGCTGCCTACAAAATTGCTAACCTCATCAGGCTCCTCGTCAAACAGGAGGCTGAGGTGAAGGTGATCATGACAGCCTCGGCATCGGATTTCATTACCCCACTTACCCTTTCTACCCTTTCAAGGAACCCGGTATTGTCGCAATTTCAGAAAAGCGAAACGGGTGAATGGAACAACCACGTTGAACTTGGGATGTGGGCCGATGCTTTTGTCATTGCTCCGGCCACAGCCAACACCTTGGCCAGGATGGCACACGGTCACTGCGACAACCTCCTGCTTGCCACATACCTGTCCGCACGCTGCCCGGTGTTTTTTGCACCGGCCATGGACCTGGACATGCTCCGGCATCCGTCAACGCAGCAAAACATTTCCCGTCTCCTGCAGTTTGGCAACCATGCCATTGAACCTGGTGTCGGAGAACTGGCCTCCGGGCTGTCAGGCCCCGGGCGAATGGCCAAACCCGAAGAAATTGTCACCATCCTGGAAACCTTCTTTTCCTCTAAAAAAAAACTCTCCGGTAAAAAGGCACTCGTAACCGCAGGGCCTACATACGAAGCGCTGGATCCTGTTCGTTTCATTGGAAACCACTCCACCGGCAAAATGGGATTTGCGATCGCTGAAGCACTGGCACATCAGGGTGCATACGTAGACCTCGTGGCAGGCCCTACCCACCTGAAGGCCCACCATCCCGCCATTGCCATACATCCGGTCATGTCCGCAGATGAAATGTTCCACGAGTGCCAACGGTTTTTTCCATCAGCAGATATTTCAGTGCTGTCGGCAGCTGTTGCCGACTACAAGCCCGCCGTGCGTGCCGAACAAAAGATCAAGAAGGCGGAGGGGAACATGACTCTTGAACTAACCAAAACAAAAGACATCGCAGCTGAACTGGGAAAACTCAAAATGAACGGGCAGATTATCGTTGGGTTCGCCCTGGAAACCGAGAACGAGAAAGTCAATGCGGTCATGAAACTGGAGACCAAGAACTTCGACCTGATCGTTTTAAATTCCCTGAATGATCCGGGGGCCGGTTTCGGCCACGACACCAACAAAGTTTCCATCATCAGCAGGAAAGGCTCAAAGGAATATCCTTTGAAGAACAAGAAAGAAGTGGCCCATGACATCGTCGAAGCCATCATCGAACAGCAACATGAATAAACTCATTCTCACCCTCCTGCTGAGTACCGTCACCCTCCTGGTTCATGGACAGGAACTTAACGCCAAAGTGACGGTCAATGCCGACCAGATATCGACCTCTGACCGGGGCATCTTCAAAGACATGGAGCGGGGCATTGCCAGTTTTATGAACACCCGGAAGTGGACATCCGACACCTTCAAGAACCACGAAAGAATAAACTGCGGAATCTTTCTCAACATCAGCCGGATGCCCACCATCGGCTCATTTGTCGCCAGCGCCCAGATTACCGTGGCCCGCCCGGTGTACAATACCAACTACGAAACCGTCCTGTTCAACTTTGCCGACCGTGAATGGGAATTCGAATACATCGAATCCCTTCCGCTGGAATACAACGACAACACCTACATCAGCAACCTGACCTCCATGCTGGCCTACTACGCCTATATCATTATTGGTATGGATGCCGATTCCTTCGCCGAGCGCGGCGGCGATCCGTACTTCCAAAAGGCCCTGATCGTGGTCAACAATGCCCAATCATCCAACCGGCCGGGCTGGCAGTCCATTGGCAGCAACCGAAACCGGTACAACCTCATTGAAAACATCAACAATCCGCAAATGGCGGAGCTGCGAAAAAATACCTACAAATACCACCGCCTGGCCCTGGATACCTTTGACAAGACACCTGACGACAGCCGCCAGCTGGTACTCACGGTGCTGAAGAACATGAAGACGGTATGGCAAATTTACCCGAATTCGATCTTTATCATCTCCTTCTTCGATACCAAGGCCAATGAACTGGTCAGCATTTTCACTGAAGGCAACCTGGGGGTGAGGCGCGAAGCCTTTGATATCCTGTCAGCCATTGACCCCAAGCGGAACATCTATCAAAAGATTATCACGTCAAATTAAATTCCCTTATTAATTTTGGTCAGATATGCTCCGCCAGCTGACCATCAAGAACTACGCCCTAATCCGTCACCTGGAGATGACGCCCTCGCCGCAATTGACCGTCATTACCGGTGAAACCGGCGCAGGAAAGTCCATCATGCTGGGCGCTGTGGGGCTGTTGCTTGGAAACCGTGCCGACACCAAGGTGCTGTGGGATGAATCCGAGAAGTGCGTCACCGAGGGGACCTTCGACATCAAACCGTACAAACTCAAGACACTTTTTGAAGACCTTGACCTCGACTACAGCGACCAGACCGTGATCCGGCGGGAAATCAGCCCTGGTGGCAAAAGCCGGGCCTTCATCAACGATACACCCGTGACCCTTGAAGTCATGCGGACCGTTGGCGCAAGGCTCATGGACGTGCACTCACAACACGAGACGCTGGCGCTTGGCGAACACCGCTTTCAGCTTTCATTGATCGACAGCTATGCCGGGCATGCCAGCCTCCTCTCCGACTGCCAGGCAACCTGGAAGAATTACGTGGAAGCGAAGAAGAAATACGATGAACTGAAAGCTGAGTCTACCCGACTGAAGACGGAATACGACTTCATCCGGTTCCAGCTCGATGAACTTCAGAAGGCTTCCCTTCGGGCAGGTGAACAGGAAGAACTTGAATCAGGTCTCAAGATCGGCGAGCACGGAGAAGACATCAAGACCAGGCTCAGCCAGATCATTACCACCCTGGGACAGGGCGAATCATCCGTGCAGACCGTTATTTCCTCACTGGTCAGTCTTCTGCAGCCCATCCGGAAATATTCCAGTTCGTACGAGCAGCTGGCCATACGGCTCGACAGTGTTCGCATTGAATTGAAGGACATCCTGGCCGAACTGGAACAGGAAGAAGAGAAGATTGAATTCGATCCAAAAAAGACCAAGGCAATTCAGGACCGGCTGGACCTCATCTACACCCTGATGCAAAAGCACCGGTCTCCCGACGTAAAGGGTTTGCTTGAACTTCAGCAGAGCCTGGAAATCCAGGCTGAGAAGACGATCAACCTGGATGAAAACCTCGGCCTGGCAAAAAAGGAATTCGAAACCTGTACAAAATCACTGACCACAGCTGCTGATGCACTCTGTGCCTCACGCAAAAAAGTCTTTCAACCCCTGTCCAAACAACTGGTGAAATTGCTGCGTGACCTGGGAATTTCAGAAGCCGCACTTACCATTGAATCCAGGAAAACAGAACCCGGACCGCTGGGTGCTGACCAGGTTGAAATTCTGTTCAGCGCGAATAAGGGGGTAGCCCCCAGGCCGCTTGAAGAGGTTGCTTCCGGCGGTGAGTTTTCCAGGCTGATGTTTTGCGTGAAGTACGTGATGGCCGAGAAGACAGCTTTGCCCACACTGGTATTGGATGAAATTGACACCGGCGTCTCCGGCGAAATTGCCGTACAGCTTGGAAAGATGATGAAGTCTATGGCAAAGAGGCACCAGCTGATCGCCATCAGCCACCTGCCCCAGATTGCCGCGCGGGGTGACCATCATTTCCTGGTTTACAAGGACAACACGAGCGCCAAGACAGTCAGTGAAATCAAGTCCCTCTCGAAGAATGACCGCATTGTTGAAATTGCCAAGATGATTGGCGGGGCCAGGCCGTCAACGGTTGCCCTGGAGAACGCAAAAGAACTCCTGGAAGAATTGCTGTAGTCACTTTTTCTGTTTGCACAACCTGATTGATCCGTTATCTTGCTGACAAACCCATTCCCAGCGTGAACGGATTGCTAAAGAAAACCAAGCTGATCGGCCTTGTCCTCGGACCGGTATTATTCTGCCTGATCTATTTCTCCATCGCGCCCGGTGTCCTCACGGAAAAGAGCATTGCTGTTCTGGCGCTGGGAACGTGGATGGTGATCTGGTGGGCAACGGAAGCTATGCCTATTCCAGTCAGCGCGCTGCTGCCCATGGTGGTATTCCCCTTGCTCGGCGTCTCTTCCGTACGGGAAGCATCGGCACCCTACGGCGACCCGGTCATCTTCCTGTTTATGGGCGGGTTCATCCTTGCCCTCGGCCTGGAGCGCCACAAACTTCACCAGCGGATTGCCCTCAGCCTTATCCGGCTCACCGGCACCAGCGGCAACGGCATCATCCTTGGTTTCATGCTCGCCACGGCCCTCATCAGCATGTGGATCAGCAATACAGCAACGGCCATCATGATGCTGCCCATCGCGGCATCCGTCACCTCCCTCCTGGCAAAAGATCTAGGTCATGAAGATGATCCGCGCTTTCAGAAATTCGCCACCGGGCTCATGCTGGCGATTGCTTATTCCGCCAGCATCGGCGGGATGGCAACCATCATCGGAACTCCGCCCAACGTGGTGATGGTTGGTTTCATGAAACGATTTTACAACCTCGATGTGAGTTTCGCACGCTGGATGATCATCGGCATACCGATGATGGTGTTGGCCCTCACCGCGTGCTACCTGATCATTACACGCGTCCTCTTCAAAAACAACCTCCCTACCATTGAAGGCTCACGGGAATTGATCCACAAGAAACTGGAAGGACTGGGCAAACTTTCAAAAGAAGAGAAGCTGGTCCTGACCGTGTTCTCCATTACGTGCTTCTTCTGGATATTCCGGCAGAACCTGAACATCCTCATCGGCAAGAACCTGCTGGATGACACGACCATCGCCATGGCCGGAGGCATGCTCATGTTCCTGCTCCCCGTCAACCTCAGCGAACATAAATTCCTGCTGGAGTGGAGTGATATGAAAGAACTTCCCTGGGGCATCCTCTTGCTCTTTGGCGGCGGACTTTGCCTTGCCGACGGAATGGAGAAGTCAGGCCTGGTGCAGATTGTTGGCAATTATTTTGCTGCGCAACCGGACATAAACCCGAACCTGCTCATCTTCTCCCTTACTGCCATCTCCATGGGGCTTACCGAGCTGATGAGCAACGTGGCCCTGGTTACGATCTTTGTTCCGGTAGTTTTTGGTGTGGCCGACGGCTTTCATGTGAACCCCATCTGGCTCGCCATGCCGGTAACATTTGCCGCCAGCTGCGCCTTCATGATGCCCATCTCCACGCCGCCGAATGCCGTCCTCTTTGCCAGCGGCTATATCAAGATGAGGGACATGATCAAGACCGGGTTTCTGCTCAACGTTTCCTGCCTGATCATCATCACCCTCCTGTCGCTGACGGTGATGAAGTGGATATTTTAAGCCACGCGCATCATCACCTCAACAAGTCAGCGCGTCGGCACATTAGCCCTTCTAGACCTTCTTATTCTTCTTCTCTTCCAGGAAGTAGGCAATGCCCAGTCCGAGTCCGCCAAAAATAAACAACATGGAGAAGTAGCCTACTTCTTCCATATTGAAGGAGCGGTCGAGCCAATAGCCCATCAGGAAACCGATGCCCACGCCGACGAGCAACATGGACCACCGGAGGGTGGTGGATGACAGCCGTTCACGCTTGAACAGGTCTGGCGACAAGCCTTTGTCGATGATTGACATGCGCTCGATGTTTTCAAATTTGCGCAGGTAGACGATCATGACGAATGCGCCGAGGCTGATGATAATGGGCAGCAATACGCCTAGTACAGGTACTATGATTCCGTTGGAGTCCATATTTGTTTGTTTTTGCCCCTTTGACGCTACAGGCAGGCATCCCGGTTACAGACTATTTGTCATTTTTTTCACCCAACTATTCCCTTCGAAATCTGTAACTTCATGACGAATCCAAGCGTCCAAGAACCGTGATTTCACTGCAGACGGAAAATGATCTGATTGACCGTATTCTGGCGGGCAAGCAAGAGCCCTACGCTGAATTGGTACAACACTACCAGCGGTATGCCTTCACCATAGCCTTTAAGGTGCTGAACAGCAGGCCGGAGGCCGAAGAAGCAGCCCAGGACGCGTTCATCAAAGCATTTCACTACCTGAAGACCTTCAACCGGCAAGCCCGGTTTTCCACCTGGCTGTACCGGATTGTGTTCAACACGGCCGTGAGTTACAAGCGCAAAAACAAGCAGGTGATGTCAAGCCTTGAATTTCATGATCAGTCGGGCGAATCGGATGTGTCCATGGAAAGGGACGACAAGCACGTCTTCATCACCCAGGCCATGAGCCAATTGAGCGAAGCTGACCGGCTGGCCATCCAGCTCTATTACATCAAGGAGTTTTCACTGGAAGAGGTGGCTGACCTGATGGGGCAGAACATGAATACCCTGAAAGTGCGCATCCACCGGGCGCGGCAGCGGATGGGGGATGAATTGAAAAAGATATTAAAAGAAGAAGCGTTAACTTTATGAGTATGGATACGATCTCAAAAACCCAGGATGACATGCTCCTCAACTACCTTGACGGCAGGCTTGAAGGACATGGGTTGTCTGAACTGAAGAAAGAACTGGAGGCCTCTGAGCCCCTGCGCGACAGGTTGGAGGTATTGAGAAGAATCCATCGTACGCTGGCCCTGCGCAATAACCTGGATTCGCCATCGGCGGCCTTTGTCAATAAAGTCATGCAAAATCTGAACGCTGAGCCTTCCACCTCCATGCTTTCACCGCGCAACGGCCTGCTCCTCATCGCCGGCGTCATGGTGGCCACCGGCATCCTGGCGTTCATGATCAGCGCAGGAACGTTTGACCAGTTTAACGGAATCATCTCCATTCAAAAGACAGAGACTGTACAAAAATATTTTCAACAAGGACTCCCCCCCATCCCCATCGATGGCAAACTGATCATCAACATCCTGATTGGTTTAAATCTTGTACTGGCCTTTCTCGTGCTGGACCGCACCGTGCTCAGGCCGTTTTTTCAGAAGAGAGCAGGACTGCAGCTATAGAATCGGTAATCGGTAATCAGGTAATCGGTATTCGGTAGTCTGCCTACATACCGATTACCGATTACCGTTTACCATTTAAGAAGTAGCCCACCTCTTCCCCACCTCACTCAATGGAAGACAACCGTGATAGGCTCCGGGAACGGGTGAATACTGAAGGACCCTTGTTGCTCCGGCTTCGGAGGTAAAGAAACCTAACAATGCAAACTCTTTGACCATCAGGATAAAAGGCGGCTGATAATCTTTCTTCTTCAACTGCCCTTCATTATAATCAGCAAGCGCCTGACCATGTACCTTCCTCACGTGCGCTTCCCGTTGGGCAGGCTCGAGGTCAATAAACGGGTCATCGTAGGTTTTCTTAGCTTCTTTTTCAAACGCCATCAATCCCGACAGGAATCGCTCCTGATCCTCCTGCTTGCAACATTGAGCCAGGATCTGGTCAATGAAAGCAGGAACACCCGCTTCCTTTGCACCCGGTGTGTCGGTTCTCGGGATCATGATTTCTGCTATTTCCGTCACCACGCGGGCCTGCTCTTCGTTGAAGAACACCGGCTTGTAAGGAAGTTCCTCAACCGCTTTGCATCCCTTGAGTATTCCCATCAACACAGGTGCTGAAACAGCATAACCCAACACCAATCCGGCTCGTTCCAATGCTTCTCTTCTGTTCATCGCTGCAATATTTTATCGTTAGATATTACCCCGTTTTAACTCTTTCAAAGCATAGTCAACTGCACGTGCCGTAAAGGCCATGTAGGTAAGAGAAGGATTGACGCAGGCGGCCGACGTCATAAATGAACCATCCGTAACAAATACATTCTTGCAGGCATGCACCTGGTTAAAATTATTAAGCACGGAGGTCCTTGGATCTTTGCCCATTCTTGCCGTGCCCATCTCATGAATCCCAAGACCCGGACCATAGGGTTTGTCATAGCGTCTGACATTGACCATGCCTGCCGCTTCCAACATTTCGGCGGCATCGGCCCCCATATCTTTCCGCATCTTGTATTCATTGTCCTTCATTTCCACGTCGAATAAAAGCGTAGGTAATCCGTACTTGTCCTTTTTGTCTTTGTTGAGGGTTACCTTGTTGTCGTGGTATGGAAGGAACTCACCGAATCCCTGGATGCCAATCGTCCATTTCCCGGGTGTTTGGGCAACCTTCTTCAAGTCGCTGCCAATGCTCATTTCGGCAACGAGGCTGCCCCATCCCTGTCGGCTTGCTCCTCCCTGGTAGCCAAACCCCCGAATGTAGTCGCGCTTGTCTTTCCCGATATTCTGGTACCGCGGTATGTAAACTCCGTTTGCCCTTCGTCCACTGTAGTATTGGTCCTCGAAGCCATTGACGTCCGCTTCGGCGCCTACATTGAGGTGGTGATCCATAATGTTGCATCCAAGCTCGCCGCTGTCGTTGCCAAATCCACTTGGAAACCGATTCGAAATCGAATTCAGCATGATGGAGGTTGATCCAAAGGTAGACGCACACAGAAAAATAACGTTGGCATAAAACTCAGTCTGCTCACCTGTCCCGGCATCCTGGATTCTCACGCCGGTAGCGCGCCCCTTCTTCTCATCGTAGATCAGTTCGTGTACAATGGAATTGGGCCGAAGGGTCATGTTCCCTGTTTTCTCCGCAGCCACAAGCGTGGAAGACAGGCTGCTGAAGTAGGCGCCGAAGGGACAACCCCGGATGCAAAGGTTTCTGAACTGGCAGGTACCGCGCTGCGGACTGTGTGCCAAGGGCGCTGTCAGGTGGGCGGTTCTTCCAATGGTGACGATACGACCAAATTTCTCCTTTGTTGATTTCTTCAACTCCAGCTCCACACAATTCAGCTCCATGGGGGGAAGGTATTTACCATCGGGCAGTTGGTAAAGTCCTTCATTCTGTCCGCTGACGCCTATGTACTGTTCCACATAATCATACCAGGGCGCAAGGTCCTTGTACCGAACCGGCCAATCGACGGCGATTCCATCTTTCGCATTTGCTTCAAAGTCGAGGTCACCCAACCGATAGCTTTGCCTGCCCCAGGTGATGGACCGGCCCCCGACATGATAGCCGCGCATCCAGTCAAATCGTTTCGTCTCCGCGTATGGATTCTCAAGATCATTGACAAACCAGTGTTTGGAAGAAGGCTTAATGGTATAGCCAGTCCGGGCCTGCACGGCCTGTTTTTGTAAATCCTCCTGCGTGGGCCTGTCACCATTCGGAAAATCCCATGGATCCTTGGTTGCTGTGGGGTAGTCCGGATGCTTCACCATCGGGCCGCGCTCCAGCACCAGTGTTTTAAGGCCTTTTTCAGTGAGCTCCTTCGCGGCCCATCCTCCGCTGATCCCGGTGCCGACGACGATGGCATCGTAAGAATTATTCTTCTGCAATTCGGTGTTCAGGTTCATGGATTGAAAATTGAGATTGGAAGATAGTGGTTTAAATACTTAGCAAACAACTCAATTTGGCGAATGGTAATTGGTTATCCGTGACCGGCCTGCCTGGTGGAGCTACCCCACAGCATACCGATCACCCATTACCCGTTACACCAAGAATTCAATCTCCTTAAAAGAAAACCTTCTCTCCTTCCCGTCCACCCATACGCACAACCGGCCGTCCGCACCGACCCCGCTGATGGTGCCTGTGAAATATTCATCACCCGATTTATATTGAAAGGGTTCACTCAATTGATACAGCAGGGCGAGGTATTGTTCTTTGATCTCATGGCCTTTGTGGGAGCGGAGTTCGAGGTACTCCTGCTCAATCGCTTCAAGCAGTCGCTGGAATGTGTCATTCAAATCCCACGCATGGCCTGTAATGATGGCAAGGGATGATGCTGAGGGAAAAGAAAAATCCACCTGGTTTACATTGATACCGATTCCGATGATGGTCGAGGCGAGAAAAGGGCCACTGAGCTGATTCTCCATCAGGATCCCGCCGATCTTCCTGCCTTCGACAAGGATGTCATTCGGCCATTTAAGCCTAATGGATTTTGGCAAACCGGGCTGGAGGGCATTTGCAACGGCCAGCGACACCGCCATGTTGAGTTGAAACTGGTCTTTGGCTTCCAGGAACCTGGGCTTCAACAACACTGAAAAAGTCAGGTTCTTTCCGGGCTCGCTCTCCCACCGGTTTCCGCGCTGGCCACGGCCGGCAGTCTGGCTGGAGGCGATCAGTGTTGCACCCTCTGGCAGTTCGGCCTGACTGTTAAATTCGCTCAATAAAGAATTCGTGGAGTGACATTCTGGCACGTAAATGAGTTTTTGCCCAGTGAAAAGCGTATTGGAGGGGATTTTGTACAAGGTATTTTAGTTAGTTTTACAGATTGTTTGATCACCAACCGAAGATAGTGAATGGCCAAGAGAAGGAAGGCTGACCACTCTGAAAAGATAAGTCAGCTCGTTGTTAAGGGGATGCAGGAGAAAAAGGCCACAAACATCGTTGTCATGGACCTGCGACAGGTCAGAAACGCGGTCGCTGATTTCTTCGTGATTTGCTCTGGAAACTCAGATAAACAACTGGACGCGATTGCAGATTCTATCGACGATGAGGTCTACAAGGGTGCCAAAGAAAGTCCATGGCATACGGAGGGCAAAAGCAATAAAGAGTGGATGCTGCTCGACTATAGCAATGTAGTGGCCCATATCTTCAACAAGGACAAAAGGGGCTTTTATGCCCTGGACAAGCTTTGGGGAGACGCGGACATCACTGAAATTGAGGATTAAGAACTAATCAGGGTATCGTACGTTATTGAGTGGTAACTATTAAGAGATAAACGAGAATGGCTGACAAAGAAAGAAAAGAGAATAAATTGATTCCACCGCGAGTACCCAGACCCAATTACCAGATTTGGATTATCCTGGGACTGGTTGCTGTGATATTGGGCGTCAGCTACTTTAACCGTACCGGGGAGCTGACCGAAATTCAATCCAGCCGGTTTGAGGACATGGTGCAAAGCCGTGATATCAAGAAACTGGTGCTCATTAAGAATGAAGAGCAGATTGAAATTACCCTGAAGCCTGAAGCCCTTCAAAACGCGAAATACAAGCAGGAACTGGAGCGCAACAGCCCCTTTGCGTTGAACGCCAACGGTCCTCATTATAAACTGAAGATCGGCTCGATCGACAAGTTTCTGGACAAATACGAACAACTTACCAAGAACATACCCCGGGAACAGCAGGTTGACCTGCGCGTTGAAGAACGAAGTGATATCACGGGCGTATTGTTCAACTGGGGCTTCCTGTTTCTCCTCCTCTTCGGCTTCTGGATGCTCATGCGCCGGATGACTGGTGGCGGCGGACCAGGCGGTCAGATTTTCAACATTGGAAAATCAAAGGCAGCCCTTTTCGATGCCGAAAGCAAAGTAAAAATTACGTTTGAAGACGCCGCCGGCCTCGACGAGGCAAAAGAAGAGATCATGGAGATTGTGGAGTTCCTCAAGAACCCCGGCAAGTTCACCAAGCTCGGAGGCAAAATACCCAAAGGTGCCCTGCTGGTAGGCCCTCCCGGAACAGGAAAGACCCTGCTCGCAAAGGCAGTTGCCGGTGAAGCAGGTGTTCCATTCTTCTCCCTGTCAGGTTCTGACTTCGTAGAAATGTTTGTGGGTGTCGGCGCGGCCCGCGTACGGGACCTCTTCAAGCAAGCGAAAGAAAAAGCGCCTTGCATCATCTTCATCGACGAGATTGATGCCATCGGACGCTCACGCGGAAGGGGCCAGTTGCCCGGTGCGAATGACGAACGGGAGAATACATTAAACTCACTCCTGGTAGAAATGGACGGATTTGCCACGGACAGCGGTGTTATCATCCTGGCTGCAACCAACCGTCCGGACGTGCTTGACTCAGCGTTGCTGCGCCCCGGCCGTTTCGACCGCCAGATCAGCATCGACAAGCCGGACATCGTTGGACGCGAGGCCATCTTCAAAGTGCACCTCAAACCGATCAAGATTTCCAAGGAAGTCGATACAAAAAAGCTGGCCGCCCAGACACCTGGCTTTGCCGGGGCTGAAATCGCAAACGTCTGCAACGAGGCAGCCCTCATTGCTGCGCGCAAGGAAAAGAAAGAAGTGGAGATGAAAGACTTTCATGACGCCATAGACCGTGTCATCGGTGGTCTTGAGAAGAAGAACAAGATCATTTCACCGGAGGAGAAGAAGATCGTCGCTTACCATGAATCAGGCCACGCCGTAGCAGGCTGGTACCTGGAGCATGCTGACCCGTTGGTAAAAGTGAGCATTGTGCCACGCGGTATCGCGGCGCTTGGCTACGCGCAGTACCTGCCCAAAGAGCAGTTTCTCTACCAGACCGACCAACTCATCGACGAGATGTGCATGGCGTTCGGCGGACGGGTGGCCGAAGACATCGTGTTCAACAAGATTTCAACCGGCGCGCTGAGCGACCTGGAGCGCATCACCAAGATGGCGTACAGCATCGTGACCGTATACGGCATGAACAAGGAGATTGGAAACATCTCATTTTACGACAGCAAGCAGTCTGAGTACAATTTTCAGAAACCGTATTCGGATGCTACCGCTGAAAAGATCGACAAAGAGGTGAAGGCCCTCATTGATTTCTGCTACCAGCGTACGAAGAAGTTGTTGAATGATCATCGGGAGAAGCTGGAGATCATTGCCAAGGAACTGCTTGAAAAAGAAATCTTATTCCAGACGGACCTGGAGCGCCTGATCGGCAAGCGCCCCTTCAGTCACTTGACGAACTACGAGAAGTATACCAACGGACAGGAAGAGAAAAAAGAAGAGTTGGCCCGGAAGGAGGAAGCGAAGAAGGAAGAGGCTAAGAATGAAACTCCTGTTGTTCCGGATGCGGCGCCGGCAGAAGTGAAGGCAGCGGAATAGGTGGGCTTAACCGCTGGGAATCGATTAACCGCGGAGGTCGCAGAGGAATTTACGCAGAGGACGCGGAGGTTTATTATTCGCGTCACGCCTGGCGAGGACTTTTAAGAACTGCAATGAGATCGGGCATCTGGATAAGGTGCCTGATTTTTTTGTGCCTGACCGTGGGGAATCGATTAACCGCGGAGGTCGCGAAGGAATTTACGCAAAGGACGCGGAGGATTCTCGTCACGCCTGGCGAAGACTATTAAGAACTGCAATTGAGATCGGGGAACTTTTAACCGCGGAGGTCGCGGAGGAATTTACGCAAAGGACGCAGAGGTTTCTCGTCACGCCTGGCGAAGACTTTTAAGAACTGCAATTGAGATCGGGGAACTTTTAACCGCGGAGGTCGCGAAGGAATTTAAGCAAAGGACGCGGAGGTTTATTACACTCGGCGGATGACGAAGATGCTCAGCGTGTTTCAGGGCCCGGAAAACCTGACTTTTTAGAACTGCAATTGAGGTCGGGCATCTTTTAACCG
>JAYTVB010000017.1:0-20957 GCA_043744235.1 Cyclobacteriaceae bacterium | reverse complement strand
AGGGAATGTAAAATGCAAAATAATAAATATAAAATATAAAGGGCTAACCCCATTGATTTTGGAGTAGGAACTTCAGGTCCTTAGGGAGCACTTACCTGCCCAGAGGGAATATAAAATGCAAAATAATAAATGTAAAATATAAAGGGCTACCCCCATTGATTTTGGAGTAGAAGCTTCAGGTCCTTAGGGAGCACTTACCTGACCAAAGGAAATGTAAAATGCAAAATAATAAATGTAAAATATAAAGGGCTAGCCACATTGATTTTGGAGTAGGAACTTCAGGTCCTCAGGGAGCACTTACCTGACCAAAGGGAATATAAAATGCAAAATGCAAAATAATAAATGCAAAATATAAAGGGCTAACCCCATTGATTTTGGAGTAGGAACTTCAGGTCCTTAGGGAGCACTTACCTGACCAAAGGGAATGTAAAATGTAAAATAATAAATGTAAAAAATAAAGGGCTAGCCCCCTTTGATTTGGTCGGGGCGAGCACGAGCAGTTACAATACTTTTTGCAAAGATGGCAATCAATTCCCTGTTTTCAGACAATACTTCAACCTTGGAAAGCAAGAATTTATGATCCAGCATTCTCAGGCAAACACAAGTCTCCCTAAGCTCTTTCAGGATAACCCCAAGTTTGTGAACAAAGTCTTTCTTTGATTCAGCGGCCTGTGCCTCCCCGTAGTTAAGGGCCGGGGAGGTGCCTGATCTTAGCAACTGTCCACCTAGATGGTTGCAAACTTTTGTGTCAGGCAATCCCTCCACAATTTCAATAACCGACACAGCAAAATCCAGAAGTCTTTTCTCCAGATCATACTTCCTGGGAGCATCCTTGACCATTTGGTAATATTTACTCCAATAATGATCATTTTCAACTTAAGTAATGCATTATTCCCTGCCGGTTTTCCTGATCAATTTGGACATACCTCAAAAGGAGGACTCCACCTTTACATTCTACATTTACTACTCTACATTTTACATTCTGTATTTTCCTAACTCCTCCGCGATCTTCCTGTCATTCGCCAGCCTCGGCACTTTGTTCTGACCGCCAAGTTTGCCCTGGGATTTCATGTAGTCGATGAAAGCATTCTTGCGAAGCAGGGTGAGCTTTAAAACACTCAGGATACCGCCGGAGATGAGGTCGTCGTAATAGACATTGAGATCCCGAAGATTTTTGTCCAGCTCCAGGGTAAATGCTGCCGGGTCTGACGGCGGATTTCCAAACTCAACCATCCACTCGTGATGCGGAAGTCCCTCGGCTGGCGTCACCTGCGGCGCGACGGTGAATTCCACCAGCTCCACCTCCGGAAATTTTTGCATGGCCAGCTTCATGGCTTTCTCCACCTCCTCACCGATGACATGTTCGCCGAAGGCGGAGATGAAATGCTTGATACGTCCGGTCACGAGCAGGCGGTAGGGATTTTTTGAAACAAATTTAACCGTGTCACCGATGGAGTAACCCCAGAGGCCGGCGTTATTGTTGATGATCAATGCGTAGTTCCTGCCGAGTTCAACTTCTTCGATGGAAAGGCGGCGGGGCTTCTCGGAGAAATATTCGTCGGTGGGGATGAATTCGAAGAAGATGCCGCTGTTCAGCAACAGCAATAGCCCTTCTTCATGCCGGGAGTCCTGGTAGGCGATGAACCCCTCGGAGGCCGGGTACATTTCGATACCATCAATTTTCTTTCCGATGGATTCATTCAATCGTGCGCGGTACGGCTCCATGTTCACACCGCCATAGGCAAAGACAGAAAAATTCGGAAACACGTCCTTGATCTTCTTACCGGTCCGGGCCTGGATCCGGTCGAAATACATCTGCACCCAGGGCGGAATGCCGGAGATGAGCGTCATGTCGGCCTGGATGGTCTCGTCGATGATCCGATCAAGCTTCTCTTCCCAATCCTCAATGATATTCGTTTCGTAGCTCGGCTTCTGTTTGGTGCGCAGGTAGCCCGGAACGTGGTGGTTCACTATTCCCGACAACCTGCCGGTATTAATCCCTGCTTTTTTATCCAGCTCCGGACTGCCTGAAAGAAATATGAGGTTGCCATCCACAAATCCCGCATTGCCTGACTCGTGAATATAACTGAGTAATGCGTTACGGGCACTGTTGATGTGGTTGGGAATGGAGTCGCTGGAAATCGGAATGTATTTTACGCCGGAAGTTGTGCCGGACGTTTTCGCGAAGTACAGGGGCTTCCCTTTCCAAAGCACGTCACGCTGGCCTTCCAGCACTTTTTCAATATACGGTTTCAGGGCCTCATAGTCACGGATCGGAACCTGGCTGAGGAATTGCTCGTGTGAAGTGATACCCTCAAACCCATGGTCCTTGCCGAAAAGGGTTGATTTGCCGGCGCTGATCAGCGCGTTCAGGACCTTCTTTTGGTAGAACTCAGGCCTGGAAGTCCACTCCAGGGTCTGTTTGTGGATGTAGGAGGCAAATGGTTTGGCGAGTATCGACCTGAATCCCATGGATTTGCAATTAGGCATACAAAGGTGGGCACCAGACTGAACTTAATAAAATCGCCGTCGTTTTATATTTGTGTAAATATTTTGAGCCGATTAACATGGGAAATACACTCAGGACTATTGTGGTAGGTTTTCTGGCCGGACTGGCCGGCGCCTACACCTTGTTTCAATACCAATCAAAGAACAACCCGGCAACTGCCACCGCGACCGATTACAAAGTCACCTCGTACGAGCCCACGGAAACGTACAGACCCACGATGGTTATGCCTTCAGCGCCGTCCACCATTGAGAAGGTCGACTTTAGCGAGGCGGCTAGTAAGGCCATCCCGAGCGTGGTCTACATCAACAGCATTTCCCAAAGCGGTTCCTCCTACTCCTACTGGGACCTCCTCTTTGGAGGGGGTGGTCAGCAAACCCAGGTGAGCAGCGGCTCGGGCGTGATCTTCACCAGCGACGGTTACATCGTCACCAACAACCACGTGGTGGAATCCGCAGAAAAGATCCAGGTCATTTATAACAAGAAGGTTTATGATGCGGAGCTGGTCGGCACCGATCCCTCCACCGATCTCGGCGTACTCAAGATCAAGGAGACCAATCTCCCGGCCATAACCATTGGTAATTCCAAAACACTCGCTGTGGGTGAGTGGGTCATTGCAGTTGGAAATCCTTTCTCGCTGTCCTCGACCGTTACGGCCGGTATTGTCAGCGCCAAAGGCAGACGGATCAACATTGTTGAAGACAAGTTTCCCATCGAATCCTTTATCCAGACCGACGCAGCCATCAATCCTGGCAACAGCGGCGGGGCCCTGGTGAACAAAAATGGTGAACTGGTGGGTATCAACACGGCTATCCTCTCAAGGACAGGTTCATACACCGGCTATGCTTTCGCGGTTCCTGTTGACATTGCCAAGAAAGTGGTGAATGACCTGATCAAATACAGTGTGGTGCAGAAGGCTGTCCTTGGCGGGGATGTGATCGACTACGACTACAAGACAGCGGAAACCTACAAGCTGGACACCCAGGTAAAAGACTTCAACGGCGTCGTGCTGGCCGAACTGAACAATGAAGGAGCGGCCCGGAATTCCGGCCTGAAGCTGGGAGACATCATCATCAAGATTGACGGCAAGGACATCAACAGCAAGAGCGAGTTTGAGGAAGAACTCAGCTACCACTACCCTGCCGACCGGATCAATGTAACCTATCTGAGGGACGGAAAGAGCAACACCGTTGCCGTCACGCTAACCAACAAGAACGGCGACACGAACCTCATCAAGCGCAAGATCTACAGCGATGCTACCCTGGGCGCGAACCTGGAGGCCGTGGAGTACGGAGTGAAGCTTTACAAACTCAAGGACGGTTTGTTCAAGCGCATTGGCCTTCCTGAAAACTACACCATTATGTCGCTCAACCGCAGGCGCGTGAAGGACCCGCAGGAAGTAATTGACTTCTTCAATAAGTACCAGGGGGATGTATTGATCGACGGCTTCACCAGCGCGAAGGAGAGGGCACCGATACAGTTTAGGTTGAAGTAACTCATTGGGTCTCCGCGCCTTTGCGGCATAAATACCTATGAGGCCATTCGCATCTTCAGCTTCTTGGTCAGCTCCTCCACGGAATTCTTAAAATTCGAATCCGTCTTCATCATGTCTTCCACGGATTCCAGCGCGTGGATCACGGTGCTGTGGTCGCGGCCGCCAAAGTTCTCGCCGATGAGGGCGAGGGTAAGTTGGGTGTAGCGCTTGCAGAAGTACATGGCCACCTGGCGGGGAATGACAATCTCGCGTTTTTTGATCTTGCCTTTCATGGCATCCAGCTCTACGCGGAAATAATCGCCTACGGTCTTTTGAATGAAATCCACGCTCACGTCAGACTGGATCTCTTTCACAATGTTTTTCATCACCTCCTTGGCGAGGTCGAGGTCAATTTCCTTTTTCAGGAGCGTGGCGTGGAACATGAGCGAGTTCAGCACCCCTTCCATGTCGCGGAGGTTGGTGTCCACGCTGTACGCCAGGTATTCGGCCACTTCCGTGGGGATTTCAATACCATCCGATTCCATCTTGTTGTGGATGATGGCCAGTTTAGTTTCAAAATCAGGCTCCTGCAGGTCAGCGGTGAGGCCCCATTTGAAGCGGGACAACAACCTTTCCTGGAATCCCTTCAGGTCCCGCGGCGGGCAGTCGCTGGTCATGATGATCTGCTTCCCGGTCTGATGCAACTGGTTGAAGATGTGAAAGAACATCTCCTGTGTTTTCTCGCGGCCGGCCAAAAACTGAACGTCATCGAGGATGAGGAGGTCTACCTGTAGATAGAAGTTTTGAAAATCCTGAAGCTTGTGGTTCTGGAGCGCGTTCAGGAACTGGTTCGTGAAATCATTCTGATCCACATACAATACAATCTTCTCCGGAAGTTTTTGTTTGATCTCATTGCCGATGGCCTGCACCAGGTGGGTTTTGCCAACGCCCACGCCGCCGTACAGCATCAAAGGGTTAAATGAAGTAATACCAGGCTTCTTCGCCACGGCCACTCCAGCCGAACGTGCCAGCCTGTTACAGTCGCCCTCCACGAAGTTCTCAAAACGATAGCTTGGATTCAGGCGGGAATTAACCGTTTGGGGGTTAAGTGAACGGAATGTAAAAGGTGAATATTCCTCCAGGTTGCCGTTTCCGTTGTTCTGGGCATGCCCGGGGCTGATTTTTCCGTTTCCGTTGGGATAGTTGACCGTCAGGGGAGCGTTGCGCTGATTCCCACTGTCGATTATGACTGAATATTCCAGGCGCGCGCCATCACCGATGACGGTATTGATGGCCTTCTTTAGAATGGGTACGTAGTTCTCCTCCAGCCACTCGTAGAAGAATTGCGAAGGCACTTGTATAGTGAGCACATCGCCCTCATGGCGAAGCGGCACGATGGGTTTAAACCAGGTATTGAAGTTTTGCTCGTCAACTTGTTGCTTAATGATTTGGAGACAATCGGTCCAGACAGTTGCGGTTTCAACTTCCATATAGAATCAAGTGAAATGGAATAATTCTTTGCTTCTGAAAAAAGAAGGGAGACAAATATGGGGAAAAAGGGAGGAACAAAAAAAGAATGTTCGTCCTTGATTTTCCTGAATTTTTTTCCGTAATGACTTTATCATTTTGGGAATTATAATTGTTTTAATGGCGTATATCCTTCAATTTGAGGATTAATAACGTTTGCGCCAGTGAAAGGAAATCTAAAAAAAAACAACGCCTTCGCAGCAGCCGGTTTTTCCGACTGGGAAGCGGCGGCGCGTGAAGAATTAAATGGCGCCAATCCGCAGGAAAAATTAACACATTCCTTCAACGGCTTATCCATTCAACCTTTTTACGACCAGGCAAGTGCCTTTCATCCTAAGCCGTTGCTGCGCGCTTCTGACAACAAATTCCTGGGGGCACGCACCTGGTTCAATTGCCCCAGAATAGCGGTTTTGGACACCAAAAAGGCCAATCTGAGGGCCCTGGAATACCTCAGGCAAGGGGCTGACGGAATCCTCTTCGAGCTTGAAGACAGCGTCAATTTCAAGGTCCTGCTCAAGGACATAGAATGGCCTGTTTGCTCGGTCAATTTCCTGGCAAAAAAAAATCCTGACAAGATTTCGAAGGCTCTTGCCGATTTTATCAAGACAAAAAAACTCAAGGGAAAAATGTTTCACGGAGCGCTGATTTGTTCCACGCCGCGTGAAACATTTTCGAAGGTCCCGTTTCACGACATTGGTTTCCCGATCAAAGCCTCTGCTCCTGTGGAGGAAATTGTCGAAGGCTTCAGTATGATGTCTTCATCGCTGCGGAAGCATTTCAAAACCCACGCGAATCGTGTTGCATTCAGTGTTACAATGGGTACCGATTTTTTTGTTGAGGTGGCCAAGCTTCGCGCCATGAGAATGGTGTGGGTCAGGTTCCTTACCGCCACAAAGACCAGGAGCACTCCCCTCTTCATTCATGTTTTACTGCCGGCCTGGACCGACAAGAAATATGACCCCAACGGCAACATGTTGAAAAGCACCACTGCCGCCATGGCCGCCATCCTGGGCGGCTGCGACGTGCTCACCGTGGAGCCGGAAGACAGCAATCATCCCATGATGTCCAGGGTGGCATTGAATGTCTCCAACATCCTTCGGGAAGAATCGTACCTCAATCAGGTCGCCGACCCGCTGGCCGGTGCTTATTTCATCGAAGACCTGGCCCGGCAAATGAGTGATGCCGCGTGGAAGTCCATCAAAACCATGCTGCCCGCCAAATGAAAAGACCAGCATCCAAAGCCGAGGGAACGCGGGAGAAGATTGAAATCCACCCCGAATACGGATTCAAGTCTTTTGACCACCTCCAGTACACGGCCGGCCTCCCTCCTTTCCTCCGTGGCCCCTATGCCACGATGTATACGGCACGCCCCTGGACTATCCGGCAATACGCAGGCTTCTCGACAGCCAAAGAATCCAATGCATTCTACAGGAGGAACCTGGCCGCGGGACAAAAAGGCCTGTCGGTAGCCTTCGACCTCGCAACTCACCGGGGCTATGACTCGGACCATCCCCGCGTATCCGGTGATGTAGGCAAGGCAGGTGTCGCCATCGACTCCGTGGAGGACATGAAAATCCTGTTCGACCAGATCCCGCTTGACCAGATGTCGGTATCCATGACCATGAACGGAGCGGTGCTGCCCATCATGGCGTTCTACATCGTGGCCGGCGAAGAGCAAAACGTAAAGCCGGCTCAACTCAACGGCACGATACAGAATGACATCCTCAAGGAGTTCATGGTGCGGAACACATACATCTATCCGCCCGGTCCTTCCATGCGGATCGTTGCGGATATCTTTTCCTATTGCGCGAAGAACATGCCGAGGTTCAATTCCATCAGCATCAGCGGCTACCACATGCATGAGGCCGGTGCGCCGGCATACATGGAGCTGGCTTATACGCTTGCCGACGGCCTGGAATACCTGAGGGCTGGCCTAAAAGCCGGAATACCGATTGATGATTTCGCTCCGCGCCTCTCTTTCTTCTGGGGCATCGGGATGAATTTTTTCATGGAGGTGGCGAAGATGCGTGCGGCGCGTTTGCTGTGGGCGAAGATGGTGCAACAGTTTCATCCGAAGAACCCCAAGTCAATGGCCTTGCGCACACACTGCCAGACAAGCGGCTGGAGCCTGACAGAACAGGATCCTTATAACAACGTAACACGAACCTGCGTTGAGGCGCTCGCTGCAGTGTTGGGCGGAACACAATCACTCCACACCAATTCACTGGATGAGGCGATCGCCTTGCCAACGGATTTCTCCGCGCGCATTGCCCGAAACACACAATTGTTTCTTCAAAAAGAAACGGGCATTACCAGGGTCGTGGATCCCCTTGGCGGCTCATACTACCTCGAGTACCTCACCGATCAGTTGGTACAGCGGGCCACGGAATTGATTGAAGAAGTGGAGGCCATCGGCGGAATGACGCGTGCCATTGAAAACGGTATTCCAAAACTTCGCATCGAAGAAGCTGCGGCCGGCAAACAGGCGCGCATCGACTCAGGACAGGATGTGATCGTGGGCGTAAACCGTTTTACCACCGATGAGAAGCCCGACTTTGAGACACTGGAAGTAAACAACGAAGCCGTACGGCAGGAACAGGTGGCACGGCTCCAACAAATCAAACGCGACCGCGACCCACAAACGGTGGAGGCGGCCCTTAACGCACTGGCCCAATGCGCCAAAGACGGAAAGGGAAACCTGCTTGAGCTGGCGGTGACTGCCGCACGTGCCAGGGCAACCCTGGGCGAGATTTCCACGGCCCTGGAGAAAACTTTTGGACGGTACTCCGCGCCAACCCGCACCATTTCGGGTGTATATTCAAGCCAGATGAAAAATGTTGAATCCATCAGGGAAATCCACAAGCTCTCGGACCGGTTTGCCAAAAAGAACGGAAGGCGCCCCCGGATTCTGGTTGCCAAGATGGGCCAGGACGGGCATGACCGCGGAGCCAAAGTCATCGCCACCGGTTTTGCTGACCTGGGCTTTGACGTGGACATCGGTCCGCTCTTTCAGACACCAGGGGAAGTGGCAAAGCAGGCCATTGAAAATGACGTTCACGTCGTGGGTATCTCCAGCCTGGCTGGCGGACACAAAACACTGGTACCTGAATTGATCAAGACCCTCAGGAAAATTGGCCGCCCCGATATCCTTGTCGTGACCGGCGGCGTGATCCCCAGACAGGATTATGATTTCCTTCTCCAGGCCGGTGTCACCGGAATCTTTGGGCCCGGCACCCCGGTGACGGAAGCTGCAAAAATTGTGTTGAAAAAACTGCTTTGAGACGCAAAGTGTCCTGCGCCTTAAAGGTGTAGATCACTTTGCGTATCTTTAAGATGGAAATCTTCCCACTATGAAAATCAGGATAGCGGCAATACTACTGGCCCTGTTTGTTGCGTTGACCGGGGTGGCACAAAAACAGAAAGAAAACAAGGCGCAAAAGACAGATCCAAAATTCGACAAGGCATTCGCGAAGGCGCAGGAACTATACGATGAGGGTTCCTATTCCTCTTCAAAGGAGGAGGTCGAGGATTTCCGTAAGAAAGTCAATTCCAAGCTCGGCATCCAAAACGCATACACCGCTCCCATTTTCTTCCTGAAAGCCAAGTGCGATCTGGCGTCAGGCATGCTGACAGATTTTGAGACCAACCTCAGCAACGCACTCACCACCAGTCGCGCCGTCTACAGTGAAAACAGCGAGAACTACTGTTCCATGCTCATCGAATCCGCGCAGTTGTACAGCAACAACGGCTCTTACCGTATCGCCAAAGAGAATCTCGAAAACGCCAGGAAGATTCTTGATGTCTCCAACTTCAACAAGGACCTGTTGAAAGCACGGTGGGACATCGTCATGGCTGAGACACTGACGGGACAAGGTTATTACAACGAATCACTTGAATTGCTGAGGGCCAGGGAGACCTTTTTTGCGAGGCGGGCGGTGAAGCAGGAAACACTTCCCGACGGCAAAGGCGGACTCACCAGCCGTAAACTTCCGGAAGAGGAAGTAACCCAGCGAATGAGTGAATATGGCAATGTTCTCACGCTCATCGGCAACACCTACGGAAAGCAAGGCAATCTCCGCAGTGCAGATTCTTCTTTCGTATTTGCCGCCACCTGGATCAAGAAGAATGTCGGCGAAAAATCCATAGCGTATGTCAAGAATCAGTTTTACAACGCCAATGTACTGGTAGAAAACGGCAACGTTACCCTTCCTGATGAGTTGGAATACGACCGGACGCTTGATATCCTCAAAGGCTCCTTTCAGCCTTCCCACTATCTCGGTATCCAGATTTACGAAGAGTATCTCAAACAGTTACTTCGACAGGATGAAGACATCAGTGCGCGGTACAGCAACGTGAAGGCGGAATATGAGAGAATGATCAAAAAGGATTTTCCGGAGAAAAGTATCTTTCAAATTCGCCTGAAGGCGGTGGAATTTGACACGAAGCTGAGCAAGGAGAAGACCAAGGACCTGGAAACTGCTGCCAACGCCGTTATCTACAACACGCCGGGGTTGCCTCATAACAATATCCTTGTGGCTGACATGCTGGATTTCCTGGCTACGCTCGGCATCCGGGAAAAGAAATATGCCAACTGCGAAGGCTACTATACTGAAATCATCAAAATCAAGGCGGACTTGTTCGGCTCAACTGCACCCGAAATGCACCTGGCAAGACTCCAACTGGCAAACTTCTACCTGGATTACACCAACAAGATCAAAGAAGCCGGGCAAATCTATGAGGAAAGCTACACCAAGGTGGTGGGCAAGGAAATCGGGGCCTGGCACAAGGATCACCTCGACATCCTCAACCACCTGGCTATTTACTACGAACTGACGGATCAATATGCCAAAGCAAATGCAACACTGGATAAAGCATTGCTGGTATCACGGAGTAAATACGACGACAAGGACTACAAGTACGCAGAAGAACTTACCCGCATTGCCAAACTGCAGTTGAGGCTGGGCCAGTACCTGCAGGCTGAAAAGAACATCAACAAGTCGCTGGAAATTCTTGAAGAGTTCAAAAAGGACGAAACAAAAAAAGGCCTTCTGGTAGAGACCATAGATGCCCAGGCCAACCTGCTTGGCATCAAAGGTCTTTTTGATGATGCGGAAGACGCGCTGGACCGCTCGGGCCGCATCATTGCCAAAGCAGACCGGCCGCTGGGTATCGACGAACTCAGTACGGCCCAAGACCTCTCCAGCCTGTTTATCATGCTGGGCCGATACTCCGATACTGATGAAATCCTCAACAAGCTTATTTTCGAGTATGAAAAGCTCTATGGTACAGAGTCCTTGCGGCTCATCGAGCCCCTCGTGAACAAGGGCAAACTGCTGCTCGCCCAGGGTGACTATACCGAGGCCGACAAGATCGCATTGCGTGCCAATAAGCTGGCGACTGCCCTTTACACTGAAAAATCCACCAAAACCGCCTCGTCCCAGAAACTGCTGAGCGACATCGATTATACCATCGGTGACTATGACAATGCAGAAGACAATATTGTGAAAGCGCTGGCCAGTCAGGAAAAGCAATTTGGACGGAACCACATTGACGTGGCCAAGTCCCTGGCACAGCTCGGGCTTATCAAATTCTACAAAGGAGATGATCGGAAGCAGGTTGAGAAGATCATGCTTGAGGCCCGGGATATTATGGGTACCCGGCTAGGGAAAACCAATCCACAATATGCCGAAATACTGAAGAGTGTTTCCATCGTCTATATTTCAGAAAAGAAATATGACGAAGCATTCAATGCCCTGACCCAGGCAGAGTCTATCTGGCGGGCCAAAACCGGCACCAATACCAGTATCCAGGCCGCAGCCATCTATGCGCTCACGGGCGACGTATACTATCAGTTGAATAAATATGACAAGGCCGAGGAGTTCTACAAGAAAGGAAAAGACCTGTACGAATCATATTTCAGCGATACGCACCCGGAGTACGTCAAGATCCTCTCCAAAATGGCCAGGGTCTATTACCAGAAGAAGGATTTCAAAGGCGCCAAGAAAAACATTGAGCAGGCTCTCAACAATTACGAAAACTTCATCAAGCAGTTTTTTCCCGCCCTCAGTGAGCGAGAAAAAGCTAAATACTGGAACACGATCAAGGGCGACTTTGAATTCTACAACACGCTTGCGTTCAGTCAGCTGGAGGATTTTCGCGATCTCAGCGGGAAGGTGTATAACTACCAGCTTCTTACCAAGGCTTTGTTGCTGAGCAGCTCCATTAAGATAAGGGAGCGAATACTGAACAGCAGCAATGCAGACCTGAAGGCCAATTACAACTTATGGGTCAGGAAGAAAGAAGAATTGACAGCAGCCTTGTCAATGAGCACGGCACAGTTGCAAATCAATGGATTGGATCCTGCTGCCATGGGCGCGGAGGTGGAACGACTGGAACGCGAACTCAGCGAACGCTCAGAAATTTTCGGCCAGAGTTTTGAAAACAAACGCATTACCTACGAAAATGTGCAGTCGGCGCTGGGCAAGAACGACATTGCGGTGGAGATGGTGCGTTACCGGCATTTCAATCATACGTTTACCGACTCAATCGTGTACGTGGCTTTGTATGTGAAGGGAGAGAAGGGTCGTCCCAAAGCCATCATTCTGCCCGAAGGTCATCGGATGGAAACCCGCTACTTTAAATATTACAGGAACAGCATCACCACCATGACGCCCGATCAACTGTCATACAAGGTGTTCTGGGAACCCATTCAAAAGGAGATCGGGCAGTACGCCACCATCTACATTTCCCCTGATGGCGTGTACAACCAGATCAACCTGGAAGCTATTCCAACCCCGGATGGCAAGTATGTGATCGACAACTCAAACATCATCATGGTAAGCAACACCAAAGATTTGTACCTGCGCAAGGTCAAGTCCAAAGTTGCCGCCGCCGCGAATGCCAACAGTGCCAGCATGTTCGGCAACCCAACCTTTTACCTGACTGCCTCGGCATCCGAGCAGTTCTCTCCCCTTCCGGGAACGGAAAAGGAAGTGGAAGAACTTCAGAAGCTGCTGAAGCAAAAGGGATGGACCACGGATGAATTTATGGAGGGCGAAGCCAGCGAGGAAAAAGTGAAGGCCCTGAATAATCCCAGGATTTTCCACATTGCAACCCATGGTTTTTATACCAAAACAGAAGCCGGCTCCATGTCAGGGCTTACCGAGAATGAAGCCACGATGGCAGAAAACCCACTGATGAAGTCAGGGCTCTTGCTGAAAGGCGCTGGTGACGTACTGGCCAAGACCAAGTACAACTACAACATGGAAAGCGGCGTACTCACGGCCTATGAGGCGATGAGTCTCAACCTTGACCGCACTGACCTGGTGGTACTGAGCGCCTGTGAGACCGGGCTGGGGGAAATCTCCAATGGTGAGGGTGTCTATGGGTTGCAGCGTGCGTTTCTGGTTGCCGGTGCGAAAGTGCTGATCATGTCTATGTTTAAGGTTGACGATGATGCCACACAGAAACTCATCTTGAATTTTTACAAGAAGTGGCTCAACAGCGGCAACATGAGGTTGAGCTTTGTTGAGGCCAAGAAGGAACTGCGTGCGCAGTACCCGGAGCCAATATATTGGGGAGCGTTTATGATGATTGGCCTGGATTGACTATTCTCCGCGCAAGGTATCCGCAGGATTGACGCCTGATGACCGAATAGCCTGCTGAAATATAGTCACGGCCGTTACCAAAAGGATGATGAGGAAGGCATTTAGGAAATGAACCGGGTCAAGGGACAGATGTCTTTTATACCGGGCAAGCCACTCCGACATGACCCAGGTTGCCACAGGTGCACCAACTAGGAAACCTGCGACAAGAAGATAACCAAACTCACGGGTATAGATCCTGATGATATCGGTGCGGCTGGCGCCAAATACCTTGCGTACTGAAAACTCTTTGCTTCGACGGCTTCCCATGAAGCTAACCATACCATAAATGCCAATGCAGCTGATAAAAATCGACAGCAGGGAAATCAAACGCACGGCCTTTCCAATGATCAACTCCAACTCATAGTTCTCTTCAACCTTTGCTGACATCCATTCAGGATTGAACACCTCGTTTGGGTAGGTTTGAACAAATAACTCCCGCACCTTGCCAATTATCTCCGGGGACACCCGGTCAGCCAAAGAGACGCTGGCAAAGCCGGTCCGGGAATCCATTCGAACATAGACCGCCGGAAACGTGTCTGCATCCCTGGGATTGCCATTGACGAAATCCTTCAAAACGCCCACAATCGTCCCTATACCGTGATTACCCAATAACGGATCAATCTCAAGGCGGCTGCCGACGGCTTGAACGGGATCAGCGAACCCGAGCATGCGCGCGAGTTCGTTGTTAATCAGGACTCCGCTGGAATCCGTTATCGAAATATTAGTTCCGCCAAGGAATTCCAATTGATAAAGCGGAACAAATCTTTCATCGATGGTTCTTATCCTGGCGTCTGTATAATCACTCGTTCCCGCAATTCTGGCTGACCCGTATCTGCCATTCATCGGTGATCCGTTGGCGTAGGAAACATCTTCAACGGCTGACAATCCTGTCAGGGCATTTCTTAATGCAGCCTTCTTCAGCACATCACGCGCCGGTACATCGAACGTCAAAATGTTTCGCTGACGGAACCTGAGATCCGTCTCTCTCCAATAGGTGATTTGGGCACTGATGACCAGGGCACTCACCAGCAAAACCAGCGATGCTCCGATCTGTGCCAGCACCAGTCCTTTGCGGAGGAACGAGGGGGCTCCATCCGAAACGGCTTCCAGTTGACTGCGAAAGACAATGGCCGGCCTTGACCGAGATACAACCAGTGCCGGGTAGAGACCAGCCAGGATCAGGATGGCCAAACCGAGCATGAACAGAAAAACAAGTGTGGATCCATTGATTGTTAAGTTGTAGTTCACCACAGCAAAGAGGTTGTTGACCTGGCCAAGCAGAAAGTAACCCCCGAGAAGTCCGGTGAACAGCGCAACGAGGACCACCATGGCGGTCTGCAACATGAAACGAACAACCAGGTGGCCCCGGGTGCTGCCCACTACTTTTCTGATACCGGTTTCCCTGGTCATGGTCAGTGCGTGCGCCAACGACAGGTTTACAAAATTGATGCTCGCGATCACCACGATCAGGATGCCCAGGAAGGCAGGAAGCCAGATGAGTTCCGGCGGCGCATAGTAGAACATATCGAAACCAAAGCCGTCGCTGGTATGGACCTCAGTCAATGGCTGAAGACCGTAAACGTATTGTCCAGGTTCATAAAATGCGACATGTTTTTTTGTAAATTGTGCGAGTCGCTGACTGAACTTATCAGGATGGTCTCCCTGGCGGAGCGTGACATAAACGGTTATGGCACCTCCACCAAACAGCCAGTCGTTCCTGCGGCTATTGCCGGCATCAAATGTGGCATAAGAGACCAGCATTCGAAACGGAAGGTTGGTATTGAGGGGAGGATCTTCCATGATTCCCACCACCAGCAAACTGACACTGTCGTTCATCACGATCGACTTTCCAACAGCATCTTCACCAGGGAATAATTTTAACGCCAGTGAAGCGGTCAGCAATGTCTCATTCGGTTTTTCAAGTACGGTCGAAGGCACGGGCGTTGCCAACTTAAAGTCCAGCGTCTTCAGGAAGTCCTGATCAACAAACAAGATCTGATCCTCCTCAAAAAGCACCCTCCTGTGATCGGACCGGCTGGCTTCTATCTTTCCCGATTCGGGTCCCTTTGCCCTGGTAATCCGCTCAAAATCCGGAAAATCCAGCTTCATTGCATCAGGCGCAGGGTAGTGAACGCTTCCACCATCAGAGCGGCCCGACCAATCGAGCACAACGCGATAAATCTGATCAGCCCGCGCATGAAACCGATCGAAGGAGCTTTCATGCCTCACGATGTGATAAAAGGGAATGCAACAGGCGATCGCCAGGCTCAGGCCGCTGATGTTGATCAGGGTTGATACCCGGTTCCTGTACAGGCTTCTTACGGATGTCAGTAAGTAATTTCCAAGCATGTGTGGCGCTGATTGCCTTACCGCAACTCAATATCAGCAATATTCAGCATGATTCCATCCGGGCATGCATCCTGGTTTGTTCGTGAAATACCTTTGCCTAAATTCGCCAGCCGCTATTAATACAATATGTCATGAAACAAGACATCGCGCACCTTGCACTTGTGGTGGAAGACTATGATGAGGCCATCCAATTTTACACTGGCAAATTGAAGTTTACCGTCGTAGAAGACACCACCTTATCAGCCTCCAAACGCTGGGTGGTTCTGGCGCCGCCCGGATCTTCGGGGTGCAGCCTGCTGTTGGCCAAGGCCGCCAATGAGGAACAAAGAAACCATATAGGTAATCAAACCGGCGGGCGCGTTTTCCTCTTTCTCCACACCGATAATTTTCAGCGCGATTTCAATAACCTGAAAGAACAAGGTGTAGTCATCGTGCGGGAGCCAGCCCGTGAAGCGTGGGGTACCGTTGCTGTTTTCCAGGACTTGTATGGCAATTTGTGGGACCTGATTGAACCGGCGGTCTGATCCAAAACAATTACTGCATGAAAACCTTCATTTCCATTCTGCGGGGCATCAACGTCAGCGGGCACAACATGATCAAGATGGATGCCCTGCGCGAACTGTACGGTGAACTTAAATTCACCAGCATTGAAACCTATATCCAGAGCGGCAACGTTGTTTTTCAATCCAAATCTTCAGATGGTCAGGAAATCGCCAGGCTAATTTCCAAAAAGCTGCAGCTGAAATTCTCTGCCACAATCCCGGTTCTGGTGCTGGAGCCAAATGAATTGAAAATTATTGCAAAACACAATCCCTTCATCAAGCGGAAGGCAGACACCCGGTTTCTCCACGTTACCTTCCTCTCTGAAGTACCCGGGAAGGAATACCTTGGGGCCATACAAGAAAGCCTTTACGGACCTGACGAGTTTTATGTCTCAGGGAAGGCCGTCTACCTGTTTTGTCCTGCCGGTTATGGCAAAACCAAACTGAATAATACTTTCTTTGAAAAGAAATTAAAGGTAACGGCCACCACCCGAAACTGGAATACCGTGATGGAACTCCTTAAAATGGCCGAAAAAAAAGGCGCGGTTAAGGGCTAACCAAAAGATGATTGATATCATTGCTTTGCTTCCTTCCAGGATGCCAAATTGCACCTTACTTAAAAAGGAGGCAAAATGGAAAAGCAAAAGGCAGGAGCCCAGATTTATGGGTATTCAGTTTGTCTGGTCGCCGTCATCACATTCCTCATCTCTACCACCTCGTTCGTCAATTCTCTGATGGATCGGACAGATCCCCTGCACTCAGGATACAACCCGCCCGGATCGCCAAGCCTGGCCTCCTTTGAAAACTATAAAATGGACATCCTCAAGTCCTCCCAACGCAGCGAGGGGCCCAATCAATCATCCTACGTGCCTGATGACAATACCCTGAGAACCATGTTCGAGTCTGCAAAGTCTGACAAGATCCAGACATCCATGCACAATGCGAACAGGAATTTACTGATATCCAGCCTCCTGCTTGTTATCTGTATTATTCTCTTTGTTACGCATTGGCGGTGGCTTAGAAAGATAAGTAAGGCTGAAACGCCAGTGTAAATCCAGATCTTCTTTCCTATGTTTGTCCACGTGGCAGGATAGCTGACGCTTGTCGCTATTTGCCATTTCGCGCGTTGGTCGGATTGCAAATCCCCCATTCAATGAGTGACGGTTTCATAAAAGGTCGGGATTATCAGAATGGATCCCGACCAACTGGGTATCTCGTACCGGCACGCTTTAAAAAAGCGCGCCATACTGATGATATGGCCCGTGCCTATGGCACTCGGAGTTAGGCTCGACCTGCCATCAACGGGTTGAAACCCGTTGATACAATATGAATCGAGCCTACGGCTCTCGCTGAAGTCTGGTACGGTTGCGTTACTCTCTAGCGCAAGTCTTCTTACATTGAGAATAGTCAGAATTGCAAATTCCCCATTCAATGAGTGACGGTTTCATAAAGGGTCGGGATTGTCCGAATGGATCCCGACTAACTGGGGTATTTGTGAACATTGCTTGATTGCTTTGATGCAATCTCCTTCAAAGGAGGCGAGCGGTGGCCCGGCGGAAAAGCGGGGGAGCGAGGTGGCCTGGAGCGTGGAAGCTTTTTTCCGCCTTGACTTTTTTTGGTTACTTTTTTGTGTCTAAGACAAAAAAGTAACAATAACATTCTTGGTCGGGAAGATATTGTCGGCAGGAAACAAATCATGTGGCGCGCTGGTCGGGAATGAAGGAACTGGAATGCCGTGCGGTGTTATATTGAGAATAGTCAGGATTGCAAATCCCCCATGCAATGAGTAACGGTTTCATAAAGGATCGGGATTGTCCGAATGGATCCCGCCCAGCGCTCCCCGTTAACGCCAGTGTAAATCCAGATCTTCTTTCCTATGTTTGTCCACGTGGCAGGGTAGCTGACCCCGGTCGGCGATTGCCATTTCTCACAAACCACAACACCATGAAACAACTTGTCCTCGTTGTCCTGGCCCTCTTCATTTCTTTTTCATCCTTCGCCCCCATCGGCGGACGGATACCCGTGTACGAGAAGAACGGAATGGTCGTATCCTCTTCCGCCATTGCCTCCGAAGTGGGCCGTGACATTCTCAAGTCCGGCGGAAATGCCGTTGACGCAGCTGTCGCGACAGCCTTTGCATTGGCCGTGACCTGGCCCGCGGCGGGGAATATTGGCGGAGGCGGGTTCATGGTGTACGTGGACAAGAACACCAAAGCAACCACCATTGATTTTCGGGAGAAAGCACCGCTGGCAGCCAATGCCAACATGTACCTTGACGCAAACGGCAAGGTGATTAAAGACATCAACCACATTGGCGTGTTGTCAGCGGGCACACCGGGCACCGTTGCCGGACTTTACCTGGCGCACAGCAAGTATGGTAAACTGCCCTGGAAAAAACTGGTGGACCCGGCCGTCCGGCTGGCCAGCAAGGGCTTCCCCTTTACTTACTCGCTGTATGACCAATCGAAGAATCAAAAAGATGCCTGGAGCAAATTTCCTTCTACCCTGAAGGTGATGACAAAGAACGGATCAGAAATCTACCAGCAAGGTGAAACCTGGAAACAGCCCGACCTGGCCGCCACCCTGA
Source organism: Cyclobacteriaceae bacterium (assembly GCA_043744235.1). GTDB lineage: Bacteria > Bacteroidota > Bacteroidia > Cytophagales > Cyclobacteriaceae > ELB16-189. The sequence goes on along the minus strand of JAYTVB010000017.1, from coordinate 2,326 downwards.
AACGCATCCGCGATCACGGCCGTGACGGATTTTACAAAGGCGAGACCGCAGAAAAACTGACCACATTCATGAAAGCACAGGGCGGCCTCATCACTCAACAGGACCTGGAACAGTATGAGGCCATCGAAAGGAAACCCGTCTCAGGCACCTACCGTGACTACACCATCTACAGCATGCCGCCACCCAGCAGCGGCGGCGTTGCACTCATTGAAATGCTCAACATCCTGGAAGGCTATGACCTGCCCTCACTCGGTTACCGTTCCGCGGACCACCTTCACGTGCTGCGGGAAGCCATGGTACGGGCCTTCGCCAGCCGCGCAGAATACATGGGCGATCCGGAGTTTAACCTGAACATGCCGCTGGAGAAACTTACGTCAAAGGACTATGCCAAGAAACTGAGAGAAGGCATTAAGATGGAGACAGCATCTCCTTCCGACTCCTCGCGATTTGGTCAGATCTATGAGGGCGGACAAAATACCACGCACCTATCCGTGGCAGACAAAGACGGCAATGCAGTATCGCTCACCTATACCATCGAGCAGGGTTATGGTTCCAAAGTTGTGGCCGATGGCCTTGGCTTCTTCCTCAATGATGAGATGGGCGACTTTAACCCGATGCCTGGCGCTACTGACCGCTCGGGGCAGATCGGAACGTCCCCCAACCTCATTGCACCCGGCAAGCGGATGCTGTCAAGTATGTCACCCACGATCGTCACCAAAGACGGGAGGCCCGTCATCATCGTCGGGGCGCAGGGAGGCCGGACCATCATTAACACGGTACTTCAGATCATTACGAACACGATCGACTACAAGATGAACATCGCGCAGGCCGTAGAAGGAGCCCGCATGCACCACCAATGGCTGCCCGACCGGATGATTTATGAGAATCAGACCATCAGCGCCGAAACTGCTGCCAAGCTGAAGTCCAAAGGCCACACCCTTTTCGAATTGCCCATGGGCCGGGGACTGGGTGATGCTATGGCCATCTACTATGACGCCAAGACCGGATATTTCATGGGCGCTTCGGATTCCAGGAGTTCAGACGGGGCGGCGAAGGGGTACTAGCTGGTTGCGGATGACTGGTATCTGGTTGCTGGTGTCTGGTTGCTGGTATCTGACGGCGCTTTTACTTTTTTTGGACATAGCATTGTTTTTTTAAGTTTCATATGATCGGCGTTTGTGAGGATCACCCGGGTGATCAAGCCAGCGCGCCACGCTTCTCTGTCATGCTTGGGCGAAATGTGCAAGGACTCGTGCGATCACTTCCCTGATTTTCCCTGATTCTCCCTGATCTTCCCGTATGTTCCCTGATCTTCCCAGGTTTTTCCTGATTCTCCCTGATCTTCCCTGATTCTCCCCTGCCCTCTCATCGAAGGAACACCGTAGAATTCTTTACGCTGACCGTGGTTCGCTTAAGATTTGCCGTACCTTCGCTTAAGATTTCTTAAGATTCTCTTAAGATTTCTTAACGTTCCCTTTAGATTTCTTAACGTTCCCTTTAGATTTCTTAACGTTCCCTTTAGATTTCTTTAGAATTTCATGCGTCCTCTTAAGATTTCTTAAGGTTCTCTTAAGATTACTTAAGAATGCAATACATTTTCTTGAGGATTATTAAAATGGCTGAAGGTTCGCTTTACGTTTCTTTAGGAATTTTAAAATTTCTTAACACTCCTTTCCGACCTTCAAATTTTCTCCCTGTCAATCAGCCAGTTAGAGATTTCTCAAAAAATCCTGTTTCATTTTGGGTCCGTTTTTCTACTAATCCATGTAGAAGCGTCCCATCCGCGGCAGCCGGCCCGATGAAGGCCGGCTGGGACCTGTTGATGAAAACCGTGCCCTCTCTGGCGCAAGTCTTCTAAAAAAGGGAGCGCCTGGTTCAAGGCTTGCGCGAAGGCTCGCGGGCTGAGAGAGTTGGACCTACTATGATCAACACCGACCACAGGCTAAACCTTAGCAGGGTGGCATGATATGGCCCGTGCCTATGGCACTCGGAGTTAGGCTCGACCTGCTTTCAACGGGTTGAAACCCGTTGATACAATATGAATCGAGCCTACAGCTCTCGCTGAAGTCTGGTACGGTTGCGTTACTCAACCTGGCTCCGCACTTACCACTGCCTTTGGCGTTTCAATTGTTGTTGGTGACCCCGAAACGGGAACACCAACAACGGCGAGAGTTAGGCGCGACCTGCTATCAACGGGTTGAAACCCGTTGATACAATATGAATCGAACCTACGGCTCTCGCTGAAGTCTGGTACGGTTGCGTTACTCCTGGTTGGCCTGAGGTTGTAAAACATGCTCGTCGGCTAATGAAATAGCTTCGCTCAGAA
>JAYTVB010000016.1:0-21066 GCA_043744235.1 Cyclobacteriaceae bacterium | reverse complement strand
GCTTTTCCGCCGGGCCACCACTCGCCTCCTGTCGAAATCCTTGCTTGTGATTAGCCGGCTGAAGTCAGGTCCTTTGAAAATTCAATGTTCTTGCCGTCCTTGGTGTTTGCCTTGGGGCAGTGTTGTCAACGACCCCACTGCTTCTTGCCGTCATTTATTCAAACCAAACCCGCGAATCCCATAAACGCCATCGACAGGATACTCGCGGTGATCAGTGCGGCCGGGATTCCCTGCATGTACTCCGGAAGATCTGCATTCTCAAACTGCTCCCTCAAACTGGAAAATATCGCGATGGCCAATGTGAAGCCAAGGGAATTGCCAATCGCAAAGATGACGCTCTCCATCAGGTTGAAATGATTCTGAATGACCAAAATGGCCACGCCCAGGATCGTGCAGTTGGTCGTGATCAAAGGAAGGTAAACCCCCAGGGCCTGGTACAGGTCAGGGCTCACTTTCTTCAAGATGATTTCAACAACCTGAACGAGGAATGCGATCACCAGGATGTAGGTGACAGTCTGCAGGTACGCAATGCCCAGCGGGATAAGAATGTAATGCTGTACCAGGTAAGTCATGATGGTAGCGAGCGTCATGACAAATACCACCGCCCCACCCATACCCACCGCCGTAGAAGTGTTTTTGGAAACGCCCAGGAACGGACAAATCCCGAGAAACTTTGCCAGCACAATGTTGTTGATAAAGATGGTTGAGATGATGATGATGAAGTATTGCATATACCTAAGTTGAATGTTGTTCAATCGATTTTTTCCTCTTTGTCCAGGCCATCACGGCGATCATAAACCCCAATGTGATGAAGGCCCCGGGAGCCAAAACAAAAATGAGGATCCCATCCGCTTCGGCGAGCTTATATCCAAATACCGAAAGGCTGCCTAACAATTCCCGGATGGTTCCCAGCAGGGTAAGCGCCAATGTGAAGCCCACACCCATTCCCACGCCGTCCAATACGCTTGCAAAAACGGTGTTGCGGGAAGCAAACGCCTCCGCCCGCCCCAGCACAATGCAATTCACCACGATCAATGGAATAAATATGCCCAGCTGCTCATCCAGCGCCGGCGTATAGGCTTGCATCAGCAGTTGAACCACCGTCACAAAGGCGGCAATGATCACAATGTAAGAAGGGATGCGCACCTTGTCCGGGATGACATTTCTTACCAGCGAGATCACCAGGTTTGACATGACCAATACAAATGCGGTAGCCACGCCCATGCCTATCCCGTTGATGGCCGAAGAGGTTACACCCAGCGTAGGGCAACACCCGAGCAAAAGGACCAATACGGGGTTCTCTTTAATGATTCCTCTGAATAAGTTCTCCTTGTAACTAATGGGTGTCATGGTTCATGGATTGAAAAGTGTCATACGCTGACTGCACGGCTTCAGTGAAAGCCCTGGAACTGACGGTGGCTCCCGTGATGCCATCCACATCGCCCCCGTCCTTTTTCACCTTTAATTTCATCTCCGCAGGATTTCTTCCAAAAAATTGATTGAGGAATGAAGGCTCAGTCATTTTGGACCCAAGGCCCGGTGTTTCCTTATGCTCGATGACCACGATGTTTTGGATATCCCCCTGCGTGTTGAACCCGACCATTAACCACACATCGCCGCTGTAGCCCTTTGATGATCTGGTCTTGACCGCCATTCCGATCATTTCGCCTTTTAGCTTCGCCGGGAAAAATTCAAGGCTGTCTTTTCCATCCGGCGTTCTCACTTTGAATTTCTCCAGCACCGGGTTATTGTCGTATCCCTTCACCACAGCCTCAATGGCCTTCAGCTGTTTTTCCATCTGCGCCTGCGCGATGGGTTCTTTTGTCCATTCATACACATAGCCGAGCGAAAAGCCCGCTACGAGCGTAATCACTGTGAGAACAACCAATAAGTTCAGAAAAGATGATTTGATCGTTGCCATGGCTGCTTCATTCAGTTTTTCTGACTGCCCCATACCGGGGCTCCTTCGCCACCTTATTGATCATCGGCACAAAAGCATTCATGATCAGGATGGCAAACGAAACCCCTTCCGGGTAATTACCAAACAAGCGTATCAACACCGTCAGTACACCTATTCCCGAACCAAAAATGAGCATGCCCCGGTGCGTGAAGGGTGAGGTGACATAGTCCGTTGCCATGAATACGGCTCCCAGCATGACGCCACCGGTCAGCAGGTGAAACAGCGGGTTGGCATACCTGGAAGGATCAATCAACCAGAATATGCCCGTCATCACAGCTACCGAAACAATCATGGACACGGGCGTATGCCAGGTGATGATCTTTCGATAGAGCATGTATCCCAAACCCAGCAAAAGGGCAAAGGCCGACATCTCCCCCAGGCTTCCTCCCTGAAATCCAAAAAAGAAATCGGAATAGGACGGCATCTCCTGCATCAGTTTTTCCACGCTCGTTCCTCCGCGGATTCCTTCTTTTAAGATGCCCAGGGGCGTGGCGCTCGTCACTGCATCAAACGACATGGTAGCAACCGGGACCGGCCAGGAAGTCATCTGTACCGGAAAGGACAAGAGTAAAAAAACCCGCCCTACCAAGGCAGGATTGAAAGGGTTGTTTCCCAATCCGCCAAAACTCATTTTCCCGATCCCGATGGAAACTACAGCCCCGATTAGAATAATATACCAGGGCAAATTGGCGGGCAGGTTAAAGGCGAGCAGCATTCCCGTAATGACGGCTGAACCATCACCTATGGAGGCGGCCTTGTTCAGCAGGTATCGGACAATGGCATATTCAGCCGCCACACAAAATACCACTGACAGGGTAGTGACGTACACCGCGCTCAGGCCAAAATTATAAATCGAAAAAAGCAGCGCTGCAATCATCGCCATGATCACCCCTCTCATAATCTGGGGCACAGTCAAATCCGTGTGGATATGGGGTGATGGCGAAACCGTGAGAAGTCCTGGGGTCATACTTTCCTTTCTTTTTTGATTTGCAGTTTGCCCAGCCGGATGTAATCCAGGATGGGCCGGTTGGAAGGACATACAAATGAACACGAGCCGCACTCGATACAATCCAGGATATGTTCCTCTTTCGCTTTTTCGGCATTCCCCTTCTTCGACATTAACAGCAAGTGATACGGTTCCAATCCCATCGGGCAGGCTTCAATGCATTTCCCACAATGCACGCAGTTGAACACCAGGGCTGTTCTGCTCGTTTCTTCTTTTGGAATCAGTAAAATGCCGGAAGTGCCTTTGGCCACCGGCACCTCCAGGTTGGCAATAGCCTTGCCCATCATCGGGCCGCCCACAACAATCTTTCCCGTGTCTTCAGGAACCCCGCCGGCGGCGATCAGCAGGTCAATGACCGGTGTGCCTACCCGTACCATGAAGTTGGAAGGACGCTTCACGGACTTCCCGGTAACGGTAACCACCCGTTCAATCAAAGGCATGTTCTTCTGCACCGCCTGGTAGACGGCATAGGTCGTTCCTACATTGTGCACAATGACCCCCACATCCGAAGGCAAACCGCCTGATGGAACCTGGCGGTCTAACAAGGCCTGAATCAATTGTTTCTCCCCGCCCTGGGGATATTGAACTTCAAGTGCCTCTGCCGAAATCCCGGGTTCGGCTTTTAACAACTCCCTGAACAACTCAACGGCATTGTGCTTATTGTCCTCTATGCCGATGATCGCTTTCTCAACCCCCAGCGCCTTCATCAGGATTTTTATTCCAACAATAATCTCCTTCGGCTTCTCCAGCATCAGGCGATGGTCGGCGGTGAGGTAGGGCTCGCACTCCACCCCATTGATCAGGAGATGATCCACGTGCTTTCCTTCAGGCACGCTCAACTTGACGTGAGAAGGAAAAGCCGCGCCGCCCATCCCGACGACACCTGCTTCCATGATGCGTGCTACAATTTCTTCAGGCCCGGGTTTGATTTCCTCCACCAGCGTCCCGGTGCGGTCAATGCCAGCTTCCCATTCATCTCCTTCTACAAGAATGGGGATTGCGGTGTGCTTAAAGCCGGTGCTGTCCATCACTTCCCGGATGATCCCAACCCGGCCCGATGCCGAAGCATGAATATTGGCTGAAACAAATCCTTCATGCAAGGCAATGATCTGCCCGGTTTTTACAACGGCTCCACGTTCTACCAATATTTTCGCCGGCGCACCCAGGTGCTGGGTGATGGACAGGGTAACAACTTTTGGCATAGGCAGCGACGCTATGGCCGCTCCTGCTGAGAGTTTATGATCCTCCGGATGCACTCCGCCTATATGAAATGTTTTAAGTCTTTGGTGGAGCTTCATGGCTAACTTGTTTTGCTGCCGCGGCAGCCAGTTTCTCTTCTTCTCTCTTTTTAAGTTCGCGTTCCAGGCGCTTCGACCGCTGCACATTCGCCTGTTCCAGTTTCTCCGGTGGTATGTTGGCCGTGATGATGTTGTGTACATCACAGGTGCCGACACACTCCAGGCACAATTTGCACTTCTCAGGGTCGATGACGGCAAGGTTATTCACCATCGTGATGGCATCATAGCGGCAGGTTTCAAAACACTTGTTGCAACCCGAACACGCCACAGCACACTCCTGCCGCGCGGTGCTTCCCTCCTCCTCGTTGAGGCACGCTACATAAATTCTTTTATTCTTCTTTCCTTTCGGCCACAGTTCCAGAATATCCTTCGGACACTCTTTTACACAGGCATTGCAGGCGGTACACTTGTCTTCGATGATGACCGGCAGCCCGCTCTTCTCATCCATGTACATCGCCTCAAAGGTGCACACCTCCACACAGTCGCCCAGGCCGAGGCACCCATAGGCACAGCCGGTGTCGCCGCTGTACAACGCCGCCGCTATTTTACAAGAACCGGTGCCATCGTAGATGCTGGTCTTCTTCCGGTGTTCAAATGAGCCCGAGCAGCGGACCACGGCGATGTAAGGGTCGCGTTCCACCGCCTTAATACCCAGAATCTCTCCCACACTCTTCATCACCGCATTGCCCCCAACAGGGCAGTGCAGAACGGAAAGGTCGCCAGCCTCCACCACCGCTTTCGCGAAGGCATGACACCCCGGCAACCCGCAGCCGCCGCAGTTGGTACTGGGCAGCACCTGTTCCACCTGGCTGATGCGGTCATCTTCTTTCACGGCAAATTTTTTGGAGACAACATAGATGACTGCTGCCGACAGGATGCCGATGGCGGTCAGGGTAAAGACAGTATAGAGAACGACATCATTCATTTTTCAAGACGGTAAACTCACACGGCTTGCGCCATTTTCCGCGCGTTAAATACAACAGGCTGTAATAGGGAATAAGTATTGACATGGCGGCCAGGCCGGCCCACCCTTCCTGGTGCTGCCATGCCATCACCCCACCCAGGGTGGTAATCATCAGCAGGAAAGGAAACAGGTAGAGCCACCATAAGGCCATATATCCGGCGGAGGGTGCGATCTGAACCAGTACCTGGTCGCCTACACGGAACCGTTCCATCGCCTGGGGTACTTCAACCTGTTTGGGACCGGGATCACCGAGTACGCACAGTGACCGATGGCAGGCGGAGCATCCACCTGTTTCCGGCAAGGAAATTTGCATCCTTCCATCTTTGATTGCACTAACCAACCCCGGATGCTGAATAAAAGCACGCATAACCTCAACGGTTAGCATTATTTCTACTGGTTCTGGACCAAAAACTAACCGTTTTACTGGCAATTAAATTGAGCAATATAAAACTACTTCGAAATGACAAAAATCATGGAAAATCAAAGCATTGAGCACCTTCACAAGAATGACCAGATGGTTTGACTGCAGGATCGGTCAGAATGGAATGCCGGGAGAATCTGGATGCAGAATTCCCGGCAATCCCTGTCATAGTTTAATAAACTCCACCCTTCTGTTCAGCGCTTTATTCGTCCCGCTGTCATTGGGCGCAACGGGCTCTCCCTCTCCCTTTCCATCTGTCTCGATCCTGGTCCCGTCGATGCCGTAGGTCTTCACCAACGCATCTTTCACCGAAGCGGCACGCTTTTGCGACAAGGTGAGGTTTGCTTTGTCATCGCCATCAGAATCCGTATAGCCGACAATCCTAATCTTCAGGGTTGGGTTCTCTTTTAGAATGGCTGCCATTTCCGTGAGCGTTCCGGCCGATTGCGGCTTCACCTGGTCTGAGTTCACATCGAAGTAAATGCCATAGCTCACGAGCTTTCCTTCTGTCAGGAGCTTACTCCGCATATCCGGCAGGCCGGTGGCCACACGGAAATTAGCAATCATGGGTGTGCCATCATCGAACCGGATCATGTTGTATTGGACACCTTTTTCCATCGCCCTGGGCAGATCAAATACCTTCTCTTCGCCGATGTAGACACGGATCCTTTCTTTCTGAACCCAGATGGAGAGCCTGTACTTCTTGTTCTCCAGTAACCTGGGTATCGACACTTCGCCGCTTTGGACAGGGGAACGGTCCGAATAGTAGGCTAAATAATAGTTCTTGTATTGAAACCTGAACATGATCCCATCGCCCCCGGGCCGTGCCAGTCCGAATTTCAGGTCTTTGGGTTTGGTGGTTTTGATAATGTAGAAGTTGAAATTGGTGGAATTGTTATTCTGATACCGCTGCGGGATCACATCAAATTCCACCGTATAATTCTCCGGGAGGGTGAGCGGATCGGTAAGGGTATAGATTCCACGTGCGTTGGTCATCTTGAACCAGCGGCCGTCAGCCAGGGTGGTGGTAACCACCTCACCTGAACCGGTTGTGTTCCACAGCAAGGGAAAGTCCCCTATGGTTTCCGACGTAAAATCATCGGAGAAGATGATTTTCTCACCCGGGACAAAATCGAATTTTGAGGTGGTGGTGCTTTCCTGGCCATATGCGTAATGCGCCGCCAGGCTGGCAACTGCCAGCAGGGCGACAGTGATCATGAGCTTTTTCATAGACGTGAATTTTGACCTACACTAGTGTGCCACAAAGGTCACGGGGCATGGGTTTTCATGCAATGACGGGCGTCATCAAGCAGCCGGTGATTTTCAGCAGTTATTTCAAGCCCATGAGTGTCCACAACCCGAAAAACCTGACCTGATTTTTGAGAATTCCTGTAACGCGCTGATTTACAAGGCAAAATATTTGCATCACCATGGATGTCTTGAGGAGTTGTTCGTACGGGGCAATAGGTTGTTCGATGGTTGTTCGTCTGGAGCAATAGGTTGTTCGGTCCTGTCAATAGGTTGTTCGTTGTTTCTTCGTCTTTTGCCGTGGGTTGTTCGATAGAATCAATACGTTCTTCGTACGTTCTTCGGTGGAAGCAATAGTTTCTTCGATTGTCACCGAACTTTGTTCGGGAAAAATCACCCCTTCGCAATTTTCAAGTGCTTGACTAAGTCGAGAAAATACGCTGGAGACCAAATATCAAGCCTTGCAGGGTTGGAAATAAATCTTCGGATGTCTGCCTTGATGCGATCCATACTCACGGTCGTTATCTTCTGTTCCAGTAAATCGTGAAATCCTTTCTCTGTTAGGGTATCCTCTTTCCAATCCCCGCTGTCCCGGGCCCGCAAAACGAAATGATTCAGGTCCAGCGGTACCCCCTTCTTGATATACCATTCCATATCGTACCAGTCCCGGCCTTTGACATTTTCCTTCCATTTGCGAAAGAGCAAAGCGTGCATTTTTCCGGCGAAAAGATGCGGCAGCGTAAAACATTTTACATAAAAAGAAACAGGTTTTATCAGCAGCTTGTCCTCTGTTTCGAATCCATGAGGGGGTTCACGGTCAACTTCCAATTTTATGGTGACCGATGGCTTTTGATCCAGGCCATTTTGGGGGATCGTCCCCTCCAGTACCAATTCTCTCCACACCGTATCAGATTTCAGAAATGCCGAGTCAATGCTGTTCACGAGGGTCCTCCTTTTCTCCCGGATGGAAACCTTCAACCCGAGGGAATCAAATTCCGCTTCGATGGCCGGAAAAAAAGGGTCAAGCTTGAACTTAGGATTAACTTCAAGAAGAGAGAAATCAAGGTCTTCAGAAAACCGATCGAGACCGTGAAAGATCCTCAATGCTGTGCCCCCATAGAACGCAGCCTTCTCAAAGAATGCGCCTCTGGAAAGGCCTGCCAATGCGATCTCCTGCATTATTTCACGCAATGCCTGTGAAGCTTCGTCCGTATTGCTCGGTTTGTACTCCGCGATCCACTCTTTAATCATAATTCCTTCAAAACGTTAAGAAGCATTTCAATACTGGACTTCTTAGGAGCTTCTTTTACCCAGGTGCGAATTTTGTCGATGCGCAACTCATGCAACTTCAACGGATCAATTCTCAGGTCTTCCAGTAAATAGGACGCTGCCTGCGATCGGCTCCTGAAAAGAACCCCTGGGGTGGTCAATATTTTGTCACACAATGCCTTTTCCTTACTCGCTATTAACGCAGTCTGCTTTTCCCGAAAGCGAATTTGTTCAATCCCGTATGCATAGTAAGGAAGTGGCAGCTTCGTATAGGTATAAACTCCTGCGCCGGTAGAAAATTTTCTTGACGCTTTTATTGTCATCGAAGCTACTTCATAGACCTTTTCTGGAATCATGCCGTGAAAGGAAAGGGCCGTTTCCAGCGACACATAACTTGGGCCGTAGATATAGTTGGCGAGCTGATAGGGTTCCGGCCTTCCTGCATCAAGCGATGGTCCCGCGATATACAGTCCCTTTTTAACAGGAGTCAGTGCACGCTCTTTAATGAGCTCATTGATCTTGTCATTGGGTCTTTTGTAGTCCTTTAGAAGAGAGAGGAGCACCTGATGAGGCAACGGGTAGTCTGCCCGTTGGGCCAATGCCTTGTGAATTTCTACCGTTCTCATTCTCAAATGTAATATTTAAAACGGATAATCGGAATAAATCCGATTATCACATTAATAATTAGCATAACTCAGCTTCAAATGAGCCTTTTTGGTTCCCGCAAGCACTTCTGCCCGGCATGGCTGATTGGCACCAGATCAATGCCTCCAACATACGACAATTGACAGTGTTTAGCGGGGGGACTACTTTCAATCTGATGGACTTGGGGGCAATTCCGCGGCCAAGGCGATTGGATTCCTGCCCACGAACATCCGGATCAACTGGGATTATTTGCCGGGTGCCCAGGGGCCTTAACACGCTTCCCTGCCTCTCCCTTGTCTTCCTTCTAAGGTCTTCGGCCTGCCGCAGGCCTCAGCGTCCGAACCGATTCCGAACCGATATCGAACCGATATCGAATGAGTAAGCCAGAACGTCTATAGCGGGAATACAGAAAGACTATAGCGGTAATATAGAAAGTCTATAGCGGGAATACAGAAAGACTATAGCGGTAATATAGAAAGACTATAGCCACATCGAAGGAAGTCTATGGAAGGTCTATAGAGGGTTCGAAGAGGACCAAAGGGCGGAGGTATTCCTGGCCATTGGCTTTTGCCTCCTGGCCTCAGGCAAAGAGGCGTAGCCTCGATCCATATCATGACAACGGACTTCAGTCCGTTGATGTCAACCCCAAAATGCCCTTGAGAACCGTTGGTTCGGCACATGTCACCCGGTGGGTAAATGGCTGGCTCCGCAAATCGAGACTCAACGTTGAACAATAGCCAGGCTAATCAGAGCCGGTTAGCTGAAAGGCGCTCCAATAATAGGGGTGCGGAAAATGGCGTCTTATTTCCAGCTGGGCTTTTTGAAGTGCTTCCTGGTAGTTGTAAACCCTAATATTTTGGTAAAAAGCAATCATTAGATCCCTTGTCGCCTTATCGTCCACCTTCCAAAGACTGGAAAGAATGGATTGCGCTCCGGCATACAGCCAGCCTCTGGTAAATCCCACCACATCATCTCCGGTCATGACTTTTCCCAGTGCCGTTTCACATGCACTCATGGCCACGAGCTTTACATTCAGTCGCATGGAATAGAGCTCACCTACGGTAAGGTACCCATCATTCACCTTATCGGGGGATAGCAACAGTGCGGACTGCAATGGTGACTGCTGATCAAAAAAGCCATGGTTCGCAAAATGGATGTGGTCAAATTTAGCAACCTGATTTCTGAAATTAGTTTCTGATGCATTGTCCCGCAAGAGCAAAGTATTGTTCTCAAACAACCTGCTGATTGATTCAGCTTCATCCTGCGCGTAAGCCAGATCAAGCCTTGGATCATGAAGGTCAGGATTGCCCAATAGCATACTATTCCGTAAAGGGCTGTTGGTTTCATCTTTTAGGTATAACAGGATGCTGGCGCTAGGCAGTATGCGAAAGTTCCATCTCTCGATCAGGAAAGTGTCACCATCCATCAGGCAAGCAAACGGAAGGTAGTGAATAATGCCATGGGGGATGATGATAAGCTTTGGATGCCTGATGCTTCCCATGACAGGCGCAATCATCAGTTTGAACAGGTGCTTTGCCTGTACCCGATAATCCTCAGAATTCGCATCGCGCAATGAAATTCTGAGCATCATGATCTCTTTCAGCAGGTCAGCCTTTTCAAGTCGCTTTGCAATAATATCTTCCCGGGAAACAAGAAAAACATAAAGGAAGCGTTCATCGTAGTAATATTCAAGCAGTGCTTCATCCGGCTTCAGTTTCCGTTGGATCTCCATGGGTTTCGGCACATTCACGGCAATTAAAGAGGATAACTCAGGAGATTCCGATTGGATCTGCTGCCTGATCTGAACGGCCCTTGTCTTTTGCCTTTCCCTTGCTTTGGCGATATCATTCGTTTCATCATTCAGGTTCATGGATTCAACCACTGCGAGTGAGTCCAGCAAACCGTCATTTGCGCTTCTTCCTGCCACACTGAAGTGACTCTGTTCAGCCAGCAGATCAACAAGGGCACGTGCCTTGGCCCGCTCAATGAAGTGAAATGCTTTTTTATCATCTCCCTGATCATAATATGTAGCAATGATCTGCTGATAAACATTCTCCTTATCACCCACGAAGCCGATTTTACCCGCTTCTGAGTAAATGGAGGCGCGCTGTTTTTCAATCACATGAATGGCCTTCTCTAAATATTCCAGACTGGCTGAATCCCGACCATTCGCTTTTTCAATTTCTGCGAGGTCTGACAATATGATCCAGTATATTTCTCCGAGCTGCTCAATATAAGGGTGCTTGATCAGGGACAAGTATCCATCTGATGCCAGTTGAATATTGCCCGTTTCATAATTGCTCTTGCTCCGAATAAACAGATTGGGAATCTCCTGAAAAGTGGTGTTATAAAACATGGACAGCATCGAACTTACTTTGGAAGACGGATTGTTGATCGCCTTGAGTGCATTCGCATAATCACCGCAGGCCATATAAATCCTTGCTATGCCGCTGTATTTTGCAGGACCGAGAATGTCTGAAAGTTCTTCGGGAACCTTGGAAATCAGGTTCACATCTCCGAGCGCCATTTCCTTTTTATGCAGGAAGGCATATGCAATTCCGCGCACTGTCGCCAACCCTATTAGCTGGGATTGATAAGAGCTATTGTTATGACTGCCTACTGAATCCAAAATGGCCTGGGCTTTATCGGAGAGGGTTACCGTTTTCGCATAGTTCCCCATATCAAGGGCGATGGATGCCCGCATCGCCAGCGGTTCACTGGAAATATCACTGCCCAGCTTTCTTGAATCGCCCTGTCGTATACTCATTTCAAGCATGTTGATATTTTCTTCAGCCTTATTGTATACCCGCAATGACATATAACACCAGCAGAGAAACTGCAGATCCCAGGAGGTAAGGACATAGTTCTTCTTTCTCCTCGCTTCGAGGTAATTGATTAACTCCTGAACCTGGAGGCGCTGAGCCATTTTGGCCATACGCATTTGATGGCCCAGGCCATCTTTCTTTAAAGCGCCTTTATCGTCCTGCGCCTGAAGACAATTCGGATGAACAACGCACATGATACTTAGAATACAATAGCAAATTCTTTTCATCAGGTGACCGCATGGGAGGACCGCTATTCCCAAAGGCAAACAAAATTCTTCTTTAGACCGGATTTATGTGACGACCAAGATCATAGGAGTTGGCAACCGTTGTCATTGGGGGCGTAGCTCCTATCTGGTTGGTCCATGGGTGGGGAAGTGCTGCAACGTAAGCGCATATTCAAGGTTCAAGGCGCCCGGTCAAATCGAGACTCAACTTTAAACCTTTAATTTTTGAACATTGAACAAACATTACCCGAGGAATCCAAAAGGGTGCTCGTGCAACAAAATCCACAGTCAAGGAGTGTGGATATCGGAATGTAATCTTGCTTACCACTGCCGGGAACAAATAAAAAAAGGTCCTACGTGGACCCTTTTTCATTATTTTCTGCTCAATATGTTATGAGTGCTTTTTCTCGCAATGTGTCCGACGCATTAATAGAATCATGATGGCATCAGCAAGATTTTTGTTACCGTCCGTGTTGAGAGGGTCAATCGTAATGGTTCCATCATTATTTCCATCTGTTGCCAAGGACAAGTCAATACCTCCGTTGGCTACTGACAGGATCCTGTCCATTTCCAGGTGAATGGCCAACTGTACTGCACCGCCGTTCGCGACCAATGCAGTACTGTCATTAAATTTTACTCCAAATTTAGATTTAGCATTGTGCCAGAATTCAAAATTCTTTCCATTGACCGCACCTTTGATCAGGATTGATTTTCCATTCATGACACCAGTAGCGGCGCTTGGTGCTAATTTGAATTTTACCTTTTCATACTTCGCACTAGGCACCGTCACCGCCGTGATCGTCTGGTCAACAAATGCACCTGCATTCATGAGGTCCACGATAAAAGGGCCTTTCAATTTAATCTCATCTTCCTCCCGGTATGAAGAGTCCTTCTTGAAATGGTCATCCATCTCGTCGAATTCAAATTCAATTTCCCGCAGGTTTACAGTAACGCCAGAAAGGACTACGGTGGAGGCTACGCGACCATTGGTGGCCATGCGTCCGCTGATGGTGGCTGATCCATTTGTGGTAGCTGCTGACATCGATATTGCAACCGGGCTGGAAGCCGTTGGTGCTGCACTATTCGAACATCCAGTCCAAACAAACCCCGCCAAAACTGCCAGAATCATCATTTTCATCTTTCTCATAAGGTTATTTGGTTATTTTGTAGTTAATCCACCATTGGAGCCACTTGTAACCCATAGCGAAATCAATGCCAACCTCAATTTATGTCATTGTAACCAGTCTAAATGCATTTCGCCGATCATTAACCCAGTCAAATTGCGGCTTAGCATGAACTTAAATACTCTTAATACCTTGGAGTATTCTCCTCTTCAAACTCTCAACCCCACGAGCTTCATCTCTTAGAATACACAAGAAGGTTCAAGGTTCAAACGTTCAAGGTTCAAACGTTCAAGGTTCAAGGTTCACGGGTCAGCAAGGACAAAAGAGGAACGCGTAGCGTTTAGAAAAAACAAGGTATTCCCGGATCATTCTGGATTTTGCCTGCTTGCAACGAATCCGAATACTGCTCAAGTATTCCTTCTGCACAGCCCAAACCTATAGAAACCTACACCTTACCTATGGCGCTCCAATGGCCTACCTATACAAATCCCCTGCGCATCAGCTTTGGATCCTGTGCCAATTCCCATAGGAGACCTATGAAAAACCTTTAGCATACGCCGACCTACAGAAAAACTCAGGCTTAAACTCCTTGATCCTCATGATGAATATCATTGGACAACCACCTTTTCCCACGTAAACTTTGACGGTCAGTTTTCTCAAAAACTACAACCAAAAGAAGGTTATATGAAAACGCTATCAACACTTTCAACATTTCTCATTTTAGCAGTGGCTTCAATATCCTATGCCCAGGAAAAAGACAAGGACGGCAGCCAGGATCACCCGCTTCTTTCAAGAATTCCAAATTACTATATATCTGAACAGGTCATAAAAGATTTCGATGTGTACACTTCGCCTTACATTGACAAAGACAATGTTTGGGAAGGAAAGTCTACGCAAACCAATTATACCCGAAAAGAAGGAACCAAAGTACTTAGCTTCATTCAGATTGTAAGAAATTATGAAAATTCAGTCAAGAAACTGGGCGGAAAAACGCTGCTGGCTGAGGGGCGAATATACAATGGCAAGATTGAAAAAAACAAAAGCGTTACGTACATCAGCGCTGAAGCGTTTAACGAAGGTGATGATTACACCCTAATCATCATTGAAACCAAACCGATGGAAGATGAAGTTGCCATCGACGCAGCCGCTTTAAATAAAGGCATCAGTGAAACAGGCAAGATTGCCGTGTACGGCATTTATTTTGATTCAGGTAAATCCCTCATTAAGCCCGAATCCAAATCAACGGTGGATGAAATAGTAAAAATGCTGCAGCAGAATCCAAATTTAAGAATATTTGTGGTTGGACATACCGACAGCGACGGCTCGGTAGAATCCAATTTGAAGTTATCCACCGATAGAGCCGCGGCGGTTGTTAAATCATTAATTGAAAACAAGATCCCGGCCGCCAGATTAAAATCCTCCGGCGTGGGACCCTATTGCCCGGTCGAAAGCAATCGTACAGAAGAGGGAAAAGCAAAGAACCGAAGGGTGGAATTGGTAGAAATGCGTTAGACGAAGATGATATCGTTGGTTTCGACTCTATTATACTTGTGCGGTACTTCAATCTTCAGACCTCAAATTTCCTGTTCGATTATTTGCTCCAGGTAAATCCATAAACTCCACCGCCAATATCAATAAGACACCGTAATCACCACCCTCCGGTTTAGTGCCCGCTCGGCGTCAGTCTGATTTGCATTCAGGGGTTCTTTCATGCCACGGCCTTCCGATTTGATTCTGTCGGCTTGGATCCCGCGCCTGGAGAGGTATTGACTGACGGCGTCGGCCCGCTTCTGCGAAAGCCGGAGATTGAATTTCTCCGAACCGATATTGTCCGTGTAACCCATGATGTGGACGTGAAGGTTTTTGTTTTCTATCAGCGTGCCGGCAAGGTCACTCAGGAACTTTTCTGTATCGGGATCCAGGTCGGTGGAGTTGAAATCGAAAGAAAAGTGCAGTGTGACTTTTTCAACCATCAGGGGTTCCTGTTTCAACAGGCCGGCCGAGGCAGTGGCCTCGACATCGGATGCAGCCAGGGTATCGATAACGACCGGGGCTATGGGCGCCCCAGGTTCCGTCACACTGGCTTTCTGATTTACGACCGGTTTGGCCCTCTTTGCCAATTCCTGTTTTCTTGCCGCCATGACTTTCTTTCGTTCATCAGCCGCCTTCTTTCTTCGCGCCACTACTTTCTGCGCATGCGTCGACACGAGGCGTCGAACGGTCAGACCCACTTCCAAGGCACCCAGGTTGCCGGCGTTCGACTCCAGCAAAGGAAAGTCGTAAGACAATCCCACGGAAAACTTCTCACGGTGCAACTGCATGCCGAGGATTCCTGATCTGCCAACGGCATACCTCGCCAACAGTTCGATTCGGTCAGACGGCTGCTTTGGCTTTATGTTGAATTCCTTCTGGATGCGCACGCCTGCGTTCACCGCTGTCGTGGCAGCGCTGAAGGTCAGCAGGGCTTCGGGAAAAATATGAATGTCATTGGCGCTGTATGCCTGGATGCCGCCTTCCATGATGAAGGTTGAAGAAAGACGGCTACTGCTGTTCATAAAAGAATCCGCCGGGCGATTCATGTCAAAGAAGGAAAAACCAAGGTGGTGAAGCCGTCTTCCTTTCAGGTCGGTTTGTTCCCAGTACAACCCACTGCTGAACGTGACGAAGGCGTTGCGGTATCCATAAAAGTTCTCCCCACTGGACGCAACCCCGCTGAACCCTCGGTCAGGAACATATTGTGAACCGGTATAAAATCCGTCGAGGTTGACATTTCTGGATGCATAGAGGACTTTCATTCCAAGGGAAAAAGTCTGAAACTTCGCTACCCGCATGTGTACTGCGTAACTCAAAGAGGCCTCCTGCGTCTGGAAAATACCGCCCGAGCGATCGTCATGCAGGGTGATCCCTACGCCAGACCAGGGCTGACCGGTGCTTGAGTTGAGCAACGGGTAGGCTAGTTCCAGGAAGTTACTGCGGATGGAAAAATCGCCGCCGGTTTTTTGATCGCGGGAATCCAGGGAAGCTGACGCGTACCGCGACCTTCCGGTCATCGCCGGGTTGATCCGCTGTTCCGTGAAGTTGTATTGGGAATACTGAAAGTACTGCGCGCTGGATAACTCAGAAATACCGAAGCAGGAAACAAAGCAGATGGCATGGAACAGCCGGTTCATGTCAATGAACGAGTAATATTGAACCCATCGTCTTTCCATTCAGGTGAATTGCTTCACCGACATTATCCGTTCCCTCCACCTTCCAGTAATATACCCCGTTGGGCTGCTGGGGCCCACTGGCGTATCCGTTCCATCCTGTGGTTGAAACCTGTACCGGGTCGCTTGTCTCATACACCAATACTCCTTCACGGTTGTAAATTCTGAATTTGAAATCAGTGGCCTGTGTCAGTCCGTAGACGAGCAGCCTGTCATTTATTCCATCGCCATTCGGCGTGAACAGATTGGGGATGAAGGCCACCTCCTCTACTTCTACCCGCACCTTTGCTTTGGCCGTGCAGCCAAACGCATCCGTTGCGGTCACCGTATAGTCCGTGGTCTGGGAAGGCTGGGCAAGCGGACTGCTGATTGTCGTACTGTTCAGACCATCGGGGGGCACCCAGAGAAACTGATTGGCCGAACTGACCGCTTCGAGCTGCACCCTGTTTCCCTTCAGCACCCTGAAGACATCACCATTCAGTTCAAGTGCCGGCTCGCTTAATTTTATATTAAACTCCTTTTGATACGAACAACCATTGGCGCTGGTGCCTTTGGCAACAAGCACCAAGTCTTTATTGATCAGCAGGCTGACCGTATCTACCCCGCTCGTTTGGGGATTGGTATTCCACACGACATTCTTCCATCCTGGGGCAATGCCGAACTTCCGGTCCTTGTCCTTGCAGGCGTAGACGGTTTCACTCTCCGAAACTGCATTATTGTTATTGTGCACCCCGATGGTCCATATTTTGTTTTTGGAACAATCGTTCTGTTGCGGGACAAAAGAGAAAATAGTGTCGTTTTGACCAGCCATGAACCTGTAAACAGTGTCCGTTGCCAGGAGGCCTCTTGCCAGGGAGAACCAGTACGCGTTGCTGACCGCGCGCAACACAACCGCCTCACCACGGCAGGCCTGTACGTATTCATGGGCCAGGTCAAAACAGGACGCCACACCTCCGGAACAAACACCGCCTTCACCATTCAGGTTAAAAGAACTGTAACTGCCGTTGTACGCATTGTCGACCGTTTGTATCTTATAGAAATAACGGTTGTCCGTCAAACCCCGGAAGATCTTTCCATTCTGCGTGCCCGCATTTCCATGTGTCACGGTCAACCTTCGCCCTGTACCAAGGTCAAAGTCGGCCGTCTGAACGTTTGCACTTTTCGTTCCGAGCCACACGTCATACGTGAGCGAGAGCGAGTCGTGGTCATCGGTGGCGCGATCCCAATACAAGAAAGTACGATCAGACGTGGAAATGGCAAATGCGAACCCTGCATTGGCGGGTCGTCGATTTTTCGCAAAGGTTCTATTGCGAAGAATTTTAATCCATTCCCTTCCGGCTGAATCCATTACCTGCAACACATCCAGGTCGCCATCCCGGTCAAAGTCACCTGCCTTTTGAACGACCAGTCCAGTTGTGTCGAGAGGGATTTTGAGGAGGGATGAATCCTGCACATAACTGATCTTGTTCCCCAAGTTGTCCGTTCCACTCAGTAGCCTGTCAGCCAGCCCATCACTGTTCATGTCCCCTGTGAAGAGGCTGGCGCCGCGCGGCGCGGGATAGGATTGATGAGGGATGAGGCTAATACTATCATTCCTCCATTCCGACAGGATTCCGTTTCCAGCAACGAATCCCACGGCAAACAGGTCCACCTTGCCGTCCTCGTTCTGATCGATGGCTGAGAGCTGGCCTGACAGTGGATTTTGAAGGGCCGACGCTTTGAAACGAAAGGAGCTGTACGTTACAAACAAAAGTATCGCCGGTGCAGCGGCCACTTCACCGCTGAGTACAAAGTCCGGGAACCCATCCTGGTTGAAATCCGCGATGGCCAAATCCGTTACTGATACATTCAATGAATCATATACCAGCAGGAGCCTGTCATTAACATTCTGATAGACCCTGACCACATCATCAGGACCCTGGGTGCCTGCCATGAGCAAGTCCGCCCTGCCGTCGGCATTAAAATCCACCATCCTGAACAGGCCTGCCTGGTCAAGGAGCGGTGTGGTTGCTTTTGTGAAAGTGAAGTTGGTATTGTTTTCAAAAACATAGACGGCATCTCCACCGGTAAGGGTCCTGCCGGAGATGAGGACATCTACGCGGTTGTCATGGTTCCAGTCGGCCAGCTGAATAATTCCATCACGGAACCCGGTGGCCAGGGCATTCTTCTCCTTCAGGCCGGTGATTGTATTCTGATAGGAAACCAGTTTCAGTTCTCCGGCCGCTGTCTGTCCGGCCAGCACTACATCCAGCAGCGTATCATTGTCAAGTGCAACCCACTCCAGCTGCACATGATTCAGCGGTTCCGAAAGGCTTTCCTGCCAGCATTTAGCAAATTGCTGACCATGGGAGGAAATGGCCATGCCCATCAAACAACATACACCTGCCACGACGGATTTCATAAACGGGTTGGTCATTTCGGTTTCACGGGCACCAGCTTAAGCAAGCGGAACGTGAGCGGCAGTGAAATCCTGGAAGGGAGGGATTTACCGTTGACTGTTGCGGGCTTCCATGCCGGCATGTTTTGAATGAGCCTGACGGTCTCCTGGTCAAACAAAGGACCCAGTGAATTTTCAATTTGTATTTTGACCGGCTTTCCGTCTCTGTCGATCACGAAGGACACGGACAACGTACCCTGGATGGTGTCGCCGATGGCGTCCTTAGGGTAATGCAGTTCGGAATCGAAATAGGCGTAGAGATGCGGGTATCCGTTCACCGGTTCTGCTTCGACATAGTCGAAAGTGGGTGTAGCCGATTCATCGGCTTCTTGCAGCTCCTCATCCGCTTCCGTTTGTAAAGTCTCCTTCTTTACCTGAACGGCATCATTCATGGGTTCTTTCTGACTGGCGGCGGTGGCTGACGCTTCCGTAACGCCTTCTTTCACCGAACTGCTGTCAGGCATGGCCATGATGGCATCCTGTTTTGGTGATTCAGGGGAAGCGGGGCGGCTGGGGAGAAGAAGGTAAATCCCGGCCGCGACAATGACCGAGCCGGCAGACAGGTAAATTCCGCGCTGCCAGTTCCCAACCTTCGCATGCCGCACGTGGTATTGCTTCAGCACCGTATCGAAGTTCATGTATCGGCGAACCTCTTCTTCGGTTGCTTCCGGCCGTGATCTTAAGATATTGATTTTAGGCATCATCTTTTTTTCTGGTAAACATTTTTTTCATTCGGTCCAGGATGCGATAGGTCCTTACTTTAGCGAGTGTTTCCGTGACACCCAGGATATCGGCTACTTCCTTAAAGGGGCGTCCGTCAAAGAAGCGCAATTCGATAACCTGGAGATCGGCAGGATCGAGTCTTGCCAGCACGGTGGGAAGATATTCTCTCCATTCCTCGAGGGTGATATCCGACGTCAGTTCCTCCACCAGGTTCTCCACGTGTTCATCCTCCAATACGACAGTCCGTGCCCGTTTTGTTTTCCTGAAATATTCATTGCACTGGTTCAGGGCGATCCGGTACAGCCAGGCAGAAAAGGGCACGCCCCTCAATTCGTAGCGGTGGATGTTGACCATCGCGTTGAGAAAAGTCTGCTGCGCCAGGTCGCCCGCGGTATCCTTGTCCCCTACCCGGTACAGGACGAAGAGGTATATGCGCTTAAAATAGGTCTCATACAGGGGCCGAAAAGCTTCAGGGCCCTTCATGGCATGGCGCACCAATTCATCTTCGGGCAAGGCCGCTTCCTTGTTTTGCGTCGACTTATGGGACATCAGCTTATTTCGGAGATAGAATGGTATCTTCTACAAAAGATACACTTCATAGAGGATAATTTTCGCGAAGCCCGCGACTTAATTGACGATGCGGCGGGAGGGTATCCCTGAATTCAGGTAGGTCAAGTTCAGGGTTTCGGGTTCTGGGGTCAGGGTTGCGGGTTCAATGTGGAGTTACAGACTGTAAGCACGAACCCCGAAGGGGTGATATTATTCAAGAAGAATGAGTGTAGAGCCTGCGAAAACCCCGAAGGGGTGACATTATAAAATGAAAGTTGAAAATTGAAAGTTGAAGAATTTCTGATTTGCCTGTGGTTGGTGTTGTCACCAACCTATCCACAAATGATGGTCAGGAGATCACCGGCCAGCGGACAAGTGTGGTCGGGGCAACACAGATCACAGGCCAATAGAACATTTGTTACTTTTTTGTCTTGACCTGCCTTCGCCGAAGCGGCTACGCGCAGGCAGGCACAAAAAAGTAACCAAAAAACGTCAAGAAAAAACGATGCTCCCGCCCGCATTCCATCGCACCCCCGCCGTTTTTTCGGGCCACCGCACTAGCTGAAGCAAGCTGAGATTTATGTTAAGTCAAGATTCTCCAGCCCTGCTAATAGATTCCGTCTCATCATTCAGATCGCTCCACCGATTAGCGATTACCGGTCACTGATTACCACAACAACACTCTCCCTACTAGCAGATTCCACCACTTACCACTTACCTCCCCCCACCCACTCTCCTCACTCACACCGTCCCAACCATTACCGATCACTGATTACCGGTTACCACCTCTTACCTCTCCCACCGACCACCCCAACAGCCCCTCTCCCTTTGAGTCACACCCTGCCATGTTTGGGTGAGCAGGTGGATTACAGGAGAGGGGCCTGGATGGTTACCCGCTACAGCGTCTTTTCCGCTGTGGCCTGGTTGCCGGGACGGTCAGCCGCGGTGACGCGGATGATGGCGCCCGCCAGCAACGGATTGGCGGCCGTGGCTTTGTAGTTCCACAAGTTCACCATGGTCTCGTCCGGGCCGGCTTCACCTTCCTCGATCGTCGTGCCGTTGGCGTCAGCGATCTGGATGCTGACCCTGGTGACCATGAAGTCGTCAACCGCCTTCACCACGATGGTGTCACCCACTCTTCCGCGATAACCGGCTGTGTGGATCGAT
>JAYTVB010000015.1:0-21756 GCA_043744235.1 Cyclobacteriaceae bacterium | reverse complement strand
CATCCTTCCGGGTATATATGACCTTTACGCCAGGAATGTTTTTTTCGATGTAATTGCCAACCTTGAGGGCGATTTTAAGAGCCACATCCTTTTCCTTCAAAAACACCCCCATGGTTCCCCTGTCCTTGCCGCCATGCCCGGCGTCAATGACAACGATATCCACCACATTATCGGCGGTTTCGCTTGTCGCCGACGAGTTTAGCAAGGTTATTGCTAACAGAAACAGCTTAGTTCGGATACTCACGGAGGCAGTGATACGGGGTATTTGACATAAATTCGCACAAAATCGTGAATTTTTCGCTAAAAGCTAAATTTTTGACTCAACCCTAAGTGGCAAAACCTGTGCGGAGGCTCCTCATGTTCATGCTTTTTCTGATGACCCTGGCCGCCTATGGCCAGGTTGAAAAAGGCATTAAAGGCCCGCCCGGAGACCTGCCCGTCAAAAAACTGCCGGTAAAGCCTGACACCGTCATGACCAGGGCCGATAGTGTGAAAGCTGACTCTGTTTCGCGGCGTAACCGTAGTGAAATAGAAACCACCATCACCTATTCGGCACGGGATTCCATCAACTCCAACATCCAGAGTAAAATCGTCCATTTGTACGGTGATTCAAAGATCAAATACGGTGCCATTGAGCTGATGGCCGAAGACATCACCATCGATTATGAACAATCGACGATCTCGGCAACCGGCAGACTGGATTCCCTGGGGCGAAGGGTCGGTTATCCCATTTTTATCAATGGCACCGAGAAATACGAGACCAAAAGCATCGTCTACAACTTCAAAACCCGGAAAGCCCGCATATCCGAAGTAGTCACCAAACAGGGCGACGGCTTCCTGCACGGCAGTGCGGTATTCAAGAATTCCAAGAATGAATTGCTCAGCATTCAAAACGCATACACTACCTGCAACCTGGCTCATCCTCACTACACCATAATCGCTTCGAAGGCCAAGGCCATTCCGAGCGACAAGATGGTACTGGGACCTTTTCACATGGAAATCACGGACGTCCCTTTGCCACTTGGTTTCCCCTTTGGCATTTTCCCTTCCCCAAGGCAGAGTGCTTCCGGCATCATCGTCCCGGCCTACGGAGAAGAAAGAAACCGCGGGTTCTTTCTGCGCAATGGCGGATACTTCTTCGACATCAGTGACTATTTCAAACTGCAGGTCACCGGTGATCTCTACTCCAAAGGTTCATCCGCCCTCTACCTCAATTCAACTTATCGCAAGCGGTACCATAACAGCGGGACCTTTAATTTCAGTTTCACCAGCAACAACCTCAGCTCCAACATTGAAGACCAGAGTACCGTGAAGGACTTCCGTGTAGCGTGGAGTCATTCGCCGCAATCGAGGGGGACGAGCCGCTTTTCGGCATCCGTCAATGCCGCCACCGCCACTTTCAACAACAACAATTTTCTGCTGCCAAACAACAACCAGGCATCAACACGCATCGACAACACCACGCGCAAACTCAGTTCCAACGTTTCCTATTCAAAAACGTTTGGATCCATGTACAGCCTGGGTGCCAACTTCAGGATCAACCAGGACCTTACCACCAAACAGGTGGACTTGACGTTTCCCGATCTGAGCTTCAACGTGAACAACATCTATCCGGCCAAGAAATTATCAGATGGCATGATTTTTCAAAACCTGTCACTGCGCTACACCATGGCGGCTTCCAACCAGATTACCAACAACCTGGGAAGAAACTTCACTGGCAAAGACGGAAAGCCCATCGCCTACGACAGCATCGCGGCTTTCAATGGTGAGACATTGCCATTGTTGATTCAAAACGGCAAAAAGGGCGTGCGGCACAATATCCCCATCGCGACGTCATTCAAAGCGTTGAAGTTTCTGACCATTAGTCCGGGCTTTACCTACGACGAGTTGTGGTATTTTGAAAAACTGAATTGGGGTGTTTCAACAGACGGTAAGTCGGCGGTCGTGAAGGATACGATACGCCAATTCAACCGGGTGAGCAACTACGCCACCAGCGTCAGCGTGAATACCCGAATCTATGGAACCTATTTCTTCAAAGGAAAGACCGGCGTTCAGGCCATACGGCACGTGATTAACCCCAGCCTTGGTTTCAGTTTCTCACCTGACTTCGGCGATCCATCTTATGGTTATTACCAGCCTTTGAAACTGATCAATAACAACAACGTCGTTTACAAGTCTGTGCATGAAGGCTTTATTTATGGATCGTCCCGATTCGGCAAGACGGCATCGCTCAGTTTCGGCATTAACAACAACGTTGAAATGAAGGTGAAGAACAAGAAAGATACGGTAGCCAGAAAAGTTTCGTTGTTCAATACACTGTCAATCAACAGCGGGTACAATTTTGTGGCTGACTCCTTCCGGCTGGCACCGTTCACCATGGCAGCCAATACCAATGTTCTCAATGACAAATTGAACATCAGCGCCAGTGCCAACCTTGACCCCTACGCCTACGTGACCATTTCAAACGGGGAGGTAAAAAGTGAAAAGGAGATCAGGACGCACACTTACGCGTGGCATACCTATCAGCCATCAACGCCTGGATGGTACGTGGTGAAGGCAAACCAGGGGATTGGGCGGATTACCAACGCGAACCTCGCCTTAAGCACCAACCTGAATCCCAAAGGCCAGAAAAAGGACACGAACACCCGCGACAAAATCGCCAAATCCGATGCCTCAGACTCCGACAAAAAGCACCTGCTCGACAATCCTGACGCTTACATTGACTTTAAAATTCCCTGGAATCTCAGGCTGAGTTACAACATAGACTATTCACATTCCGCCAATACAAAACCGGCTGTCACCCAGGCCTTGCGCTTCAATGGTGACTTTTCTCTGACCGACAAATGGAAAGTCACCTACACCTCCGGTTATGATTTTCAACAGCGGGAGATCACCCAGACCTACGTGACCATCGCGAGGGACTTGCACTGCTGGCAAATCAACCTCAGCTGGGTGCCGTTTGGAAAGTACCAATCTTACACCTTCTTCATCGGCGTTAAGTCATCGATGCTGAAAGACCTGAAATTAAACAGAACAAGGTCATTCTTTGACAATTAGGCTTTGGGTGGCTTCGGCATTCCCGCGATCTGCTGTGTCGATGCATTCGCAATGAATGACCGTCAGGGGGTTTCGTAATCCCGCATTTGCAATGAAGGTCAGGATGTGAAACCTGGCGGAGAAACTACTTCTGCCAACCCTCGATCTCCGGCAGCGTGACCGCGGCTACCGAGTCAAGCTTCATCTTCTTCCTCATGCCTCCAATATCATTCAGCAACTTGGAAGCTTTGGTCTCACGAAGCTGGGCCACAGTCAGAATATTCAGTTTCTGCAGAATGGGCAGCAATTCTTCCCTCACGCCAATGTCCCTGAATTCCTGATCGTTGTTGACAACGACATGTTTCTCGGGCTTCATCTGTGGAAAGAAGATCACATCCTGGATGGAGTGTGAGTTGGTCATGATCATGGTGAGCCGGTCGATGCCGATGCCCAGGCCCGCCGTCGGTGGCATACCGTATTCCAGTGCCCGAAGGTAATCCTCATCCAGGGTCATGGCTTCTTCGTCTCCACGCTTGCCCAATTCAAGCTGCTCTTCAAAGCGGGCGCGCTGGTCGATGGGGTCATTCAGTTCAGAAAAAGCATTACAGATTTCCTTGCCATTGCAGATCGCTTCAAAGCGTTCTACCAGCCCGGGCTTGCTCCGGTGCTTCTTGGCCAGCGGCGACATCTCAACCGGATAGTCCGTGATGTATGTCGGCTGGATCAGGTTGGGCTCACACTTTTCACCGAAGATCTGGTCGATCAGCTTTCCTTTGGCCATGGTCTCATCCATGGGTACATGGAGCTGCTTGCACGTGCTGCGCAGGGTGGCCTCATCCATGCCGGAAATATCAATTCCCGTGAAATGCTGGATGGCTTCAAACATGGTGAAGCGCTTCCAGGGTCTCTTGAAATCAATGATGTTCTCCCCCACTTTCACCTTGGTTGTTCCATGCAGGTCGATGGCCGCTTTCTCAATCATCTCCTCCACAAGTTCCATCATCCACTGATAGTCCTTATACGCCACATACAACTCCACCTGGGTGAACTCAGGGTTGTGAAACCTGTCCATCCCCTCGTTTCTGAAATCTTTTGAGAATTCATAGACCCCTTCGAAGCCGCCGACGATCAGCCGCTTAAGATACAGCTCATTGGCAATGCGCAGGTAGAGCGTCATGTCCAGCGTATTGTGATGCGTCTTGAAAGGACGGGCCGCCGCGCCGCCATACAAGGGCTGGAGCACCGGCGTCTCCACTTCGAGATAGCCTTTGTTGTTCAGGTAGCCTCGCATGGAGTTAACAAGTTTCGTGCGCTTCACGAAAGCATCGCGTACCTGGGGATTGACCACCAGGTCGACATAGCGCATACGGTACCGCTGCTCCGGATCAGTAAAAGCGTCATGCCTGTGGATGTTGCCCTGCTCATCGGTGGTTTCTTTCACGATGGGGAGCGGTCGTAATGACTTGGACAAAACAGTCAGGCTTGTCGCATGAATGGAAACTTCACCTGTCTGGGTGGTGAATACAAATCCCTTCACGCCAAGGATGTCGCCGATATCGAGGAGTTTCTTGAATACAGTATTGTAAAGGGCCTTGTCTTCGCCTGGGCTAAGGTCATCGCGCCTGAAGTAAACCTGAATCCTGCCGGTCTCGTCCTGCAATTCCGCGAAGGAAGCGTTCCCCATGATGCGGCGGGTCATCATTCTTCCCGCAAGGGAAACGGACTTGAAAGCATCCGGCTCGGATTGAAACCTGGCCAGAATTTCCGCAGCTGTTGTATTAATATCAAAAAGTTCGGCCGGATAGGGATCAATGCCCAAGGCCCGCAGCTCTTCCAAACTCTTTCTTCTGATAATTTCCTGTTCGCTCAGTTGCATGACTTTGTGTTAAAGCTTCTAAATGCGGTATTCCTTCCGCATAGAAACGCAAAAATAAATGAATTTGGCTATGGTAGAGCCCTTATTTGCCAATACTTGCGTACCGGGGTTGGCTCAGGTTTTGTTGCTCTTGCGCCGTTGCAGTTCCTTGCGGATCAGCGACAGCTCGCGGCTGCTCTGCCCGGCGACCGAAGTGTTTTCAGATGCCCGGCGCAGGAGGTAGGGCATAACAGATTCCACAGGACCATAAGGCACATATTTGGTCACATTGTAACCGGCTTTGGCCAGGTTGAATGAGATGTTGTCGCTCATGCCCAGCAATTGGGAAAACCATGCCCGGTTGTCGTTCGGATTCATCCCATGCTTCTGCATGAGTACTGTCAGGTACTGGTTACTGTATTCATTGTGAGAGCCGCACAATACAGAAATACGCTGCTTGTTGTCAATACAAAACGCCAGCGCCTGGTTGAAGGCATCATCGGTAGCCTGCTTGGTAGGATAAATCGGGTCAGGGTATCCCTTCACCAAAGCACGTTCGCGTTCCTTTTCCATGTATGCGCCCCTGACAAGCTTTACTCCCATGTAATAGTTGTTCATGGTGGCCACATGAAATGCCTCTCTCAGGTTGGTCAGGCTGTCCTTCCTATAAAGCTGGTAGGTCACAAAAACAATTGCCTTCTCCTTGTTATACCTGGCCATCATTTCATATACCAGCGCATCGATTGGATCTTCAATCCAGCTGTCTTCGGCATCGATCAGGATCGGGATAGCCAAGGAATGCGCCTTGGCACAAATGCGGTCCACACGGCTTCTGACCTTCTCAAACGAGGCGGTTTCTTCAGGTGTGAGGGTTTGTTTCGACTGGATCTTCTCCAGCAAGGCGGCGTCGGCCATGCCTGTCATTTTGAAAACGCAAAATGGGATGAACTTCGAGGACCTGGCCTTATCAAACGTATGCAGTATTTCCTCTGCGGTAGCGTCGAATCCGGATTCCGTATTTGCACCCTCCACGGAGTAGTCGAGGATGGTCTTGACATTGAATTCCCCCAGATGCTGGATCGTCTTCTCCGTTTTCTCGATATCCTCTCCTCCGCAGAAATGATCAAAGACCGTGGCCCGCACCAACCCCTTGATGGGAAGGCCCATCGACATTCCGACCTTGACGGCGCCGGTAGCCAGTGAAGAAATGAAGGGATGATTGACAATGGTGAAAATGAAGTTGGCCTTTTTCAGTTCGCGGTCCGACTTGTACCCGAATGCAGTGGCAGTATCATCAAATCTGACGGATGGTTCTATTTCCATGGAGGGCAATTTTGAAGTTCAAATATAGCGGTGGAATTGCTTTTCCAGTGGATTTTCAACGCCTTCTGTGTAAAAGAAAACAGGCACAGAATAGCGCAGGTTCGAATGCTGGAAAATTATCATTCCGACAGGAGGACGATCTGATATGGTCTGCAATCTGTGCAGTCTGTCCATATGATTACAGGGCCATAAAACACAATAATTGGCTTATTTTTGTCCCAGACCTATGACTTCCATCAGCATCCAGGACCTGCCTTCTATCCCCCGCTCAGTGGGCAAGCCATACTCAGGAATTGCGGTATTAGTCGATGAAAATACCCGGCGTTTTTGCTACCCCCTGGTCAAAGACCAACTCCCTCCTCACCGGCTCATTGAAGTACCCAGCGGGGAAGAGCACAAGAACCTGGCGACTTGCCAGTATATCTGGCAGCGCCTGACGGAATACGAATTCGACCGCCATGCCCTGATGATCGTCCTTGGTGGCGGTGTGCTGGGGGACATGGGTGGGTTTTGCGCAGCGACATACAAAAGAGGCATCGCATTCATGCTGCTGCCGACTACCCTGCTGGCCCAGGTCGACGCCAGCATTGGCGGAAAGCTGGCCATCGATTTTGGCCAGTTCAAAAACCACATAGGCGTCTTTCAGCTTCCCGTCCAAACCCGGATAGCGACCTCCTTCCTGAATACCCTTCCACCGCGTGAACTCAGGTCCGGATTCGCGGAGGTCATCAAGCATTGCATCATTTCCGACAAGAAAATGTGGAAATACATCAGCTCACGTCCGCTGGCAGACCAACCCTGGACCCGGCTGGTCAGGCATTCAGTCAAAGTCAAAGACGGCATCGTTACCAGGGATCCACTTGAGAAAGGACTGCGACAGGTCCTGAACTTTGGGCATACCATCGGACACGGACTGGAGGGTTATTTTCTGACCACCGGCAACAGGCTGTTCCACGGGGAAGCGATTGCGGCCGGAATGATTATGGAATCGCACCTCGCCGCAGGAAAGGGAATGCTCCCTGAAACTGAACTGGAGGCCATCACCCGTTACATCCTGTCCGTGTTTGGCAAAACAGAACTTCCGCACGACGGCCAATGGCTGTCACTTTTGAAGCAGGACAAGAAAAACAGGGGAAATAAGGTCCTAATGGCCCTTCCCTTGCGAATTGGGAAGGTTGTTTGGGGTGTACCGGTCAGTGAAAAGGAACTTGCCAGATCAATAGATTACTACCGCTCCTGCTAAACACAGGCTAGACCAGGCTAAACATAGTGAACATCAGAATCATTAGCGACTTCCTCCTTTTTCAGGATGGTGCGCTTCAGGTCTTTGGCTTTCTTCGCGATGAACTCCTTCGTCTTTTCTTTCCGGTCGCCAGTCAGCAGCCAGGCAGCGAGGAGTGCTCCCCCGGCTATACCCAGACCGATTGCGACTTTGCGTGTTGTACTCATACCTTACTTAACTATTTTTGATTTGAAATGGTTTCACAAAGTTATTGAAATCGAATAAAAAGTTTTACAAGCCTGTGCATTTATTACTTCAACTTACGAACCCACATTGACAAGCCTGATCCATCTTCCCAAACATGCCGCGCTTCAGGGTAACGTACGTTCGCTTCCTTCGTCAAAGAGTCTGAGCAACCGGGCGCTGGTCATCAATGCCCTCATGCAAAACCGGGGCCACCTCGAGAACCTCTCCGACGCCCGCGACACCCGGCTCATGCAATCCCTGCTCTCTACCCCCGATCACGTGATTAACGTCATGGATGCCGGTACAACCATGCGGTTCCTGACAGCCTACTTTGGAGTCACTGGCCAGTCGAGGACCTTGACGGGCACCGACCGGATGAAGGAACGGCCCATCCACTTGCTGGTTGATGCACTAAGAACCATCGGTGTAACCGCTTCCTATCTTGAAAAAGAGGGATATCCCCCAATCAGGACGGGGGGTTTTGCCAGACAGCTGGCCGACACCATTGCCATCCGGGGGGATGTCAGCAGCCAGTTTATCTCCGCACTGATGATGACCGCGCCGGCCTTGCCCAAAGGCCTGACCATACTGCTGGAAGGCAAGGTGGGAAGTCTCCCGTACCTGAAGATGACCTCGGAGCTCATGGGTCACTTCGGCCTCCGGCCGGAAGTCTCGGGTAACAGGATCATTGTGCCTTCGGGCCAATATAAGCCCGCGGTGTACAGGGTAGAGCCGGACTGGTCGGCGGCCAGTTACTGGTTTGGATTCACGGCCCTTGCCGAATCCGCCACCATCCTCCTGCCCGGCGTCCAGTCGAAGGCCCTCCAGGGTGACCGGGTGATTGTTGACATCATGGATCGGCTCGGTGTGCAGGCAGACTTCAGCGAAGCGGGGTTGTTGCTGACCAAGAAACTGCCAACCGTGAGCACCCTGGAATGGGATTTTACCAACTGTCCTGACCTGGCCCAGACTGTACTACCGGTTTGTGCCGCGCTGAACATCAGGGGACTTTTCACAGGCCTGGAAAGTTTAAGGATTAAGGAGACAGACCGCATCGCGGCACTTCAGACGGAGTTGGGAAAGGCGGGGACCAAACTAATTGAAAGCAGCCAACAATGGGAATTAGTCCCAGGTAAGCCGCTGACCAGCTTCCCTTCCATTTCCATCAGCACCTACCACGACCACCGTATGGCCATGGGTTTTGCGCCGTGGGCGACACAGACCAATGTAGAAATTGAAGATCCCGACGTGGTTCAAAAATCTTATCCGGCGTTTTGGGAGGACATGAAGGAGATGGGCTTTACAGTTTGAAAGCTCAAAAGGCCAAAAAAGATAGTACCGCAGCGTACACAAAGGAAATTACGCTGAGGGCGCAGAGACTATATCATCCCCCTCAGCGAACCCTGCGAATGGCCTCAGCGGTTTCTGCGGTTTCTGTATTAAAACTATTTAAGGTACCTGAAATCATGCCCGGGCTTCACCTGGAGCAGTACTTCATAGATCAGCTTGATCACATTCTCCACATCGTCCTTGTGCACCATTTCCACGGTGGTGTGCATGTACTTCAGCGGAAGTGATATGAGTGCCGATGCCACGCCTTCAGCCGAATAGGCAAAAGAATCCGTGTCGGTACCTGTTGATCGGGAGACAGCCTGCCGCTGGAAGTCGATCTTCTTTTTCTCCGCAGTCTGAATGATCATCTTCAATACATTGTTTTGCACAGCCGGGCCGTAGCAAACCACGGGTCCCAGGCCGCATTTCATGTTGCCGCTCTCTTTTTTGTTGTACATGGGTGACTGGGTATCATGTGTCACGTCCGTACAGATGGCGAGGTCCGGCTTGATACGGCGCGAAATCATTTCCGCTCCACGCAAACCGATCTCCTCCTGAACTGCATTTACAATATAGAGCCCAAAGGGCAATTTCTTCTTATTCTCTTTGAGCCTGCGCGCCACCTCGGCAATCATGAAGCCGCCCATGCGGTTGTCCAAAGCACGGCCTACGAAGTAGTTCTTTCCCAACTCAATGAATTCATCTTCGAATGTCGCCACACAGCCAACGTGAACACCACGAGCCTCTACCTCCTTTTTGGATTCAGCACCGATATCGATAAAAATATTCTTCAGGCTGGGTGCTTCTTCTTTGCCGGCATCGCGCACATGAATCGCGGGCCATCCGAAGATACCCTTGACAATGCCTTTGTCCGTATAGATGTTCACCCGCATGGATGGGGCGATCTGGTGATCCGATCCGCCGTTGCGGCGAACATAGATGTAGCCTTCTTCCGTGATGTAGTTGACAAACCAGGAAATCTCGTCGGCATGTGCTTCGATGACGACCTTATACGGCGCTTTGGGATTGATGATGCCGACAGCCGTGCCGTAGACGTCCACCATTTTTTCATCAATGTATGGCTTGATATAATCCAGCCATATCTGCTGGCCGGTATGCTCGAAGCCGGTAGGTGATGAGTTGTTGAGGTAACGGTAGAGGAATTCTTTGCTCTTCTTGTCCATGGTTGATTGAATTGAGTTTTGAAAATAAAATCTCTTTAGCCGCAGCGGCGCAAAGAGCGCCCGTCTATCTGCCAGGCAGGCCTCTGCGCTTAGTGTCTATAGCGGAATGTTGCCGTGCTTTTTCTTCGGCAGTACTGCCACCTTGTTCTCCAGCATCTGGAAAGCACGAATAAGCTTCTCCCGCGTTTGTGAAGGATAGATCACCTCATCGATGTACCCGCGGTGAGCAGCCTTGTGGGGAGTTGCGAATTTTTTCGTGTACTCGGCCACCCTTTCATTCAGCTTCTGTTCAGGATTGGCCGCTTCTGATATTTCCTTTTTGAATATAATTTCCGCAGCGCCCTTGGCTCCCATCACCGCGATCTCGGCCGTGGGCCATGCGTAATTCATGTCAGCTCCGATGTGCTTTGAGTTCATCACATCATACGCGCCGCCATAGGCCTTGCGGGTGATGACCGTTACGCGGGGAACGGTGGCCTCAGAAAAGGCGTAAAGCAGTTTGGCACCGTTGGTAATGATGGCATTCCATTCCTGGTCCGTGCCGGGAAGAAATCCGGGCACATCCTCCAGCACGAGCAACGGGATATTGAAACAATCACAGAAGCGCACAAAACGGGCGCCCTTCACGCTGGCATTGATGTCGAGTACACCGGCCAGCGATGCAGGCTGGTTGCCCACAATGCCGATGCTTCGGCCGGCCAGTCTCGCAAAGCCCACGACAATGTTCTCAGCGAAGTTCTTGTGCACCTCAAAAAAACTTCCCTCATCAGCCACACCGGAGATTACCTCGCGGATATCATAAGGCTGGTTGGGATTTTCTGGAATCAGGTCGTTGAGTTTGGGCCGGGATTCATTCCCTGCTGTATAGGCAAGCCGCACCGGCGTATCCTCACAATTCTGCGGGATATAGCTGAATAGTTTTTTGATCTGGGTAATGCACTCGGCCTCATTGGCACACGCGAAATGCGTCACGCCGCTCTTGGTGCTGTGTGTCGAAGCACCGCCCAGTTCTTCCGCCGTTACATCCTCATGGGTTACGGTTTTAACCACGTTGGGGCCAGTCACAAACATGAAGGAAGTGTTCTCCACCATGAAAATGAAATCAGTCATCGCCGGCGAATACACAGCGCCTCCTGCACAAGGTCCCATCACGGCCGATATTTGAGGCACCACGCCTGAGGACATTACATTCCGGTAGAAGATATCGGCATAGCCGCCCAGCGACACCACACCTTCCTGGATTCGGGCGCCGCCTGAATCGTTGAGACCGATCACAGGCGCACCATTCTTCATGGCCAGGTCCATGATCTTAACAATCTTCTCGGCGTGGGTTTCAGAAAGTGAGCCGCCGAAAACCGTGAAGTCCTGGGAGAAAACATAGACCAGCCTTCCATCTATTGTACCATAGCCGGTTACGACGCCATCACCAAGGTAATGCTCTTTATCAAGTCCGAAATCCTTGCTGCGGTGGGTGACAAATTTGCCCATTTCCTCAAAGGAACCTTCGTCCAGCAGGAGAGAGACACGCTCACGGGCGGTGAGTTTTCCCCTTTTGTGCTGCTGCTCTATGCGTTTCTCGCCTCCGCCCAGAAGGGCCTCCTTATTCTTACGATCGAGCTCTTTAAATTTCTCGTTAACTGGATCTGCTGACTGACTCATACGGTGTGGTTGAGGATTCA
This sequence comes from Cyclobacteriaceae bacterium, assembly GCA_043744235.1. Classification (GTDB taxonomy): domain Bacteria; phylum Bacteroidota; class Bacteroidia; order Cytophagales; family Cyclobacteriaceae; genus ELB16-189. The sequence continues at coordinate 9,879 of JAYTVB010000015.1, read as the reverse complement.
AATATAGTTATTGTTTGTACCGATATGCTAACTTGCCTTCTCCGGAAATCGCCTTTAAATCCTGCTGCGGATGACACCTTTGAAGGAGAGAATTGCCATCATTGACCTGGGCACCAATACCTTTCACTTGCTGATCGCCGAACGCACCGGCGCTGAAAGACCCGTCATCCTGCACAGAGAAAAACAGCCTGTAAAAATCGGGATGGGAGGCATCAACCGGAGCATCATTACCCCCGAAGCCATCGAAAGAGCATTGACCTGCCTGAGGAGCTTTCGGAAGACCATGAATGACTGGAATGTGACTCAGACCAGGGCTATCGGCACCAGCGCGCTCCGCAGCGCAGGCAATGGAGAAGCGGTGGCACACCTGATTAGGACGGAAACCGGTATCGATGTGAGGCTGATCTCAGGCGACCAGGAAGCTGAATACATTTATTTCGGTGTTCGCTCGGCTGTCGACCTGGGCAAAGACAAATCCCTGATCATTGATATTGGCGGGGGAAGCGTAGAATTCATCATCGCCAACCAGGACCATTTGGTTTGGAAGCATAGCTTTGACGTCGGGGCGCAGCGCCTGCTGGAAAAATACCAGCAGAACGATCCCATCACACCAGCGGAAATAGCGTCGCTCAATGATTTTCTCAGGGTTTCGCTTGAGCCTTTGTTTCAGCAAATGCGCATACACCAGCCGTATGTGATGGTCGGTTCGTCGGGAACGTTCGATACCCTAAGTGAGATCTATTGTGTCAGAAACCATATGCCGTACGCCGAGACACCCGAGACTCCATTGACCCTCCAGGCATTTGACGAAATCTATGCAGAACTGATTTGCAAGAACCGCGCGGAACGTTTGAAGATACCGGGAATGATTGAAATGCGCGTCGACATGATCGTGGTGGCGTGCTGCCTGATCAAATTCCTGCTTTCGCAATTTCCTTTTCATCAGGTCAGGGTTTCGACCTATTCACTTAAGGAAGGCGTGTTGACATCACTTAAATGACTTCCATGAAGCTTTTGCCTTATCTGATTTTTCTAATTCCCCTGGCTTCCGTCGGACAGATTTCTTTCTTCAACATGCCCAACCCCGATATGCTGGGTGAAGTGGGGAATGCTTATGCGGAATTTGACCGCTACCAGAGTTTGAAGGGAAATTCAACGGTTAACGCGTCGGTCCTCCGACTTTCGGTACAGGCCACCAAATTTCTTGAGGTGGGGGCCAACACCTGGTTCAACAGTGACCATCCACAGGACCCCAACCGCGTCGTGCTGGCCACCAAATGGAAAGCCAATCTCTATCAAAAAGGTAATTTGACCATCAGCATGTCACCTGGAAGCTGGAGCAGTATCTATTTTACAGAGAACACACCAGGCAAAAACATCATTTATGATTTCATCGGCATCTCACACCAGGAAGGACCAAAGGAGTATACCCGGTTTATGATCGGGGCATATGGAAAATACATCGGTAACTTCGAATCATCAACATACGGCTTGATAGCCGGCATCGAACACCGGCTCAACAATCACCTTGAGCTTGTGGCGGACTACTTTCAGGGTTCGGGTGAAGGCTATGGGCTCGCTACAGGCATTGTCTACTATGCCCTGAACCAGGGGCGCAACCTGCCGCTCTATCTTGCTTACCAGTTTGACAACGACAGCCGTGACAACGACCTGGTCCTCTTTGAGGTGGGGTATTTCTTCAGGATGTGGCGACCGCGGTGAAGATCAGAACCACGCGGTAAGGCTTCCCGCTATTACAGTACTGACATTGGTGGGGCTGTCGTTTTCATCAAAGTACACGTTGTCTTTGGCAAAAAACCTTCTGGCCTCAAACCTGAGGAGCGCCATTTTGTGTAGCCGGAAATTCAGACACGCCCCCGTACTGGAGGCCTCGAATCCGGGCGCTCCGGTAATGGTCTTAACCAGCACACCCTGCAAATCATTGAAGTGTTCTATCCTGCCGGACAATGATACAATGGAATTGAAGGCATAACTACCGATCAGGTTGGCTTGCCACCATGAGGTAGTAGACGTGCCGTTTCGCTGCTGGTATCCAAAATAAAAACTGGAGGTAGCCGAGAACTTTCCCGGCGGTTTGTATATGCAGTAGAAATCGTTGAATATCCTCATCCTGTAGTCCGGGTGCTCGGAAGAACGCTCGTCCCCCAAATAGGTATTCCAGTTTAACAGCAGGTTATTGTTTGGCCTGTATTCCAATTGAGTTGCCAGCGATTTACCCTTGTTGTTGTCCTGGATGACCTGCCAGCCATTCAACACATACAGGTATGCATTTACCTTCTTGCTGACCGGCACCGATAGCCTGGCACCTGTAACATAGTACGGAACATTTTCCGGCGCGAATGAGCGCATGTACATGAGGTGGTCTTTTGAAATAGCACTTTCGTTTGTATACGGGGAACCCAATACGCCGATATCAAGCCAAATCCTCCTTTTGGCCGAAACGATGACACCCACGCTGGCCTCAACCATATTTTTCAGAGAGCCCGGTTCGTTCTTGTAGTTTGCATCCATGTACGTCCCAAACCCCGGGACAAACCGCACCCTCATTTTTGTGGAGCGGTACCGCACGTCAACGTATGCCAGGTTGATGGTTAGTTCATTGTTTCTCGCGGATGAAACAAAATAGGGGTTTTCCCCATCGGTTGGCCTGCTGAAATTATAACTGTAGTATGAATCCACATAGCCGCCCAGGCCCACATGACCGATCATTGTGGTCTCAACCGTGTCCATGGTGGCCGTATTGATAACCTGGCTGTAGCCGGCAAAGGGCAGTATCAAAACAAGCAGGGCTGGAAAGACCTTTCGGAGCATCCCTAAAAATAGGAAAGTGGGGACTAGAAAAAAACGCTGCCAAAAAGGTTAGCCACAGTCCCAGTCTAAAACCAGGAAATCCCTGCCTGCAGCAGGCAGGGATTTCCACAGGTAGTCTGTGTTAATCTGTGCAATCTGTGGCCAGTATTACAGACCACTAATCTGCTTATCCTTCGGATACTTCACCTCAAACTTGAAGGTGGTCTTCTTTGAGTCATTCGATGCGAGGTTCCAACTCCAGCTCAGCTTGCCTATCTCTTTATTGTAAGCCGCACCCCCGGCATCAATCATCGTCACTTCGATCTGGCTGTTTTGTGAAACCGGCAGTTGGTCTTCCACCACGATCCGGATGGGCTCCTGCTTTGTGTTTCTCACGGAGATCTCATACGCCGATGTCTCCCGCAGATTGCTTCCAATGGCTTTTCGTGAAGTAAAATCTTTTACCTTTTCACGTTTCACCACAATGCGCTTGTCGCGTCCGAGGGAAACCGAAAGGGTGTCCTTGATGGAATTGGGATCAATAAATGATTTACCGACAAAAGTACCTTCAAAGAATATGTTTGCTTCTCCCGGCAGCAGGCTGAACTCTTCCCAGCCCGCGGCCCTGGCCATCAGGAAAGCATCCAGGTCCAGCTTGGGGGCTACGGAATATTGGTAGCTGGCCTTCATCTCATGCGAGGCAATGTCCACCATGGTCGGCTGGTTGGAAGATGCTACGGTGTAAGCGAGGGCAATATTGAATTCAGTGTTCAGGGAAGTCTGAATGGTGGTCACATAGTCACCCACTCTTTGGGCAATGGCCGTATCTTCCTCCAGGTCTTCGCTTTTGGCAGCTGCGGGCATGTCAGACCGGGCAGCCCTCTTTTCATAAGACATGGCAGCGTAGGCAATAACCGGCTGATAGAAATCAAGGTACCAGGCTGACAATTCAGGCTTTAGTCCGCTCTGGTTTGGATTGGCCGTTGACAACTTTATCTGAACATTCTTCCATTCTTCGCCCGTTCCCTGGAAGACATTGGCCTTGTAGTTCAGCTGAACCGGGCTCTTGGTATTGATTGCCCTGAGGTCGTACACCGGGTACCAGCCCGCGTTGGCCACCACATAATTGACGGTGAGTTCTGCCGGAGTTGACGCATCGGCAGAAACGCTCACCACGATCTCGCTGGTATTGCGGCTGTACAATTCATTCTGCGCATTAATTTGCTGCTGGACTTTCATCATCCGCTCATTCAGCCGTTTAATTTTGTCATCTTCCTTCATTCGGTTAGTTACAATGTCACCCAGTCTGCCGCGGTAGAAATCAGCCATGGCCTTCAGTTCCGCCACCGTAAGATTCTGGTTGGTGCCCCCGATCTTCTGATTGCTCAGGAGCATCTGTTCCTCACGGTTCAATATTTCCTTCTGGCTCTGCTCCAGCGCGATTTGTTTCTGAAAATACCCGAGGCTGTCCCTAAGCACCCGCAAGGCCTTCGGTGTATTCAGGTCGCTGAGGAAATTCTGCCTATGGCTGGTGCCCAGGATGATGAAGCTTCCCTTACCTGCTACCTGGATGCTCTGCGGGTCCAGTTGAGAGGTGAGCCCGGTGAAAACCAGGCTGGTTTTACCCGCCTCAAGGCGCGCTTTCGCCTCACGGGTTACCTGTGCTTTGGCCAGGAAGACGGTAACGGAGGTAATTCTGGATTCGACAGGTTTTTCGGTCTGGGCGAAAACAAGGGTGGAAAGCCCTGCCAGGATGACTGCCAGGACCTTCGGTACAAACTGTTTGGTGTTCATAACTTTAATTTTTATGGTAGGATGCAGAATAGTTGCGTTTTCCATACCGGATTCCCCTATAAAAATAGTCACTTAAGGGACCATTTTCGTTCCTTATTTTTGCCCGATGAAAGACGTTACGCTCCCCTATCCTCACCTGCTTCAGTTCGCCCACGATGTTTTTCTCAAAATGGGCTGTTCCCCTGACCATGCCAAACAGGCTGCGGATGTATTGCTGGGCGCCGACCTGCGCGGCATTGACTCTCATGGACTTGCCAGGCTTAGTGGATACGTCAGGTTATGGGACGCCAAACGCATCAACAGCAACCCCGATATCAAGATCGTTCATGAAACACCGAGTACCGCGGTAGTGGACGGCGATTCGGGACTTGGGCTAGTCGTCGCCCCCTTCGCCATGGAAGTGGCGATCGCCAAAGCAAGAACCTGCGGCACGGGATGGGTGGCCGTGAGAAATTCCAATCACTTCGGCATTGCCGGACATCATGCCATGAAGGCCCTCGCCCATGACATGATCGGCATGGCCATGACCAACGCCAGTCCACTGGTGGCGCCGACTTTTTCCGTTGAGCGTTTACTCGGTACGAATCCAATTTGTGTTGCCATCCCCGCCGGCACGCAACCCCCTTTCGTCGCCGACTTTGCCACAACAACTGCTGCCAACGGCAAGCTCGAAATCCTGCAGCGCAAGCACAAGGATGCACCGGAAGGCTGGATCCAGAAAAAAGACGGAACCCCTTCGACCAACCCCGACGAATTAAAACAAGGTGGGGCGCTAATCCCGCTGGGCAGCGACTACGAGCATGGGAGTCATAAAGGATTTTGCCTGGGTGCCTGGGTGGATATTTTCTCCGCGGTGCTTTCCGGCGCCAACTACGGACCATGGGTACCACCTTTCGTCAGCTTCCTCGCACCGCCCAGCGACCCGGTTGGTGCGGGCATCGGTCATTTTTTTGGCGCTATGCGTGTTGACGCTTTTCGGCCAGCCGATGATTTCAAGCATCACATGGACAATTGGATCTCACGCTTCCGTTCTGCGAAGACTGCAGAAGGCAGGGAACGCGTGATCATCCCCGGAGATCCTGAAAGAGAAAGTGAAGCGGTACGCCTGAAGGCCGGGATTCCGCTTAATCACAAAGTGGTTGAAGACCTGAAGGAACTGGGTAAGAAATTTTCCCTTGAACTCTAGAATCCAGCCGTGATGCCCATACGGTAGATCACCGGGCTGCTGTAAGGATAGTATCCGTTATTCGAATAGGAAAAATTGTAAAGGACTGTTGCGTAAAAGCCGGCGCGTCTTCCAAAGGGCTGAAAAAAACCGCCGCCCGCCAGAAAACTGCCATAGCCTTTTCGAACCGTCTCTGTCGGAGTTATCGGGTATTCATAGTTAAGGTATTCGTATTCCGTATGCAGGAATATGCCGTTCCCCAGCATGTAGCGCAGGTATGGGCTGATGCCATAATCTGACGTGGATATGTGCGGCGTATAATACTTGTTGTTGGTGTAGCGGTACATCAGGCTGACACCGGGGACGAGTTTCTCCGTCAATTTGTAACCGATGATCGGGGAAATGGAAAAATAATCGACGGTAGAGCCAAATCCTCCTCCAATTCCACCTCCCACAAATATTCTTTCCCTGAAAGGAGGCTTGTCACTCATCTCTTCTTCGCCCCACTGAGCGAATGCCTGCAGACTCAGCAACACGAGCAAAATGGATAGGGTGTATTTCATTTCTCCTGGATAATAAAGAGGTCTTCCGTTGGCTTCTTCATCAGGTACTTCTCCCGGGCAAATTTTTCCAGCAATTCGGTGGTGCCCATTAACTCGGCACGGTCTTTCTCCACTTCCATGATTTTTTCCTGGTAGTATTCCCTTTCATCCTCCAGTGAACCCAGCTTGGCCGTGAGGCGAAACCGGTTGATGAGGTCGTTGGAATCCAGGAAGATCATCCACACCAGGAATGAAAAGCCCGACACGAAATAGAAGTTTCTAAAGGCCGGGGGTAGTCGCTTTAGCATAAGTTTAAAAAATGGTAATACGAAGATAGGGAAAATTTGGAAAGGGCCAACGGCCGACCGCCAGAATACCACGGTTCAGATGAAGGCTGTGGGTGTGGCTTAGCCTGGATAATCAATAGCCATCCGTAAGTCCCAATTCCCCGTGAACGGACCTGGCAAGAGAGAGATACCGATCACATACACCATGAAACACCCCAATTCACTGTGCGAAATAGACTTAACCAAATGCTTTAGCAGGAATTCAACATTTGGTACCGGAGAAATAGAAAGTAAGTCAACGCCCGAGGACCTGACCTTCAGGTCCGCACTGAACGAATATGAGAACCTCCTCAATAACAACCTTATTCAAAACAAGAAAAGTGGAATGTCAATTACCGAGGCGACGAAAAACAACATGACAAGGGTAATCACCCTTGCGCGGCAATCAAACATTGATTTCAATTTCACCCTTGTACATCCAGGATCTTCATCAGCCAGTCTAATCTATGAAAGGTTCACCAGTGAGGTCAAAGCCTTTGTCATGAGGGGGCGGCAGATTTCAACCGTTTGGGCACATCTCTCATCCATCAGAAATATTATCAAGGTGATTGGCATCCGTCACGACATGGATTTTGGAAAACTGCTTCAGGGCTTTACAATAAACTACGTTGAAAAAGAGGTTGTTGTCCTAACGCATGCACAAGTTCAGTTCTTACTTTCAAATTATAAGCTAATAAGGTCAGGGTGCAAAGGAAAACAACTTACTGTGTTGGACTATGGCATTACCGCTCTGCTCATTAATCCACGTGTTAAGGATATGTCTCTATTCACAATCGACAATCTATACTCGAGGAATGGCAGCCCGTGGATCAAGTACAGGCCTCACAAGACCAGGAACAGTTCAAGATTAATCATTGATGTCCCCATTCCGGCCTTGCTTGGTGAAATCTTCGAAAGAAACATAGCGCATTGCGGAAGGCCGCTTCCAGTGCTTGATATCAGGGGTATTTCCATCATCCTGAAAGCCATTGCAAAGAAGTTCCCTATTTTCTCGGAAGAGGTCCAGATACAAAAGGATGATTCTTTTATCAAGCTACCTCAATGGAAAACTATCACGATGCATCAAATGAGGGCTTCCGGGATCACCGATAAACTAGGTGCGGGCATGCCCGAGGCTTTGGTAAAGGCGTATAGCGGACACTCTATCAATTCAAGATCCTTCCCCAGGTATGTAAACATAGGTAGCGACTCCAAAGAAAGATTCGCGAAGGAGTATTTCAAGACACTGCGCGCAGTGTAGAATTAAGTATCTCCAATCCTTTTTATAGACACTATTTTCTTCAATTAGTACAAAAAAGTAGGGAGTCCGGATATGCTCTTTCAAAAATTGTTCGTAATCCGTCGTCTCGGCCCTAACAGGACTCTACTGTTTCTTTAAGAGCCTCTTGGTCTTAAGTAATTCTTTTAGTCTCATCTCGGCCAATTGTTTGGTACTGTATTTCATATAAGGCAATTCTGGATAGTTTGAACCATGGATTGATGGATGCTCCTTTTTGGTTCGCTCAAGTTCGTGAGGATTGTAAATCTCATCAAGCCTCGCATCCTTTGATTTAGCAACTGCATTTAATACCTCCTCATTAACTACCCTCTCTAAAATTGCCCGCCTAAAAGAAATAAACTGCGGTCTGATAAAACAATCACGACTAAATCCAATCAATGAATGGTCTAAATTTACTTCATAAATAAAGTCCGGAAGCCGCCCTATTGAACAAAAGTTCAAGGAATCAGAGTAGATATTAATGATATGGTCAATGGAGGCCCAGCAATCGTAATTTTTTCTTTCAACCGACTCCGGCCTGGTTTGACTAAAAGATCGAACTGATAAAATAATTAGCAGGAGAAAAATTAGTTTGTTCATAGTTAGTATTTTGGGGGAGTGCTTAGGAAGTCCCAATATTGAGACGCTAAGAATTTCTGCGCCCTTTTGTTTGCATCACTATGTCCAGGGTCGTTATTCATTCTGAACCAAGCTGCTTCGGTTGTATCCATTATGTTTAAGAACAGTCTTTCAAGATCATCTCCATTCAATCCTGAATTGAATATCTGGGCGTTAGCGCTAGCTCCCAAATACATAAATTGTTCCATATGTCCACGTTCGTGGGCAACAACCGCTCTCCAATAATTTTCTCCATTCTTCTCGACAAATTCCTTCGTAAACAATACATTATCAAACTTCACATTGAAATGGAATGTGATCTGACCATTACTATAGCTTGATCGACTTCTGTCCAAGGTTGTTGACCCCAATGTAGGCTTCCCGTCCACTGTTAAATTATCCGCGAACTCGAAGTCATACGAAGCACTGGAATTCCTTTGGCTAATTGTGGCTTTGAAAACGGGTTTTAGAAAATACCCCTGGAGATTAAAGACTTCACTACCATCATCCTTATTTGTATAGTCCTTACCCCTCATCCAGAATTCGTAGGTTGCCCCATATTGGACGACAAATTCCTCCTTCGACCCACCTCCATAAGCAGCCTCCCGTAAAGCATTTACCTCATTCCAGAACAGCCGAATCGCAACTTCTCCATGACCTTCCTGGTTGGCCGGCCTTCCAGTCATCCAATTATGCGACCAGGGCGTCCCTGCCTCATATGGCCCCCCGGCCCAACTTGAAGGATTGTCTGCAGATGCGCCCGAAGGATCAACAAAAGTTACTGGATTGTTGAAACTGAAATGATAGGGACTCATTCCGCCATAATTATGGCTCATCGGATCCACCTGGTTCAGCCTCCCCAGGATGGGATCGTAGTTGCGAAAATCCAAATCATACTGAGAATATGTTGCATTGTACTCCGTGCCGCCATTGCCAAGAAAGTTATTGGGTGCGGCATTTTCCCTAGTCCAGCTCCGCGCGGTCTGTGCACCAAAAGGGTAGTACTCATTGCTTTGAATAATCCTGCTTGGCGTATAGCTCATTGAAATATCATCAAAGTATACATCCACCTGGGTGGGATGCTCATTACTCACATAAAGATAGGCATAGCCGCCCTCTTTGGCAGTGTAAGAGGCATTCATCACCCCGGTGGCGCTTAATTGGCTGTAGGTGAAATCGAGGAGGTTATAATTTCTGTCGTAAATAAGAATGGTAACGAATACTTTGGGGTCACTGTTGCCAGGTTGGAAATTCCGGTGTAATTGACCACCTAATTCCGGGCCAAACTGACCACCCTAAGTTGTCTCCCAAAAGTGAAGGTTTTAAAGGTCATTTTTGTGGTTA